>NZ_JAHYSG010000007.1 GCF_022095675.1 Dactylosporangium sp. AC04546 | reverse complement strand
ACAGCCAGGCCGAACACTTCCGCGCCCCCAACGCCATCGCCGGCTACCTCACCAACGACACCTGCGAACAATGCAACACCTACAACATGCTCAAACTCACCCGCGAACTCTGGCTCCTGCAACCGGACAACACCACCTACTTCGACTACTACGAACGCGCCCTGCTCAACCACCTCATCGGCGCCCAAAACCCCACCGACACCCACGGCCACATCACCTACTTCACCCCACTACGCCCCGGCGGCCGCCGCGGCGTCGGCCCCGCCTGGGGCGGCGGCACCTGGAGCACCGACTACGACAGCTTCTGGTGCTGCCAGGGCACCGGCGTCGAAACCAACACCAAACTCATGGACTCCATCTACTTCCACAACAGCACCACCCTCACCGTCAACCTGTTCGTCCCATCCGTCCTCACCTGGACCCAGCAAAACGTCACCATCACCCAGACCACCACCTACCCGGCCAGCGACACGACCACGCTGACCATCACCGGTGGCGGCACCTGGACCATGCGAATCCGCATCCCCGCCTGGACCACCGGTGCCACCATCAGCGTCAACAGCACCACCCAGAACGCCACCCCCGGCACCTACGCCAGCCTCAACCGCACCTGGACCAGCGGCGACACCGTCACCGTCAAGCTCCCCATGCAGGTCGCCGTCAGGGCCGCCAACGACAACGCCAACGTCGTCTCCGTCCACTATGGACCCGTCGTCCTCGCCGGCAACTACGGCAGTACCGCCTTGACCGCCCTCCCCGCGCTCACCACCGCGTCGGTCACCCGCACCAGCACCACCGCGCTGCAGTTCACCGCCAGCGCCAACGGCAGCAACGTCGGCCTCGGTCCGTTCCACGACGCGCACGGCTTCAACTACACCGTCTACTGGAGCACCGGCGGCAGCAACTACCGCCTCGTCAACGCGGCCAGCGGGCTCGTGCTCGGCATCCAGAACATGTCGACCGCCGACGGCGGCCTCGCGCTGCAGTGGACCGACAACGGCACCGCCGACCACGACTGGGAGCTCGTCGTTGACGGCGCGGACGTCAGGCTGCGCAACCGCAACAGCGGCAAGGTCCTCGGCGTGACGAACATGTCCACCGCCGACAACGCCGTCGTCCTGCAGTGGACGGACAACGGCACCGCCGACCACCGCTGGACCGTCGTCGACAACGGCGACGGCGCGCACAAGCTGCGCAACGCCAACAGCGGCAAGCTCCTCGGCATCCAGGGCAACTCGACCGCCAACGGCGCCCAGGCCGTGCAGACCCCCGACGACGGCAGCGCCGACAACCTGTGGCGGTTCGTGCCCAACGGCGCCCGCCGCATCCAGAACGTCGCCAGCGGCCGCGTCCTCGGCGTCACCGGCATGTCCACGGCCGACGGCGCCCTGGTCGTCCAGTGGGACGACAACGGCACCGCCGACCACCTCTGGACCGCCGTCGTCGACGGCGCCTACCTGCGCCTGCGCAACGGCAACAGCGGCAAGGTCCTCGGCGTCGAGAACGTCGGCACGGCCAACGGCACCCGCGCCGTCCAGCTCCCCGACACCGGTGCCAACGACCGCCGCTGGCGGCTGCGCTACACCGGCAACGGCACGTTCCGCATCCAGAGCGCCAACGGCGGCCGTGTGCTCGGCGTCAGCGGCGCCTCCACCGCCCAGGGCGCGCAGATCGTCGTCTGGGACGACAACGGCACCAGCGACCACCTCTGGCGGTTCCTGTGACGCCTCGACGCGCTTTCTATCCGGACCCGACAGAATCGGGGCATGGCTGCATTCACTGACATCGAAGCGGTGCGGGTCGGCGACCTCGGCACGACCGAGTGGGAGGTCGTCGACCAGGCCCGGATTCTGGCGTTCGCCGACGTCACCGGGGACCGCCAGTGGATCCACGTCGACGCCGGGCGGGCCCGCTCGGAGAGCCCGTTCGGCACGACGGTCGCCCACGGCGCGTTGACCCTCGCGCTGTGCACCACGTTCGTGACGCGGCTGCTGCGGGTCGAGCACTCCGGGATGACGGTCAACGCGGGGTTCAACAAGGTGCGGCTGCGCACACCCGTGCCGGCCGGGTCGCGGGTGCGTGGGCGCGGCGCGGTGACGGGGGTCGTCGAGCTGCTGCGGGGCATCCAGGTGACCGTCCGGATCACCGTGGAGGTCGACGGCTCGGCGGTGCCCGCCTGCCAGGCCGAGCAGGTACTGCTGATCCTCCCCGCTTTTACGTGACATCGATACCGGTTCGACACCGGCCTTGAATACTTCGACCGGACCCAACCGAGTTCGGCGAAGGGAGTGACCGACGTGTCGTTCCGCAGCACCGTCGACCGGCACCTGGTGCACCGCGCGGCGGTCGCCGAGGTGTTCGTCACCGACGTGCAGGAGACACCCGGGCCGGCCTACGTCGCGGCGGCCCAGCTGCCGATGGCCCACGCGTACTACAGCGACGACCTGTCGACCCCGAGACGCTTCGACATCCTGCTCGTCGCCGAGGCGGGCCGGCAGGCCGCGATGTACGCCTGCCACCGCTTCCTGGACGTGCCGCTCGGCACCGCGTTCGCGGTGCGGACGCTGGAGGTGCAGCTGGCCGACGGCGACGGGCTGTGCGTCGGGTCCGCGCCGGGCGAGCTGTGGATCGTCATGACGTTCCCGGAGGTGCGCCGGCGCGGGGCCGAGGTGCGCCACTTCCGGGTGCACCAGGAGCTGGAGATGGGCGGTCACCGGCTGGGCACGGTCGCGATGGAGGTGAGCGCGATGTCGGCCGGCGACTACCGGGGGCTGCGGTACCTCCAGCGGCGCTCGGATCCGCCCACCACCGTGGACCTGCGCGCCGGCCGGTCCCCCGGGCGGACGGTCGCGCCGGGCCTGGTCGGCCGGCGCGACCCGGCCAACGTGGTGCTGGCCGACGTCGTCCCCGGCGTCCCCGGGCCGGTCGCGGAGCTGCGGCCGGCGTTCGGCAACCGGGGCATGTTCGACCACGACTACGACCACCATCCGGGCATGGTGCTCATGGAGGGCGCCCGGCAGTTCGCGCTGCTGGTCGCGGGCGGGCCGGCGACGGCGCTCGGCCTGCGGGCGCGGTTCCTGCGCTACGCCGAACTGGACGCCGCGGTCCGCCTCAGCATGCCGCAGCCGGTGTACCGCACGGAGCCGGACGGTCGTCTGGCCGTGCCGGTGCAGGTCCACCAGGACGCGGCGCCGGTCGCCGAGCTGGTCTGTTTCCTACGAACCGGGGGGAAGTCGTGAGCAGGACCGTGCTGGTGACCGGTGGCAACCGCGGCATCGGGCTGACCGTCGCGCGGGCGATGGCCGACGCGGGTGACAAGGTCGCGGTCACGTACCGGACCGGCGAGCCGCCCGAGGGGCTGTTCGGGGTGCGGTGCGACGTCACCGACCCGGCGACCGTCGAGGCGGCGTTCGCCGAGATCGAGGCGCAGTACGGGCCGGTCGAGGTGCTCGTCGCCAACGCCGGGATCATCCGGGACGCGCTCGTGCCGATGCTCGCGGTCGACGACTTCGCCACGGTGCTCGACACCAACGTGGTGGCGGCGTTCCGGGTGGCCAAGCGGGCCAGCGAGGGCATGCTGAAGGCGCGCTGGGGCCGGATCGTGTTCGTGTCGTCGGTGATGGGCTTCATGGGCTCCCCCGGGCAGGCGAACTACGCCGCCTCGAAGAGCGCGATGCTCGGCCTGGCCCGGTCCCTCGCGTGGGAGCTGGGGCCGCGCAACATCACGGCGAACGTCGTCGTGCCGGGCCTCATCGAGACCGACATGATCTCCGACCTGTCCGACCGGCGGCGGGACGACCTCGTCCGCCAGACCGCGCTGCGCCGCACCGGCACGGCGCGGGAGGTGGCCGCGGTCGTGCGCTTCCTGGCCGGCGACGAGGCCGCCTTCGTCACCGGCGCGGCGGTCCCGGTGAGCGGCGGTTTGGCGATGGGACTCTGACCCGCGGCCGCACCGGGACCGCGGCCGGCCCGTCGGTCCCACCGCGGGCGTCGAGCGGGAACCAGACCTCGATCTTCGTGCCGGCGCCGGGCTCGCTCGCCACGCGCAGCGTGCCGCCGGCGCCGGCCACCCGCTCGGCCATCGAGCGCAGGCCGTGCCCGTTGCCCTCGCCCGGGACGGTGGGGTCGAAGCCGGTGCCGTCGTCGGCGACGGTCGCGCGCACGCCGGCCGAGGAGACCTGGACGGCCACGTCGAGGCGGGCCGCGTCGGCGTGGGCGAGCGTGTTGCGCATCGCCTCGCGCAGCACGCTCACCACCTCGCAGCGCAGCTCGTCGCTGAGGCCGTGCTCCCAGCCGTGCACGGAGATCGTGATGTCGGTGCGGGCCGGCTCGACGGAGTGCACGAAGTCCCACAGCGCCGTCTCCAACTCGGTGGGCCCGGCCTCACACGGCCGCAGGTCGGTGGTGATCCAGCGGACCACGCCGAACAGCTCGTCGAGCGACGCGCTCACCGCGTCCATCCGCTCGGCGGCCGCGGCGGGGTGGCGTTCGAGGGTCAGCTTGTACAGGTCGAGGCGGCGCATCACGACGCTCAGCCCGTTGCCGAACTGGTCGTGGATCTCCCGGGCGAGCCGCTGCCGGTACGCCGTGCGGTCCGCCTGGTCGCGCTCCCGCTGTGCGGCCTCGGTGGCCCGGGCGATCGCCGCGAGCCACGCGTCGGCGCACCGGCGCAGCGCCACGAGGGCCTCGGCGAGCGCGCGCGGCTCGGCCCCGGCGGCGGCGAGGTCGGCGGCCACCTCGTCGAAGAGCGCTCCGAGCGCCTCGGCCGCCGCGCCATACTGCCCGGCCAGCTCCACCGCGAGCCCGCCCGGGCCGAGGCCGGCAAGGACCTGCCCGACGAGGTCGCGCAGGTCGGGGTCGTCGAATTGTTGCGCAACCCGGTCGCCGATCTCGGAATTGCTGCGAACGCTGACCATAATCGCCCCGCGTCCCGTTTCGCTCGAATTCGCTCGGAAGCATTCCCGGACGCCTTTCCAATGACGGGAAAGGCGATGTCCACTATATTCGCCGGTCCGCGGAGCGTCCAGCCGAAACGACCAGAACGGCCGCCGCGGCGGTGAGGACGACGAGTGCCGCGACGGCCGCGAGCGTGGTGGTGTCGGGGCGCAACAGCGGCTGCGCGCGGTACGCCTGCCAGGTCGTCAGCGCCACGATCCCGGTGTAGGCGCCGGCGGCGACCAGCACGAGCCGCACCCGGGTCGCGGTCGCCCGCAGGACCGGCCGGCGGCGGCTGAGCGCCCGCAGCGCGAGCGCCACCAGGGGCAGCAGCTGCAGGGCGTGCATGCCGAGGAAGTGCGGGATCCGCAGGTCGCCGCCGATCGTGCTCCAGCCGGTGACCGGCATGCCCGGGCCGCCGTCGGGCGCGCCGACGGTGTGCGCGCCGATGAGCGTCGGCTGGCCGGCCTGCGCCGCCGCCTGCTGCGCGGCGGTCGGCAGGTTCATGAAGAAACCCTCGACCATGCCGGCGAACGCGAGCAGCAGGCCGAGCCGGAACGCCCAGCGCAGCTCCGGTTCGAGCGCGTGGTCGCGCAGCAGGAGCACCACGATGAGGATGAGGTTGCCGAGGTACAGCGCGAGGACACCCACCGTCATGACCTGGATGACCTGCGCGTCGAGCGGCGTGACGGTGTTGAAGTGGCTGTAGTGCCCGCGCCCGGCCTGGAACGAGATGGCGCCCAGCTCGGCCAGCAGCGCGGCGGCGAGGGCGGTGCCGGCCCACCACGCCACCCGCCGGCCCCGGCGAAAGCGCGGCAGCAGCCAGGCGAGCGTGATCGCGTAGATGCCGAACGACAGCGTGAACTTCATCGGCTTGAGCCACACCGGCGCCCCGCCGAGCGTCCGGTCGTCGGCGACCAGGCCGGCCAGGGTGCACAGGAAGCCCACGGCGGTGACCGCCGCGACGAACAGCAGGGGCCGGTGCAGGCGGGCCGGTCCGGGCCGCCGGTCCGGCACGGATGGGGCCGGCTTCTGGGTCTCCAAGCTCATCGCCGCTCCTCGCTCGCAAGGTTGCCTCGAATGCGTTTCCCACAGGCTTCCAGCGGCGCGTAGAAGTACCGTAGAATCGCCGTGGAGCCCGCGCCGCGACCGAAGGGTGTCAATACCCCTTAATATCCGGCCCGATGTCCCGTCAGTGGTATTGCTCTCAACAATCGCCGATCCGCGATCTACGCTTCCGACCGGTGACGCCGAAAAGGGGCGTCGAATTGCGGGGAGGCGGCAATGTCAAACACTTCGGTCGCGGCCACCGTCGATGAGCGGCTGGCGCGGATCCGCCAGATCGTGGTCGACGAGCTCGAGCTCGACCTGACCCCGGAGGAGCTCGACGGGCAGGCGAGCTTCGTCGACGAGTACGAGGCGGACTCGCTGGCGCTGATCCAGATCGTCTCGCGGATGGACCGCGAGCTGGGCGTGAAGCTGCCACCGGCGGAGATCGAGCGGCTGGTCAACCTGGACGCGATCCGGGCCGCGGTGGAGGCGCAGGGATGAACCGGCGCGTCGTCGTCACCGGGCTCGGCGCGGTCAGCAGCCTCGGCATCGGTGCCGACGCGCTGACCGCGGCGATCCGGGCCGGCCGGGTCGGCACCGGGCCGATCACCGGCTTCGACACGACCGGGTTCCCCTACGTGCGGGCCGGCGAGGTCCGCGACTTCGACCCGGCCGCGCTGCTGCGGCGGGTCACGGCGCAGCGATGGGGGCGCAGCAGCCTGCTCGCGGCGGCGGCCGCGGTCCTGGCGGTCCGCGACGCCGACCTCGACGGGGCGAAGCTGGACCGGCTGCGGGCCGGCTCGGTCATGGGCACCACGAGCGGCGAGTCGCAGGTCGTCGACCGGCTCGCCGCCGAGTGGGTCGGCGGCGGCCTCAAGTCGCTCGACCCGGGCCTGGTCGTCCAGGTCCCGGCCAGCCAGATCGCGGTCGCGGTCAACACCGAGCTGGGGCTGACCGGCGACGCGCTGACCCTGTCGACGGCGTGCGCGGCGAGCAACTACGCGCTCGGCTACGCCGCCGACCTGGTCCGCACCGGCGAGGCCGACCTGATGGTCTGCGGCGGCGCCGACTCGGTGAACCGGTACAACCACGCCGGCTTCTACCGGCTCGGCGCGCTCACCGAGGAGGTCTGCCGGCCGTTCGACGCCGAGCGGCAGGGCATCCTCACCGCCGAGGGCGGCGTGGCCCTCGTGCTCGAGCCGTACGACCGGGCGGTCGCCCGGGGCGCCCGAATCTACGCGGAGTTCCTCGGCTACGGGCTGAGCTGCGACGCGAAGCACATGGTGCACCCCGACGCGGCAAGCATCGCCGGGTGCGTCCGGTCGGCGCACCGCAGCGCCGGGATCACGCCGGCCGACGTCGACTACATCTGCGCGCACGGCACCGGCACACCGACGAACGACGTGACGGAGGTCGCGGCGGTCCGGGAGGTGTTCGGCGACCGGGTGCCGCCGATCAGCTCGATCAAGTCGATGCTCGGCCACACGATGGGCGCCGCGAGCGGGTTCGGCGCGCTCGTCTGCTGCCGGGCCATCCACGACGGGTTCCTGCCGCCGACGGCCAACCTGCGCACGGTCGACCCGGCGCTCGGGCCCGACCTCGACTGCGTGCCCGGCACGGCCCGCACGGCCGACGTGCGGATCGCCGAGAACCACGGGTTCGCGTTCGGGGGCAACAACGCCATCACGATCCTGGGGAAGGTCGCATGACGACGACAACCGCGGTCCGGCCCCTCGCCGTCACCGCCGAGGGCGTGGTGACGCCGGCCGGCATCGGGCTCGGCGCGCTCGTCGACGCCCTCGGCGGGCGGGCGGCGGCGTGCGCGGACCCGCAGCGGCTGCCCGGCCAGGAGGTACTGCCGGAGCCCGTACGACTCGTCGAGGACCTGCGGCTGGCCGAGCACGTCGGGCGCAAGGGCACCCGGTACCTCGACCGGACCACCGCGCTCGGGCTGGTCAGCAGCCGCCTCGCGCTGCGCGCCGACCCGGCAGACGACCCGGCGGGGACCGGCGTGGTCGTCGGGACGAGCGCGGGCAGCCTGCGCAGCATCGGCGAGTTCGCCCGCGACACGCTCGTGCGCGACGAGCCGTACCTGGTCGACGCGGCCACCTTCCCGAACACGGTGATGAACTGCTGCGCCGGGCAGATCGCGATCTGGAACGGGCTGCGGGGCGTCAACGCGACCGTCGCGGGTGGACAGTTGTCGAGCTTCCACGCCGTGCGGTACGGGCGCAACGCCATCAACGCCGGGCAGGTCGGCCGGGTGCTGCTCGGCGGGGTCGAGGAGCTGTGCCCGCAGACCGCGTGGGGCTGGCGGGCCACCCGGCTGCTCGACCCGCAGGTGCCGATCGGCGAGGGCTGCGCGCTGTTCCTGGTCGAGGACGCCGAGGCGGCCACGGCGGCGGGCCGGCCGGCCGTGGCCGAGCTGCTCGCGTGCGAGGTCGAGTCGCCGGGGCCGGTCGAGGCCCGGCCGCCGATGGCGCACCGCCTGGCGCGGACCGTGACCCGGGCCCTGCAGCGCAGCGGCGTGCGGCCCGGCGACGTGTCGCTGGTCGCGCCGGGCGCCACCGGCCTGGCCGGGCTGGACGGCGCCGAGCAGCGGGCGATCCGCCGCACGGTCGGCGCGGACACCGCGCAGCTGCGGGTCAAGGACGTCGTCGGCGAGTGCTTCAGCGCCAACGGCGCGCTGCAGCTGGCCGCGGTGCTCGCCCACTGGCGCGCGCACGGGCCTTCCGGCGCCGTCGCGCTGCTCACCGCGCTCGGGCCGGACGGCTCGGCGGGCTGCCTCGTCGTGCGCGGTAGCACCGGGAGCCCGTCGTGAAGCCGATGGTGTGGTTCGACTTCGGCGGCGTGCTGTCGCCGCCGATGGCCGACATCTTCGCGGCCTACGAGCGCAAGACCGGCCTGTCGCGCGAGCAGCTGGAGACCGCGATGCACGCGGTCACCGCCGACCTCGGCCGGCACCCGCTCGCGGCGCTGGAGGTCGCGCTCATCACCGAGGCCGAGTGGGGCCGGCGGCTGCGGGCGGCGCTGCGGGTGCACTACCCCGGCGCCGACCTGTCCCGCAGCCGCCTCGAGACGTTCGGCGGGCAGTGGTTCGACGGCATCGAGGCCAACCACGCGATGGTCGCGACGCTGCACGCGGTCCGGGAGCACGGCTGCCGGGTCGGCATCCTCACCAACAACGTCCGCGAGTGGGAGCCGTACTGGCGGGAGATCGTCCGGCCGGTCGGCGACGTCGACTGCGTCGTCAACTCCTGCGAGGTCGGCGTGCGCAAGCCCGAGCCGGCCATCTTCCGGATGGCCGCCGACGCCGCCGGCGTCGAGCCCGGGGACTGCGTGCTCGTCGACGACGTCGCGGAGAACTGCGCCGCCGCCCGGTCGCTGGGCTGGCGGGCCGTGCACCACCGCACCGACACGGACGCCCGTGACCTGTTGTTCGCCCTCATCGAACTGGAGACGACGTGACGACTGCCGCCAATGTCCGGGTGTCGATCGGCGACATCCCCGGCCTCGACCCCTCCCCGCTGTACACCGTGATCCAGGACCGCACGCCGAGCGGCATCCCGCAGGTGGTCCTGCCCAGCGGCCACACCGCCGCGCACCTGACCGGCTTCAAGGACGTCAAGGCCGTCCTCATGGACTCCTCGTTCAGCCGGTCGGTGACGAACACTCCGGACGGGCCCAGCTTCCTGCCCACGATCACGCCGCCGGAGCTGCTCATCAACCTCGACCTGCCGCACCACCCACGGCTGCGGGCGCTGGTGACCAGCGACTACAGCGCCAACGCGATGGGCGCGCTGCTGCCGGCGCTGCAGGAGCTCATCACGGCGCGCTTCGCGGCGCTGCGCGCGTCCGGCCGGCCGGACCTGTTCGCCGACGTGCTCGACGAGATCCCGCTGCGGTTCAACTGCCTGCTGCTGGGCATCCCCGACGAGGACGTGGCGCACTTCCGCCCCTCGGCGCGGATCGTGCAGATCGCCGCCCGCGACGACGTCGACGGCCTCGTCGAGCACTTCTTCCTGGTGTACAACTACGTGCTCGACCTCGTCGGCGGGCGGCGGCCGGTGCGGCCGGACGGCCTCATCGCCCGGCTGCTGGCGGCCCGCGACCGCAGCGACCCGCCGCTCACCGACGCCGACCTGGCCGGGCTCGTGCTCGCCTCGGTGCTCGGCGGCGACCAGAACAGCCTGTCGGTGCTGACGAAGTCGCTGTACGCGCTGCTGGCCGCGCCGCCGCTGTGGCACCGTCTCGTCGCCGAGCCGGACGTGGCGCCGCGGCTCGTCGAGGAGCTGATCCGGTTCATCCCGCTGGGCCGGATGTCGGCGTTTCCGCGGGTCGCGACCCGGCCCTTGCGCACCACAGTGGGGGAGCTCGGCGAGGGTGACCTGGTCTACCCGAACGCGTTCCTGGCCAACCGGGATCCCGAGGTGTACCCCGACCCGCTCGTCATCGACCCGGACCGCACCGGCCCGCGGCACCTGCAGTTCGGCTACGGCATGCACCACTGCCTCGGCGCCGCGATGTCGCGGCTGCAGATCGCGACGGTGCTGACCCGGCTGGCCACCGAGTTCCCGGCGCTCGAGCTGGACGCGGACCCGGCGGCCCTGCCGTGGGACGACGGCGTGCTGCTGCGCCGGCCCACGGCGCTGCCGGTCCGCTGGTGAGGTTCTCGCTCAGGCCCCTGAGGTGAGGATCTCCCGGTGGAGGGTCCTCACCTGGGCCGACGGGTCGATCCCGAGCTCGTCGGCCAGGATCCGGCGCAGCCGCTGGTAGGCGTGCAACGCCTCGCTGCGCCGGTCCGAGCGGAACAGCGCCTCCATGTAGCGGGTGTGGAACCACTCGTGCAGCGGGTAGCTCGACACCAGCCCGCGCAGCTCGGCCACGAGCGCCCGGTGCCGGCCGAGCTGCATGTGCAGGCCGACCCACGACTCCAGCGTCGTGATCTTCATTTCCTCCAGCTGCGCGATGTGCTGGCGCAGCGGGCGCCCGGCCGGCAGGTCCGACAGCGCCGGCCCGCGCCACAGGCCGAGCGCCTCGTCGAGCAGCCGCAGGGCGGCGGCCGGCTCCGCGTCCGCGGCCTGCCGTGTCAGCTCGCCGAACCGGTGCACGTCGAGCTGCCCCGGCCCGGCGCTCAGCACGTATCCGGTCGTCTCCGCTGTCTGGAGCCGGTCGCTCAGTCCCGGCGCGACATTGTCCAGTGACCGTCGTAAATGGTAAATGTGGGTGCGCAGGGTCGCCACCGCCGTCTTCGGCGGTTGTTCGTCCCACAGCTCGTCGACGAGCGTGTCGGCGGACACCACCTGATTCGCCCGGGCCAGCAACAGGGCCAGGACCTTCCGGACCTTCGGCCCGCGCAACGGCCGCGGTTCCGGGCCCGCCCGCAACTGCAGCGGGCCGAGGATGCCGTAGCGCACGCATTCGGGTTTCAGCATTCATTCCCCCAGTGACACGCTTTGACCTTCCTCAATGCTACGGGAACTGGCGCATGTTACCTGCCACCAAGCGGGCAGCGGCGATGCCTCTTAAGTGACATGCCGCGGGTCTTTGGGTGTCACCGCATTGCGGGTCCGCGTTTCCGCATGATGACGTGACGGTGTCGGCATTTTCACATTGCGAGGGAGCACGCTCGGATGACGGCACTGGCCAATTCCGCGACACCGACCCGGAACCATCCGGGAATCACGCTATTCGTGGTCTGCATGGCCGTTCTCATCGTGCCGCTGGGGATCAGCGGAACGTCGGCGGCCCTGCCCGAGATCGGCGCCCGGCTCGACGCCGGCCTCGTCCCCCTCCAGTGGGTGGTCAACTCCTACAACATCGTCGCGGCGAGCCTCATGCTCGTGGCGGGCTCGTTCAGCGACCGCTTCGGCCGCCGGCGCATCTTCACGCTCGGCACCGGCCTCTACGCGCTGTCGCTGCTCGTGACCGTCTTCGCCACGAACATCTACGTCGTCGACGTGGCCCGCGGCTTCGCCGGCCTCGGCGCGACCGGCATCATGACGGCCGGGACCGCGATCCTCGCCTCGGCGTTCGACGGCGCGGCCCGGGCGCGGGCGTTCGGCGTGCTCGGCGTGACGATCGGCGCCGGCCTGGCGCTCGGGCCGACCTCCAGCGGCCTGCTCGTCGGCGCGTTCGGCTGGCGGGCGGTCTTCGTGGCGCACCTGGTGATCGTCGTGGCGTCGATGGTGGGCCTGCCGTTCGTGGCCGAGAGCCGCGGGCCGGGCGGCGGACGGGTCGACTGGCCGGGAGTCGTGACGTTCACGGCCAGCCTGGTGCTGTTCACGCTGGCGATCATCTCCGGCCCGCAGTACGGCTGGGGCAGCGGGCAGGTGATCGGGCTGTTCGCCGCCTCGGCGGTCGTCCTGGTCGTGTTCGCGCTCGTCGAGCGAAGCCGGCCGGACCCGATGCTCGACCTGAGCCTGCTCAAGAACAAGGCGTTCATCTCGGTCAACCTGCTCAACGTGGGGATCTCGGTCGGGTTCGTGGCGCTGCTCGTGGTGCTCCCGGCGTACTTCATCAGCGCCACCGGCGCCGACGCGCGCGGCGCCGGCCTCACGATGCTGCTGATGACCGGCCCGATCCTGGTCTCGCCGCTGCTCGCCGGCCGGCTGGTCGCCCGGGGCGTCCCGGTGCGGGTGATGCTCAGCGCCGGCATGCTGATCATCGCCGCCGGGTGCCTGGGGCTGACCGTGGTGAGCCCGCAGGTCGGCATCCTCGCGCTGGCCGGGCCGCTGCTGCTCATCGGCGTCGGCATGGGCGCGATGGTCGGCCTGCTCGACGGCGCCGCAGTGAGCACGGTCGAGCCGGCGCGGGCCGGCATGGCGGCGGGCATGTTCAACACGGTCCGCCTGGCCAGCGAGGCGGTCGCGGTCGTGGGCATGGTCGCGATCGTGGTGTCGGTCGTGCGCCCGAAGATCGCCGACGGGCTGGGCCGCTTCCCCGACCAGCAGGGCAACGCCGGTGAGCTGGCCAACCAGGTCGTCGGCGGCGACGTGACCGGCCTGCCGGGCGGCGCGTTGCGGACGTTGCTGGCCGAGGCGCACACCTCCGGCGTGCGGGTGGCGGTCGTGGCCTGCGCGGTGTTCTGCGCGGTCGCGGCGGTGCTCGCCTTCGCGCTGCTGCGCGAGCGCCGGGTGAGCGGCCTGGAGTCCGAGGCCGTCCCCGAGCGGGTCTCAGGCTGAGCGGCGGCCCGGATAGCCGGGCTGGCCGCCCGGCGCCGTCGCCTTGTTGACCGCGTCGATGCGCGACACGGCGCCCAGCTTGGCGAAGATGTTGCGCAGGTGGCGCTTGACGGTGCCCTCGGTGATCGACATCTGCTTGGCGATCTGGCGGTTGCTCAGTGCCTGGGCCGCGAGGGCGAGCACCTCGTGCTCGCGGGCGGACAGCGCGCCCGGCCCCGTGGTGTCCGCGGGGTCGGGGGCGTGGAAGCCGTTGCTCGACACCGACACGACCATCCGGCTGCGGTCGCGGTGGACGCTGCGGATGGCGGCCACGAGGTCCTGGCGGCTCACGCTCTTGTGGAGGTAGCCCCGGGCGCCGGCGGACAGCATCTCCCGCACCAGCCCGGCGCCGTCGTGCATGCTCAGCGCGATGACCGAGGAGGCGGGCGACACGTCCTTGATCCGCGCGAGCGTCTCCTGGGGCGTCTCCCCGGGCATCTCGATGTCGAGCAGCACGATGTCGGGCAGCACGCAGGCGGCCATGGCGACCGCCGACCCGCCGTCGCCCGCGGTGCCGACGATCTCGATGTCGTCCTCCATGCGCAGCAGTTCGGACACGGCCTCCAGCAAGAGCGTGTGATCGTCGACCAGCAGGACACGGACAGGACTTCCGCTCACAGACCCGAGCTCCTCGGTGCACTTGATCGAAGCTTCTACATGCAACGGACGCGTATGCCCCCGCTCACGTAGCGTACGTTCACCGGCCGCCGCGATGGGGTGCCCAGCGGCGTCCGCACGTAAATTCTTCGGTGCACCGGATACGGTAAGGAAACCTGCCGCGGCAGGATCCGCAGGTCAGCGGCTGACGACGCTGAAGACGAAGCCGATGATGACCAGGATGCCGATCACACCGATGGCGACCAGGACGCCCGCGCCGGAGGCCTCGCCGCGGCCGTCACCGGCGTCCAGCGGCTCGGTCGGCTCGTCGTGATCGGGGCGCACGGCGTATCCCTTCCGTCCGGAAGTGTCGGGGTGTAGGCGGGGCCGACAGTAGGGCACCCGGCACGGGCCGCGCAAGACGCCCCGATCACGATCCGCACACGGTCCACCGACGGCATCCACCAAGGTCAGCCAGCGTTGGGTCGCCCGTCGATCCGATGTCACGTCGCATGCACGCCGGGTGCCGATGCTCACCTGATCGCCGTCCGTCGATCCGCGGAGCCCCCGATGCGCCTCTTGTCCAGCGTCCTGACCGTCATCATGATCGCCGCCCTGGCCGTCACCCTGCCGGGCCGGCCCGCCCGGGCGGCCGCCGACGGGACGCTCACGGTGCCCACCGCGACCGTCGTCGCCGGCGCCGAGCTGCGGTTCGACTTCGCCACCCCCCGCCCGAACGCGAAGAACTGGGTGGGGCTCTACGCCGACCCGGGCAACGGCCCGGTGAACGAGGCGTACGTCGGCCCGTCGCTCGCCTGGACCTACACGCCGGGCTCCAGCGGCTCCGCGACGCTGCCCACGACCGGCCGCGCGCCGGGCGCCTACGTCCTGTACTCCCTGTACAACGACGGGTACACCTGGCTCGCCCAGCCCGTCCGCGTGCAGCTGACGGCCGCGCCCACCGGCACCCTGACGCTCGGCTCGGCCACGGGCGCCGCGGGCGCGCCGATCCAGCTGAGCTACACCACGTCGAAACCGAACGCCAAGAACTGGGTCGGCCTGTACCGCGACCCCGGCGACGGCCCGGTGAACCAGGCCTACGTCGGACCGTCGCTGACCTGGGCCTACACGCCGGGCACCGGCGGCACCGCGACGCTGCCGACGTCGGGCCTGGCGGCCGGCGACTACATCGTCTTCTACCTCTACAACGACGGCTACACCTGGCTGGCCCAGCCCGTCCGGGTGCGCCTGACCAGCACCGCCGCCCCGCGCTTCCCCACCCCGGCGTTCACCCTGCGCAACGCCAAGGCCGGCACCGCGTACGCGGCGACGGTCGGCGGGCTCGTCCAGGGCGGTACCACCGGCCTCACCTTCACCAAGACCTCCGGCCCGGCCTGGGTCACGGTCTCGGCCGCGGGCGCCGTCACCGGCACGCCGGCCGCGGCCGGCACCGCGACGGTCGGCGTCCGGGCCACCACGACGACCGGCACCGCCGACGCGACGGTGACGATCCGGGTCCAGTCGGGCGCGCTCGTCCCGCAGTTCCGGGCGCTGAGCTGGAACCTCTGGCACGGCGGCACCGCGGTCTCCAACGGCCTGGAGAAGGAGCTGAAGTTCCTGCTCGAACGCGACGTCGACGTCGTCGGCATCCAGGAGAACCAGACCGCCGCCCAGTCCCTGGCGACCGCCCTCGGCTGGTCCTACTTCCAGAACTCGGACACCGCGGTCCTCAGCCGCTACCCGATCACCGCCACCACGCCGACGGTCGCCGGCGCGGCGGTGGCCGCCCGGATCGACCTGGGCACCCGGTCGCTGCGGCTGTGGAGCGCCCACCTGGGCTACACCCCGTACGGCCCGTACGACGCCTGCTTCGGCCGCATGAGCGTCCAGCAGCTGCTGAACCGGGAGTCGTCGTCGGGCCGCACCGGCCAGATCACCGACATCGTCGCCGCGATGTCGGCCGACCTGGCGGCGTCCGCGACCACCCCGGTCCTGCTGACGGGTGACTTCAACGCCCCGTCGCACCTGGACTGGACGGCCGCGAACGCCCGCTGCGGCTACGGCGCCGTCCCCTGGCCCACCTCGACGGTTCCGGCGAACGCGGGCCTCGTCGACTCGTACCGCCAGGCCCACCCGAACCCGGCCACGACCCCCGGCGCGACCTGGTCCCCGGTGTACAAGACCTTCACCGGCGGCTACGGCTACGACGCCCACGCGGGCGAGCCCGAGCCCCAGGACCGCATCGACTTCGTCCACTACAAGGGCCCGCTCACGGTGCTGTCCTCGGAGGCCGTCTGGGAGGGCACCCCGTCGCAGACGAACCCGTCTGCCAACGCCTGGTCCTCCGACCACGCCGCGGTCCTCACGCTCTTCCAGCTGAACTGAGCGCGTAGGTTGGCCGCATGGAGCGCTTCACCACGACGGTGGCGGCCGGCCCGCGCGGCCACCTGGTGATCCCGGTCCCGTTCGACCCCGACACGGTCTGGGGCCGCAAGCCCCGCCACCTGGTCGGCGGCACGGTCGACGGCATCCGCGTCCGCGGCGAGGTGGCCACGGCGGGCACGGAGGCCGGGGCGCGGCTGCTGGTCGGCCCGGCCTGGCTTCGCGACTGCGGCATGGCAGCGGGCGACACCGTCACGGTCGAGCTCTTCCCGGAGGGCCCGCAGCGCGCCGACCTCGCCGACGACCTGGCCGCGGCCCTGGCGGCCGACCCGGCGGCCGGGGCGTTCTTCGACTCGCTCGCGCAGTTCTACCGCCGCGCGTACCTGCGCTACATCGACGCCACGAAGCGCCACCCCGAGCAGCGCCCGGCGCGCATCGCCGAGGTGGTCGCGCTGCTCGCGGCGGGCACGAAGGAGCGCCCCAAGCCGTAGCCGCCCGCCCGTCCCACGCCGAGCCGGCGTGCCACCTCCCGCCGGGTGGGGTGGTGGTGGTGGTGTTCGGCCACGCGATATTCCTGAGGGGAATATCTATTCCTGTCCGGAATATCCGCCGAGCGACCACAGTGACCCAGCGGGCGCGGGACGAGGCGGCGCGGCGCGGCGGTCAGTGGCCCAGGGCGCGCAGGTGCTCGTCGAGGCGGGCGGCGGCCGTGAGCATGGCGCGGGAGCGGGTCGCGAGGCGCTCGCGCCAGGTGGCCAGGGACGCGGCCAGGGGCTCCGGGCCGCCGGCCGTGCGCACCTGGTCGACGACCGTGGCGATGTGGGCCAGCAGGTAGCCGCCGCGGCGCAGCAGGTGCGCGAGCTCGGCGTCGCGGACGTCGGCCGGGCGGTACACGCGCTGCCGGGTCGCCCGGTCGCGCTCCGGCCGCAGGACGCCGGCGCGCTCCCACTTGCGCAGGGTCGCCGGCCGCACGCCGAGCCGGTGCGCGACCGCGCCGATCGGCAACGCCCGGTCCGGCAGGCTCGGTGGCGGGGCGGCCGTCAGGACGCGGGCCGCCGACTCGACGGCGTCGACCGTCTCGCGGTCACGCAGCAGCTGGGCGTGGCCGCGGTCCACCGCGCGCAGGGCGGTGTCGAGGTCGCCGGCCGCGACGGCCCGCATGACGTCGCCGGCGGTCGCGTAGCCGTGGGCCGCGACGAGCGCCAGATACGCGCGCAGGGCGCTCGCGTGGACGGCTGTGTACCGCCGGTGGCCGCTCTCGGCCCGCTCCGCCGGCGGGATCACGCCGTCGCGTTCGTAGTTGCGGACCGTCTGCGGTGAGATGCCGTGCTCCCGGGCCAGGTCGACCGGGCGGTGCTGCACCGGGGTTTGAGCCTTCATCCCCTCTCCAGGTGTCGTACGTGCGGTAAATCCTCACAGGGTGGTGCAACGATACGGTAGAGGTCATGACTGAGGTACGACTGCATGACGGCAATCGGATGACGATCGAGGTCCACGGCGACGGGCCCGCGGTGCTGCTGCCAGTGAACCCGACGCCCGCCGACGGGGCGCAGGCCGACGAGCTGCGCCGGTGGGGCGCCGACCCGGCCCTCGGGCGCACGCTGATCGACGGGCTCGCCGACGGGTACCGGGTGGTGGCCTTCGACTACGAGGGGCATGTGCTCGGCACGCCGAAGCCGGACACGCTCACGCCGGATGCCCTCGCCGCGGACCTGCTGGCGGTCGCGGACGCGGCCGGGGTGGAGCGGTTCGCCTACTACGGGTACTCCTGGCTCGCCGTCGCCGGCCTCCAGCTGGCGCTGCGGACCGACCGGCTCACCGGGCTGGCGATGGGCGGCTACCCGCCGGTCGGCGGGCCGTACGCGGCGATGCTCAAGGTCACCGCGGCGGCCCACGCGGCGGCGACGGACCCCCAGCCGGCGCCCGCCGGAGCCGGGGACGGGGACGACTGGTCGAGCGCCGAGTTCACCCTGTCCGAGGCGCAGACCCGGCAGTTCGTCACGCTGTACGAGGCCCTGCGCTACTTCGACGACCGCGCCGCCCAGGGCGGGCTGACGATCCCGCGGCTGTGCCTGGTCGGGTCGGCCGACTCGATCACCTACGACGAGCGCTGGGGCGGCGTCACCGTCGACCTGGCCGGGCCGGTCGTCGCGGCCCGGGCCGAGCTGGAGGCGCTCGGCTGGGCGGTCACCGTGTTCGACGGCCTCGACCACATGGGGGCGATGCAGGCCGTCAATGTGCTACCCGTCCTGCGTCCGTGGCTGGACCACCACCTGCGGTGAACAGTCGGCGTTTTTCTTGACTCTTTCCAGAAAATTGGTCCACACTCTTTCGCGGATCGCTTCCGAGCCAACCAAGGAGAGCAACGTGGCAACCGCGGACAAGGCCAGGTCGAACCGGGACTGGTGGCCCAACCAGCTGGACGTGACCGTCCTGCACCAGAACCCGCCGGCAGGCGACCCCCTGGGCGCTGACTTCAACTACGCCGAGGCGTTCAAGACCCTCGACCTCGCTGCCGTCAAGGCCGACATCACCGCGGTCATGACCACCTCGCAGGACTGGTGGCCCGCGGACTACGGCCACTACGGCCCGCTGTTCATCCGGATGGCGTGGCACAGCGCCGGCACCTACCGCACGCACGACGGCCGCGGCGGTGGCGGCTCCGGCGAGCAGCGCTTCGCGCCGCTGAACAGCTGGCCCGACAACGGCAACCTGGACAAGGCGCGGCGCCTGCTGTGGCCGGTGAAGGCGAAGTACGGCCAGAAGCTCTCCTGGGCCGACCTCATGATCCTCGCCGGCAACGTGGCCCTGGAGTCGATGGGCTTCACGACGTTCGGCTTCGCCGGCGGCCGTGAGGACGTCTGGCAGCCGGCCGAGGTCAACTGGGGCAACGAGGACACCTGGCTCGGCGACAAGCGGTACAGCGGCGAGCGCCAGCTCTCCAACCCGCTCGCGGCGGTCCAGATGGGCCTCATCTACGTCAACCCGGAGGGCCCGAACGGCAACCCGGACGCGCAGGCCGCGGCCCGCGACATCCGCGAGACGTTCGGCCGCATGGCGATGAACGACGAGGAGACCGTCGCGCTCATCGCCGGCGGCCACACGTTCGGCAAGGCGCACGGCGCCGGCCCGGCCGCGAAGGTCGGCGTCGAGCCGGAGGGCGCCGCGATCGAGGAGCAGGGCCTGGGCTGGAAGAACGCCCACGGCACCGGCAAGGGCGGCGACGCCATCACCAGCGGCCTCGAGGGCGCCTGGACGCCGACCCCCACGAAGTGGGACAACACGTTCTTCGAGACGCTGTTCAGCTTCGAGTGGGAGCAGACCGAGAGCCCGGCCGGTGCCAAGCAGTGGAAGCCGACCGACCCGGCCGCCGGCGAGCTGGTGCCCGACGCGCACGACGCGGCCAAGCGGCACGCGCCGATGATGCTGACGACCGACCTGGCGCTGCGCGTCGACCCGAACTACGAGCGGATCTCGCGGCGCTTCTACGAGCACCCCGACGAGTTCGCCGACGCGTTCGCCCGCGCCTGGTTCAAGCTCACCCACCGCGACATGGGCCCCGTCTCGCGGTACCTCGGCCCCGAGGTGCCGGCGGAGCAGCTGATCTGGCAGGACCCGCTGCCCGCGGTCACCCACGAGCTGGTCGGGCCGGAGGACGTCGCGGCCCTCAAGGCCAAGGTGCTGGCGTCGGGCCTGAGCGTGGCGCAGCTCGTCGCGACCGCGTGGGCGTCGGCGGCGTCGTTCCGCGGCACCGACAAGCGCGGCGGCGCCAACGGCGCCCGGGTGCGCCTCGCCCCGCAGAACCAGTGGGAGGTCAACGACCCGGCCGAGCTGTCGAAGGCGCTCAGCACGCTCGAGGACATCCAGCGCGACTTCAACGCGGCCGGGACCGGCGCGCAGATCTCCCTCGCCGACCTGATCGTGCTGGCGGGCTCCGCCGCCGTCGAGAAGGCCGCGAAGGACGCCGGCTTCGACGTCGAGGTGCCGTTCCGCGCGGGCCGCACCGACGCGTCGCAGGAGCAGACCGACGTCGAGTCGTTCGCCGTGCTGGAGCCGACCGCGGACGGCTTCCGCAACTACCTCGGCAAGGGCCAGTCGCGCCCGACCGAGCAGCTGCTGGTCGACCGGGCCCAGCTGCTGACGCTGTCCGCCCCCGAGACGACGGTGCTCGTCGGCGGCCTGCGGGCGCTGGACGCCAACGCCCAGCACGCGCAGCACGGCGTGCTCACCAGCCGCCCGGGCACGCTGACGAACGACTTCTTCGTCAACCTGCTCCAGCCCGGCACGGTCTGGAGCGCGGTCGGCGAGGGCGAGGAGATCTTCGAGGGCCGCGACGCCGCGACCGGCGAGGTGAAGTGGACGGCCAGCCGCGCCGACCTGGTGTTCGCCTCGAACTCGATCCTCCGCGCGCTGGCCGAGGTCTACGCGGCCGACGACGCCGGCGAGAAGTTCGTCCGCGACTTCGTCGCCGCGTGGGTCAAGGTCATGGAGCTGGACCGCTTCGACCTGAGCTGACGTCTCCACATACGAACGGGCCGCGCGGGACTTCCCGCGCGGCCCTTCGTGCGTCACCGGGACAGTCCCGGGATCCGGTCAGGGCGTGCCGAGGCGGGTCGCGGCCAGGGCCAGCCACAGCTGCACGCGGTCGGCGGTGCTGCTCAGCGAGCGCCCGGTGAGCGACTCGATCTGCTCGACGCGGTACCGCACGGTGTTGCGGTGCACAATGAGCCGCTCGGCCACGGTCGCGACCGAGCCGTTCGCGTCGAGGTACTCGCGCAGGGTCCGCACCAGGGCACCGCCGTGCCGGGCGTCGAACTCGCGCAGCGGGCGCAGCAGGTCCTCGGCGAGGTCCCGCAGCGGGACGTCCTCGCTGGCCAGCAGCAGGCCGGTCAGGCTCATCCGCTCGCGGTCGTTGACGCCGGGGCCGCGGCTCATCGCCTCGAACGCCTCGTAGTAGCTCCAGCGCAGCCCGGCGACGCCCGCGCGGCGCCCGCCGATGCCGACCCGGGCGCCCGAGCCGGACCGGCCGAGCTGGTCGAGCAGCAGCAGGGCGGCCCGGCGCGGGTCCTGGCCCGGGGTGAGCACCGCGACCAGGCACTCGTCGACGACGGCGGTGATCGCGCCGGGCAGCTGCGGCACGCCGGTGAGCCGCACCGGCAGGTCGCCGGCCGGGTCCGCGGTACCGACGAGGACGGCATGGCCGGCGGCGACCTGGATGCCGAACGTGGCGAGCCGCCGCTCGGCCTCGGCCGCGGTGATGCCGCCGCGGATGACGTCCTCCAGGACCTGGCCGACGAGCTGGCGCTGCCCGGCCAGGACCGCCTGGCGCCGCGCCAGCTCCAGGCCGACGAGGGCCACCGCGTACGGCAGGACGTCGGCCGAGCGGCGCGGCGTGCGGCAGCACAGGTGCGCCACCACCGTCTCCTCGACGAGGACCGGGGTCGCGGTCAGCCCCGCGGCGCCGCCCGCCAGGATCTCCTCGACCGGCCACGGCGCCGCGGCCGGCGCGCCCGGCGCGGCCGCCAGGATGTGCGCCTGCTGGTCGAGCACCATGACCGGGGCGCCGAGGATCTGCTGGAGCGAATCGACCAGCGCGCCGAGCCCGCGGCCGGACAGCAGCGAGCGGGCCAGGGTGTCGTACTCGTCGAGCAGGTCGTGGAAGCGGCCGTACTGCTCCTCCAGGATGCGGTCGGCCACGAACTGGTCGACGGCGATGAACGGCGTGGAGTACGGGATCTCGAGCACCGGCAGGCCGCGCCGGCGGGCCTCCGCGAGGGTCGCGACCGGCACCGCCTTGTGGGTGAGGCCGATGCCGAAGCCGACGCCCACCACGTCGCGCTCGGCGATGCGGGCGACGAACTCCCGCTGCGCGGCGGCGCTGCGCTGGCGCAGCCCGGTCGTCAGCACCAGCTCGCCGCCGGAGAGGAACGGCCGCGGGTCGGCCAGCTCGGTCACCGCGACCCAGCGGATCGTCCGGGCGAGCGCGGCCGCCGCGCCGTCGACCAGCCGGAGGTCGAGGGTCGGGTCGGCGAGCAGGTCGGCGAGGCGCAGCGCCACGCCGTGACTGTACGGCCGCACAGACAACGGGCACAACGCTTGGACATCCGTCCATTTACCGGTGCTGGCCGGGTTGCCTACGGTTGGCGTCCAACCGTGGGCCACACGTGGCGAGGAGGCGGCGGTGCAGGACAGCCCGGCGATCGTGCTGCGTGGTCTGCGCAAGCACTTCGGCGAGGTCGAGGCGGTCGCCGGCATCGACCTGGAGATCGGCGACGGCGAGTTCTTCGCGATGCTCGGGCCGTCCGGGTCGGGCAAGACCACGGTCCTGCGGATGATCGCCGGGTTCGAGCTGCCGACGGCCGGCACGGTGCTGCTCAGCGGCACCGACGTGACCCGGGCGGCGCCGTTCGAGCGCGACGTGAACACGGTGTTCCAGGACTACGCGCTGTTCCCGCATCTCGACGTGCGGCGCAACGTCGAGTACGGGCTGCGGGTCCGCGGGGTGCCGCGGGCGCAGCGCCGCGAGCGGGCCGAGGCGGCGCTCGCCTCGGTGCGCCTCGAGGGTCTCGGGCACCGCCGCCCGGCGGAACTGTCCGGCGGGCAGCGGCAGCGGGTCGCCCTCGCCCGGGCGCTGGTGAACCGGCCGCGGGTGCTGCTGCTCGACGAGCCGCTCGGCGCGCTCGACCGCCAGCTGCGCGAGGAGATGCAGATCGAGCTCAAGGCGCTGCAGCGCGAGGTCGGCATCACGTTCGTCTTCGTGACCCACGACCAGGAGGAGGCGCTGACCCTCAGCGACCGGGTCGCGGTGTTCCACCAGGGCCGCATCGAGCAGGTCGGCCCACCCGCCGAGGTGTACGAGCGGCCCGCCACCGCGTTCGTCGCCGGGTTCGTCGGCACCTCCAACCTGCTCACCGGCGCGGCCGCCCGCAAGCTGGTCGGCGCGGACGGCACCTACGCGATCCGCCCGGAGAAGATCACCATCGACGGGCCGGTGACGGCCGGCGTGACCGTCGCCGAAGGCACCGTCGCCGAGGTCGTCTACGCCGGGCCGGCGATCCGCTACGTCGTCGACCTCGACGCCGGGCCCCGGTTCGTGGTCCTGGAGCACAGCCGGCACACGCCGGCGGACCTGCAGGACCCGCGCGGCACCACCGTCCGGCTGACGTGGTCGCCGGAGCACGTCATCACGATCCCCTGACTGCAAACCGTCTCTCCCCGAGGAGTCCCTATGCGATCCACGAAGTGGTGGACCGCGGCCGCTGCCGTCGGTCTGCTCGCGCTCGCCGCCTGTGGCGACAGCGGTGGTGGCGGCGGCGGTACCGGTGGCGGCCCGGGCGGGCTGAAGCCGCCGCAGATCGACAAGCTGGCCACGCTCGGCGCCGGCGAGGGCTCGGTGAACATCGTCGCCTGGGCCGGCTACGTCGAGAACGGCAGCACCGACCCCAAGGTCGACTGGGTCACCGGCTTCGAGAAGGAGACCGGCTGCAAGGTCAACGTGAAGGTCGGCGGTACCTCCGACGAGATGGTCACGCTGATGAAGACCGGCGAGTACGACGTCGTGTCGGCCTCCGGCGACGCCTCGCTGCGGCTCATCTACGGCGGCGACGTGGCCCCGGTGAACACCGACCTGATCCCGAACTACAAGGACGTCTTCGACGGGCTGAAGATGAAGGCCTGGAACTCCGTCGACGGCGTCGCCTACGGCGTCCCGCACGGCCGCGGCGCGAACCTGCTCATGTACCGCACCGACGTGGTGAAGACCGCGCCGACCTCGTGGAGCGTCGTGTTCGACCCGGCCTCGCCGTACAAGGGCAAGGTCACCGCGTACGACTCGCCGATCTACATCGCCGACGCCGCCGTCTACCTCATGAAGACCAAGCCGGACCTCGGCATCAAGAACCCCTACGCGCTCGACGACAAGCAGTTCGCCGCCGCCGTCGACCTGCTCAAGCAGCAGAACCAGGTGATCGGCGAGTACTGGTCGGACTACACCAAGGAGATCTCCGCCTTCAAGGCCGGCAACAGCGTCCTCGGTACCACGTGGCAGGTCATCGTCAACCTGGCCAAGGCCGACAGCGTGCCGGTCGAGGCGATCCTGCCGGAGGAGGGCGCGACCGGCTGGTCGGACACCTGGATGGTGTCGTCGAAGGCCAAGCACCCGAACTGCGCCTACAAGTGGGTCAACCACATCGTCTCGCCGGAGGCGAACGCGGCGGTCGCCGAGTGGTTCGGCGAGGCGCCGTCGAACAAGCTGGCCTGCGCCAAGACCGCCGCCAAGGACCACTGCGCGACGTTCCACGCCGAAGACGAGGCGTACTTCGGCAAGGTCTGGTACTGGACCACGCCGCTGGCCCAGTGCATCGACGGACGCACCGACGTGAAGTGCAAGGACTACGCGGCCTGGACCCAGGCCTGGACCGAGATCAAGGGCTGATGACCGCACCCTCCACTGTGGACCGCCGGGTCTCCGCGTGGCTGCACCGCCACGCGGGGGTCCGACTCGCCGCCCTCCTCGCCGCGCCGCTGACCTGGCTCGTCCTGGCCTACCTGGGCGCCCTCGCGGTGCTGCTGGTGTCGGCGTTCTGGACCGTCAACGGGTTCACCGGCGAGGTGGTCCGGCAGCCCACACTGGACAACTTCCGCACCGTCGTGACGGGCGAGGTGTACCGGGCGGTGACCCTGCGCACCGTCGGGGTCGCCGCCGCCGTCACGGCCGTCACCGCGCTCGTGGCGCTGCCGATGGCCTTCTACATGGCCAAGGTGGCGCCGCCGCGCAGCCGGCGCTGGCTCGTCGTCGCGGTCCTCACCCCGCTGTGGGCCAGCTACCTCGTCAAGGCCTACGCGTGGCGGGTGCTGCTGGCCAACGGCGGCCCGATCGACTCCCTGTTCGGCGGGCCGGGCCACGGTCCCGGTTACGGCCTGCCGGCGACCGTGATCGTCCTGTCGTACCTGTGGCTGCCGTACATGATCCTGCCGCTCTACGCCGGCCTGGAGCGGCTCCCCGACTCGCTGCTGGAGGCGTCGGCCGACCTCGGGGCGCGCAACTGGCGCACGTTGCGCTCGGTCGTGCTGCCGATGATCGTGCCGTCGCTGTTCGCCGGCTCGGTCTTCACGTTCTCGCTGTCGCTCGGCGACTACATCACGGTCCAGATCGTCGGAGGCAAGACGCAGCTCATCGGCAACCTGGTGTACGCGAACATCGGCGCGGCCAACAACCTGCCGTTCGCCGCCGCGCTCGCCACCATCCCGGTGCTCATCATGGTGATCTACCTCGTCGCGGTCCGCCGCTCCGGCGCCCTGGAGGAACTGTGACGCTGTCGCGCACCGCCCGGATGCTGCTGCGCGTGGCGATGGTCCTCGGCCTCGGGGTGATCTACGTGCCGCTACTGGTCGTGCTGGTCAACTCGTTCAACGCCGACCGCACCTTCGCCTGGCCGCCGCCGCGGTGGACCACCGAGTGGTGGCTGCGGGCCTGGGAGAACGAGGGGGCCCGCGCGGCACTGTGGACGTCGGCGAAGGCCGGCCTGGGCGCGACCGCGATCGCGCTGGTGCTCGGCACGCTCGTGGCGTTCGCGGTACAACGGCACCGGTTCTTCGGCCGGGACGCGGTGTCGCTGCTCGTGGTGCTGCCGATCGCGCTGCCCGGCATCGTCACCGGCATCGCCCTGGACAGCGCGTTCCGCACCGTGCTCGGCCCGCTCGGCGTCGGCAAGGGCCTGTTCTCGGTGGTGGTCGGCCACGCCACGTTCTGCGTGGTCGTCGTCTACAACAACGTGCTCGCCCGGCTGCGCCGCCTAGGCGGCAACCTGGAGGACGCCTCGGCCGACCTGGGCGCGTCGTCG
Organism: Dactylosporangium sp. AC04546; assembly: GCF_022095675.1. GTDB lineage: Bacteria > Actinomycetota > Actinomycetes > Mycobacteriales > Micromonosporaceae > Dactylosporangium. The sequence continues at coordinate 163,484 of NZ_JAHYSG010000007.1, read as the reverse complement.
TGGCAGACGTTCCGGTTCGTCACGTTCCCGCTGCTGCGCTCGGCACTGTTCGCCGGCGGGCTGCTCGCCTTCGCGCTGAGCTTCGACGAGATCGTGGTCACCACGTTCACCGCCGGCGCGGGCGTGCAGACGCTGCCCATCTGGATCTTCGCCAACCTGTTCCGCCCGAACCAGGCCCCGGTCATCAACGTGGTCGCGGCGGTGCTCATCGTGCTGTCGGTGATCCCGATCTACGTGGCCCAGCGCCTCTCCTCCGACACGGCGGGCGGCCGCCTCTAGGCCAGCCGGGACCCGAGCCGCCGCCGGGTCCGCAGCTCGGTGTCGAGGTGCGTGATGCGCAGCAGCTCCGGGACCGTCACCAGCTGTGGACCGTGCCGTCCTCCAGGCGGTTCACCGGCAGCTGGGCCGGGCGGTACGGATACTGCGCGGCGAGCGCCTCGTCGATGTCGACGCCGAGGCCGGGGGTCTCGGCCGGGTGCAGGTAGCCGCCGTCGTAGTGGTAGCCGTGCGGGAAGACCACATCGGTCTCCGGGGTGTGCCGCATGTACTCCTGGAGGCCGAAGTTCGGGATGGCCAGGTCGAGGTGCAGGGCGGCGGCCATGCAGACCGGCGACAGGTCGGTCGCGCCGTGCGAGCCGGAGCGGACATGGTGCAGGGCGGCCAGGTCGAAGATGCGGCGCAGGTGGGTGATGCCGCCCGCATGCACGACGGTGGCGCGGATGTAGTCGATGAGCTGCTCGCGGATGAGCGTCTCGCAGTCCCACACCGTGTTGAATACCTCGCCCACCGCGATCGGCGTGGTGGTGTGCTGGCGGATCAGCCGGAAGCCCTCCTGGAGCTCGGCCGGCACCGGATCCTCGATCCAGGTCAGCGCGTAGGGCTCCAGGGATTTGCCGAGGCGGGCCGCCTCGATCGGGGTGAGCCGGTGGTGCACGTCGTGCAGCAGCTTGACGGTGGGGCCGAACTCGTCGCGGACCCGGGCGAAGACCGTCGGCACGTGGGCGAGGTACTTCTCGGTCGACCACACGTTCTCGGTCGGCAGCGCCGCGTCGGCCGGCTCGTAGAACATCTTGTCGCCGCTGACCCCGTAGGTGCTGGCCAGGCCGGGCACGCCGGTCTGCACCCGGACCGCCCTGTAGCCGAGGTCGACGTACCGCGCGACCTCGGCCAGCACCTCGTCGGTGGTGGCGGCGTTGGCGTGGCCGTAGACGGTGACGCCCTCCCGCGAGCGGCCGCCGAGCAGCTTGTACACCGGCAGGCCGGCGACCTTGCCCAGGATGTCCCACAGCGCGGTGTCGACGGCGGCGATGGCGCTCATCGTCACCGGGCCGCGGCGCCAGTAGGCGCCCTTGTAGAGGTACTGCCAGGTGTCCTCGATGCGGCTCGCGTCGCGCCCGATGAGGGCGGGCGCCACGTGGTCGCGCAGATAGCTCGCGACCGCGAGCTCCCGGCCGTTGAGCGTCGCGTCGCCCACGCCGTGGACGCCGTCGTCCGTGACGATCTTCAGGGTGACGAAGTTGCGGCCCGGGCAGGTCACGATGACCCGCACGTCGGCGATCTTCATTCCGGTTCTTCCTTGACTCGGGCGACGAGCTGCGTGGGGTTGACCACGCGCAGCGCGAGCACCAGCAGCACGAGCATGGTGCCGGTGTAGATGACGGCCATCGCGTCGACGGACTGCTGCGCGCGGATGCCGGCCGCGGACATCGAGTTGTACAGCGCGACGACCAGGGTGGTGGAGTCGGGTCCTGCGGTGAGGAAGGTCAGCTCGAACATACCAACCGTGCGGACCAGCACCAGGATCGACGCGGCGAGGATGCCGGGCACCAGCAGCGGCGCCAGGATCCGCACGAAGATCCGGCCGGTGCCGGCGCCGCACATGCGGGCGGCCCGCTCGATCGCCGGGTCGATCTGCTCGATGAACGGGGTCATCGTGAGGATCACGAACGGCACCGACGGCACCAGGTTCGCCAGGACGACGCCGCTGAAGTGGCCCGCGAACCCGTACTTGTACAGCACGGTCGCGAGCGGGATCCCGTAGGTGATCGGCGGCATCAGGATCGGCAGCAGGAACAGCAGGTAGAGCACGCGGCGCCCGGGGAACGGCCGGCGGGCCAGCACGTAGGCCGCCGGCACGCCGATGAGCACCGACACCACCACGACGGTGAGCGACACCTCGACGGTGGTGACGAGCACCGGCAGCAGCCCGAAGTCGCGCCACGCCTCGCCGTACCAGCGCCCGGTGAACCCCTCCGGCAGCCAGGTGTCGAACCACTGCCGGCCGAACGAGCTGACCACGACCGAGCCGATGACCCCGGCGAGGTTGACGAAGAAGAAGATCACGAAGCCCCACACCAGCCAGGCGGTCGGCGTGGCCCGCACCGCGCGGCGGGCCCGCACCGGGGCCTCGACGGCATCGACGGTCGCCGTGGTGGTCATCCCTTGCCTCCCGTGCTCCCGGTGTACAGCATGGACCGCCAGCCGAGCGTGATCCCGATGACGACGAGCTCCACGAGGCCCATGACGATCGCGATCGCGGAGGCCTTGGCGTAGTCGTACTGCTCGTAGCCGGCGTGCCAGGCCGCGATCGAGATGACCCGGGTCTCCCCCGCCGGGTCGCCGACCAGGACCGCCGACGGGAACACGCTGAACGCGAGGACGAACGTCAGGCAGAACGTGGTCGCCAGGCCCGGGGCGAGCAGCGGCAGGGTGATGCGGCGGAACCGCTGGGCGGGGCCGGCGCCGAGCGTGGCCGCGGCCCGCTCCAGGGTGGGGTCGATGCCCGACAGGTACGACAGCACGAGCAGGAACGCGAACGGGAAGCCGGTGATGAGCAGCGAGAGGAACACGCCCCAGGAGTTGTGGGTGAGCCGGACCGGCTCGTCGGTGAGCCCGAGGCCCATGACGACCCGGTTGAACCAGCCGGTCGGGCCGAGGAAGTTCAGCAGGCCCTGCGCGGTGAGCACGGTGCCGAGCGTGATGGGCACGACGAGCAGCGTGGTGAGCAGCCGCTTGCCCCGGAAGCGGCCGCGCATGCGGTACGCGATGGGGACCGAGAGGCCGACGTTGAGCAGGGCCACCGGCAGCGACAGTCGCAGGGTGGTCCACACGGTGTCGCGCTCGTAGGGGTCGGTGAAGAACGCCCGGTAGGCGCCGAACGGGCCGCCCTCGGCCGGCTGGAACGACAGCCCCAGCCCGTAGCAGAACGGGTAGACGAACAGCACCAGCACGAAGACCGCGGCGGGCAGCAGGAGCAGCAGCTGCCGGTCGACGCCGCGCTCGGCCAGCCGGTGCGCGAGCGCCGGACGGTCACTCATCGGGAAACACCAGCAGCGCCTGCGGGTCGGTCCGGACGGTCACCCGGTCGCCGACGGCCGGGCGCTGGGCAGTGCGGACGTGCAGCCGCGTGCCCTGCTCGGTGACGACCTCGATCGCGACCTCGCGGCCCTGGTACTCCACCACCTCCACCGTCGCCGGGAAGCCCTCGGCGGCGTCCAGGCGCAGGCTCTCCGGTCGCGCCCCGGCCACCACCGCGTCGCCGGGCTGCAACCGGCCCACGGCGGTGCCGTGCAGGCGCAGGCCGTCGCCCTCGACGACGACCTCACCGGCGTCGGCGACCTTGACCACGCGCATCGGCAGCAGGTTGCGGAAGCCCATGAAGTCCGCGACGTGCCGGTTGGCCGGGCTCGTGTGCAGCGCCTCCGGCGTGCCGATCTGCTGCACCCGCCCGGCGCGCAGCACGACGAGCCGGTCGGCGAGCGACAGCGCCTCCTCCTGGTCGTGGGTCACGTAGACGGTGGTGAGGCCGAGCGACTGGTGCAGCCGGCGGATCTCGGTGCGCATCTCCAGCCGCAGCTTCGCGTCCAGGTTCGACAGCGGCTCGTCCATGAGCACCAGCGACGGCTCGAGGACGACCGCGCGGGCGATCGCGACGCGCTGCTGCTGGCCGCCGGAGAGCTGGCCGGGCAGCTTGCCGGCGTGCTCCTCCAGCCGTACGAGCCGGATCGCCTCGTCGGTGCGCCGGCGCACGTCGGCCCGGGGCAGGCGGCGCATCTGCAGGCCGAAGGCGACGTTGCGGCGCACCGTGAGGTGCGGGAACAGCGCGTAGTTCTGGAACACCATGCCGAAGCCGCGCTTCTCGGCCGGCAGGGTGTCGAGGCGCCGCTCGTCCTGCCAGATGCTGCCGCTGGACAGCGGCAGCAGCCCGGCGAGGCAGTTCAGCGCGGTCGACTTGCCGCAGCCGGACGGCCCCAGCAGGGCGATGAACTCGCCCCGCCGGATCGTCAGGTCGAGGCCCGCGAGGGCGTCGTTCCCGGCGAAGCGCCGGGTCACGCCGTCGAGGCGCAGCTCCGTGAAGCCGGTCATTTCTTCACCTTCGCGCCGCCCACCTCGCGGTCCCACTTGTCGAACGCGGCGACCAGGGCCTTGGCGTCCAGCGGTACCTCGACGGGGTGGTCGGCGATGAGCTTGGCGTACTCGGCCCGGCCGTAGTCGGCGATCGCCTGCTGGCTGTCCTGCGGCGCCATCGACAGCTCGACGTTCTTGACCGCCGGGCCGGGGTAGAAGTAGCCCTTGTCGTATGCCTTGGCCTGCTGCTGCGGGGTGAGCATGTCCTTGAGCAGGTTGAGGATCGCGCTCTGCTTGTCGGCCGAGACGCCCTTGGGTACCACCGCGTAGTGCGCGTCGGTGACCCAGTGGAAGCCGTCCAGGGCGCCGATGCGGGCCTCCTTCGGCACCTGGCCGAGCACGCGCGGGTTGATGTCCCAGCCGGTCGTCGACACGATGATCTTCGCCGAGCCGTTGGCCAGGTTCTTCATCGTCTCGCTGGTCGCCGACGGGTAGAGCGTGACGTACTGGTTGAGCTCCTTGAGGTACGCCCAGGTCTTCTCCCAGCCGTTGACCGGGTCCTTCGGGTCCTTGTCGCCGAGCAGGTACGGCAGGCCCATGAGGAACGTGCGGCCCGGCCCGGAGTTGGACGGCCGCGCGTACTGCACGGCGCCCGGGTTCGCCCTGGCGTAGTCCAGCAGCCCCTGCGCGGTCGTCGGCGGGCTGGGGACCTTGGCCGGCAGGTACTCGATGAGCGGGCCGGACGGGTAGTAGGTGATGGTGACGCCGAAGTCGCCGGCGAGCCTTTGCATGGCGGCGGCGCCGGGCAGGTAGTCCTGCATGCCGGGCAGCCGGGCGGCGTGCGTGGGCAGCAGCGGCTGCCACAGACCCTGGTCGATGCCGGCGGCGAGGCCGTCGACGCCGGTGAGCACGAGGTCGATGTCGACGCGGCCGGCGTCCTGCTGGGCCTTGACCTTGCCGGCCAGCTCGGGCGAGGTGGCCTTCGAGTACGTGGTCCTGGCGATGACGCCGCCGTTCTTCGACACGTACTCGTCGATCATGCCCTGGGTGAGCTGGAGGTTGCCGGCGACGTCGAGGATGTTCAGGGTCGCCGGCGAGCCCGGCTTGTCCGGCACGGTACCGCCGGTGGCCGCCGGGGCGGGCTGCTCCGGCGCGCCACAGCCGGTCACCAGGCCGACCGCGAGCAGGCCGGCGGCCGTGACGAACTCTCTGCGGGTCGAGGACATGGCGGGTTCCTCTCCGTTCGTGTGGGGGTGTGCGCCGTGGCGCGGGGGTCACGCCGTCCGGGCCGGACCGGTGGATCCGCGGACCATCAGCTGGGCTGACAGCTCGCGCCGGGCGCTGCCGGCGCGGTCGGGGTCTTCGAGAAGGTCGAGGAGGAGCTCGACGCCGGCCCGGCCGGTCGGCTCCTGCGGCAGGGCGAGGGTGGTCAGCGCGGGGCTCACCATCTCCGCGAACAGGATGTCGTCGAAGCCGACGACGCTGACGTCGGCCGGGACGGCGACGCCCCGGGCGGCGAACCGGTTGAGCAGGCCGAGCGCCACCAGGTCGTTGTAGGCGACCACGGCGGTGACCCCGGCGGCGAGGACGACGTCGGCGACGGCCACGCCCCCGGCGAACTTCGGCGCCACGGTGGCGATCTCGCGCAGCTCGACCCCGGCGCCCGCGGCGGCGGCGCGCAGCGCGCGCAGCCGTTCCTTGTTGGACCACGAGTTGCGCGGCCCGGCGACGTAGCCGACGCTGCGATGGCCGAGCGCCACCAGGTGCGCGACGGCCTGCCGGATCGCCTCGCCGATGTCGATGGTCACCGACGGGATGCGCCCGACGCGCCGGTTGAGCATGACGATCGGGGTCTCGCCGGCGACCGCCCGGATCTCGGCCTCGCTCATGCGGGGCGAGCACAGCACGATGCCGTCGACCTGCTTGCCGAGGGCGCGGACCAGGTCCGCCTCGGCGGCGGCGTGCTCGTCGGTGTCGGCGAGGAACACCGAGTACTCCGCCTCGTGGGCCCGCTCCTGCACGCCCTTGACGACGCCGGGGAAGAACGGGTTGGTGAGGTCGGGGACGATCAGGCCGATGTTGCCGGTCCGGCCGGTGATGAGCCCGCGCGCGGCCCGGTTGGGGTGGTAGCCGAGCTCCTGGACGGCCCGCTGGACCCGGTCGCGGGTCTCGGGCAGCAGCAGCTGCGGCGTGGTGAGCGCACGGCTGACCGTCGACGGCGACACCCCCGCCGCTCGGGCGACGTCCTTGATGGTGACAGCCAACGCAACCTCCCTAGAAGCGCTCCCACGTAGTCTGAAAACCTTTGCACAACTCTGTCAAGACTCTCGTCGATGCGGACTTGACGGCCGCCCCGGCTTGAGATCAGAGTGATGAAAACGTTTGTACGGAGGTCTCCGGATGAGGTACCTGCAGCTGCACGAGGACCGCGCCCTCCCGCTCGATCCGACGGCCCGCGACATCGCCCTCGCCCTCTACGCGGAGACCCGTACGCTGCCCCTCGTCTGCATGCACGGCCACGTCGACGCCGCCGTGCTCGCCGACGACGCGGCGTTCCCCGACCCGGCCCGCATGTTCATCACGCTCGACCACTACGTGACCCGGCTGCTGCACGCCGGCGGCGTCGCCCTGGAGGACCTCGGCGTGGGCGCCGAGCGCGACCCGCGGGAGATCTGGCGGACGTTCTGCGCGCACTGGCACCTCTTCCGCGGCACGCCGTCGCGGTACTGGCTGACGCATGAGCTCGTCGACGTCTTCGGCGTCGACCTGGCGCCGGCGCCGGAGACCGCCGACGAGCTGTACGACGAGCTGTCCGCCCGGCTCGCCGAGCCCGAGTTCCGGCCCCGGGCGCTGTTCAAGCGGTTCGGCATCGAGGTGCTCGCGACGACCGACTCGCCGCTCGACGACCTGGCCGCCCACGGCCGCCTGGCTGCCGACGGCTGGGGCGAGCAGGTGATCCCGACGTTCCGCCCCGACGCCCTGGTGCACCTCGACCGCCCACGGTGGGCCGAAGGGGTGGCCGAGCTCGGCCGGCTGACCGGCGCCGACACCGGCCGCTACCGGGGGTACCTCGACGCGCTGCGCCTCCGGCGGCTCGACTTCGCCTCCGCGGGCGCGCTCGCCACCGACCACGGCCACGAGTCGGCGGACACGACCCCGCTGCCGGAGGCCGACGCCGCCCGCATCTACGACGCCGCCCTCCGCGGCGCCGTCAGCGCGCGGGACTCGGCGGCGTTCGCCGGCCACATGCTGTACGAGATGGCCCGCATGTCCTGTGAAGACGGCCTCGTCCTGCAGCTGCACCCCGGCGTCCTGCGCGACCACTCACCCGCGGCCCTGCGGCGCTACGGGCCGGACCGCGGCTTCGACATCCCGGTCGCCGCCGAGTTCACCCGGTCGCTGCGCCCGCTGCTGGAGGCGTTCGGCCATGACCCGCGCTTGCGGATGGTGGCGTTCACGGTCGACGAGACCACCTACAGCCGCGAGCTGGCCCCGCTCGCCGGCGTCTACCCGGCGCTGCACCTCGGCGCGCCGTGGTGGTTCCTGGACAGCCCGGACGGGCTGCGCCGCTTCCGCCAGGCGGTCACGGAGACCGCGGGCTTCTACCGCACGGCGGGCTTCGTCGACGACACGCGCGCGTTCGCCTCGATCCCGGCCCGGCACGACCTGGCCCGCCGCGTCGACGCGGGCTACCTGGCCGAGCTGGTCGCCCGCCGCCTGCTCGACCTCGACGAGGCCTTCGAGACGGCGGCCGACCTGGCCTACACGATCCCCCGCCGCCTGTATCGCCGGCCGGCCGACTGACCCCCGACGGTTACGGCGGGCCGAACGACGGCCGGCGGCTGACCCGTTCGTAGCACTCGACGTGCCGGGCGGCGGCCGCCGTCCAGGTGTGGGCGGCGGCCAGCGCCCGGCCGGCCGCGCGGCGGGCCGGGTCGGGTCGGGGGTGGTCACCGCCCGCAGCAGGGCCGCGGCGAGCGAGGCCGGGTCGGTGCCGTAGCCGACCGTCGCGCCGAAGACCTCGCGGAGCACCGGCAGGTCGCGCACGACGACCGGCACGCCGGCGGCGAGGGCTTCCATCGCGGCCAGGCCGAAGCCCTCCTTCGTGGACGGGAACGCGAAGGCGGCCGCGCCGGCCACCAGGGACGGCAGGTCGTCGTGCGGCACCGGGCCGAGCACGTCCGGGACGACACCGAGGGCGCGGGCCCGTTCCTCCCACTCGGCGCGGTAGGCGCGGTGGTCGAACAGCGTCTCGCCGCCGCTGCGGCACTACCGTGGCCGACGCACGGCGGGCACCGGGGAGCCGGCGCCGCCTACTCGCGCCAGCCGGACATCTCGATGCCCTTCGCCGTCTCCACCCGGTACCCCAGGCGCAGCGTGGCCGACTGTCCCTCGGCGAGCTGCATCCGCCACGTCACCACGCCGAGGTCGGTGCGCTCCGCCGGCTGGGGCTCCAACGCGGTCTCGCGGACGGCGATGCCGTCGTGGCGGCTGACCGGGAGCTGGTCGAGGACGGTGATGCGGACCGGGCGGCCGGTGAAGTTGCCGATCGTCGTGCGGTACTCGACCTCGCGGCGGCGGCTCGACCCCAGGGTCGCCTTGGTGGCGGTGCGGCGGACCAGCTCGCGCTCGACCCGCACCCGGTCGTCGAGGCCCAGCGCGAGCTCCAGCTCCTCGCCGGGCGCCCAGGTCGACAGCGCGGTACGGCTGACGAAGTCGGCCTCGTGGAACACCGACGCCTTCCCCGGCGGCAGGGTGTGCTGCGACGAGTTGGTCACCACGGCGCGGACGTGGACGTCCGTCGAGCGGGCCGGGGCGCTCACGTGGTCGAGCCGGGCGGCCAGCTCGAACACGGCGACCGTGGCGCGGGCGGTGGTGCCGTCGGCGGGGACGGCGACGGCGCGGGCCGGGCGGTACGTGGCCGCGATCGGGCCCTCCTCGACCTTCGCCTGGGCCACCTCCAGCTCGACCGGCGCGGCCAGGTCCATCGAGGCCGCCATCGCGGCCGCGCGCGGCGGCGGGCCGCCCGGCGCGGCCATCATGGGCGCCGGCGCGGGGTAGCCGCCACCGCCGTAGGCGCCGTAGGGCTGCGGCGGCGGGGGCGGGGCGAGCAGGTCGAGGTACCAGGGGTCGAGCTCCGGGATCGCGACGACGCCCGACGGGCGGGCCGTGGACAGGGCCAGCTCGCACTCCGGCCAGTCCTCGCCGGTGCGCTGCTCGACGAGGCCGAACCAGGTCAGCTCCAACGTCTCGCCGACCAGGCGGACGTCGTACGTCGAGCGCCAGCCGGCCTCGGGCACCTGGTAGGAGACGTCGAGCTCGACCTCACCGGGCGCCGACACGGTGAGCGCGACGACGGCGTACCGCCCGTCGGGCTCCCGCTTGCCGGACAGGTCGGCGAGCCGCCGGTCGAGCGCGGCGAGCCGCTCGGCGACCCGGGTGCGGCGCTGCCGCAGCTCGCGCAGGGCGGTCAGCACCTCGGTCAGCTCGCCGCCGAGCGTCGTGGTGAACGACGTGACCGAGTCGGCCGGCGCGGCGCCGGTCGCCAGGGCCCGGGCCCAGGCGCCGCTGGCCCGCTCGCCCAGCGTGGTGAGGAAGGTCTGGCGCTGACGCAGTACCGTCTCCGCGTCGTCGATCTCGACGGACTCGTCGGCGACCCGGTCCCGCTCCTCGCGCACGGCGGCGACGGTGGCGTCCCCGGGCCGTTCCTGCCGGCGCAGGACGACGTCGACCCCGAGCACGGTGGCCGGACCACGACCGCTGACCCGGATGGAGTCCCCGTCGAGGCTGAGCGGCAACGGCCCGACCTCGACGACCTGCTCACCGGCGTCGAGCGTGACCCGGCCGCGCCGGGTGACCCGGGCCTGCGTGGGGTAGACGGTGACCGCGACGACGGCGGCGTCGATCGTGTTAGGCACGCTGGGCACCGTAGCCCATCGGCGCACCCCGGGGATCCTCTCAGCGGCTGTGTCGGTCCTTGAGCATTGCGACGAACGCCTGCCAGTCACCGGGAAGAAATACGAGCCGCGGCGCACCCTCGTCGGCCGAGGCGCGGACGACCACATGATCCGGCTCCAGACGAACTTCGACGCAGCTGGTCGATTCGCACCGGCTGCTGACCTTCCAGCCACCGTCCCTGACATCACCCGCCATGACCGGCCCCCATCGACGCTCGTCACGCCCAAACTCCAGGGTACAAGCGGCGAGGTCGGGCAACACCCGTCGCCCGCAGAATGGCATGGGCGGCGGGTTCGATGCTCACCGCCCGGCCAGTGGTCTGCTATTCGAGCTGCAGGTCTCCCCGCGCGAGTCCAGCGGCGAACGCCGCGAAGTCCTCGCGGGAGAACCGGAGGAACGGGCCGGTCGGACTCCACGAATCACGAATCATGACCATGTCTCCGGCGACCGCGACCTCCACGCAGTTGTTCGCCTCGCACCGCGAACTCCGGCGCCAAGTCAATGGCATCTCGTCGTGCACCCAGTACCTCTTCACAAGAGGGCCAGAACACTGGCCTGTCCATCACATGAGCCGCGGGTGACGTGTTCACCCGCGACGAACAAGGGCCGCCCGCAACGACGCATGAGCCGCTTCGATGACCGCCACCGACGCCTCTTCGGACAGGCAGCTGTGCCACATCTGCTCGAAACGAGCGCGATGGGCGTTGACGACATCCGCGGAGTGGACGATTTCGTCCGTCAGGCTGAACTCGCGGTACAGGACGGCACTGTCGACGTTGTCGAAGTCGAAGAGTATGAACGTGCCGATGGCGATGTACGGCCAGCTAGTCTCTCTCGGCAGCAGACGGATGACCACGTTGGCCCGGCGGGCCGCGTCGGTGAGCGTGCGAAGCTGCTCGGCCATGACGGCGGCACTGCCGACGGTCCGCTGGAGCAGCAGTTCGTCGAGAATGACCAGGCACTGAACGTCTGGCCGGCTGCGAAGCTTGCGCTGGCGGAGCATTCGCAGGTCGGTGCGCACCACTCGCGCCTCGGGCGACAGGTCGCCGGTCACGTTGCCGATGGCCGCCTCCGCGTACTCGCGGGTCTGCAGCAGGCCGGGAATGACGGCGTAGTTGAACGCCCTGATCGCGCTGGCTTCGCTCTCGAACTGGAGCATCTGCAGGGTCGTCGGGCGCACGTGCTCACGGAACCTGGGCTCGTCCCACCAGCCGCGGCCGCGTTTGCGGGCCGCTCGGGCGTCCGCCGCCATTCGCTCGATCAGGGCGCTGTCACTCACGCCGAGCAGGCGGAGCAGCGCGTCCAGGTCCGTGCTCGAGATCGTGACGTCGCCGTTCTCGATGCGGTTGACCTTGGATAGCGACCAGTTCAGGGCCTCCGCCACCTGGCCTTGGGTGCGGCCGGTCGCTTCGCGGGCTTTGCGGATCTCCAGACGCAGACGCCTGCGCGCGCCGGCGGGAGAGTCACCAGTGGCCATGAAATGATCGGGTCCTGTCCACGGCGGGCAATCTGCCGTACGGCAGATTGCGGTACCGCCCACAAGTACACCCGACGCGGGCGGTGCCGCAAGCGCACACGGCGAGTCGTCAGGACCTGGTGTCCTCGTTCCACTCGATTGCGCGCTGCAGCCCACGGCGCACCTGCCCGAACTCGACCGGGTCGGCGGTCGTGAAGATGCGGACCAGGCCGTGGCCCGGGATGTACGCCCACAGCTCCCGGCGGGCCGTCCGCGCTCGTCGCCGACGTCTCACGAATCCGGCCATCATGCCCGCCGTCAGCAGCAGGAAAACCCACCCCACGGCGTGATGCGTCGCCAGTGCGGCGACTACCGCGAACGCCCCGCTGGAGCAGGAGACCTCCACCAGCGCTACCGCAGGCTCCCGCGGCACAACCACCCAGACCCGGGCGAAGTCGGCGACCGGGTAGCGGACCCCGGTCTCGAACGAAGAGTGCGTGATGCGGACCCGCGGTCCGCGATAGAAGAGCGGCACGGTGCTCCCTCCCGGCGTGCCATTGCCGAGAGGAGGAAGATTGCGGCACCATTGACCACAGAACGGGTCCTCCCTCCTCGCGACGGAAGACCAACCACAGCGCCCGGTAGCCGCCGGGCGCTGTGGTCTTGAGGCAGAAACAGCGATTGCTGTCACGTCGAGTATCGGCGAATGTCACGCTAGATCGCCATGTCGAATCTGCGGTAAGGCAGATTTGCGAATCGTCGCGAAGTAGCCCAAGCACCGCGAACCGCAGCGCAAATGACACTCCAGTGCGGCACATGGCGCACAAACCGCGCGGAACACACCGCATCGCAACCTGCGGTATAGCAGATTGCGATACCGCCGCCAGCTGATGCGCTACGGAACGAGCGGGTACCGCTCCCCCGCCTCGACCTCCAGTGTCACTTGGCCGCCGGGGAACTGCACCACAAGCGGGCCGGTGGAGCCGGCGCGAAGCACGGCCTCGTGGAGGCCTCCGTCGGACCAGGACAGCGCGACCTCGTGGCCGCCGCGGCAGCGCAGGCCGCGCGCCGACCCGGATGTCCATGCCGGCGGGAGGGTCTTCAGCAGGGACACCGTGCCCTCGTGGCTCTGGACCAGCAGTTCGGCGATGCCGGCCGTGGCGCCCAGGTTGCCGTCGATCTGGAAGATCCAGCCCGTCGGGCGGGCCGCGTCCGGGTGCAGCGTCAGCATCGACGGCGAGCACAGGTCGTCCAGCAGCGCGGTCAGCGACGCCGCCGCCAGCGCGGGGTCGCGCAGGCGGGCGGCCAGGCACAGGACCCAGGCGCGGCTCCAGCCCGTGTGGCCCGTGCCGGCGGCGAGGCGTTTGTGCAGCGCCATGCCGGCCGCCGCGAAGTCGGCCGGGGTGCCCGTCTCGGTGATGCGGGTGCCGGGGTACAGGCCGTACAGGTGCGACAGGTGGCGGTGGCCGGGCTCGCTCGGTGCGCGGTCGTCGTACCACTCCAGCAGGGCGCCGTCGGCACCCGTCGGCACCGGGCGCAGCGCGGCCAGGGCCTCGGACGCCTCCGCGGCGAGCGGGCCGCCCAGGGCCACCACGCGTTCCAGGACCTCCCGGGCCAGCTCCTGGTCCATCGCGCAGCCCCGGGAGACGGCGGTACCCCAGGCGAAGTCGTGCTCCGGTGACGTCGACGGGCTGACGACGAGCGCGCCCGACCCGTCCGGGACGAGCATGTCGAGCGTGAAGCGGGCCGCCGCCTCGAACACCGCCGCGGGCGGCGGGTCGCCGCCGAACGTCCAGTGCTCCCACAGGTGGGCCGACAGCCACGGCAGCGCGGACGGCCAGTTCGCCCACTGCGGCTCGCCCGGCACCGGGGCCGTGAAGCGCCACAGGTCGGTGTTGTGGTGGACGGCCGCGCCGCGGGCGCCGTAGTGGAACGCCGCCGTCGCCGTGCCGGCCTCGGCCAGCTCGCGGGTGAGCGTGAGCAGCGGCTCGTGCAGCGGCCCCAGGTTCGCCGGCTCCGCCGCCCAGTAGTTCATCTGCGCGTTGATGTTCGTCGTCCAGTTGCTGCTCCAGCCGGGCCGCACGTCGGCGTTCCAGATGCCCTGGAGGTTGGCCGGCTGGGTGCCCGGGCGGGACGCGGCGATGAGCAGGTAGCGGCCCAGGTGGAACAGCAGCTCCTCGCGCGGCGCGCCGGGCAGGTGCAGGTCGGCCCGGTCGTACCAGCCGCGATGCTCCTCGACGTGCCGCTGCCGCAGCTCCTGCGGCGAGCGGGCCCGGGCGGCGGCGACCCGGGCGACGGCCTCGGAAGCCAGCGCGGACAGGTCGGTCGAGGGCGGCGCGAACGGGCCGCGGAACCCGGTGGCCACGGCGACGATCACGCGCGACCCGTCGACCGCGGCGGCGACGGCGAAGCCCATGCCGGCCGGCCCGTACGTCACCGCCGGCGAGCGGTCGGCGACATAGTTGGGCAGCACCGACTCGGGCGCCTGCCCGGTCCACACGAGGCAGCCGTCGACCTCGTACGAGGTCACTCCCGGGTGCGGCGAGTGAAAGGCCGGGACACCGGTCACGGAGACGACGAGCACGTCGTCGGGTGCGGAGACGAACGACGTCACCTCGGTACCACCGTGCGCCGTGACGGCGACGGCCGAGGCGAGGTCGAGCCACCGGTGATAGCCGGCAGTCGATGCCGGGCCATAAGTCACCGTCAACCGCCCCAGTGGCTGGTAGGACTGGGTCCACGCCGAACCCTGCAGCGACCGCGCGAGGGCATCGGCCCGCGCGTGGTCCCCCGCGGCGATCGCCGCGCGCAGCGCCGGCAGCACCGCAGCCGGTGAGGGACCCGAGGGCGGCGGCAGCGGCCCCCCGGACCACAGTGTGTCGGCGTTGAGGTCGAACCATTCGGTACCGCACCGGCCGTGCACCATCGCCCCGAGCCGCCCGTTGCCGATCGGGAACCCGTCGTGGAAGTCGGCGGCCGGCGCCGCGAGCTCAATGCGGTGCCGCGACAACGGACACCGCCAGGGAGTCGTGGTCGAGCAGGAACACCCGGTCGCCGCGGCGCACGGCCTCCACCCCGGGCGGCAGATCGGGCAGCACGGGCCGCACGCCGGCCTCGGCGCACACGCGCCGCAGCAGCCGCCGCATCGCCGGCGCCGACGGCAGCGTGGCCACGTACCAGGCCCGCCCGTGGCGCAGGACCATCGGCCGCCCGTCGAGCGGCCCGCCCCGGGCGGTCGCCACCACGGCGGCCCCCCGCGACGACGCCCACTCCGCGAACCCGGCAGCGGCGAAGTCCCCGAACTCGCCGGAGACCGGCAGCGCTGCGGCGAGGGGCCAGTGCTCCTCGACCCGGACCCCGAACAGGTCCATGAGCCCGGCCGGCCAGCCGCCGGTGAACACCCGCTCCTCCGGGTCGGCGACCCCGCTGAACGGGCCCATGACAAGGGTGCCGCCGCCGTCCGCGTAGCTGCGCAGGCCGCGCAGGGCGGCCGGCGTGACCTGGTAGAGATTCGGCACCAGGACGAGGCGGTAGCCCGACAGGTCGGCGCCGGCCCGCACGAAGTCGCACGTCACGTTGTCCCGCCACAGCGGCGCGTAGTACTCCGTGAGCCGGTCGACGTACGAGAACCCGTCCAGGGGCTGGTGCGGCAGCTCGACCGCCCGCCACGAGTCCCAGTCCAGCACGATCCCCACATCGGCTCGCACCGATGTCCCGGCGACCCCGTCGAGCGCCGCCAGCGAAGATCCAAGCTCGCAGATCTCCCGGAACACCCGCGAGTCCGGCCCCGCGTGCGGGACCATCGCGCCGTGCGCCCGCTCGGCGCCCTGCCGCGAGGCGCGCCACTGGAAGTGCAGCACGCCGTCAGCGCCCCGGGCGACGGCCTGCATCGACCACAGCCGGTTCAGCCCGGGCCGCTTCGGCGTGGCGACCGGCCGCCAGCTCGCCGCGCCCGGCGACTGCTCCATGAGCAGCCAGGGCCGCCCGCCGCCGAGCGAGCGCATGAGGTCCTGCGACATGGCACCGCGCAGCGCGGCGTCCGGGTCGTTCGGGTCCGGATAGGTGTCCAGCGACACGAAGTCCTCCTCGGCGGCCCAGCGCCAGCCGTCGGTGTGCCGGTAGAAATCCATGAAGTTCGTCGTCACCGGCACGGCGGGGTTCGCGGCGCGGACGGCGTCGCGCTCGGCGGTGAAGCACTCCAGGAGGGCGTCCGAGACGAAGCGCTGATAGTCCAGCTCCTGGGTGGGGTTCCCGATGTACTGCATGCGCCGCGGCGGCAGCACCTCCTCCCACGACCCGTAGCGCTGCGACCACACGGCCGTCCCCCAGGCGGCGTTGAGCCCGTCGAGGTCGCCGTGGCGGCGGGCCAGCCAGCCGCGGAACCGCCGCGCGCAGTGCTCGCAGTGGCAGGCGGTGCCGTACTCGTTGCCGATGTGCCACATCCGCAGCGCCGGGTGCCGGGCGTAGCGGGCGGCGAGCGCCTCGGTGACGACGAGCGCGGCCCGCCGGTAGGCCGGCGCGCACGGGCAGTACTGGTTGCGGGAGCCGTAGAGGCGGCGCACGCCGTCGGGCCCCTGCGGCAGGGTGTCGGGGTGCCGGTGCCCGAGCCACGGCGGCGGCGACGCGGTGGGCGTCGCGAGGGCCACCCCGATCCCGCCGGCGTGCAGCCGGTCGAGCACGTCGTCGAGCCATTCGAAGGTGAACCGGCCGGGGTCGGGCTGCAGGGCCGCCCAGGCGAAGACGCCGACGGTGACCAGGTTGACGCCGGCCGCGCGCATCAGCCGTACATCGTCGTCCCACACGGACGCGGGCCACTGCTCGGGGTTGTAGTCGCCCCCGAACAGCAGCCGCCCGCGGGTCGCGTCGTCCAGTGCGGGCACCGGCTCAGCCCTTGATGGCGCCGGTCAGCATGCCCTTGGTGAAGTGCCGCTGGACGAACGGGTAGGCCAGCACGATCGGGATCAGGGTCAGCGTCACGACCGCCATCTGCAGCGAGAGGTGGGCGATCTGCTGGTGGCCGGCGTACTGGCCGGTGCCGGTGGTGCCGGTGCCCGGCATCGCGCTGCCCTGCAGCGTGTAGGTGTAGAGGATCATCTGCAGCGGCCACTTGCCGTTGTCCGGCAGGTACAGCAGGGCGTTGAAGAAGGAGTTCCAGTAGCCGACCGCGTAGAACAGCGTGATCACGGCGAGGACGGGCCGCGAGGTCGGCATGACGACCGACCACAGGGTGCGCCACTCCCCGGCGCCGTCGATGCGGGCCGCGTCGATGAGCTCGGGTGCGGTACTGCTGAAGAACGCCCGCAGCACCAGGATGTTGAACACCGACACCGCGAGCGGCAGGATCATCGTCCAGTACTGCCCGTAGCCGCCGAGGGCGGTGACGACGAGGAACGACGGGATCAGCCCGCCGCTGAAGAACATCGTCACGACGAGGAACATCAGGATCGAGCGGTGCGCGAACGAGCCGCGGCGCGACAGCCCGTAGGCGCACAGCACGCTCACCACCATCGACAGGACGGTGCCGACGACGGTGATCACCAGGCTGACCAGCAGCGAGTGGGTGACGAGCTGGTTGGTGAAGATCTGCCGGTAGGCCTCCAGGGTCAGGCCCTTCGGCACGGTGACCAGCCCGCCGGCCTCGTTGATCGCGGCCTGGTTGGAGAAGCTGGTCAGCACGATCGAGTACAGCGGCACCAGGATCACCGCGACGACGAGCACCAGGACGATGCCCTTGCCGGCCTTGGCCGCCGGCCCGGGCGGCTCCTCCCACACGGGCCCCTGGTGGCGCCGGCGCGCCTGCACGTTGACGCTCATCTGCGGTACAACCCGTCCTCGCCGAAGGCGTGCGCCAGCTTGTTCGCGGCCAGCACCAGCAGCAGTGACAGGACGCCCTTGAACAGCCCGGCGGCGGCGCCGTAACTGAAGTTGTTGTTGACGACGCCGTAGTAGTAGGCGAACGTGTCGAGCACCTCGGAGGCGTCACGCCCGACCGCCTGCCGCTGGACGAGCATCTGCTCGAAGCCGACGGTGAGCGCGTTGCCGAGGCGCAGCACGAGCATGAGCACGATGACGCCGCGCATGCCGGGCAGCGTCACGTGCCACAGCCGCCGCCACCGGCCGGCGCCGTCGGCCGCGGCCGCCTCGTAGAGGCTCTGGTCGATGGCGGCGAGCGCGGCCAGGAACACGATGACGCCCCAGCCGGCCTCCTTCCAGACCGCCTGGGCGGTGACGAGGAACTTGAAGGCCTCCGGGTTCGTCATGATGTCCCAGGTCTCGTACCCGTGCCGGCGCAGGAGCGTGTTGAGCGCCCCGGCGCCGCCGAGCATCTCCTGGAACACGGTGACGACCAGCACCCACGAGAAGAAGTGCGGCAGGTACACCACCGCCTGCACGAACGCGCGCACGCGCCCGCTGGCCACCTCGTTGAACAGCAGGGCCAGCGCGATCGGCACCGGGAAGTACAGCACCAGCTGTACCGCGCTGATGACGAGCGTGTTCTCCAGCGCGTGCCAGAAGATCGGGTCCTGGAACAGCCGCTCGAAGTTCTTCACACCGACGAGCGGGCTGTACCAGAAGCCCGAGTAGATGTCGTAGCTCTGGAAGGCGGTGACCAGCCCGAGCATCGGCGCGTAGGCGAACACGGCCAGCAGCACGACCGCCGGCACCGTCATGACGAGCAGCGAACGGTCGCGGCGCAGCCGGATGCGCCAGCGCCGCTCCCGCTTCGGTGCCGGCCCGGCTGCGTCCACGGTCCGGTCCGCAGCCGGGCTTGCTGATGTCGTCGCGGTCACCGCGTCCTCACTGGCCGGTGCCGAACTTCGTCCGGATGTCCTCGTAGAACTTGCGCAGGTCGTCGCCGCCCTGCCGGCGCCAGTTCGCGACCGCCTCGGTCCACGCCGAGATCGGCTTGCGGCCCAGCTTCACGTCGGTGATCGTGTCCTTCATCGGCTGGGTGAGCGAGCCGAACTGGGCCGGCTCGGAGACGTTCATGCCGTAGAACATCGGCTTCTTGAGGTACTTCACCATGTCGGCCTGCCAGGCCGCGTAGTCCTTGGTGACCTGGGCGTTGCCGGACTTCACCGTGGTCGGCGAGAGCGGGCTCGCGAGGAACTGGTAGGAGGTGGCGATCTCCTTGCTGCCCAGCTCGGTCAGCAGCGGGTTGCCGTCGGTCATGGTGTAGTGCTTGCCGGAGACGCCGAAGTTGACCGTCAGCCACTCCGCCGAGCCGTAGGGCGCGGCCAGGTAGTTGGCGATCGACAGCAGCTCCTTGATCTGCTTGTCGCTGAGCTTCTTGTTGAGGTAGCTGTACATGCCCGCGCCGTTGCCGATCTCCACCGTCGGCTGCCCGCCGGTCGCGCTGAAGATCTTGAACGCCTGGCGGTTGTAGCTCGGGTTGGCCGCGGCGCCGGACTTGGTGTCGTCGCCGTTCCAGGCGCCGGTGCCGTCGGTGCAGACCGCGACCTTGCCGCTCCAGAACCGCTGCTTGGCGTTCTGGCTGTTGTTGGCGACCGCGTCGGGGTGCAGGTAGCCCGCCTTGACCATCTTCGCGTGCCAGTTCAGCGCCTCGACGATGCCGTCGGTCTCGTAGCGGTGCACCAGCTTGCCGTCGCGCTCCGTCCACGGGTAGTTCCCGGACGGGAACCCGTAGAGCTGGTTGATGTAGCCCCCGTCGTCGCCGAACAGGTCGTCGAACGCCCACTGGCCGGCCGCGGCGTTGGTGAGCGCCTTGCCGACGGCCTCCAGGTCGGCGACGCTCTTGATGTCGGCCGAGACGCCGGCCTTGTCGAAGAGGTCCTTGCGGTAGAAGTAGGCGCCGGCGATGACCGCGCCCGACGAGTAGATCGGCAGGCCGTAGAGCTTGCCGTTCCACACCCCGGAGGCCCAGGCGTTGGTCGGGATCGCGGCGAGGTTGGGGTACTGCTTGACGTTGTCGCCGGACAGGTAGGGCGTGAGGTCGGCGAACTTGGTGCGGACCGCCTCGCCGAAGCTGAGCTTGCCGATGTTCCAGCTCGGGATGTCGATCCAGTCGGGCAGCTTGTCCGAGGCGAACAGCGGCGCGAGCAGGTCGCCGTAGGTGTTGCCGTCGGCGGGCTGGATCTTGACGGTCGAGCCCAGCTCCTTGTTGACCGCGTCGTAGTAGGCGTTGCCGCTCGACGGCGGGATCGCGCCCCACAGCGGGGTCATCGTCACGTAGGTACCGCCGGAGCCGACCGGGCCGGTGACCGTCTTCGGCGGGTTGGCCGGGTAGGACAGGAAGGTCGGGTCGGTGACGCCGCCGGCCGCGCCGGTCACCGACGCGATGTCGGGCTTGACCGCGGTGGCGGGCGCGAACGCGGGCAGCACCTTCGACAGGTCGGTCTGGCTGGTCGTGCCGGGGTTGTTCTCCTTGGGGCTGCCGCACGCGTCGAGCAACGGCGTGGCGGCGATGACGCCGAGCGAGGCGAGCAGGCCCCGGCGGCTGAGCCGGTGGCTTCCCATGGTGGTACCACCCTTCGGGTGTGTGCGATGCGGAGGTGGGGTGTCGAAGCGCTTCGAGGCAGGGACAGTAGGACATGTTTCGATACCTCGACAAGGACGGCCGTCGATGCACGCGGATGACCCCGGGATCCGGGATGAAACTTTCGCCGGGTTTGACAGCGGGCGTCCGGACCCCGATCATCACGGCATTGTCGAAGCGCTTCGAAAGGATGCGGCGGTGTTCGACCTCACCCTGGGCGAGAAGCTGGCCCTGCTGCACCAGGCCCAGCCCGCCGTGCCCCGGCTCGGGCTGGCCGCCTTCCACACCGGCTGCGAGGCGCTGCACGGCGTCGCCTGGCTCGGCCCGGCGACCGTGTTCCCGCAGGCCGTCGGGCTCGGCGCCAGCTGGGACCGGGACCTGCTGCGCGAGGTCGGCGCGGCCGTCGGCACCGAGGTGCGGGCGTTCCACCACGACACCGACGCCGACGCGTCGCTGAACGTCTGGGCGCCCGTCGTCAACCTGCTGCGCGACCCGCGCTGGGGCCGCAACGAGGAGGGCTACAGCGAGGACCCGTTCGCCACCGCGCAGCTGGCGATCGCGTACTGCACCGGCCTGCGCGGCGAGCACCCGTCGGTCTGGCGGACCACGCCGGTGCTCAAGCACTTCCTGGCGTACAACGTCGAGACGCTGCGCGACCGGGCCGACATCGCCGTGCCCGAGCGGGTGCTGCACGAGTACGAGCTGCCGGCGTTCCTCGGGCCGCTGCGGGCGGGTGTGGTCGCGGGCGTGATGCCGGGGTACAACCTGGTCAACGGCGTGCCGAACCACATGCACCCGCTGCTGGCCCTGCTGCGCTCGGCGGCGCCGGACGTCGTGGTCTGCTCCGACGCCTATGCGCCGAGCAACCTGCGGGCCCAGTTCGCCACCGCCGCCGAGGGACACGCCGCGGCCCTGCTGGCCGGCGTCGACAGCTACACCGACAACGGCCCCGACGGCGGGCCGACCGTCGCCGCCTTCACGGAGGCCCTCGACCGCGGCCTGATCACGCTCGCGGACGTCGACGCGGCGGTCGGCCGCCTCCTCGCGATGCGCGCCCGCACCGGCGAGTTCTCGTCATCGACAAACCCCTATGCCGGGACGCGCCGTGAGGTCATCGCGTGCGCCGAGCACGGCCGGCTCGCCGCCCGGGCCGCCCGGGAGGGGATCGTGCTGCTGAAGAACTCCCCGGACGCGCTGCCGCTCCCGCCGCCCGGCCGGGTCGCCGTCATCGGGCACCTCGGCGACCGGGTGCTGCGCGACTGGTACAGCGGGAGCCTCCCCTACGCGATCACCGTCGCCGACGGCCTGCGGGCCCGCCTCGGCGCCGACCGGGTGACCGCGACCGACGGCCTGGACCGGGTCCGGCTCACGCTGCCCGGCTCTTCTGGCTCCTTGGGCGGCGCCGTGCTGGCCCACCAGGACTGGGGCACCAGCGTGCAGTGCCCGGTGCCGGTGCACACGTTCCGCGCAACGACCGGCTACCTCACCGCCGACGAGGCGGGCGTACTGTCCCTCGACGCGCCGACGCCGGACGGCTGGGAGGTGCGCGAGCTGTGGGAGCTGCACCCGGTCGAGGGCGGCTTCACCCTGCGCTCGAACGCGCTGGGCCGCTTCGTGACGGCCACGCTGACCGCCTCCGCGGAGCACCTGTCGGACGCGGCCCGGTTCGCTGTCGAGCCGGTGTCCTCCGGCATCGAGACGGCGGTGGCGGCCGCCCGCGACGCCGACCGGGTGGTCGTGGTCCTCGGCAACGACCCGCACATCAACGGCCGCGAGACCGTCGACCGCGACGGCCTGTCCCTCCCGCCGGCGCAGGAGGCGCTGCTGCGGGCGGTCTGCGCGGCCAACCCGGCGGTGGTGCTGGTCCTGGTGTCGAGCTACCCGTACGCGATCGACTGGGCCCAGGACCACGTCCCGGCCATCCTGTGGACCTCCCACGCGGGCCAGGAGCTGGGATCGGCCGTGGCCGGCGCCCTCCTCGGCGACTTCAGCCCGGCCGGCCGCCTGCCCCAGACGTGGTACCGCGGGGACACCGCCCTGCCCGAGCCGACCGACTACGACGTCATCGGCTCCGGCTGGACGTACCAGTACTTCCGGGGCGAGCCGCTGTACCCCTTCGGCCACGGCCTGTCCTACACGACGTTCGCCTACGGGCCGCTCTCCGTCGACGGCCTCGTCGCCCGCGTCACCGTGACGAACACCGGCGACCGGGCCGGCGACGAGGTCGTCCAGCTCTACGTCACCCCGCACGCGTGGCCGGTCCCGTCCCCGGCCCGCCGCCTGGCCGGCTTCGAGCGGATCTCCCTGGCCCCGGGCGAGTCGGCGACGGTGGTCCTCGACGTCCCGGAAGCGGCGCTCGCCTACTGGTCGGGCGACGGCTTCGTGACCCCGCCCGGGTCCTACACGTTCACCGCCGGCCCGTCGGCGTGCACGCTGGAGCTCACCGGCCCCGTTCTGACGTCGGTCGATCCACCCTCGCCTGCCGGCGGGTAGATCGACCGACGTCAGAACGGGCCGTCAGCCGCCGGGGCAGGTGTTCGCGCCGCCGCTGTGTTCGGCACAGCGCGACGAAGGAGGCGGCGGCGGGGCTTCCAGCGGCTCCGGGCGCAGGTCCCGCCAGCCCATCACCCCGACCAGCAGGGCCGGCAGGGCGGCGACCACGGCGACGACCACGTACGCCCGCGGGACGCCCGGCGCGCGCCACCAGCGGGCCAGCGCCGCGATGAGCAGCGGCCCGCCGACCAGGACCGCGGCCAGGACCAGCTCCAGCACCCCGGGGCCGGGGTCGTGCACCGCCTGCTCCCCCGGCTGGACCGGGTCCGCCGAGTCCAGCATGCGGAAGAACGCGGCCAGCGCCAGCGCGACCACCCCGGCGATCCACAGCGCCGTCAGGCCGGCCACCCCGAGCGCCGACGAGACCGTCCGGCGCAGCGACAACTCCCCCATGCCGCCGACGCTAGCGACGCGCCCCGCGCGGGACATCCGTCGTGCTACTCACCCGGGGCCTGAGTAGCACGTCGTGAACGTGGCCACCGGCAAGGTCCTCGACCTGGCCGGCTGCGCCGCCGCCGACGGCACCGACCTGCGGCAGTGGTCCTGGCTGAACAACTCCTGCCAGCGCTTCCGCTTCGTCTCCACCGCCACCTGCGGCTGGGTCCGCCTGGTCAACGCGAGCAGCGGCAAGGTCGCCGACGTCGCGAACTGCGCCACGACGGACGGCGCGGACGTGCGCCAGTGGTCGTGGCTCAGCAACGCCTGTCAGCAGTGGCAGCTGGTGCCGGTCCAGCGTGGGTCCCCCGTTCGACCAGGACCGGAGGTAACCGGCGCTGCGGGAACCCTCCCGCAGCGCCGGCGATCTGGTCCAGGAGCAGCTCGACGGCGTTGCGGGCGAGCTCGGTGAGGTCGCACCGCATCGTCGTCAGCGCGATGAGCGGCCAGCCGGCGGCCGGGATGTCGTCGAAGCCGACGACCGTCAGGTCCTCGGGCACCCTTTTGCGCAGCTGCCGGGCGGCCGACAACGCGCCGATCGCGATCACGTCGTTGCCGCAGACGATGGCGGAGGGCGGGTCGTCCAGCCCGAGAAGCTCGCTTGTCGCGGCGCACGCGGCGTCGTGGCTGAACGGCACCCGGCGCACGTGGGCGCGGCGCAGGTGCAGGCCGTGGCGGCGCAGGCCCGCGCGGAGCCCGTCGGCGCGCTCCCGGCCGGTCGAGGTGTCGACCGGGCCGTGCACGGCGCCGATCCGGGTGTGACCGAGCCCGGCGAGAAGGTCGGCGACGGCGCGCATGCCGGCCTGGTTGTCGATCGCGCAGCCGGGCGACTCGGGCTGGTCGAGCAGCCGGTTGGCCAGCACGTGCGGCACGCCCCGCTCGGTGAGGTCGCGCGGCAGCGCCGAGTGCCGGGTCGTGGTCGTGAGCACCACCCCGTCGTAGGAGCCATCGACGAGGTCGTCGCCGTCGGCGACGAGGACCGTGCGGTAGCCGTGCCGGGCCAGCTCGCGGCGCAGCGGCTCGACCAGCTCCGGGTAGTACGGGTTGGTCAGCTCGGCGGCCACCACCGCGATCCGCCGGGTGCTGCTCGTGGACAGCGCACGCCCGCGGTCACTCGTCACGTACGACAGCTCGGCGGCGGCCCGCAGCACCTTCTCGCGCGTCTCCGGCGCGGTGCCGGGCAGGTTGCGCAGCGCCCGCGAGACGGTCGGCTGGGAGACGCCCGCGAGCGCCGCCACGTCGAAGCTGGTGACCCGCCGCGCCACGGTTGACAAGTATACGTATGCAATCCACGGTGAGGTGATGACCTTCCATTTGAAAGAGGCGTCGCCGCGAGCCGGCGACCCCGCCGCCCGCCGGCAGGTCCAGGAGACCGTGGCCGAGGTCATCGGGGCCGTCCGCACGGAGGGCGACGCCGCCGTGCGCCGCTACTCCGAGCGCTTCGACGGCTGGTCGCCGGACTCGTTCAGGCTCTCGCCCGACGAGATCGACAAGATCGTGGCGACCGTGCCCGCCCAGGCGGTCGAGGACATCCGCACCGTGCAGGCACGGGTCCGCTCGTTCGCCGAGCGGCAGCGCGAGTCGCTGACCGACTTCGAGGTCGAGACCGAGCCGGGCGTGTTCCTCGGGCAGAAGAACATCCCGGTCGCCGCGTCCGGCGCCTACGTGCCCGGCGGGCGCTACCCGCTGGTCGCCTCGGCCCACATGACCGTCGTGACCGCCAAGGTGGCCGGCGTCGAGCGGGTCACCGCCTGCACCCCGCCGATCCGCGGCGAGATCCCGGCCGCGACCGTCGCCGCCCTGCACCTGGCCGGCGCCGACGAGATCCTGCTGCTCGGCGGCACCCAGGCCGTCGCCGCGCTCGCGCTGGGCACCGAGACGATCGGCAAGGTCGACCTGCTGGCCGGCCCTGGCAACGCCTACGTCGCCGAGGCCAAGCGCCAGCTCTTCGGCGAGGTCGGCATCGACCTGTTCGCCGGCCCGACGGAGATCCTGGTCATCGCCGACGAGCACGCCGACCCGTTCGTGGTCGCCGTCGACCTGCTGAGCCAGGCCGAGCACGGCCCCGACTCCCCCGCGGTGCTCATCACCACGTCGGAGGCGCTCGGCCGCCGGGTCATCGAGCTGGTCGACGAGCTGCTGCCGGGCATGCCGACCGTCGACTTCGCCGGCCCGGCCTGGCGCGACCACGGCGAGGTCGTCGTCGTGCCCGACCGCGCCGCCGCCTGGGCCCTCGCCGACCGCTACGCCTTCGAGCACGTCGAGGTGCTCACCGAGGAGCCGCGCGAGGCGCTCGAGGTGATGCGCAACTACGGCGCCCTGTTCCTCGGCGAGGGCACCTGCGTCTCGTACGGCGACAAGGTCATCGGCACCAACCACACCCTGCCCACCCGCGGCGCGGCCAACTACACGGGCGGCCTGTGGGTCGGCAAGTACCTCAAGACCGTCACGTACCAGGAGGTCACCGACCCGGCGGCGAGCGCCTGGCTGGGCGAGCTGTGCGGCCGCGCCTCCCGCGTCGAGCTGTTCGAGGGCCACGCCCGCTCCGGCGACGTGCGCGCGCACAAGTACGCGGGCGCGCCGCTGCCGTGGTACGCGAAGTGACCGACCGGATCGCGGGCCGCACCGCCCTGGTCACGGGCGCCGGCAACGGCCTGGGCCGCGCCATCGCATTGCTGCTGGCCGCCCGCGGCGCCCGGGTGGTCCTGTCCGGCCGCGACCGCGCCAAGCTCGACGCGGTCGCGGCCGAGATCGGCGAGGCCGTGGTCGCCCCGGTCGACACCGCGTCGCCGGCCTCGGTGGCGGCCCTGGCGGCGAGCCTGGCCGCCGAGGACGTCTCGATCCTGGTCAACAACGCCGGCATCGCCGGCCCGGTCGCGCCGCTGTGGGAGGTCGAGCCCGGCGACTGGGACGAGGTCTTCGCCGTCAACGTCCGCGGGGTGTACCTCATGTGCCGCGCCTTCCTCCCGCCGATGCTCGCGGCCGGCCGGGGCGACATCGTCAACGTGGCCTCGGTGAGCGGCAAGCGCCCCCTCGCCCGGCGGACGCCCTACACGGCCTCGAAGATGGCGGTCATCGGCCTGACGACGACCCTCGCCCACGAGGTCGGCCCGCTCGGCGTCTCGGTGAACACCCTGTCCCCCGGCCCGGTCGAGGGCCCGCGGATGACCCGCAACTTCGCCCTGGAGGCACGGCGCACGGGCACGACCCCGGCGCAGGCCGAGGCGGCGTTCGTCTCGCGGTCGGCGCTGCAGCGCATGGTCACCGAGGAGGAGGTCGCCCTGGCCACGGCCGCGATCCTGAACATGCCGGGCCTCTGCGGCGCCGACATCGACCTCTCAGCGGGCATGATCGGCCGCTGACCGCGCCCGTCGGCCTCGCCACGAGCCATTTGCCGGCCCGCACCGGCCAACCTGTTGACAAGTTCGGGCCGGGGCTGGAACCCTTTCATCGACGTTGACGAAAGTTCGGTGACTTTTGTCAAAACCCCAGCGTCCAACCGGGTGGCGGCGCACCCCTTGCCTTTTGACAGGGACAAGGAGTCCGCCAATGCGCAGGCGCACCGCCGCCATCGCCGCCACCGCGCTCGTCGCCAGCACGCTCACCGTCGTCGATCTTGCCCTCAGCGCCGGGACCGCCTTCGCGGCCGACGTGCTGCAGGAGGTCACGCTCGCCAAGGGGCCCGCCGCCATGGGCGAGCCCATGTCGCTCGCCGTGCTGCCGGACCGGACCGTGCTGCACACGTCGCGGGACGGGAGGATCTTCTCCACCGACGCGGCCGGGAACACGAAAGTGGCCGGGACGATCCCGGTGTACACCCACGATGAGGAGGGGCTGCAGGGCATCGCGGCCGACCCGGGCTTCACCAGCAACCGCTGGATCTACCTGTACTACGCGCCGCCGCTGAGCACCCCCGCCGGCGACGCCCCGTCGACGGGGACCGATGCCGACTTCGCGCGCTGGCAGGGGTACAACCAACTCTCCCGCTTCACGGTGCGCGCCGACGGCACCGTGGACCTCGCCAGCGAGAAGCGGATGCTCCAGGTCACCACGGACCGCGGGATGTGCTGCCACGTCGGCGGCGACCTCGACTTCGACGCGCAGGGCAACCTGTACCTCACCACCGGCGACGACACCCAGCCGTGGTCGTCCAACGGCTACACGCCGATCGACGAGCGGCCGGGCTGGAGCTGGGACTTCGACGCCCAGCGCAGCGCCGGCAACACCAACGACCTGCGCGGCAAGCTGCTGCGGATCACCCCGCAGGCCGACGGCACGTACACGGTCCCGGCCGGCAACCTCTTCCCGCCGGGGACGGCGCGGACGCGCCCGGAGATCTACGCGATGGGCTTCCGCAACCCGTTCCGCATGTCCGTCGACAAGACGACGGGCGTCGTCTATGTCGGCAACTACGCGGCCGACTCGGACACCAACGACCCGAACCGCGGCGAGGCCGGGCACCAGGAGTTCGAGCGGATCACCGGGCCGGGCAACCACGGCTGGCCCTACTGCCAGGGCTACAACGCGCCCTACAACGACTACGACTTCGCCACCGGCACGCCCGGGCCGAAGTTCAACTGCGCCGCGCCGGTGAACAACTCGCCGCACAACACCGGCCTGACGAACCTGCCGGCGGCGAAGCCGGCCTGGCTGTCGTACGACAACCAGCCGGGCTCCCCGCTCGGCGCGACCGGCGGCGGCCCGATGGCCGGCCCGGTGTACCGCTACGACGCGGGACTCAACTCCGCCACGAAGCTGCCGCAGAGCTTCGACGGCAAGTTCTTCGCCGGCGAGTTCTCCCTCGACTGGATCAAGACGGTCAAGCTGAACGCCGACGGCAGCCCGGGGACCGTCGAGAGCTTCCCGTGGACCCACAAGCACATCATGGACATGGCGATCGGGCCGGAGGGCGCGCTGTACGTGCTCGACTACGGCGCCGGCTGGTTCAACGGCGACGAGAACTCGGCGCTGTACCGCATCGAGGGCGTCCCCGGCGGCAACCGCGCGCCGACCGCGGTGATCACGGCGAACCGCACCTCCGGCCAGCCGCCCCTGGCCGTCGCGTTCAGCTCGGCCGGCTCGGCGGACCCGGAGGGCGGCGCGCTGACCTACGCGTGGACGTTCGGCGACGGTGGTACCTCCAGCGCCGCCAACCCGTCGCACACCTACGCCGCCAACGGCAGCTACACCGCCCGGCTCACCGTCACCGACCCGGCCGGCAACACCGGCTCGGCATCGACCACGATCACCGTCGGCAACACCACCCCGACGGTCGCGATCGCCGGCCCGGCCAACGGGTCGCTGTTCGACTTCGGCGACGCGGTGCCGTTCCAGGTCACCGTCACCGACCCGGAGGACGGCACGATCGACTGCTCGCGCGTCGCGGTGAACTTCGTCCTCGGCCACGACCAGCACGGCCACCCGATCACCAGCACCACCGGCTGCTCGGGCGTGCTGCAGACATCGGCCAACAACGAGCACAACCCGAGCGACAACATCTTCGGCGTCATCGATGCCGCCTACACCGACCGGGGCGGCCTGACCGCGCACGCCCAGATCGTGCTCCAGCCGCGGCACCGGCAGGCCGAGCACTTCGGCTCGTCCAGCGGCAACCTGACGATCTACAACACCACCACGGCCGAGGGATCGTACGTCGGCGCGATCGACAACGGCGACTGGCTGGCGTTCACCACCTACAACCTCGCCGGCGCGACCGGTGTCACCGCCCGGGTCGCCTCGGCCAACGCCGGCGGCACGCTGGAGTTCCGCAGCGACTCGCCGACCGGGCCGCTCGCCGGGTCGGTCACGGTGCCCGGCACCGGCGGCTGGGAGAACTGGACCACGGTCAGCACCGCGCTGAGCCCGCAGGCCGGGACGCGGCCGTTGTACCTCACGTTCAAGGGCGGCAGCGGCGCCCTCTTCAACGTCGACGCGTTCACGTTCACGTCGGCCACCGACCTGGCCCGCGGCAAGCCGGTGACCGTCTCGTCGACGGACGACCCGGCCCGGCCGGGCGGCCTGGCGGTGGACGGCAACGGGGCGACGCGGTGGTCGAGCGCGTACAGCGACCCGCAGTGGATCGCGGTCGACCTCGGCGCCGTGTACTCGCTCAACCGCGTGCGGCTGAACTGGGAGACGGCGTACGGCCGGGCGTACCAGATCCAGACGTCGGTCGACGGCTCGGCATGGACCAACGTCTACAGCACCACCACCGGCGACGGCGGGATCGACGACGTCACGGTGTCCGGCAGCGGGCGCTATGTCCGCGTCAACGGCACGCAGCGGGCGACCCAGTGGGGCTACTCACTGTGGGACCTGAACGTCTACGGCACGTCCAGCCTGCTGTCGCAGGGGCGGCCGGTCACCACGTCGTCGGTGGAGCCCGGCAACGTGCTCGTCGGCGCCAACGCGGTGGACGGCAACACGTCCACTCGCTGGGGATCGGCCTACAGCGACCCGCAGTGGATCAGCGTCGATCTCGGCAGCACCCGCACGATCAACCGGGTGAAGCTCAACTGGGAGGCCGCCTACGGCCGCGCCTACCAGATCCAGACGTCCGTCGACGGCTCCACATGGACCACCGTCTACAGCACCACCACCGGCGACGGCGGCATCGACGACCTCACCGTCACCGGCAACGGACGCTACGTCCGCGTCAACGGCACCCAGCGAGCCACCCAGTGGGGCTACTCGCTGTGGGAACTCGAGATCTACGGCGCCTGAGAGGAGCCATCATGCGCAGAATCCTCGCGGCGCTCGCCCTCGCGGCCGCCGCCACGCTGACCGCCGTGACGCCGGCGTACGCCGCGCCCGCGTTCAAGGTGCTCGTGTTCACCAAGACCGCGGGCTTCCGGCACGGCTCGATCCCGGCCGGCGTCGCCGCCGTCCAGCAGCTCGGCGCGGCGAACAACTTCGCCGTCGACGCCACCGAGGACGCCGGGGCGTTCACGACCGGCAATCTCTCGCAGTACAAGGCCGTCATCTGGCTCTCGACGACCGGCGATGTGCTCAACGACGCCCAGCAGGCCGCGTTCCAGTCCTACGTCCGCGCCGGCGGCGGCTACACCGGCGTGCACGCCGCGGCCGACACCGAGTACGGCTGGGCCTGGTACGGCGGCCTGGTCGGCGCGTACTTCAGCAGCCACCCGGCGAACCAGACGGCGACGGTGCGGGTCGCCGACCGGGCCCACCCGTCGACCTCGCACCTCGCGCCGACCTGGTCGCGGCTCGACGAGTGGTACAACTACGCGACCAACCCGCGGGCGAACGTCAAGGTGCTCGCCACGCTCGACGAGTCGACCTACAGCGGCGGGACGATGGGCGCCGACCACCCCATCACGTGGTGCCAGGGCTACGACGGCGGCCGGGCGTGGTACACGGGCATGGGCCACACCGACGAGTCGTGGGCCGACCCGAGCTTCACCCGCATGCTGCTCGGCGGCATCCGGTGGGCGGCCGGAGCGGCGGCCGGGGACTGCCGGCCGGAGAGCGGCTACACGGCGCTGTTCGACGGCACCCAGGCGAGCCTCGACCGGTGGCGCATGGCCGGTCCGGGCGGGTTCACCCTGGCCGACGGCACGCTCAGCTCCTTCGGCGGGATGGGGTTGCTGTGGTACCCCGTGAGCCCGTTCGCCAACTACTCGCTCAAGGTCGACTGGATGATGCCGGGCGACGACAACGGCGGCGTCTTCATCGGCTTCCCGGACCCCGGCAACGACCCCTGGGGGCCGGTGAACGCGGGCCACGAGATCCAGATCGACGCCACCGACGGCGACCCGACCCGCACCACGGGCAGCGTCTACAGCTTCAAGGCCCCGGACACGGCGCTGCGCGCGGCGAACCTCAACCCGCCGGGCTCGTGGAACACCTACGACGTCCAGGTCCACGGCCAGCACGTCGAGGTGTACCTCAACGGCGTCGAAGTCAACGACTACATGAGCACCCGGAACATCGCCAGCGGCTACGTCGGCGTGCAGAACGACGGCGACGCCGCCCACATCAGCTACCGCAACATCCGCATCAAGACGGACGGCCCGCCGCCGGCGACGGACGTCGCGCGCGGCAGGCCGGTGACGGTCTCGTCGGTCGAGCCCGGCAGCCCGCACACGGGCGCCAACGCGGTCGACGGCAACGCGGCCACCCGCTGGGGTTCGGCGTACTCGGATCCACAGTGGATCGCGGTGGACCTGGGTTCGACGTACACGCTCAACCGCGTCCGACTGAACTGGGAGACCGCATACGGCCGCGCGTACCAGATCCAGACGTCGGTCGACGGCTCGACATGGACGACCGTCTACAGCACCACCACCGGTGACGGCGGCGTTGACGACCTCACTGTCACTGGCACCGGCCGCTACGTCCGCGTCTACGGCACGCAGCGAGCGACCCAGTGGGGCTACTCGCTGTGGGACCTCAACGTCTACGGCACGGCGTCCGCCGGCCTGCTCTCCCAGGGCCGCCCGGTCAGCGCGTCGTCGGTGGAGCCCGGCAGCCCGCACGCCGCCGCCAACGCGGTGGACGGCAACACCGCCACCCGCTGGGGCTCCGCCTACAGCGACCCGCAGTGGATCAGCGTCGATCTCGGGAGCGTTCGCACGATCAACCGCGTCCGGCTGAACTGGGAAACCGCATACGGCCGCGCCTACCAGATCCAGACGTCGGTCGACGGCTCCACATGGACCAACATCTACAGCACCACCACCGGCGACGGCGGCATCGACGACCTCACCGTCACCGGCAACGGACGCTACGTCCGCGTCAACGGCACCCAGCGAGCCACCCAGTGGGGCTACTCGCTGTGGGAACTCGAGGTGTACGGCGGCTGACTGTATCTTTCATCCCCGTCCCCTCCGGCGCGACGACCGCCGGAGGGGACGGAACCCCAGGTCGGGAGCGTGCGCCACGGCGCCGCGCAGCGCCGGTCGAGGCGGTTCGATCGCGTTTCGAAACATCGACGCGTATCGTCCGCCCGGACTGAGCGTGCCCCCTCCCCCGTCCTGAGGTAGGTCATGAAGAAGAGACGACTCGCCATCCTCGGCGCCGCCCTGGTCGCCGCCGCCGCCTCGGCGCTCATCTACGCGCAGCCCGCGTCCGCCGCGGTCGGGCTGCACATCAGCGGCCGGAACATCGTCGAGGCCAACGGCCAGAACTTCATCATGCGCGGGGTCAACCACCCGCACGTCTGGTACACCGGCCAGACCAGCTCGTTCGCCAACATCAAGGCGCTGGGCGCCAACACCGTCCGCGTGGTGCTCGGCAGCGGCAAGCGCTGGGGGCCGTCCAACGACGTGCCGCAGGTCATCCAGCTGTGCAAGACCAACCGGATGATCTGCGTGCTGGAGGTCCACGACACCACCGGCTACGGCGAGGACGGCGCGGCCGCCACCCTCGACGAGGCGGTCAACTACTGGATCAGCCAGAAGGCCAACCTGGTCGGCCAGGAGAACTACGTCGTCATCAACATCGGCAACGAGCCGATCGGCAACAACAACCCCGGCCAG
Organism: Dactylosporangium sp. AC04546; assembly: GCF_022095675.1. GTDB lineage: Bacteria > Actinomycetota > Actinomycetes > Mycobacteriales > Micromonosporaceae > Dactylosporangium. Next base: position 130,738 of record NZ_JAHYSG010000007.1, on the reverse strand, counting down.
TGGACGGCCGCGACCGTCGCCGCGATCCAGAAGCTGCGCAGCAACGGCTTCGAGCACCTCATCATGGTGGACGCGCCGAACTGGGGCCAGGACTGGCAGAACGTCATGCGCGACAACGGCCAGACCGTGCTCAACGCCGACACCCAGCACAACACGGTGCTGTCGATCCACATGTACGCCGTCTACAACACCGCCGCCAAGGTCATCGACTACCTCGATCGCATCCAGGCCGCGGGCTGGCCGCTCGTCATCGGAGAGTTCGGCTGGCAGTTCAACAGCAACGAGGTCGACCACGAGACGATCCTGGCCCAGGCGCAGGCCCGCGGGCTGGGCTACCTCGGCTGGTCGTGGAGCGGCAACACCGACCCGATCCTCGACATGGCGACGAACTTCAACCCGGCCCAGCTGACCACCTGGGGCCAGCGCATCTTCAACGGCACGAACGGCATCAAGGCCACCGCCAAGGAGGCGACGATCTTCGGGGGCAACCCGTCGCCGTCGTCCGCGTCGCCGTCGCCGAGCCGCTCCTCCGCGTCCCCGTCGCCGTCGCCGAGCCGCTCGTCGTCCTCGCCGTCGCCGTCCTCGGGCACGAAGGGCTGCACCGCCACGTACGCGATCGTGGGCCAGTGGCCCGGGGGCTTCCAGGCCGACGTGAAGGTCACCGCCGGTACCGCCGCCATCACCGGCTGGACCGTGACCTGGACCTACGCCAACGGCCAGACCGTCACCCAGGCCTGGAGCGCGACCGTCACCAGCTCGGGCGCGGCGGTCACCGCCCGCAACGTCAGCTACAACGGCACGCTCGGCGCCGGTGCCAGCACGAACTTCGGGTTCCTCGGCTCGTGGAACGGCACGAACACCGCCCCGGCGGTCTCCTGCACCGCCACCTGACCGGATGACCACCCGACGCCCCGCCGGCACCTTCGCCGGCGGGGCGTCGCCGTGTTCGGGCTGAAACGTCCCGGCGGTACGCGGACATGTAAAGGTGACCGGGCACCCCGTCCCGGCTTCGCCGACCGTGAGGAGCTGGACCCTTGGCCCGCGCCGCACCCGCCGCCGACCGCTACGAACGCCTGTATCGCGCCCACTACCAGGACCTGCTCGGCTACGCCCTGCGCCGGGTCGACCCGCCGGAGGCTGCGGCCGACGTGGTCGCCGAGACGTTTCTCGTCGCATGGCGGCGCTTCTCCGACATCCCGGCCGACCGTGCCCGCGCCTGGCTGTTCGGGGTCGCCCGCAACGTGCTGGCCAACCACGGGCGGGCCGAGCGGCGCCGGGCCGGCCTCGCCGACCAGCTGCGCCGCGAGCTCGCCACCGTCCCGGCCGCCGCGCCGGACCTGCCGGAGCACGTGACCCGCGCGTTCGACGCCCTGCCGGAGGCCGACCGGGAGCTGCTGCGCCTGGTCGCGTGGGAGGGCCTCAGCACCGACGAGCTGGCCGTCGCGCTGGGCTGCACGACGAACGCCGTCCGTATCCGCCTGCACCGCGCCCGGCAGCGCTTCGCCGCCGCGCTCGGCGAGCCGATCCCGACCACCGACCGAGGAGCACGGGCATGAGCCACCCAACGGAGCAGGACCAGGACCGGCTGGTGCGGCTGCTGGCACCGCCGCGGGCTGTCCCGCCGGCCGCCGCCGACCCGCACGGGCCGGCCGCCACCGCGCTGCTGGAGGGCATCCGGCGGGCGAACCGCACCCGGCACCGGTTCCTGATCGCGGTGCCGGCCGCGGCGGCGGCCGCGGTCGTGGCGTTCGTCGTCATCGCGCTGCTGCCCGGGGGCGGCCCCGCGCCCGCGCACGCGCTCGACATCACGCGCGACTCGCAGTTCATCACCATCCGCATCGTCGACCCGGACGCCGATCCGGCCCGGTACCGGCAGGAACTGGCCCGGCACGGCCTGAACATCGAGCTGTCGCTGGTCCCGGTCGACGCCGGCCAGGTCGGCCGGATCGTCTTCAGCGAGGTCGGCGACACCGGCAACGGCCCGAAGCTCGAGTATGTCGAGTCGCCCGGGCACTGCAGCCCCAACGGCTCCTGCGCGGTCGCCGTGCGGGTGCCGGTCACGTTCACCTCGTACGCACGGCTGTCGTTCGGCCGCGCGGCCAAGGCCGGCGAGTGGATCGAGGGCGGCTCCGCGCAGGAGAACGCCGACGCGGCGCAGCTGCGGGGCCGCACGGTGGCGGACGCCCGCCGGATCCTGGGCACGCGCGGGCAGACGGCGACGTACCGGGTCGGCTGGCAGTCGCTGGACACGCCGGAGGACCAGGTCCCGGCCACGTGGATCGTGTACGACACGGCACCGCTGCCGGACGGCGTGGTCGCCCTGTGGGTCTCCGCCGACGGCCGGGCGCCGTCACGGCCGAGCACCACGGCGCCGGCGACGTCACAGTCGGCGCCGGCGGCGTCACAGTCCGCCCCGGCGTCGCAGAAGGCGCCGGCCGCGTCGCAGAAGGTGCCCTAGGGCCGGCGCTCCTGGAGGCGGCGCTGCTCGGCGCGGACCTCGGCGAACGACTCCCGCTCGCGGACCAGCCACTCCGGCGGGTCGGCGGAGAGGGCCTGGATCTCGGCGGTGGTGAGCGCCTCGGTGACGCCGCCGCGGGCCAGCCCGCTGTTCGACACCCGCAGCCGCGCAGCGACCACGTTGCGCGGGTGCGGGCCGTCGCGGCGCAGGTCGGCGAGCCACTGCGGCGGGTTGCGCTGCAGCTCGTCGAGCTGCTCGCGGGTGACCGGGCCGGCCCGGAACTCCGGCGGCGTCGCCGGCAGGTAGACGTCGAGCTTCGCGGCCGCCGTGGCGGGCTTCATCTCCTGGGGCTGCTTCGGCTTGCTCACCCGGCCAGGGTAGCCGCACGCCGGGCGGTACCCTGACGCCGGTGGAGAAGTTCCGGCTGGTCGTCGTGCCCGGGGTCGTCGTCGACCGGTGGGCCCGCACCTGGGCCGAGCGCCGCCCGCAGACCCGGCTGGAGCTGGTCCCGGCGGAGGCCGCCGACGCCCCGGGATACCTGCCCGACCGCGCCGAGGCGGGCCTGATCAGGCCGCCCTTGGACCGGGACGTGGTGCATGCCATCCCGCTGTACAGCGAACAGACGGTGGTCGTCGTCCCGCGCGAGCACCTGCTGGCCGCGGCCGACGAGCTGACCCTGGCCGAGGTCACGGCCCTGGAGGAGCCGCTCCTGCGCCCCGCCGACGAGGTCCTCGCGCTGGGCGGGGATCCCGGGGCGCCGACCGACCGCCCGGCCACGACGGCGCTCGCGATGGAGCTGGTGGCGGCCGAGGCCGGCCTGCTCCTGGTCCCGATGTCCCTGGCCAGGCTGCACCACCGCCGCGACCTGACGTACCGCCCGGTGACCGACGCCCCGACGTCGTCGGTCGTCCTGGCCTGGCCGCGCGACGCCCACACCGACCTGGTGGAGGAGATGATCGGCATCGTCCGCGGCCGCACGGCGAACAGCACCCGCGGCCGCGACGCGCAGCCCCCGAAAAGAAGCCGCCGCCGCTGACGTTCTTCCCGCGGTGAGCGGACCGGCATAGATTCGCGGGTATGCGCATCGGGGAGCTGGCGGCGCGGACCGGGGTGAGTGTGCGCTCCATCCGGTACTACGAGCAGCAGGGCCTGCTGGTGTCCACCCGCACCGGCAGCGGGCAGCGGGTGTTCGCGGAGGCCGCGGTCGAGCGGGTGCGGCTCATCCAGCGGCTCTTCGACGCCGGGCTCAGCAGCCGGCGGATGTTCGAGCTGCTGCCCTGCATGAGCGACCCCGACATCCGCACCGCGTGGCTCACCGACAAGCTGCGCGCGGAGCGGGAGCGGATGGTGGCCGAGATGGCCGAGCTCGCCCGGACCGTGGCCGCGCTCGACGTCATCGTCGAGGAGATGACGGTCACGGCGGCTTGACGCTGACACCGGTGTCAGCTCCTAGCGTCGGGTCATGACCGCCTGCCTCGAGACCACCCTAATGCCGGTCGCGCCCGTGACGTTCGCCGGCCTGCCGCTCGCCTCCCGGTTCGTGATGGCGCCGATGACCCGCGCGCAGTCGCCGGGCGGGGTGCCGACCGCGGCCGTCGCCGCCTACTACGCGCGCCGGGCCGCCGCCGGCGTCGGGCTCGTCGTCACCGAGGGCGTGCTGGTCGGGCACCCCACCGCGAGTCACGAGGACGCGGTACCGCGGATGACCCCCGGCCCGGCCGAGGAGGGCTGGCGCCGGGTGGTCGACGCGGTCCACGGCGCCGGCGGGCGGATCGCCGCACAGCTGTGGCACCTCGGCAGCCTGCGCGAGCCGGTCGACGGCGTCACCGCCTGGACGCCGTCCGGGGTGCGCGAGCCGGGCCGGCCGGCCACGCACGCGATGACCGCGCGGGACGTCGACGAGCTGCTGGCCGCCTACGCCGGCGCCGCGCGGGTGGCGGCCCGGGCCGGCTTCGACGCGGTCGAGGTGCACGCCGCGCACGGATACCTGCTCGACGAGTTCCTCTGGCCGTACACCAACCGCCGCACGGACGCGTTCGGCGGCTCCCCGGCCCGTCGCGCGGCGTTCCCGGCCGAGGTCGTGCGGGCGGTGCGCGCCGGGTTCGGCCCGGACCGGCCGGTGATCGTGCGGTTCTCGCAGTTCAAGGAGCGGGCGTTCGAGGCCCGGATCGCCAGCACGCCGGCCGAGCTGGGCGTGATCCTCGGCGCGTTCGCGGACGCCGGCGCGAGCGCGCTGCACGCCTCGCAGCGCCGCTTCTGGGAGCCGGCGTTCGCGGGATCCGAGCTGAACCTGGCCGGCTGGGCGAAGCGGCTCACCGGCCTGCCGGCGATCACCGTCGGCTCGGTCGGGCTGACCCGCGACTTCCTCACCGCCACCGGCCCCGCGTCGGCGGCCGGGCTGCTGGAGCGCCTCACCGCCGGCGAGTTCGACCTCGTGGCGCTGGGCCGGATCCTGCTGGGCAACCCGGCCTGGGTGACCCACGCGGCGGCCGGGCGGCTCGACGCGATCGCCGACTACCGCAAGGCGGACGAGGACACGTACTCCTAGGCCTGCTGCAGCGCCCGGCGGATGGTGGCCGCGACCACCTCGGGGTCGCGGCGGTCGTGCAGCACGAGCACGGTGGCGCCCGAGGCCGAGGCCGTCTCGGTGAACAGCGCGATCACCTGGGCCATGGCCGCGTCGAGCTCGGCGGCCGGCTCGGCCGTATCACGGCGCAGCCAGCGGCGCAGGACGTGGTTGTGGGCGGACACCACGGCGGCCGCCATGAGCTCGGCGCGCAGGGCCGCGCCCGGCTCGGGGGCCATCCGGCCGGCGATGAACTCCCGGAACAGCCGCTGGTAGCGCGCGACGCTGGCGATCTCCCGGTCCCGCAGGACGGCGATCCGGCTGGTCAGCGCGTAGCGGTGGCGGGCCCGGTCGGCCTCCTCGACGTAGTGCAGCAGCACCAGCCGGACGGCCTCGACGACCGCCACGAGGGCCGAGCCGGCGGTCGAGGTGGCCAGGCGGTCCCGGACCTCGGCGATGAGCCGGTCGTGGTCCGGGAAGATCACGTCCTCTTTCGACCGGTAGTGCCGGAAGAGCGTGGTGCGGCCGACGCCGGCCCGGTCGGCGATGTCGTCGACGGTCGTCTGCTCGTAGCCGCGCTCGTCGAACAGCTCGAACGCCGCGTCGACCAGCCGCTCCCGTACCCCAGTCCCGTTCACCGTGCCATCCTCGCGCATCGTCGCGACGACCTGTTGCCTCGCGTCCGCGGTATCTAGTACCGTCCGAATGGTACTCGGTACCGCCGCACCGGGTCCGGGTCCCACGCTGGGAGGGCTCATGACCATCACGACCACCGCCGGCACGCTGGACATGTCCGGCCTGTTCGACACCCCCGAGGCCGACGTCGTCGACGCCGTCGGGACCGCCGAGATCGGCGCGGTGCCGCCGCAGTTCGAGACCGTCACCGCCGAGCGCCGCACGGTGCTTTACCGCGAGGGCGACACCGGCGACTACCTCTACGTGCTGCTGTCGGGCAAGGTGAAGCTCAGCCGCAGCGCCAGCGACGGCCGCGAGTGCCTGCTGTCGCTGCTCGGCCCGGGCGAGCAGTTCGGCGAGCTGGAGCTCATCGACGGCGGCCCCCGGGTCACCACCGCGACCGTGGTCGCGGACGCCCAGCTGGCCCGCCTCGGCCGCACCGCGCTGCACCGCTGGATGGCCCAGCGCCCGGACATCGCCGAGCACCTGCTCCTGGTCGTCGCGCGGCGCATCCGCGGCAACCGGGCGACGGTCGACGACCGCCTGTTCAGCGACGTCTCCGGCCGGGTCGCCGGCCAGCTCATCCAGCTCGCCGACCAGTTCGGCGTGGCCGAGGAGGGCGGCACGCGGGTCGTGCACGACCTCACCCAGACCGAGCTGGCGCAGTACGTGGGCGCCTCGCGCGAGTCGGTGAACAAGGTCCTCGCGCAGTACGCGAGCCGCGGCTGGGTCCGCCTCGAGAACAAGTGCATCGTCATCCTCGACAACGCGCCGCTCGCCCGCCGCGCGCAGCACAAGCGCCGCCGTTGATCGACTGTGCTGCAATGGCCGGATGCGGCTGCTGACGCTCAACGCGCTGTTCAAGGGTGACGTCCGGCCACGGCTGAGGGCGCTCGCGGCCCACCTCGCGGCGACCCCGTACGACGTGGTGTGCCTCCAGGAGGTGCTGACCCGCGGCGGCGCGCGGCTGCTCGCGCAGCTGGCGCCGGCGTACGCGCACCGGCGGTACCACGGGACCCTCGTCCTGAAGGGCGGCCTGGTCCTGCTGTCGCGCCGGCCGATCGTCAGCTGCTCGTTCACGCGGTTCCCGGTCACCGGCCCGGCCCGCCCCGAACGGCTCATGCGCAAGGGGGCCCAGGTGGCCGTGCTGGAGACCCCGGCCGGCCGCCTGGCCGTCGTGAACACCCACCTGTCGGCCAACCGCGACGACGACTGGTCGCCGGCGAACCGCTGGACGGCGGTCGCCCGGGCCGAGCTGACCCACCTGGCGGGGGTGGTGGCGGCGCTGGACCCGGCGCTGCCGGTGGTCGTCACCGGCGACCTCAACGTGCCACGCGACGCCGCCGTCCTAGCCGACTTCCGCGCCGCGGCGGGCCTGACGGACGCGATGGCGGGCGATCTGCGCCCGACGTACCGCCCGACCCCGCAGTGGCCCGCCCCGCCCGCGTTCGACCACGTCCTGGTGCGCGGCGCGACGGCCGCCTGCCGGCTGGTCTTCGAGGAGGAGCGGGTGGCACTGCGGGACGGCCGCTCGGTGTACCTGTCCGACCACTACGGCATCGAGGCCGACCTCACCCTCTCCGGCGCCTGAGCGGTCCCGGCGCGGCCGACGTCGCCGCGCCCCGGCCACCAGGCGGCGTGCCCGAGCAGCGCGGTGAGTGACGGCACCAGGAACATCGACATCACGAACGCCGACAGCATGATGCCGGCCGCCACCGAGAACCCGATCTGCTGCAGGAACGAGACCGGCGCGAGGGCCAGCACCGCGAACGTGCCGGCGAGGATCAGGCCGGCCGCGGCGACGGACGGCCCGGCGTGGCGGACGCCGAGCGCCGCGGCGGCGCGGGGCTCGTGGCCGGCCCGCGCCTCCTCGCGCAGCCGGGCGATCATCAGGATGTTGTAGTCGGTGCCGATCGCGAGGACGAAGAGGTACAGCACGATCGGCAGCTGGAAGGTCACCCCGGGCCGGCCGGCCAGGCTCTGGAACAGGTAGATGGCCGAGCCGAGGGTGGCGGCGAAGTTGAGCAGCACCGCGGCCACCAGGTACAGCGGCGCGACGACGCTGCGCAGCAGCAGGGCGAGGATGATCGCGATGAGCAGCGCCGCGACGGGCAGGATCACCGACAGGTCGCGGTTGTTGGCCGAGTTGATGTCGGCGTAGATCGCCGTGGTGCCGCCGACCAGCACCCGCGTGCCGGGCGGGGCGGCGGCGTGCAGGTCGTCGCGCAGGTGGTCGTGCACCAGGGCGATGGCCTCGTTGGACGCCGGGTTCACGTCGAGCAGCAGGGCGAAGCGGGCCACGGTACCGCCGGATCCCGTGACCGGCGGCTGCACGCCGCCGACCCCGTGCACCGTCGCGGCGGCCGCGGCGAACTGCTCCAGCTGCGCGGGCGTCAGCCCGCTCCCGTCGGTGGTCGTCAGGTACGCCTCGGTGGGGTCGAGCGCGCCCTGCGGGAAGCCGCGCTCCAGGTCGGCGGCCGCCTTGGCGGACTCGGTCGTGCTCGGGAAGCCGGCCGCGAAGTCGTAGTCCGCCTTGAACAGCAGCGCCCCGCTGGCGAGCGCGACCAGGACCAGGCCGGAGGCGACGGCGGCCACCGCGGGCCGCCGGCCGACCGCCGCGCCGATCCGGGCGAACGCGGTGCCCTTCGGCTCGCGCCGCCACGCCTTCGACGGCCAGAACGTCGCCGGTCCGATCAGGCTGACCAGCGCCGGGATGAGGGTCAGGCCGGTGACGAGCATGACGAAGACGGCGATGGCGAGGGCCGGGCCGAGCGACCCGAACCCGCCGAAGGTGGCCAGCAGCAGCACCAGGAACGCGACGATGACGGCGGCGGCGGCCGACGTGATGACCTCGCCGACCCGGGCGACCGCGTCGACCATCGCGGCCTTGCTGTCCGCGCCGGCGCGCAGCCGCTCCCGGTACCGGAACAGCAGGAACAGCAGGTAGTCCGTGCCGATGCCGTAGAGCACGATCAGCAGCAGCGTCTGCAGGCTCTGGTCGACGTTGAAGCCGAACAGCTTGCCGGCCGTGGCGATGAGGTTCGACGAGACCTGCAGGACCACGCTGATGACGACGATCGGCAGCAGCGCGGCGATCGGGCTCCGGAAGATGACCAGGATCAGCACGATGATGAGCGCGAACGTGGCCGCGCCGACGACCGCGAACGCGGTGTTGAAGGTGTCGTTGTTGTCGACGACCTGGGCCACCTGCCCGGTGACCCCAGCGCTCAGCCCGGTGCCGGCCAGGTCGCCCGCGATGGCGTCGCGGGTCTTCGTCACCGCGTCGAGCTGCCCCTGGCTGTCGGTCAGGGCCGCGGTGATGGGCACGTTGATCAGCTGGACGAGCCGGTTGGGCGCGACGGCCTGCGGCCCGGTCAGCGGCTGCCCGATCCCGGCGATGTGCGCGCCGCCGATCGCGGTGGCGAGCGCGCCCACCCGGTCCTGGTCGGCCTCGCTGAGCGGCCCGCCGTCGGCGCGCTTCACGACGACGATCGCGTTGGACGTGGCCTGCTCCGGGAACGCCGTACTGGCCAGGTCGATCGCCTGCACCGACTCGTAGCTGCCGGGCAGGAAGCTGCCCTGGTCGCCGCTGGTGATGTCGGACAGGCCCGGCAGCAGCCCGATGACCAGCAGGGCGCCCACCACCCACCCGCCGATGACCCACCAGGCCCGGTTGACGACAAACCGCCCCCATCGCTCAAACATGACGCTTCCTCCCCACAGCCAGCCGCACCGTTCGGCACGGGATGGTGCCATGGTGGCACAGAAATGGCACCATCTCAACGGCCGATGGCTCAAATTGGCACCGCAAGGGCACCAAGCGGCACACGGGAGCCACGACGGAGGAAGCCCACGACGCGAAGGAGCGCATGACGCGAAGGAGCGCACGGACTTCGCCACCACGACAGAGCCGCGGGCGCTGAACGCCAAGCCCCGGACCCGGAGGGCAGGGATGGTCTCGCTCGGGCGGTATTCCTGTGGGGAATAGTTACTCCTGAGCGGAATATCGTGCGGCGGGCACCCCTGGCGCCCCGGGAGGGCGGGCGACGCGCGGGGTCAGACCTCGATGTGGGAGCCCATGATGACCGTGCGGTCGCGGGGCAGGTTGAAGTGCTCGGCCGCGTCCGCGGTGATCAGCGAGGTGGCGATGAAGAGGCGCTTGCGCCACGGGGCCAGGGCCGGGTCCGGGCCGGCGCGCAGCTCGATCTTCGACAGGAAGTACGACACCCGGTCCAACTGGAGCTCGCCCTCCGTCGCCTCCGGCTTGAGCAGCCGGAGCGCGGCGGGGACGTCCGGGCGCTCCACGTAGCCGAAGCGCGCGCTGACGTGGACGATGCCGTCGTCGGCGTAGCCCAGGTCGTCCGACACGATGCGGTCCGCGGGGGCGACGCGGGGTACCGGCTCCGTCTCGATCGACATGATGATCACGTGGTCGTGGCGGACGTGGTTGTGCTCGACGTTGTCGCGCAGCGCCAGCGGGGCCGTCTGGTTGCCGCGGTTGAGGAAGACCGCCGTGCCCGGGACGCGGATCGTCAGCGCCGGGTCGGTGCGCAGCCGCTCGATGAACTCGCGCAGCGAGCCCTCGCGGCGCTGCCGCTCGGCGGTGACGATCTGGCGGCCGCGCTGCCAGGTGGTCATGATCGTGAACGCGGTCAGGGCGATGAGCAGCGGCAGCCAGGCGCCGTGGACGAGCTTCGTCAGGTTGGCCCCGACGAACAGCAGGTCGACCAGGAGCAGGGCGGCGGCGCCGGCGACGAGCAGCCAGGTCGCGGCGAGCCGGCGCTGGTGGGCGACGTAGAAGAACATCAGCGTGGTGATGGTGATCGTGCCGGTGACGGCCATGCCGAACGCGTAGGCGAGGGCGGCCGAGCTGCGGAACGCGAAGACCAGCGTGAGCACCGAGACCATGAGCAGCCAGTTGATCCATGGGACGTAGATCTGGCCGATCGTCGACTCCGAGGTGTGCGCGACCCGCAGCCGCGGCAGGTAGCCGAGCTGGGCGGCCTGGGAGGCCACGGAGTACGCGCCGGTGATGACCGCCTGTGAGGCGATGACCGTCGCCGCGGTCGCCAGGACGACCAGCGGCAGGCGGCCCCACGACGGCGCGAGCAGGAAGAACGGGCCGCTGATGTGGGACGGGTCGGCGAGGATCAGCGCGCCCTGGCCGAGGTAGCTCAGCGCGCAGGCCGGCAGGACCAGGCCCAGCCAGCCCCAGGTGATGGCCCTGCGGCCGAAGTGGCCCATGTCGGCGTACAGCGCCTCGGCACCGGTGACCGCCAGCACGACGGCGGCCAGGGCGAAGAACGCCACCTCGAAGTGCCCGGCGAGGAACCCGATCGCGTACGTCGGCGAGAGCGCCCGCAGGATGCCGGGGTGCCTGGCGATCCCGCCGATCCCGCACACGCCGATCGTCACGAACCACAGGATCATGACCGGCCCGAACACCCGCCCGACGGCGGCGGTGCCGCGCCGCTGCACGAGGAACAGCGCGACGATGATCACGGCGGTGACCGGCACGACGAGCTCGCCCAACGACGGCTGCACCACCTTGACGCCCTCGACCGCCGACAGCACCGAGATCGCGGGTGTGATCATGCTGTCGCCGAAGAACAGCGCGGCCCCGAAGATGCCGAGCCCGGCGAGCACCGCCCCGGTGCGCCGCCCGGCCGAGCCGCCCCAGCGCCGCACGAGCGTGATGAGCGCCATGATGCCGCCCTCGCCGTCGTTGTCGACGCGCATGGCCAGCAGCACGTACGTGACCGTGACGATGATCATCACGGACCAGAAGACGAGCGACACGACCCCGAAGACGTTGCCCGTACTGACGGGCACGGGATGCGGGTCGGCCGGGTTGAACACGGTCTGGAGCGTGTAGATCGGGCTGGTCCCGATGTCCCCGAACACGACCCCGAGCGCCCCGACGACGATCGCCGGTCGCACGGCGTCCACAGGCTGCCGAGCCGTCACCCTGCGGACACTACCCCTCCCGGCCCCCGGCACATCGCAGTACGCGGCGCGAGGTCACCCCGGGTGAATCGGCGGGTGAGATCGGGCGGGTTCTCCTTGCACCTTGAGACATCCACACACATCGTGGACCGGACGCCGTCACGCCCTTCAACCGGACGGCCGCGGGCCGAGGATCCGGCCGCGGTCGCCCGGGAATGCTCCATGTCTGCTGCTCTGCTTCGACGAAAGGCCATCGGTAGTGCGTCGCGCCAGCAAGCCTGAGCCGTACTTGCCCGAGCCGCCCGGCCGCAACGAGAAGTTCCTCTACTACGGCGCCCAGAGCCGGGGCGTCTTCGCGTTCTCCGTCGCGTCGTTCCTCGGCGTGACCTATGGGCTGGTGCAGCTCGCACTGAACAACTGGTGGACCGCGGGGCTGTTCCTCGTCGTGGGCTTCCTGACCGTGACGGTCGGCGTCTCCATCGTCTCGTCGACCCGGCGGCGCCGCTCGAACATCGACGAACACCGCGAGCGGGTCACGACCTGGCGGCCGCCGGACGAGCTGCCCACCGTCGACGTGTTCGTGATGACCGCCGGGGAGCCGATGCACGTGCTGCGCAACACCATCATGCACGCGGCCACCCTCGACTGGCCGGCCGACCGGCTCACCGTCTACGTGTGCGACGACTCCGGCCGGGCGTCGGTGCGCTGGCTCGCCGAGCGGTACCACGCCGTCTACCTCTGCCGGCCCGACCGCGGCCGGATGAAGAAGGCGGGCAACCTCAAGCACGCGTTCGAGCACTCCGACGGCGACTTCATCCACGTGTTCGACGCCGACTTCGCACCGCGGTCCGACATGACGCGGGAGATGCTGCCGTACTTCGACGACCCCGACACCGGGATCGTGCAGACGCCGCAGTACTTCGACGTGGACCACCCGCGGTTCAACTGGCTCCAGCGGGCGGCGGCCGCCACCCAGGAGCTGTTCTACCGCTGGATCCAGCCGGCCCGCGACGGCGTCGACGCGGCGATCTGCGTGGGCACCAACGCGCTGTACCGGCGCAGGGCCCTGCAGAAGAGCGGCGGCTTCGCGCAGATCGGCCACAGCGAGGACGTGTGGACCGGGGTGCGGATGAAGCTCGCCGGGTACAGCACCCGCTACATCCCGGTCATCCTGGCCAAGGGCATGTGCCCGGACAACCTCGACGGCTTCGTCAACCAGCAGTACCGCTGGTGCACCGGTTCGATGTCGCTGCTGTCCGACCGCGAGTTCCACCGCACCCGGGCCCTGTCACGGCGGCAGAAGCTGTGCTTCTGGACGGGCTTCCTCTACTACATCGCCACGGCCGTCACCACGTTCACCGGCCCGGTGCCGCTGCTGCTCATGGTGTGGTGGTTCCCGGACCAGATCCGGCCGATGAACTACTTCTCGCTCGCCGGCACCCTCCTGGTCTGGCTCGTGGTCATGCCACTGCTCACCGACGGCCGATGGACTCCGGTGGTACTGCGGGTGCAGGCCCTCATCGGCTTCTGCCACGCGGTCGCGATCTGGGACGCGCTGCGCGGCCGCACGGCCGGCTGGGTGGCCACGGGCGCGGCCCGGGGCACCCCGACGGCCCGCCGGGTCATGCGGCTGGTCCGCTGGTGGGTGCTGCCCACCCAGCTCGCGGTGTGGGCCGGCATCGGCTGGGGCCTCGCCGCCCACGACTGGCGTGACTACTGGGTCACCATCCTGTTCGGGCTGCCGGCCGCCTGGTTCCTGCTGCCGCTGACGCTCGGCCGGTACGCGCTGCCGGTGGCCGATCCCGACCCGGACCCGGAGCCGGCCGACCGCACGGTCGTCACCAGCGCCGAAGAGGTCCTCGCCGCGGCCCGCCGGGCCCGATCCGCCGCGCGGGTGACGGTATGAAGGTGCGCAGGACAGTCATGGTCGCGGTGGGCGCGGTCGTCGCCATCGCCCTCGCCGGGCTTGCCGGCCGGGAGGCCGAGCGGCCGGCCCCGCAGTCCCACGACACCGGCGGTACCGCCGCACCCGCCAGCCCGGCGGCGAGCCCGGCGACCGCCGTCGCCAGGCCCGAGGACGTGCTGCGCGCCGGGCCGGTGTTCGGCGTGAACGCGCTGAACACCGACCCGGCGTCCGTCGAGCGGATCGCGACCGCGACCGGCTGCCGGCCCGGCTGGGTCGAGGTGTTCAGCGCGGTCACCGGCGGCGTGTCGGCCGCGCAGCTCGCCGCGCTGCCCGGCGTGCCGCTGCTCGCCCTCGAACCGTGGCAGGACGGGAAGGTCAACGACCCGCGCTGGACCCTGGCCAGGACGATCGACGGCAGCCACGACGCCGAGTACCGCCGCATCGCCGCCGAGGTCCGCGCCTACGGCCGGCCGCTGCTGCTGCGGTTCGCGCACGAGATGAACGGCGCCTGGTACCCGTGGGGCCCGGTCGGCAAGAACACCCCGGCGCAGTACCGCGAGGCCTGGCGGCACGTCGTCGCCCTGTTCGACGCGGCCGGCGCCACGAACGCGCTGTGGGTCTGGTCGCCGAACATCGTGCGCGGCGCCGTGCGCACGCCGATCAAGGAGTTCTACCCGGGCGACGACGTCGTCGACTTCGCCGGCCTGACCGGCTACGGCGAGTTCGAGGCCAACCCGGACGCCACGTACAAGTCCACATTGGACCAGCTCGACAAGGTCACGAAGAAGCCGCTGATCCTCACCGAGGTGGGGGTACGGCCGAGCAAGGCGAAGACCGGCTGGCTGAAGGGGTTCGGGCCGTGGCTCCAGGCCCACCCGCGCATCGTCGGCTTCGTCTGGTCGATGCGGCCGCCCGGGCAGGGCTCGCGGTACGACTGGCGCTACGACGACAGCCCGGCCAACCTGGCCGCGTTCAAGGACAGCCTGCGGCAGGGAGGCGTGGCATGCTGACCGTCACCGACCGGCCGGCGGCCGCGGGGCGGCGCCGGGCCGTCCCGGCCGACACCCCGCTGCCGTGGCCGCTGCTCGCCCTGCCGGTCGTCCTCACGCTCGCCACCGGGTTCATCGGGGCGCGGGGGCGGCAGCTGTGGCTCGACGAGTACGCGACCTGGTGGGCCTCGACGCTCGACCGGCACGACTTCGGCACCCTCATCGGGCACCTCGACACCGTGCAGGCGCCCTACTACCTGCTCATGCACGAGTGGATCCGGCTGTTCGGCGACTCGCCCCTCTCCCTGCGCGTGCCGTCGGTGCTGGCGATGGCGGCCGCGACCTGGTTCGTGGTGCGGATCGCCGCGCGGGTCTACCAGCCGGCCGTCGGGCTGCTCGCCGGCTGCCTCATGTCGGCGGTGCCGTTCATGGGCCTGTACGCGCAGACCGCCCGCCCGTACGCGTTCGCGGTCATGTTCGCCGCCGGCGCCACCCTGGCCGTGTTCCGGATGCTCGACGGCGCCCACCGGGGCTGGTGGGCCGCCTACGCCGTCGCCCTGATCGGCGCCGGGGCGGTGCACCTGGTCGCGCTCATGGTGCTGCTCCCCCACGGCCTCGCCGTGCTGTGGTGCGTGCGCCGGGAGGGCGGCCGGCGGGGCCTGGTGGCCGGGTGGGTGGCGGCCACGGCGGCGGCGGTGCTCGCCCTGTCGCCGGTGGTGATCCGGGGGTACCAGCAGCAGAGCCAGATCGGCGGCGGCGCGCGCGGCTTCGACGAGGCGCTGTTCCTGGTCGTCTACGCGTTCCGCAACGACCTCGCGGCGGCCGCAGTGGTGTGGTTCGCGGTGCTCGGCGCGTGCCTGGTGCCGGCCGCCCGCAGCCGGGTCATCGCCCTCGTCGCGTGGGCCGCGTTCCCGTACGCGCTGGTGATCCCGACGATGGAGGTGCTGAACCTGGCGTCGCTGCGGTACCTGCTGTTCGCCCTGCCGCCGTGGTTCGTCCTCGCCGCCGCGGCGCTGTGGCGCACGGCGACGGCGTGGCCGCCGGGCATCGCCCGCCGGGCCGGCGTGTCCGTGCTGGTCGGGGTGTTCGCGCTCATGGTGCCGGGCAACGTCGAGCTGCGGCACGACCCGCTGCTCGGCTACCCCGACTTCCGGGCCGCCTCCGCCGCGTTCGCCGGCGCCAGGTCCACGGACGGGCTGGTCATCGCCGGCGACAACGACGCGATCCTGCACCCGCACATGGCGGCCTACTACCTGCGCCCGCGCGGCATCGAGCTGCGCGGCGCGTTCCTGGCCCAGGACCCTCGGGAGGCCGGCAACTACGACGGCGCGCGATGCGAGGACCTGCGCGGCTGCCTGCTGCGCTTCGACCGGGTCTGGCTGATGACCACGGCCCGGGACGACGACCCGTTCTCCGAGATGGACCCGTCGGAGGCACGGCTCCTGCGCGACGAGTTCTCGGTGGCGCGCATGGAGGAGTACGAGGGTGTCCGGGTCCTGCTGCTGGTGCGGCCCGCACCAGCAGCAGGACTGCCGAGCTGATTTGATCAGGGCCTGTCGGCTCCGGACCCGACCTAGCTGACCAGCTTCCAGGGGCCGTTCTTGTCGCCCGGCTTCTGGTTGCGGGTGTACCACTTCGCCTCGTACACGTGGTTCTGGTACGTCACCCGGTCACCGGCGTTGTAGACGCGCGTCGGTGCCCACGCCGCCGGGCCGCCACCCGGCGGCGGTGGGGCGATCTCCTCCCACGGGCCGGTCGGGTCGCCCGGCGCCTGGTTGCGGGTCCACCACATGGCACGCCACTGCTTGCCCTGGTACGTGGCGTACTCGCCGTTGTTGAAGATCCGCGACGCGGTCCACAGCGCGGCGCCGTCCTCGGCCATGGCGATCTCCTGCCACGGACCGGTCGGGTCGCCGGGCTTCTGGTTCTGCGTCGCCCAGGCCGCCTGGTACACCTTGCCCTGGTAGGTGACCCGGGCGTTGAACTTGTACTGGGTGGTCGCGGCCCACGCCGGCGGCAGGTTCACCGTGACGGCGACACCGGCCTCGGCCGGCTCGTAGCCGTCGGTGCCGAGGTAGGCCGCGGTGAGGTTGTGGACGCCGCCGGACAGGCCGGCCGGCAGGGTGAACGTCGCCTTGCCGTTCGTCAGCGTGGCCGTGCCGCGGACGGTGGTGCCCTCGCGCAGCTCGACGGTGCCGGTGACCGGCAGGCTGCCGGCCGCCACGGTGACGTCGACCTTGGCCGCGGTGCCCCAGTCGACCGGCGCGGCCGTCGCCGTCACCTGCGGCGTCGCCTTGACCGTGCGGAAGACCGCCGGCTGGGCCACCGCCGCGCCGCCGTCGGCGCTCGTCGCCGAGACGATCCAGCCGTACGACGTGGCCGGCGCGAGGCCGGGCCAGGTGACCGTCGCGGTCCCGTTCGCCGTGACCTCCTGCGTGGCGATCGTGCCGCCCGGCACGTACAGCGCGAGGGAGTCGGTGGCGAACGACGTCTTGCGGCTGGTGAGGTCGACCGGCAGGGTCAGGTTGTCCTCGGCCCCGTTGTACCGCGGCTTCGTCTGGCTGCCGTCGGCCCGGATGTCGTACTCGGTCGCCCCGAAGTTGTTCAGGAACGGCGAGTACGTGTCGATGTGCACCTCGGCCCGGTCGACGTCGAACTGCAGCAGCCGCAGGAAGCTGGCGCCGAACTGGAGGCGGTCGGTGGCCTTGTGGTCCACCGTGCCGTCACCGTTGACGTCGATGTTGCCGTTCGCGTCGACCCGCCCGGGCCACAGGTCACCGGCGGACACCGTGTAGAACTGGTAGTCCGCCAGCAGCTCCACGACGTCGTGGGTGACCGTGACGCCGACCTTCGACTTCACGTTGGTGCCGACGCCGTGCTCGTGGCCGGCCAGCACCAGGAAGACGTTCGGGTTGGCCTCGACGACCTGCTTGTAGAGCGGCGAGCCGTCCGGCGCGGAGAAGTCCGCACCGCGGCCGTCCGGGTTGACCGACGGCTTCAGGTAGTCGTGCGACAGCAGGATGCCGTTGCGGTCCTTGTACCGCTTGAACACCGAGTCGGCCCACCTGGCCTCCTGCGGCGTCACGCCGTAGGACAGGCCGACCGCGACGAAGTCCAGGCCGCCGGCGGAGAACAGCACGTAGTTGTTCTGGTTGTCCTTGCCGGGGATGACGCTGCCGTCGGCCGCGACCTGCTCGTCCCAGGCGTGGTACTCGGTGCCCGCGGGCCAGGTCTTCGCGACGCCGTAGTAGCGCTCGGAGCTGAACGTCTTGCTGAACCGCGAGTCCGGACCGGTCTCGGCACCCAGCTGGTCGTCGTGGTTGCCGGCGATGACCTGGTTGACCACGCCGTTGTCGTCGAGCACCTTCTGGTACTCCGACGCCGCCGCGAGCTCCCGCTCGACCTGCTCGTTGAGGCCGGGCCGCAGCAGCGTGCCGTCCGGGTTCTTCGCGAGCGGGTCGTAGTAGTCGTTCTCGATGATGTCGCCGGTGTGCGCGGTGTACGCGATCTTGCGTCCCTCGCGGTTGTCGGCGATCCACTGGGTGGTGCCGCGGTACGCCGCGGCCCAGATCGCCTGCTCCTCGGCGGCCATCACGTCGGAGGGCTCGGCACGGCCGTCCCAGTCGTCGTAGGTGCCGCCGGCCGCGCCCTCACTGAGGTACTGCGTGTCGGTGAAGTGCGCGAGCGCGAAGTCGTAGGTGGCCGGGTCCTCGAAGCGGTCCTTGTCCTGCTGCGCCGTCGCGTCGCGGGGCGACAGGTCGTCGGCGAAGGGGTCCTCGCCGGTGACCAGGACGTGGACGGTACCGCCGTCGCGGTGCTCGGCGCCGACCTGCGCGGCCAGCACCGTGGTGTGGCCGGCCTGCCCGCGGGAGCTGGTGAGCACCGTCCAGCGCTTGGCCGCCGGGTCCCACACGCGCAGCGCCACGACCCGCTCGGGGTCGATGCTGCCCTCCCACCGCAGGATCGGGTCCTGCGCGCCGCCGACGCTCAGGTCGTAGCGCTGGAAGACCACGTCACGCCCGGACGGCGTGTCGATCGTCCGGCCGTCGAGCGGGTGGAGCGACTCCAGCTGTACCGCGGCGTCATGGGCCACGTCGAGCGTGGTCGGCACCGACGTCGCCGTGCCCTGGTAGCCGCCGGTCGGCAGGACCTGGTCGGCCTTGGTGAAGGTCGCCGTGAGCGGCACGCCGGCCGGGCCGGGGATCTTTGCCGACAGCGTGGCGGCCGGCGCGTTGGGGTCACCGACGGTCGCGGTCAGCTCGGACGGCACGTCCGGGATGCTCGCGCTGGTGAAGTGGATCTGCCGGGTGGCCGTATTGCCGAGCACGTCGGCCGCGGTGACCGCGATCGTGTGCGCGCCGGCGGCCAGGCCGCGGCCGATCAGGTCGCCCTGCGCGACGGCCTTGCCGTCGAGCGTGATCACCGGCGTGCCGGCGACCCCGGAGGCGTCCTTGACCTGTACCACGAGCGCGACGGTCGACGTGAGCCGCTGGCCCTCGGCCGGCACGCTGTCGGCCACCTCCGGCGCGGTGTTGTCGACGGTGAACCGCCGGGTCGAGGTCTTGTCGCCGACGACGGCCGTAATGCTGTGCCCGCCGTCGCCGAGCTTGGTGGTGTCGACGTCGGCCCGCCGGCCGAGCGCCGGCAGCGCGCCGCCGTTCTCGGCGGTGACGTCGAACAGCACGGTCTTGGTGAGCACGCCGTTGTTGCTGCTGCCGCAGGTGCCGTCGCCGATGTAGACGGTCACCGGCTGGCCGGCCGGGTAGCTCGCCGAGCCGATCGTCACGGTGCTCTCGGCGATCTCGCGGCTCAGCAGCGTCGCCTTCGCGCCCGCCGGGGCGAGCTGGAAGTCGCGCAGCGTGAAGTCGTCGTAGTTGTCGCAGCCGCCGGCCTTGGCGCTGCCGTGGTCGCTGCCGGCGACGAACTCGACGACGTTGACGCCGGGCACGAGCCACTCGTTCGGGAACGTGAGGTCGGCGACCTCCTTCTCCCAGATGCCGAGGTTCAGCGGGATGCCGTTGATCCGCACGACGTTGTCGAAGCCGCTGTCGGCGCCGTTGCCGCCGACGAACACCCGCAGGTGGGCGTCGGTGCCCGCGCCGAGCGTGTCGATCGTGCGGGTGGTCGGGGCGTCGGCCACGTCGAAGTGGAACTCGGCCTCCTTGTTGGCGCCGCAGGTGCCGTCGCCGAGGGCGAGGGAGGCAACGGTCGTCGCCTCCCTCGTCACCGCGCCGCTCGTGGCGGTGGTGACCAGGTACGTCGGGCCGGCGGTGACCGTCCCGGACGTGCCCAGCGTGAGGCTGACCGACGCCCGGGTGACCCGGAAGTCGTCGTGGTTGGCGCACGTGGCCCCGTTGAGGGTGCCGTTGTAGTCGCCGGTCTTGAGCAGGATCGTGTTGTCGCCGGGCTTGAGGTACCGGTGCGGCACCTTGAGCGTGGCAGTCTCGGCACCGGCGACGCCGTAGTCGCCGCCGAGGTCGACCCGGTTGCCGTTGACGAGCAGGTAGTTGTGGTACTTCGCCTCGGCCGAGTTGCCGGCCTCGACGGTCAGCGCGAGCGTCGCGGTGCCGGCCGCGAGGGACTCGGCGTTCTCGGCCGGGGCGCCGTCGATCGCCAGCGACTGCACGCTGCCGACGCCGGGCGCGCCGGCGAGCGCGGCGATGACCGGCCGGGTGCCGCGCACGAGCGAGCCGTCGGCCGGGGAGATCTTCGGCGCACCGGCGGGCGCGTTGTTCACGGCGACGAGCGCCTGCGCGGTGGCGCCGGACCGCGTGGTGGCCACGACCGTGTGGGCGCCGTTGTCCAGCGTGCCGGTGTCGAGGTCGACGCCCAGGCCGGCGGTCGAGCCGGGCTCGCCGGAGACGACGAACGTCAGGTCCTTCACCAGCAGGTTCTTGGAGCTGCCGCAGGTGCCGTCGCCGAAGCTGTAGCTGAACGCGTTCTGCTCGCCGTCGGCGACCACGCCGAGCAGGCTGAGGGCGAGGCTGCTCAGCGGGAAGTCGTCGTAGTTCGGGCAGCGCAGGCCCTCGCCGAACGGCAGCGTCTCGACGCCCACCGCGCCCGCGTTGGTGGTGTCGACCCAGTTCGCGCCGGCGTGCACGGTGATCGTGTTGACGCCCGCGTGCAGCCAGGCGCCGGGGAACTCCAGGGCGCCGCTGCGGCCGCCGGGGATGTCCGGGAAGTAGACCCGGTCCGCCTCGGCCGTGTGGTCGTTGACGGTGATGTAGTTGTGGTAGCGGGCCTCGGTACCGTTGCCGCCCATGTCGAACGCGAAGCGCGCGGTGCCCTTCGTCGGCGCGGCCCCAACGGCCTTGCCGTCGACGGTCAGCGCGACGACGGAGTCGTTCTCCACGGTCGGCTCGGCCTCGACCCGGACCCGCCCTTCGAGGGTCTGCCCGTCGCTCAGGTTGAGCACGGGCGCGCCGCCGGTGGGCGGCGGTGCGTTCTCGGCGACGGCGTCCGTGGGCACGGACCCGCCGGCGAGGACGACGGCGAGCGCGATCGGGAGCGCCCGCCGTAGTCGGTGCCTCATGGTTCTCCTTATGTGACAGTGAGGAGGTGCATCGCGGCGAACGCGACGATGCCGGCGCCGAAGACGGTGATGCCGCCGGCGGCGAGGACGGGGGCCACGCGGGCGGCGGCGTGGAGCCGGGGTGTCCGGCTGAGAACGGTGCGGCCGGCGATCGCGAGGACGCCGACGCCGAAGAGGACGACGGCCATGCCGGCGCCGAAGGTGAGCACGAGCAACAGCGCGAACCCGGCGCGGCCGACGAACAGGCCGGTGGCGAGGACGAGGAACGCGGCCGGCGAGGGGGTGAGCCCGCCGGACATCCCGAGCAGCACCAGCCCGGGCTTCCTCACCTGGCCGTGCTCGTGACGCTCGTGCTCGTGGTCGTCGCCGTCGTGATGATGGTGGTGATGGTGATGGCCGTCACCGTGATGGTGGTGGTGATGACGACCGTGCAGGTTGCGGCGGATCAACCAGATACCGGTGCCGATGACGAGCAGGCCCGCGACCAGTTGGAGCCACCCGGTGAGCTGCTCCATCCGGACCAGGTCGGACAGCGAGAAGAACGTCCAGGCGACGCCGATGGCGAGCACCGACACGGTGTGCATCGCGGCGACCGTGCCGCCGAGCCAGGCGGCGTCGCGGATCCGGCCGCGGGATCCCGCCAGGTACGCCGCCGCGAGGCTCTTGCCGTGCCCGGGCCCCAGCGCGTGCCCGGCGCCGGCCAGGAACGCGAACAGGAACGCGAGCGGCGCGATGCCGGGAGCGCTGACGAACTCCTGCAGCCGGTCGCTCATGCGGCCTCCGCTCCGCTCCGGCCGCACGAGCCCCACGCTGAGCCCATGATGAGCGGCCTCCTCCGCTGCGCTCCGGAACCGCTCATGCGACTGCCCTCCGGCGGCGCATGCGGCGGGCCACCAGCCACACGACGGCGATCGCGACGAGGACGCCGGCGATGACCGCGGTGAGCTGGATCACGGCGCTGCTTCCCGACGCCTGCGGGGTCGCCGGCACGTCGCCGAGGGGCCAGTCGTGGGACTCGGCGCCCTGGCGGTACACGGTGCGCTGCCCGTCCGGGCCGGTGGCCAGGGTCTGGTACGCCGGGTGGAGATCGGTCAGCGTGCGGACGGCCACCGAGGCGACGCCGACCGGCCCCGGGCAGGCGAAGTCGACCGTCACGCCCCGCTTGGCGAGGTCCTGCACCGGCTGTACCGTTCCCGGACAGGCGCGGCCCCCGGTGCTGACCACGATCCGGTCGAGCAGGTAGCTGGCGAAGGCCGGCGAGGGGGCGATCGCGGCCGCGTCGGCGTCGCGGTAGAAGACAGCGCCGTCGAGCATGACCCGGTCCTTCGGCAGGATGCCGAGCGACACCCCGAGCAGCGTCAGGTCGTCGAGCCCGCCGACCCGCCACCGCACCCGCACGACGTCGGGCCGGGCGTCGCCGAGGCCGACGGCGACGGTCTGCGGGTCACCGAACGGGTGCGCCGCCGCCGTCCCGGGAACGGCGAACCCGGCGAGGACCGCGAGCGCCACCAGGCACACCGCTCCCCGCCACCGCCGTCTTGCGCGCGTGGCCAAGGCAGTACTCCGAATAGAGGATCTTGGTACGCGCTGAGTCTGCCGATCGTTGGCCAGCAGGAGGGAACACACGGATGAACATTCGGGTCCCGCAGTTTTGTCACACAACTGTCATGATTCAACGGTAATTCGGCCATATCGGTCCGGGACAGTGGGCCAGTTCGGCATGACCTTGAGGAGGGTTCGACCGGTGGACGCGGAACGCACAGCACTGCCAGGCATCGGGTTGCGGCACGAGTTCGTGACCGCCAAGGGCCAGCACGCGGCAGTGGTGTCGCACGTATCGGGACGGCGGGACATCGTGCTCTACGACCCTGACGATCCCGACACCGTCGTGGCCACCCTGGCGCTGAACACCGACGAGGCCAACGGCGTCGCCGAGCTGCTCGGCACGGCCCGGATCGTCGAGCGGCTGGCCGACCTCCAGCGGCAGGTCACCGGGCTGGTGACGGCGCAGGTGCCGATCATCGCCGGCTCGCCGTACGACGGCCGCTCGCTCGGCGACACCCAGGCCCGCTCCCGCACCGGCGCGTCGATCGTGGCCGTGATCCGGGCCGGGCAGATCCTGGCCAGCCCACGGCCCGACTTCGGGTTCGCCCCCGGCGACCTCGTCGTCGTGGTGGGCACGGCGGAGGGTACGACGGCGGTCTCCAACATCTTCTCCAACGGCTGACCGCGCATGCACGGTGCCGTCGCGCTCATCGAGATCGGCGCGGTGATCCTCGGGCTCGGCCTGCTCGGGGCGCTCTCCGCCAAATTCTCGATCTCCCCCATTCCCCTGTACCTGCTGGCCGGCCTCGCGTTCGGCAAGGGCGGCATCCTGCCGCTGGCCACGAGCGAGGAGTTCACCGCCACGGGCGCCGAGATCGGCGTCATTCTGCTCTTGTTCACGCTCGGCCTGGAGTACACCGCGCCCGAGCTCGTCGGCACGCTGCGGCACAACGCCGTCGCGGGCGTGGTCGACCTGGTGCTCAACGCGGCGCCGGGCGTCGCGGTGGCGCTGCTGCTGGGCTGGGGCCCGGTCGCGGCGGTCGCCCTCGGCGGCATCACGTACGTGACCTCGTCCGGCATCACCGCGAAGGTGCTCGCCGACCTGCAGTGGCTCGGTAACCGCGAGGTGCCGGTCGTGCTGTCGCTGCTGGTGTTCGAGGACCTGACGATGGCGGTCTACCTGCCGATCCTCACCGCGCTGCTGGCCGGCGTCGGGCTGATGGCCGGGCTGACCACGCTCGCGATCGCCGCGGCGACGATCACCGTGATCCTGATCGTGGCGCTGCGCTTCGGCCGCTACGTCGAGCGGTTCGTCAGCTCGCCGAACGAAGAGGTGCTGCTGCTCAAGGTGCTGGGCCTGACCGTGCTGGTGGCCGGCGTCGCCCAGCTGCTGCAGGTCTCGGCGGCGGTCGGCGCGTTCCTGGTCGGCATCGCGCTGTCCGGGCCGCTCGCGCACACCGCGCGCGAGCTGCTGACCCCGCTGCGGGACCTGTTCGCGGCGGTGTTCTTCGTCTTCTTCGGCCTGCACACCGACCCGAAGGCGCTGCCGCCGATGCTCGGCTGGGCGCTGCTGCTGGCCGCGGTCGGCATGGCGACGAAGGCGGCGACCGGCTGGTGGGCGGCCCGCCGGGCCGGGATCGGCCCGCTCGGCCGGGCCCGGGCCGGAATCGCGCTGACCCCGCGCGGCGAGTTCAACATCGTCATCGCCGGCCTGGCGGTGGCGGCCGGGCTCAACGACAAGATCGGTCCGCTGGCCGCCGCGTACGTGCTGATCCTCGCGGTCGCCGGCCCGATCCTGGCCCGTTCGCTGGAGCCGGTCGTGCGCTGGCGGCAGCGCCGCCGCGGCACCGAGCCCGAGCCGGTGGTCGAGCCGGCCTGATCACGCGGCCGCCTGGAGGGCGGCCAGGCCGGCGTAGTGGCCGCCGCGGGCGAGCAATTCCTCGTGGCGGCCACGCTCGACGATGCGGCCCTCGTGCAGCACGTGGATGACATCGGCGTCGCGCACCGTGCTCAGCCGGTGCGCGACGACGATCCGGGTCATGGAACGCGGGCCGCTCAGGGGCGCGCTACGGGGTGAGCGTCGCGATCAGGGCCGCTGCCTCCGCCCGGGTCATGTCCAGGCCGCGGACATAGGCGGCTGTATGGCGGTGGGCGGGGGCCCCGTGGTGGTTGCGGTGGGCGTTCGCCCGGCCGATGCGCTGCGCCGTCAGGCCGACCTTGCGGCCGATGCCCGTCACCGCGCCCCACAGCAGCGCCCCCGCCTCGCCGTCGCCCGTCAGCGTCAGGGCGCGGGCCAGCGACAGCGACGTCACCAGCCACGAGCTCACCGTCGGCGCTTCGCCCAGGCGGCCGACCAGCAGCAGCGCCGCGTGGCGGGCCTCGTCGTGGCGGGCCTGGTCCAGGGCCACCTCCACCGCCAGCCAGCCGGCGACCGTCACCACCCAGCCGTAGCCGCACGCCCGCGCCGCCCGGCGGGCCTCCGCGAGCAGGTCGGCCGCGGCGGTCAGGTCGCCGGCCAGGTAGCGCGCGTGGCCTGAGACCATGCCGGCCTGGGCCCGCAGGTCGGGCCAGCCGACGGCGTCGGCCGCGCGGTACGAGCGGGCCGCGGCGACGCCCGCGAACACCGCGTCGCCGGAGGCCGCGGCCACGAACGACAGGCAGCACAGCGCGTCCGCCCGCAGGTAGTCGTGCCCGGCCCGCTCGGCCGCCCACACCGCCTCGTGGGCCTGGACGACCGCGCCGGGCACGTCGCCCGCGATCGAGCGCAGCGCCGACAGGCCCAGCTGCGCGCGGCTGCGGGCCGCCTGACCGGCTGACGAGCGGTCCTGGCCGCCGGCCGCGAGGGCCGCGCGCAGCCAGGCGGTGCCCTCGGCGGTCGCGCCGTGGTGGAACCAGTACCAGGCCACGCCGCCCGCCACGTCCACCGCCGCGGCGCCGTCGCCGTCGGCGAGCGCGTGGCGCAGGGCGGCCCGCACGTTGCGCCGCTCGTGGTGCAGGCGGCGCAGCCAGTCGTCGGCGGCGGCCGTGCGCAGGCCGGTCGAGGCCTCGCCGGCCAGGCGGCGCACCCAGTCGCGGTGCCGGCGCACGGCCCGGGCCCGCTCGTCGTCGTCGACGAGCCCGGCGGCGTACTGCCGCAGCGGGCGGCCCAGCCGGTACCGGTGCGGGACACCGGACCGGTCGCGCACCACCTGCACCAGGGACCGCCCGACGAGCCCCGGCAGGCGCTGCTGCTGCCCGGGCACGACGGCGTCCATCGCGTCGAGGTCGAAGCCGCCCTCGAAGACGGCGAGCCGGCCCAGCAGCGCCGCGTCGGCCGGCAGGAGCGCCCCGACGAGCGGGTCCACGGCCGGCCCGAGCAAGCCGGCGGGGTCTTCCCGCAGGTGTACCGCGAGCGCCGCCACCGGCAGCGCCCGGGTCAGTCCCGCGGCCCGCTCGACGGCCGCCGGCAGGCACCCGACCGCGCTGCAGACGGCGGCGGCGACGCCCCGCTCGGGCGCTTCGAGGAGCACCCGGCCGGCCCGCGCGGCGAACAGGTCGACGGCGTCGTCGAGCGGCAGCGGCCCGAGCTCGAGCAGCGCCTCCCCCGCCAGCCCGAGCGGCTCACGGGCGGCGGCGAGCAGCCGGACCGACGGGCCGAGCCGGTCGACCGGCACCGGGCCGGGCCCGTCGACGACCAGCAGCCGCGTGTCCGGCCCCGGCTCGGCCGGCCAGAGCACCGCCGGGGCACCGGTCAGCTCGGCGTGGCGATGGGCGTACTCCAGCACGAGGCGGCTCTTGCCGACCCCGGGCGGTCCGGTGACGGTGACGATCCGGGACTCGCGGAGCAGGTCGCCCAGCGCGGTCAGCTCGGCGGCCCGCCCGACGAGCGGCGCCGGCGGTACCGGCAGACCCACCGCGACCACCGCGGGGGCCGCGCCGTCGAGGGCGACCGGCTCGTGCCGCAGGATCGAGGCCTCCAAGGCGTGCAGGGCCGGCCCGGGGTCGACGCCGAACCGGCCGGCGAGCGTCGCCCGGGCCTCGCGCAGCACGTCGAGGGCGTCGACCTGGCGCCCGGAGCGGTACAGCGCCACCGCCAGCAGCTGCCAGAGCCGCTCCCGGCCGGGGTGCTCGCGGGCCAGCCCGGACAGCTCGGCCACCGCCGCCTCGTGCCGGCCCAGCCCGACCTCGGCCGCCATGCGGTCGATGCGGGCCTGGACCCGCTGCTCCTCCAGCCGCCGCGCGGCGACGAGGGCGAACGACGCGTCGGGGAAGTCGGCGTAGGCGCCGCCCCGCCACTCGGCGAGCGCGGCGGCGAGGGCCTCCCGCCCGGGCCGGTACCGCCCGGCGGCGACCAGGTCCTGCCCCTCGGTGGCGAGCTCGCTGAACCGGTCGGCGTCGAGCCTGCCGGCGCCGGGCCGCACCGCGTACCCGGCGCCGACCCGCACCAGGACCCGCGACGGCGAGCGGGGCGGCCGGTCCGGCTCCAGCGCGCGGCGCAGCCGGGCCAGGTGGCTGTGCACGGTGCCGAGCGCGGTCGCGGGCGGCTCGGCGCCCCACAGCACCTCGACGATGCGGTGGAACGCCACCTCCTGCCCGCCGGTGCTGAGCAGCAGCGCGAGCAGCATGCGGGGCCGGAGGCCGCCGAGGTCCACGGGCCGCTCGCCGAGCGACACCTCCAGTGGTCCGAGGACGCCGAAACGGGGGTCTGCCATGTCAGGTCAGATGATCAGCAGCCCCGAGTGGTTGCGGTGATCATCTGTCGCATGCCGTACCGTGCTGCGGTCGGATCGCCGCCAGCGTGACCAGCCCGGACACGCTACGGCCGGACATTTCATCGACGGGTGTCGCGCGTTTCGCGGGCCGCCACCCGGTGGACAGCTCCGGACAACAGGGTCACACCATGACTGACGCTGATCAGGTCCCTCAGTCCGGACAGGTCGGGCGCCGCGCGGTCCTGCTCGCCGCGGCCGCGGCGCCGGCCGCCGGGGCGGCGGCCACGCTGCTGGGCGCCGCACCGGCGGCGGCCGGCACTGCGGGCACCCCCGGCACCGACCCGGTCGTCCCCCGGTTCACCATCGCCGTCCTGCCCGACACCCAGTACCTCTTCGACGAGGACAGCTCCCAGCCCGAGCCGCTCCGGCAGACCTTCGAGTACCTCGTGCGCGAACGCGACGAGACGAACATCGTGTTCATGGCGCATCTCGGCGACGTGACCGAGCACGGCAGCGAGCACGAGATCGCGCTCGCCTCCGACACGTTCCGCCGGCTCGACGGGCGGATGTCCTACAGCGTGCTCGCCGGCAACCACGACATCCGCTCGTCGACCGACGACCAGCGCGGCGACTCGGCGTACCTGCGCGCGTTCGGGCCGGCCCGCTACGCGAAGATGCCGACGTTCGGCGGCGCGTCGCCGGACGGCTACAACAGCTACCACGTGCTGCGGGCCGGCGGCCGGCAGTGGCTGGTGCTCGCGCTGGACTGGCGGGTGTCCGAGGCCGGGCTGCGGTGGGCGCAGGGCGTGCTCGACGGGCACCGGACGCTGCCGGTCATCCTCACCACGCACGAGCTCGCCTACGCCGAGGACGACGGCGAGGCGCACCTGTCCGGCTGGGGCCAGCAGCTGTGGGACCGGTTCGTGAAGCGCAACGACCAGATCTTCCTGACCCTCAACGGGCACTTCTGGCCGCCCGGGCGCACCGTGCTGCGCAACGACGCCGGCCACGACGTCCACGTGCACATCACCAACTACCAGGACCGCTACTACGGCGGCGCCGGGATGATCCGGCTGTACCACTTCGACCTGGCCCGCGACGTCATCGACGTGGAGACGTTCGCGCCGTGGTTCCTCAACCGCGACCCGCGCAAGCGCAACGCGCTGGAGGCCGAGACGGTCGAGCTGACCGGGCCGGCCGACCGGTTCAGCCTGGCCGTCGGCTTCGAGGCGCGGTTCGCCGGGTTCGCGCCGGTGACCCCGCCGCCGCCCCGGCCGGTGAACGCGGTCGTCGGGCGCAGCACGGTGGCCTACTGGCGGTTCGACGCGGCCGGCCTGCCCTCGGCGGGCACGGCCGGGGCGCCGGTCGCCGACGGTACCGTCGTGAAGGACCTCACCGGCAAGGGCAACGACCTGACGGCCCGCCGGTTGCACGACAGCGCGGCCGGGGCGCTCACCTGGTCGCCGGAGCACCACACCCGGCAGCCGGCCCACGCGAGCCTGCGCTTCGACGGCGGCAAGTCGCCCGACCGCGGGGCGATCCTGGAGGCCCGCGCCGGCGCGCCGATCAACAGCCTGCGGTTCGAGCAGGGGTACACCATCGAGGCGTTCGTCAAGCTGCCGGCGCCGTTCGAGGGCGACCACGCCTGGATGGGCATCCTCAGCTGGGAGGGGCGCAGCGGCGACGCCGGCAAGAGCAGCGGGTGGTCGCCGGACGAGCCGACGTGCAGCCTGAACCTGTCGCCGGAGCGGTTCCTGCAGTACGTCGTCTACCCCACCGACCGCGACGCCGACCCGACGTCGTGGAGCCACGCGCTGCCGGTGGGCCGGTGGATGCACCTCGCGGTGGTGAACGACGCCCGCAGGACGGTGGTGTACGTCGACGGGTCGCCGATCGTGCGCAACCCGACCCAGCCGTCGAAGGGCATCTCGACGCTCGGCAAGCCGTTCGTCATCGGGGCCACGCAGTTCGGCGAGCAGTTCGGGCAGGGCTTCTACGGCTGGATCGGCGACGTGCGGATCAGCTCGGCCCCCCTCGCGCCGCGCGACTTCCTCGCGCCGGCGTGAGGCGCCGCCGGGCCGCGCCGACCCCGCGCGGCCCGGCGCACCCGCGTCAGTCGTTGCCGAACACCTCGGGGTGACGCAGCGACCAGGCGATGAGCGGCTCCAGGGCATCGAGCAGGTCCAGGCCCGCCTTCGTCGGGGCGTAGAGCACCTGGACCGGCGTGCTCGGCACCACGGTGCGCTCGACGAGCCCGTGCTGCTCCAGCTCGCGCAGCCGCTGGGCGAGCAGGCGGTCGGAGATGCCGGTGACGAACTGGCGGTACTGCCCGAAGCGGCGGGCGCCCTCCCGGCCGGCGAGCAGCACGACGCCGACCCAGCGCCGGCCGAGGAACTCCACGGCGGGCTGGAAGGCGCGGCAGGTGTGGTCCTCGACCTTGACTGCGGTGGTCACTTACCGAAGATTAGTAGCTAACCCGGGCTTTGCCCACCGGCGCGGGACTGCGGACGCTGGGACGCGTGACACGATCGCTCGACAACCCACTGCTCGCCGAGCTGCGCTGGGTCCACGACATGATCCGCCGGGACCTGGCGACCGTCCGCCGGCTCGCCGACGACACCGAGCGCGGCGGCCCCTTCACCGCCGTCCGCGACGGCCTGCGCGAGCTCAACACGGACGGGCCGCTCTTCCAGCTCAAGGTGAACTGCCTGCAGTACTGCCAGTTCGTCCACCACCATCACAGCAACGAGAGCGCGCTGCTGTTCCCGGCCGTGCGGCGCTCGGCCCCGGAGCTGGCCGCCACCGTCGATCGCCTGGAGGCCGACCACCGGGCGGTGGCGGGGCTGCTCGACGAGGTCGAGGCGGCGGCCCGCACGCTCGGTTCGGCGGCCGACCGGAGCCGCCTCGTCGCGGCGCTGCGGACGCTGTCCGAGCACCTGCTGGAGCATCTGGCGTTCGAGGAGGAGGCGCTCGCGCCCGTCCTCGCCTCCTGGAAACGGTGGCCCTTCCATGGCTGAGTTCGGCATCTCGATCACCCCCGACGACCCCGCGTCCGCCCTCGCGCTGGCCCGCGCCGCCGACGCGGCCGGCCTGGACCTGATCGGCATCCAGGACCACGCGTACAACCCCGGCTTCCTCGACACGATGACCCTCATCGCCCACCTGGGCGCCCTGACCGAGCGGGTCCGCTTCGTGCCCGACGTGGCCGACCTGGCCCTGCGCCCGGCGGCGATGCTCGCCAAGGCCGCCGCGACCCTGGACGTCCTCACCGGGGGCCGCTTCGACCTGGGCGTCGGCGCGGGCGCGTTCCCGGACGCGATCGCCGGCATGGGCGGCCCACCGTGGCGCGGCGCCGCGGCGGTCGCCGCCACCGCCGAGTCCCTCCAGGTCCTGCGGGCCGCGCTGGACGCCCGTGGCCCGGTCGCGCTGAACGGCGAGCACCTGCGCCTGGCGGGCTACCGCCCGGGCCCGTCGCCGACCCGCCGCGTCCCGGTCTGGGTGGGCGCGCAGGGCCCGCGGCTGCTCGGGGTGGTCGGCGAGCTGGCGGACGGGTGGGTGAGCCCGCTGAACATCTACGTGCCGCCGGCGGACGTCCCGTCCAAGCAGTCGGCGATCGACGAGGCAGCGCAGCGCGCGGGCCGCGACCCGTCGTCGGTGCGCCGCATGTACAACGTGCTCGGCACGATCGACGGCGCGTCCCGCCACGGCCTGTCGGACTCGGCGGCGACGTGGGCGCGGATGCTGGCCGACTGGTCGGCCGGCCTGCGCTTCGACACGTTCATCTTCTGGCCGGTCCACGACGAGCTGGACCAGGTTCGCCGCTTCGCCGAGGATGTCGTACCGAGGGTGCGCGAGCTGCTGGCCTGAGTCGGCGGTCACCCCCGTGCTCGCGCGATCGGGCGGCCGGCGCGCGCAAGACTGCAGGTGTGGCAACGATGACCGAGCAAGAGGTGATGGACCTTCTCGGCGAGGGCACCCACACGGGCAAGCTGGCCACGGCCGGCGCCTCGGCCGATCCGCACGTCGCGCCCATCTGGTTCGTGATCGACGGGCACGACCTGGTCTTCAGCACCGGCACCGAGTCGGTGAAGGGGCGCCACCTGCGGGCGAACCCGCGGGCGGCGCTCACCGTCGACGTGGAGCGGTTCCCGTACCAGTTCGTGGCCGTGCGGGGTGAGGTCACGGTCGCCGAGGACCCACCGGACCTGCAACGGTGGGCGACCCGGATCGCCGAGCGCTACGTGCCCCGGGGGGAGGCCGAGCGCTACGGCGAGGTCAACAGCGCAGCCGGCAGCCTGCTGTGCCGGCTGCGCATCGACCGGCTCACCGGCGAGCGCGACATCGCGGTGATCTGACCTACTTCGGCGTGGTGGGCGAGTCGAGCCAGGTGTTGATCAGGGACGTGAAGTCCTTGCCGGTGTGCTGGTTCACGAACGCGATGAACGACGCCCGGTCCTGGGTCGTGTCGCGGTGCTTCTGGGCCCAGTCGGTGGCCAGCGCGAAGAACGCCGCGTCGCCGATCTGCTCGTGGATCTGGTGCAGCATGAGCGCCGGGCAGATGTACACATTGCTCTCGGCGAAGCTGTCGGCCTTCGGCTTGCCGGGCGGGCCGAGGCGCTGGCGCAGCCGGGCGTCGACGCCGCGGGCCCACTCCTCCCACGCCTTGGCGGTGACCTTGTCGCGCTCGTTGGTGTAGAGGTGCTGGGCGTAGGTCGCCCAGCCCTCGTTGAGCCAGAGGTCGTTCCAGTTCGTCGGGGTGACCGCGTCGCCGAACCACTGGTGCGCGTACTCGTGCAGCAGGTCGGCGTCGAACCCGGTCTTGAACGCCGCGTCGCTGCCGTAGTCGGGCAGGCCCATCGTGATCATCTGCTGGGTCTCCATGCCCGACTCCGACGGCACCATGAGCACGCCGCCGCTGTCGAACGGGTACGGCCCGAAGTGCTGCTCCAGCCAGGTCAGGTACTGCGGCGACTTGCGCAGGTAGGGCAGCGCCTTGTCGTCGGCGCCGGCCCGGTACCAGTAGGTGAGCGGGATGCCGTGCGGCCCGGCGGCGGTCTCCTTCTGGTACTTGCCGACCGCGAGCGTGGTCAGGTAGCTCGCCACCGGCGCCGTCGAGGAGTACTTGAACGTGTTGCCGTCGGGCACCTGCGCCGTGCCGGAGGCGATCGCCGACCACCCGTCGGGCACGGTCACCGCGATGTCGTAGAGCGCCTTGTCCGACGGCTGGTCGTTGGCCGGGTACCAGGTCGACGCCCCGTACGGCTCCTGCATGGTCCACAGGCCGCCGTCCTTGGTGACGGTGAGGCCGAGCGGCTCCGCGTCGGTGCGGTGCGAGGGCATCGGCACCGTCGTCGGCGTCCCGTGGTACTTGACGACGAGTGTGGCGAACGCGTCCTTGGCCAGCGCGCCCGTGACGGTGAGCTTGGTGTCCGCGACGGTGCCGCCGGCCGGCGTCCCGTTCAGCGTGACCCCGTCGATCGTGTAGGCCTTGGAGAAGTCGAGCTTCACGTCACTGACCGCGGCCGCGGCCCGCAGCCGCAGCGTCGCCGTGCCGGTGAGCGTCTTGGTGTCGGGCTTCCAGTCCAGGACGAGCCCGTAGTGGAGCACGTCGATCGCCGGGTTGCCGTACTGGGGGTACATGGGGTCGGCGACGGGCGTGGAGGTCCCGCCCCGCCATGCGGTGTAGTCGGGCCCCGTGGGGCTGGGGGCGGCGCTGGGCGCCGCGCTGCCGGAGGGGGCCGGCTTCGGCTCGCTATCGGTGCACGCGGCGGTCAGCAGGGCCGCGACGAGAACGCCAGAGATCAAGGAACGACGCACGGCGGTGACCATACGGTACCGAGGGTGCGCGCGAGTCCCCAATACCGCTCCGGCGCCGGCCGAGCACCCGGCGCAGCGCCGTGACCAGCACACCCGCGGTCGATGCGCGCTGATCACACACCTCGCTCAGCGCTGGGCGATCATCGCCTCCAGCGGGAGCAGGGCCGAGCCGGTGGCCACCGCGTCGCCGCCGAAGGCCGCGTCGAGCAGGCGGAACTGGGCGCCCGGGCGGGACAGGCTGTGGGCGCGGATCGATGCCTCCAGGCGCGGGGCCAGGGACTCCATCAGCCGCAGGCCGACCCACCCGCCGATCACGATGCGCTCCGGGCCGGTCAGGTTCACCATGCCGCCCAGGGCCGCGCCCAGGCAGTCGACGACGTCGTCGACGACCGCCACGGCGGCGGGGTCGCCGGCCGCGGCCGCCGCCAGCAGCTCGCCGATCGCGCGCCAGCCGGAGCCCTCGAACGTCGCACCCGTGCCGCGCCAGGCGTCCAGGATCGCATCGGCGCCGACGTAGGCCTCGACGCAGCCGCGGTTGCCGCAGCGGCAGACCCGGCCGCCGCGCTCGACGACCGTGTGGCCCCACTCGCCGGCGCTGGAGTGGGAGCCCTGCATGAGATGGCCCTCGGTGACCACGCCCAGGCCGACGCCGCGGCCGAGGAGGGCGACCAGGGCGTGGCCGGCGCCGCGGGCGTTGCCGAACCACAGCTCGGCGCGGGCCTGCATCTTGGCGCCGTTCTCGGCCAGCACCGGCATGCCGACGTCGCACAGCGACGCGACCGGGACCGGCGGCCAGCCGAGGCTCTGCGCGTAGAGCATCTGCCGGCCGTCGGCGCCGACCTCGACCACGCCGGGCAGGCCCAGGCCGATGCCCAGCAGGGTGGGCCAGCGCGCCGCGTGCCGCTCGCGCAG
Organism: Dactylosporangium sp. AC04546; assembly: GCF_022095675.1. Classification (GTDB taxonomy): domain Bacteria; phylum Actinomycetota; class Actinomycetes; order Mycobacteriales; family Micromonosporaceae; genus Dactylosporangium. Next base: position 96,701 of record NZ_JAHYSG010000007.1, on the reverse strand, counting down.
CGCCTCGAGGGCGTCCTGGAGGTCGACGCCGATCTTCTCCGGCGACTCCTCCTCGGCGCCGCCGCGGAACTCGCGGTCGATGCGCTGCATCGACAGGTCGAACATCTCCACCGCGACGCCGCGCTCGCCGATGTCGGCGCCGATCGTCACGGCGCTCTCGGCGCGCGGGGCGATGACCGCGATCGGCCGGCCGCCGCGCGACGACACCGAGCCGCGCTCCTCGACGAGGCCGTCGGCGATGAGGTCGGCGACCAGGTTGGCGGCGGACGCGGTGGACAGGCCGCAGTCGCGCGCGATGTCGGCCCGGGTGGTCTGCTGGGCGAGGATGACGTGCCGCAGGACCAGCGCGCTGTTGCGCTGCCGCAGGGTGGTGACCGTCGACACCTCGGGAAGGCCGGTGCTGTGCCGGCCGGCGGCGAGGTCGCTCATGGTTGCCCGATCATACTCGTCGTCAGTCCCCGCTCAGCTCGATCGCGCGCAGCCGCGCGGCCGTCGTCGCGCGCGCGACGATGCGGTCGCCGTTCCAGCGGACCTCGAACGAGCCGTCGCTGTCGACCCGCCAGCCGGCGGGCCGCCGCTCCAGCGGGAAGTGCAGCTCCTCGCCGGCCGGCACGCTGATCGGGGCGGTCTCCCCGGCCCCGTACGGCTCGCCGGACGTGTGGTGCCACACGCTCGCGGTGTCGAACTCGCCGAACCGGTCCCGGAAGCGGGCGCGCTGGTCGATGTAGCCCCAGCCGGGCACGCGCAGCGGCGCGCGGCCGAACATCGCGTTGACCACGTCGGGGCGCCGCTCGCAGGCCGGCAGCGCGACCGCGTCGAGGAACCGCAGCAGCACGCGCCAGGCGGTGGCGGAGTCCACATCGGACGCCGGATCCGCGATGAGCTCCCAGCCGTCCGGGCGCACCGCGGAGACGGGCGAGGTGCGGGTGTCGAGCTTCTTCCACGGCCAGAAGTTCCAGCCGATGCCGTGCTGCTCGTAGAGCCGGTGCGCGGTGTAGATCCACTCGGGGGTGTTCTCGCCGCCCTCGCCCATGTAGATGGGCAGGCCCAGGCGGTACCGCGCGTCAAGGTACGGCTGGATCGAGGAGCGGTCGGGCGGGCACCAGTAGCGGTGGAACTGCAGCGCCGAGTTGGGGTCCAGCACCTCGGTGAAGATCGACCAGTTGGTCGCCCAGTGTGAGCCCTCGTAGACCAGCAGGTGGTCGGGGTCGACGGCGCGGATCGCGGTGGTCAGCTCGCGGTACAGCTCGACGAGCGACGCGGCGTAGACGTGCTGCCACTCGTTGGGCAGCGGCTCGTTCAGCAGGTCGTAGCCGAGGACCACGGTGCGGTCGCGGTACCGCCGGGCGATCTCCGTCCACAGTTCGACGGTCATTCTTCGGTACCGCTGATGCATGAACAGTTCGGGCTTGCCGTTGGGCGAGTCGTCGATGTTGGTGCCCGTCTGCCCGCCGGGCGCGCCGTGCAGGTCGAGCAGCACCCGCAGCTCGTGCCGCTCGCACCAGTCCAGCAGGCGGTCGACGTGCGCGAAGCCCTCGGGCAGGAACTCGCCGTCGTCGTCCATGAGGACCCGCGAGTTCAGCGGCAGCCGCACATGGTCGAAGCCCAGCGCGGCGATCTCGGCGACGTCGGCCTCGGTGACGAACACGGCGCGGAACCGGGCCCAGAACTCGGCGGCGCGCTGCGGCCCGACGAGCCGCTCGACGTGCGCCTCGATCTGCCGGGGCGAGCTGAGGTCGTCGCCGAAGCGCCACATGTACCCCTCGGGCAGCAGCCAGTTACCGAGGCCGATGCCTCGAAGCAGCAGCGGGCGGCCCGCGCCGTCGAGCAGCTGTGCGCCGTCGGCGCGGACGAAACCTGCGGGTCGCATCACGTGGTTGCCTTACTTGAGACCGGACATGGTGAAGCCCTGCACGACGAACCGCTGCAGGACGGCGAACACGGCGAGGACCGGCACCACCATGAGGGTCGCGGCGGCCATCTGGAGGGACGGGTTGGTGGCGATCTGCCGGTTGAGCAGCGAGACCCCGACGGAGAGCGTGTAGAGGCGCTCGTCGTCGGCGACGATGAGCGGCCACAGGAAGCTGTTCCACCCGGCGATGAAGGCCAGCACGGCCTGCACCGCCAGGATCGGGCGGGACAGCGGCAGCACGACGCGCAGGAAGATCCGCGCCTCGCCCGCGCCGTCGATGCGGGCCGCCTCGAGCAGCTCGCTCGGGATCGTCGACATGAACTGCCGGAACAGGAACACGCTGAACCCGGAGACCAGGCCGGGCAGCGCGATGCCGAGCAGCGTGTTGGTGAGGCCGAGGCCGTTGAGGATGAGGTACGTCGGGACCATGGTGACCTGGACCGGGATCATCATCGTGACCAGGACCAGGAAGAACAGCGGCTCCCGGCCGCGGAAGCGGAACTTGGCGAAGCCGTAGCCGGCCGCGGCCATGAGCAGCACGCCCGCCATGCCGATGACGACGACGGCGACGGTGTTGACGAGGTACCGGCCGAAGTCGAGCTCGCCGAACAGCTGCCGGAAGTACTGCAGGGTCGGCTGCTGCGGCAGGACCGCCGGCGGGTAGGCGACGGACTCGCCGCGCGGCTTCACCGAGCCGAACACCATCCAGGCGAACGGGAACGCGGTGACGAGCGCGCCGATGCCCAGGACGCCGCCGATCACGATCGTGGTGCTTCTATGCTTCCGCATCGGTCTTCACCAATCGCAGCTGCAGCAGCGTCACCGCCGCGATGACGACGAACAGGACGACCGAGCCGGCGCTCGCGTAGCCGAACTGGCTCACCGAGAAGCCCTTCTGGTACAGGAAGAGCGAGATGCTCGTCGACTCGCCGAGCGGGCCGCCCTTGGTGAGCACGAACGGCTCGTCGAAGAACTGGAGCCACGCGATGACGGTCGTGACGGTGACGAAGAGGATCGCGAAGCGCAGCAGCGGCACGACGACGCTCACGGTCGTGCGCAGCTCGCCGGCGCCGTCGAGGGCGGCGGCCTCGCGGTACTCCTTCGGCACCGCCTGGAGCGCGGCCAGGAAGATGATGATGTTCAGGCCGGTGCCGCGCCACACCGCGACCAGCGCGACCGAGAACTTCACCCACAGCGGGTCGCTGAGCCACTGCACCTCTGGGGCGCCGATCAGCGAGAGCAGGTAGTTGAGCAGGCCGAACTGGGTGTTGTAGAGGTAGCCCCAGACGAGCGAGACGGCGACGATCGCGGTGATGGCGGGCACGAAGTAGAAGCTGCGCAGCACCCGGAAGAACCGGCTCTCCGAGCGGTGCAGCAGCAGCGCCACGGCGAGGGACAGCACCACGACCGACGGCACGCCGACCACGACGAAGATGCCGGTGTTCGTCAGCGCCTGCCAGAACTCGTCGTCGGCGAAGAGCCGCTCGTAGTTGGCGAGGCCGGTGAAGCCGATCCGGTCGCGGTCGCCGAGGCCGGCGAGGTTGAGGTCGGTCAGGCTGACGCCGAGCGCGACCAGGATCGGCAGGACACCGAAGGCGAGCAGCAGCACCATCGCGGGGCTGATGAAGGCGTACGGTGCGAGGCGGGACTTCACTGCGTCGACGTGCCGCTCGTGGCTTGGTAGAGGCCCTTGAGCGCGGTGTCGCGGTTCGCGCCCGTGAGCACGATCGAGTTCAGCGCGTCGAGCAGCGCCTTGCCGGTCTCGCCGTCCCAGTTGGGCACCAGCGGCAGCAGCCGGGCGGTCGCGAGCTGCCTGGCGTAGACCTGCACGAGCGGGTCGGCGGTGAGGCTGCTGTCGGCCAGCGCCTGCTTGACCGTCGGCAGCTGGCCGTCGAGCTTGTACCAGGTGAGCTGGGTCTGCGGCTCTGACAGGTAGTCGAGGAGCTGGAGGGCGCCGTCTCGGTTGCCGGTGCTGCCCCAGACGCCGAGGCTCGATCCGGCGAGGAGGGACGCGTCGGTACCGCCGGTGGGGATCGGGGCGACGGACCACTTGCCCTTCAGCTCGGGCGCGGCGGCGCTCACGGCACCGGCGAGGTAGGGCCCGGAGACGAGCATCGGCGCCACGCCGGACGTGAAGCCCTGGACCTGGTCGAAGTCGGCGTTGGTGGGCACGCTCTTGTCGGCGTACAGCCCGGTGTAGACCTCGACGGCCCGGCCGAACTCGGGCGTGTCGAACTTGATCTTCCCGGTGCCGTCGACCACCTGGCCGCCCTGACCCCAGGTCATGATGACGGGCAGGGCGCTGTCCCACTGGGGGATGTAGTAGCCGTACTGGCCCTTGCCCCGCGCGGCCAGGGTCCTGGCGTCGGCGCGCAGCTCGTCCCAGGTCTTCGGCGGCTCGGTGATGCCGGCGGCCTGGAGGATGTCGGTGCGGTAGAAGAGCACGCGGGTGTCGCTGACCCACGGGACGCTGACCACGTTGCCGCCGACGGCGGTGGCCTTGCCGGCGACCCCGTCGAGGAACCGGTCCGCGGCGAGGTTCGGGTGCCCGGCGAGCGTCTTGTCGTCGAACGTCATGAGCGCGCCGGAGCTGGCGAACGTGCGCAGCTTCGACAGGCCGATCTGCAGCACGTCGGGCCCCTTGCCGGAGGCGACGGCGGTGGTGAGCTTCTGGTCGATCGAGTCCCAGGGGATGGCGACCGCGTCGACCGCGATGCCGGTCTTCGTGGTGAAGGGCTTGACGAGCTCCTCGAAGTGGGCGGAGCTGTCGCCCATGATCCAGACGGTGAGCTGCTTGGGGTCGGCGGCGGCGCCACCGCCACCTTCGGAACACCCGGCACTGGCCAGCGCGGCGACCAGCACGGAGGCAATGAGGGCACGACGTCTCATGGCGGCACGAACCTTTCGGGACGGGGGTGCACGTCCGTTCTTATGCGGCTTACGCTAAGCCATGGAAAAAGCCCGGACAAGCCCCTCTCTCGTCGATACGCCGACGGACTGGGGTCCCGCACGGCGCGCGGAGCCGATTGCCGTGCGCGATGGCGGGTCGCTCCGGCGAGCGTCCACCGTGGGCCGCCGCCTGCGCCGCTACGGGCGAGGGGGTGAGGCGAACGGCGCGTGCGCCGTCGCGGCGCCGCGGTCGGCCGGAAACGGGCGGCGCTCGGCGCATCACGTGGTAGGAAAACTGGGGCTATGGCACCAGTTTTCCTACCGTATGACGCACCCGTGCGGGCCGGCGGGCGGCGGGTGGGTGCGGGCGATCGAACGGGCCCGCGGGCCACACGGCGAGGCGAGGCCAGCGCGCACGGGCGAGGCGAGGCCAGCGCGCACCGACGCGGCGAGGCCAGGGCCGGCGTGCACAGACGCGGCGACGCGAGGCCAGCGTGGACAGACACGGCGAGGCGAGGCGAGACCGGCGCGCACGGACACGGCGAGGCGAGGCCAGCGTGCACGGACGCGGTGAGGCGAGGCCAGCCGCACAGACGCGGCGAGGCGAGGCCAGCGGGCACGGACACGGCGAGGCGAGGCGAGACCGGCGCGCACGGACACGGCGAGGCGAGGTCGACGGGCACGGGCGCGGCGCCGTGCGGGCTGGGTCACTGACGTTGGTCGATTCACCCTCGCCGTCGGTGGTTGAGGCGGGGGTGGATCGACCAACGTCTTGGTGCGGTGCGGTGAGCGGGCGGTCAGTAGCCGTAGCGGTTCTTCAGGTGCCGCCACCAGTCGCGGAACATCCAGGCGTCGAACTCGGTGATCTGCGACGCCGAGCCGGCCTTCATCAGGAAGCCGCTCACGCCCGAAGGGGTCCAGTCGTAGAAGTCGTCCAGGCCGAAGCTGTGCCCCATCTCGTGCAGCAGGATGTGGATGTTGTCGGCGTCGAGCGCGCCCACGTAGTACTCGCTGCCGATGCGCTGGCCCCAGTCGCCGCCCGCGCCGCCGCCGAAGCCCGCGGTCAGCCACAGCGACATGTCGTAGTGGTGCGACGGGCCACCCGGGCAGTTGGGGTACTGGCCGCTCTGGTTGAAGAAGCGGCCGCACGGAGTCGAGCACTGCGGGGCGTTCTCGCGGATGTCGTTGACGTAGACATCGACCGACGTATCCGTCCACTGCAGCTGCGCGCGGTCGCGCACGGCCCAGCCGACGATCTTCACCGGGACGTTCTGGTACGGCCAGCCGTTGTGGCCGACCATGACGTCCATCCATTTCTTGAACTGCCGCTGCAGCGCCGCGTGGATGCGGTCGCGCAGCGCGGCGCTCACCGTCGCCGACGAGTCCCAGCGCACGCAGTAGTTGATGCTGCCGCCGCCCGCGAACAGCTGGTCCCAACCGTAGTTGCGGAAGCCGTACAGGTTGGAGTACGTCTGCTCCTGGTGCGTCCACACCTGGTTGAGCGGCGTGACCAGGCTCGCCGGCGGGTTCCAGCCGGTCGTGGGCGGCGTGGTCGGGGTCGTGGTGATCGCCGAGGCGTAGGCGCGCACCTCGAGCAGGCCGACCGACGCCGACCCGCTCTGCAGCACCACCCGCAGCCGGCTGGTGCTGACCTGGTTGAAGTTCACCGCGTTGTACTTGTTGACCGCGACCGGGTACGCGCTCGCGCCGGACACGTCGGCGTAGGCCGAGCCGGTCCAGTACTGCAGCCGCCACGACGCCGGCAGCCGCACGCCGCCGTTGTCGTCGAAGAAGTAGATGTCGGCCGATCGCAGGGTCTGCGTCGACGGCCAGGTGAGCAGCACCCACTGCTCGCCGGTGTTGGGCCAGGTGCCCCAGCGCCGGTTGACCGTGTCGTTCGAGGTGGTCGGGTCGATGCCGTCGTTGACCGCGGCCACGCTCTCCCACGGTGACGTGTACGACGCCGTGGCGGTGGCGGCGCGGGCCAGGTTGTCGCCCTGGCCGGGGGCCGCGTCCGCGACGACGGGCACGCCGACGAGCAGGGCGAGGGTCGCGGCGGCCACGGCGGCGGTGCTGCGCAGTGGTCGCAATCGCAATCGCATGAGTCCTCCCGGGACGAAGCCGAAAACCTTTTCGAGCGGACCCTGACATCGACAAACCCAGGTGTCAACGCATCGAAGGAAGTGACTGTCACATCGACCGGGCGAAACGTTTCGGCCGTGAAAGTTACACCGTCCACCGCGCGAGCAGGTCGGCCAGCTCGCGCGTCCACGGGTGGTCCGCGCCCAGCACGTCGCGCATCTGCGCCAGTACCGCCGCCGCCTCCGCGACCGCGCCCGGCTCGTCCCCGACCGGTGCCGCAGCTCGGCCCGCTGCTGGCGGGTGCGCAGGGGGCGCGGGTGGGCGCGGCCGAAGACCTCCTCCACCAGCGGCTGCAGGGCGGCCAGGCCGTCCAGACCGGCCGCCGGGTCCCCGGCCAGCCCCCGCCAATACGCGAGATTCGCCTGTACCGTGAGCTCCTGGGACTCGTGGGGGGCGCGGCGACCGGCGGGGACGGCGGTCCCTTCCAGCTGCTGTTGTGCGCCGGTCTCCCGGTCGCCGCCGTAGGCGGGATCGGGCTGTGGGTGACGGCCGTGGCTCGGCGGGTGGAGGGGCGCGCCGAGTACCGGCGACGGGTCGCGGCCGGCATTCCCGGCACGGCCGTCCTGCGCGCGGTCGGACCGCGGAAGAAGCCGTGGGCGTGGCTGGAGGTCGAGGTCAGCCTGCCCGACCGGCCGCCGGCGCGGCACTGCGGCGAGACGATCGTGTTCCCCGACGAGCTGCGCCCGCCTGACGCCTGGCGCCGAGTACCCGGCGCTGCTCATCCCCGGCGGCTCGCTCCTGCTGTACCTCAAGCCGGGCGGCCGCCCGCTGAACCTCACCGTCGCCTGACGGTGGGACGGCGGCGGCCCCTCACCGGCCGCCGCCGCGCCCCGCCACACCCCACCTAGGGCGGTCTAGGGATAGACGCGAAGCTCGTAGATCCGGGTCGCCGCGTCCGTCGTCTGGGTCGGCGTGGTGACCGTCAGCCGTACGTACCGCCCGGACACCCCGCTCAGCGGGTGGACGCTCGTCGCCGCGGTGTTGGCCGTGGCCGACGCGACCGTGGTCCAGGTCGTGCCGTCGTTCGACACGGCGAGCGTGAACGCCCGGGTGTTCAGCGCGGCCGCCTCGCCGCCGGCCTGGGCATGCGCGACCTCGATCCGGCCGATGGCCTGGATGGCGCCGAGGTCGGCGCGCAGCCATGCGCCGGCGGCGACCGAGCAGAACTTGTCGGCGTTGCCACCGGCGACGGTGCCGTTGACCGCCTTCTCCGGCGACTCCGAGACCACGCACGGCGCCGAGCCCGTGGCCGGGCGGCCGAGCGCGAGGTTGGCCGGTGCGACCGACACGTTGTCGAAGGCCGCGGCGGCGTTGTAGACGCGCACGCCGGTCTGCCCGGCGGTGTAGGTCGCGTCGGTCACGCTGATCCGCGGGGTGGCCAGGTCGTCGAGGTACACCTTGATGGCCGGACCGACCGCGGTGACCCGCAGGTGGTAGGCCGACCCGGCCGCGATCGGCACCGTTGCCACGCCCAGCTGGGTCCAGGAGTTGTTGGCGCGGCCCAGCACCAGCCGGCCGGCCGGGCTGATGCCGGCGTAGTAGCCGCGGTAGCTGTCGGCGCCGGTGGCCGGCTGGGTCACCCGGAACGCGACCCCCGCGTCGCCGCTGCCGGCGGTCACCGTGACGTCCGCGTCGTAGACGAGGTCGCCGAAACTGGTGTCCAGCAGCGCCTTGCCGCCGAGCGAGCTGCCGGCCTGGTACCGCCCGCCGCTCACCGACCACGAGCCGCCCCAGGTCCGCCAGCCCAGCGCGTTGCCGTCGGCGAAGTCGTCCTGGACCCGCATCGCGACCCGCTGGATGGTCCCGTCGGCCGCGAAGGTCATGCGGTCGAACGCGAGCTGGCGGTGGTTCCCGTCGGTCTCGCTCAGCGGCCGGCGGTGATAGACGATGTACCACGTGTCGGTGCCCGGCACGTTGAGCACCGCGTTGTGGCCGGAGCCCTTGGCGACCGCGGGGTCCTGGGCGAGCACCTTGTCGAGCCGGGTGAACGGGCCGGTCGGCGACGACGCCATGGCGTACGCCACCGAGTAGTCCGGGCCGGTCCAGCCGCCCTCGGACCACATGAGGTAGTACTTACCGTTCCGCTTGAACATCTGGGAGCCCTCGACGTACCCGGCCGGGGTGATCTCCTTGTACGTGCTGCCGTCGCTGAACGTCCCCAGGCTCGTCATGTCGGCGTTGAGCTTGACGACGTTCGCGTGGCCCCAGCCGCCGTAGTACATGTAGGCCTGGCCGTCGTCGTCGATGAAGACGTCCTGGTCGATCGGCTGCGCGCCGTTGTGGAACTGCCCGATGAGCGGCCGGCCGAGGGCGTCGCTGTAGGGCCCCTCGGGCCGGTCGGCGACGGCGACGCCGATCCCGCCGAGGCTGCTGTCGTTCTGGATGTCGTTCGCGGCGAAGTAGAGGTAGTACTTCCCGTTGCGCTGGACCGGGGCGGGGGCCCACATCGCGTACGAGGCCCAGGACACCCGGGCGGTGGTGAGCACGTTGGGGTGCTTCGTCCAGGTGACGAGGTCGGTGGAGGAGAACGCGTCGAGGTAGGTCTGCTCGGCGTAGCTCTTCGAGGTCGTCGGGAACACCCAGTAGGTGTTGCCGTAGACGGCGACGTCGGGGTCGGCGTACCAGCCGTCGGCGAACGGGTTCCCGGCGTCGGCGGCCCGGGCGGGGGTACCGGGCAGCAGGACGGCGGCGAGCACGACGAGGACGGCGAGCGCGAGTCTGTTCATCGGTGGCGGCTCCGATGTACGACAAAATCCAACAAGTTCCATAGAGACTGCACTCGATCAGACATTGTGTCAAGCATTGACAGAAGCAAGGAGCACGCGCCACAGCACCGCTCCCCCGGCCCCGGCGGCGACGGCGGCCCCGGCCAGCACCGGCCACGCCGTCCAGAGCCGGTGCCGGGTCGCCAGCCAGCCGAGCACCGCGAACGGCAGCACGATCCGCACGGCCGTCGCGGCGGCGACGGCCTGGTAGAACGGTTCGTCGAGCGGCAGCCGCCACGGCGCGACGCCGGCCCAACCCTCGGCGGAGAGCAGCCCGCACGCCACTCCGGCCGCGCCCGCCGCCCATCGGGGAGACCCGGTCCGCACGGCGTGGCCGAGGAGTCCCAGCAGTGGGCCGGCCACGAGCGAGCCGGCCAGCCAGACGGCGGTCATGAGGGCGACGGAGCGCAGCCCGTGCATGTCGGCCGAGCTGCCGTCCTCCAGGGTGCCGCCGCTCCACCGCCGGCTGACGAAGACGACCAGCAGGTAGTACACCAGCGTCGCCGAGACGAGCGTCCCGGTCGCGCGGACCACGGCGGCGCGCCGGCCGGCCGTGGACCGGCCGGCCAGGAACGCGGCGAGACCCCAGGCGAGGCCGCTGCTGGTGACGGCGGTCGCGACCGCGCGGGGGACGTCGTCGAGGGCGTCGGCGAGGAAGGCGAGCAGCCCGAGGGCGGCCCCGGCGAGGACCCACACGGCGGTCAAGGGAGGTCGTGGACCTCGATGACGCGGGTCGTGGGCGCCGCGGCGCCGAGGGTCTCGCGGAGGGCGAGGCGGTCCGGGTCGGTCAGGAACGACTCGTAGCCGGCCCGGGAGCGGAACCGGATCAGGTGCACCTCGCTCGTCCCGTCGGTGCCCCGGGTGCGCCGCTCCAGCACGCCGCCGTGGCGGGCGAGGTAGCCGAGCACGGCGTCCTCGTAGCGCTGCCCGGCCTCGGCCGCGCCCGGGGCCATGTCCACCACGGCCGCGAGGAGCAGCCCGTCGTCATCCGCCACGGCCCGACCCTACCGGCCGGGGGCGCGGTACTTGATCCCGAGCGACGGGCGGGCGAGGGCGGCGACCGCGCGGTCGTCGCCGTCGTGCCAGCCGAGGTACGCCTCCCTGGTGCCGCCGACCCAGCCCCGGCCGACGCGGCGGGGCGTGGTGCCGACCGCCATGCGCACCGCGTAGAGGTGGCCGCGGCCGGCCGGGACCGCGCGCAGCTCCTCCACGTCGATCCACGGGAGCGTCTGCGACCGGTCGCGCCAGCGCAGGACGATGCCGTGGTCGGTGATCTCGGTGCGGCCGGACAGCCACGGGAGCACGAACAGTGCGAACGCCGCGGCCGCGGCCAGGAGGCTGCCGACCGTGAGCGCGATCCACAGCCAGGCGAGCGTGCGCAGGCCGAGGTCCATCCAGGCCGGGCCGCCGCCGTCGGCGAAGACGGCGGCGGACGCGATGCCGAACACCGCGATCCCGACGAGGATCGTGATCAGCGCGAGGACGAAGCCGTGCGTGCGCAGCAGTGCCCGGTCCCGGCGCAGGGTGACCATCGTCAGTACCCGCCCTGGCGGCGCAGCTTGTCCAGCTCGGCCAGCGCGTCGTCGGCCGACATCCGGAACTTCTGCTCGGCCTCGGCCATGAGCTTCGTCGGGTCGGTCTTGCCGGTCAGGGCGTCCATGACCTCATCCCCGACCACGTCCTGCATCGCCGCCATCGTCTGCTGCTGGAGGTCCTCCAGGGCGGCCCGGGCCGCCGCCAGCGTCGCGTCGCCGAGGTCCTGCGCCGGGGTGCGCATCGCCCGCGGGTCGATGGTGATCGCCGACAGGCCGCCGTCGCCGCGCGCCTCCGCGGTCACCAGGCCGCCGAGTGCCTCGCCGCGGCCCACCATGGCGGCCGCGCGGGCCTGGAAGTCCTCCACGGCGCGCATCTGGCGCAGCGCGTCCTCGACCATCCGGTCCGGATCCACGGTCAGTCCTCCTCGTTGTCGGTCACGGGCCGGCCGGGGCCGGGAGCTCCTTCTTGGGCGCGACGTAGTCGTTGCTGCTCAGCGGCGAGTAGTCGATCGTGATCGCCTGGAAGTCGGCGCCCTTGACGCCGCCCGGCTCGGAGCCGACGAACATCTTCGCCCCGAAGCCGGCCAGCAGGATCGTGGTGGCGCCGGCGGTGATCCCGGTCAGCACCTTGCCGGCGGCGCCGGCGACCATCGCGATGCCCGAGACGGCCAGCTCGGCCGCGGCCTTGACGGCCGGGAGGCCCGGCGTCGCCATCGCCATGAGCACGGCGATGAGGCAGGCGAAGATGAAGGCGGCGGCGGTGACGGCCATGACGCAGAACGCGAAGTAGGCGACGGCGACGGCCTGCAGCGCGGTGCCGGTGCTGGTGAGGTAGCCCTTGAGCTCGTCGAGCTCCTTCTGGTAGGTCGTCATGGTGTTGAGGTAGGCGTCCTTGTCCTCGGCGACCCACCCCGGGTTCATCTTCGTGTTGGCGTTGGTGATCCGGGCCTTGACCACGTCGGCGTGGTTGGCGGCCTGCTTGAGCTCCTCGCCGCCGGTCCAGATCGCGAACGGGTCGGAGTAGCCGAGCCCGAACACGAGGGCGGCCCGCAGCGCGCTGCTGATGAACGGCGCGGCGCCGAGCGAGGTGCCGATGGCGGTGCGGAGCATGATGACGGCGAACGTGGGCGGAGGCACCAGCACGACGGCTCCTATCGGTACATGACCTGGTTGGCGGTCTCGGCCTGCTCCCACTGCCCGGCGATCCCGTCCAGGGCGGTGCGGTAGGCGCCGAGCTGGTCCTTGCCGGCCTGGGCGTAGTCGACGGCGTACTGCTTGGCCTCGTCGAACGCCTGCTGCAGCATGAAGCCGAGCATCCCGAAGCCGGGCGGGTCGACCTTGGCGGCGGCAACCTCCCGCATGAGCGGGTCGTAGGCCACCCCGGCGTCCTCCACGAGGTCCTTGCCGAGCTGGCGGATCGCGGCCGACGTGACGTGCTTGTCCTGGGCCATGGGCCCGACTCTAGTGGCTCGCGCCGATACCCGCGGCCCGAGGGGACGGCCCGTCCGCCCGGCGGATCCGGGCGGAGCGCTCCCGGAGCCCGCCGTCGGTGAGCGCCGTGCGGCGGCCGCCCCGGTGCGGGACGGCCGTCATCGCACGATCCGCGACACGTCCGACAGCGCGATGTGCTGCCGCGCGTCGGCGGCCAGCGCCGAGGTGGTGACCCCGCGGATGGTGACGGCGTCGACGTGGCGGACGAAGAAGCCGTACGCCGGCGGCGTGCTGTTGCTGGTGAGGAACGAGCTCTCGGGGTAGGCGCCGGCGTACTCCGACGGCTCGGCCGGAATCTTGCGCACCCCGCCCGGCACCGTCTGCTGCACGTCACTGAGCAGCAGCCCGTAGAGGCGGTAGGTGGTGCCGTCGAGGATCTGCCCGGTCGCCAGCGACGGCTCGGCCACACCGGTCGCGGTGATCCCCTCGAAGCTGACCCCGCTGATCCAGCCCGGTTTCGCCGACGACTCGGTCCGCTTGCCGGCCAGCACGAAGAACGCGCGCAGGGCGCGGTCGACCGTGATCCGCCGGAACGTGATGTTCGAGATCGTCGCGCCGTCCACCGACAGCACCGTGAGCGCCGCCTTGTCGGTGTTCTTGACGAGCACGTCCTCGACGACGACGTTGCGGAACGAGCCGCGGCTCTCGGTGCCGAACTTCACCCCGTTGGCCCGCTCGGAGTGCCCGACGGTGGACAGCCGCACCACGGCGCCGTCGACGCCGGTGTTGTACGACTTGAAGCAGATCGCGTCGTCGTCGGTCCACACGTTGACCCGCTCGACGAGCACGCCGCGGCTGTCGACGATGTCGATGCCGTCGCGGTTGGCGTAGAGGTTGCTGTCGATGTTGACGTCGGCGATGAGCACGCCGTCGACGGCGGCCGGGACGATCGCCCAGGCGGCCGCGTTGCGCACGAAGAGGTTGCGCACGGTGACGTTGCGGCCCTTGGTCAGCGTCATCAGGGTCGGGCGGATCGTGTCGGTGCCGCCGCTGCGCTCGATCGCCCACTCCGGCTTGCCGCCGTTGCCGTCGACCGTGCCGCCGCCCTCGACGCGCACGTTCTCGGCGCCGACCGAGAGGATGAGCGAGCGGCGGCGGTTGCCGAAGTTGTCCATGCCGGCGGCCTCGGCGTCGAAGAACGGGTACGCCGACTCGTCGCGGGTTCCCAGCAGTACCGCGTCCCGGGCGATCCACAGGGTCATGTTGGACTTCAGGCGGATCGTCCCGCTCTTGAACACGCCGCCGGAGAGCACGACCGAGCCGTTCGCCGGCACCGCGTCGATCGCCCGCTGCAGCGCCGCCGTGTCGTCGGCGACGCCGTCGCCGACCGCGTCGTACGGGGCCTTGCGCACGTCGACGACCGTGCCGGGCGGAGCGGCGACCGGGTTCGTGTAGGCCATGACCTTGTCGATCGCCAGGGTGCCGGTGTCCTGGCTGCCGACGCCGAAGGACAGCCGGCCGACGTCGTCGGCGCCGTCGCGGAAGGCCCAGCGCGGCACCCGCTGCTCGTTCGGCTCGATCGGCTCGAGGCGCCGCCCGTCGACGTAGACGTCGAACCGCTGCGCCGGAACGTCGAGGACGAGGCGGATGGTGTACCACCGGTTGGCCGCGAACGACATGAGCTCATCGCGGGTGCGTCCGGTGTCGTAGACCAGCTTCCCCTCGCTGAACTCCAGGTTGGCCACGGTCTGGCCGGCCGAGCCCTGGACGCCGAGCGCGAGCCGGGTGCCGGAGCTCTTGTCGGTCCGCAGCGTGGCCTGCACGATCACCGTGCCGCCGGTGGGCTTGAACGGGCGGACGGCGGTCGCGTCGCCCGTGCCGGCCCGGCTGAGCAGCAGGCTGCGGTCGAGGGCGCTGGGCAGCGCCGCGACCTGGGCCCGGGCGTCCTTGTTGACCTGGTAGCCGGGCGGCGGGGCGCCGATCGGGGCGTCGTCGAACCGGTCCAGGGCGAGGTAGCCGACGGACGGGTCGGGGTTTCGGTGGGCGTTGACGTCGTCGAGGTACAGCGCGCCGGCGTCCGGCCCGCCGCCACCGGCGGCGAGGGAGGCGACGCCGGTGGCCGGCTGCTGGAACGGCTGGGCGGCGACGACCTGCTGGCCGTCGACGAACACGTCGTAGCGCTGGACGTCGGTGCGCAGCACCAGGCGCAGCGCGTACCACCGCTCCGCCTGCGCCGGCTGGTTCGCCAGCTGCCCGTCGCGCAGCGCGACCGACGCCACGACCTGCCCCTCCGGGCCGCGGGCGGCGAGCAGGTCGACCGGCCCGCCGAGCCGCTCGACGAAGACCCGCGCGGCGACCTCGACGGTCCCGTCGAGCGGGCCGAACCGGCGCACCGCGCTGGCCGTGCCGGCCACCTTCAGGCTGCGGTTCACGGCGTCCGGGAACTCGGCGACGGCGACGCCGCCGGCCTGCCCGTCGGCCGCCCAGCCGCCGGGCACCTCCCCCGGCGCGCTGCCGTTGAAGTCGCTCGCGTCGTACGACCAGGTCAGCCCGCCGGTGCCCACCCGGCCGTCGGGGCCGCCGCCCGAGCCGCGCTCCGCACCACCACGGGGCTTGCTGGTGCAGCCCCCGGCGAACAGAGCGGTGACGAGCAGGCCCGCCGTGACCGAGCGGCCCCTCACCGCACCGCGCCCACCGGCTCCGGCGCGGGGCGCCGCGTGCCGGGCAGTGCGAGGACGACGAACGAGTACACGACCATCGCGGCCGAGGAGCCGAGCAGGTAGCCGGGGGCGCCCCACCAGATGGTGGCCAGCGGCACCAGCACGACCGCGAGGACGAGCATGACCCAGCGGGCCCGCAGCAGCGCGGCGAACTCGCCGCGCACGAACCGGCTCAGCGACGTGCCGAACGACAGGCCCAGCGCCACCTTCTCGGCGGCGGCCGCGACGAGCACCGCGCCGACCGGGATGAACGCCAGCGCCGGAATCAGCTCACGGCCGAGCACCACCGCGCCGGCCAGCAGCGCGCCGCCGACGACCATGAGCCCGGCCGAGACGACGCCGTCGCGCAGGTCCTGCGCGGCCGTGGTGACGACCGTCTTCTCCCGGCGGTAGATGAGCACCCGGCGCAGCGTGATCGACAGGAACGACAGCGGGGCGAACACCTGCTGCAGCACCCGCACCGCACCGAGCGTGGCCGGGGCGACGACGAACGCGGTGATCTGCAGCGCGAGGACCGGGGTCAACCCGACGAGCAGCGCGTCGAGCGAGGCCGAGCCCATGAGGTTGCGCCGGGAGCGGACCCAGCCGGCCAGCCCGCGCAGGGCCGGCCGCCGGTGCACCCGGACCGCCGCCGCCAGCACGAACAGCACGTTGACCGCGGCCCACGACAGGCACAGCAGCAGCGGCTCGTGCAGCGCCGCGAACAGCACCATGAGGCCGGCCTGCACGGCCAGCCACGCGCCGGCGTCGAAGAACGCGGCCTTCGCGGTGCCGCTGGCCACGTCGGCGGAGCGGCCGATGTCGAGGGCGATCGCGAACGGGATGCCGATCGCGTAGGCGATGGCGTACTTCGGCGACGCGTCCGGCACCAGCACGCCCGACAGCGCCGCGACGAGCGCGCCGACGGCCCCGCCGAGCAGCGCCGCGGTCACCGCCCAGCGGCACGGCCACGCGTCGGCCCGCCGGTCCTTGCTCGCGTCGGACAGCAGCGTCGCCTCCGACAGGCTGCGCTGCAGCACGCCGCAGGTCAGCTGGAACACCAGCACGGCGCCGGCGGTGGCACCGACCGCCGCGAGGCCGCCGGAGTACGCCAGGGTCAGGCTGAACACCAGGCTGGTGCCCATCAGCGACAGCTGGCTCAGGCTCAGGGCGAGGCTCGACCAGGCCCCCGGTCCGAGGCGCTTCACCGGCCGGCCCCCGCCCGCGCGTCGAGCGAGTGGCGGACCGCGAGCGCGACGCCCTCCTCGATGGGCGGCGCCGAGCGGGCCGCGGGGACGTCGGCGACGGCGCCGTCGAGCAGCGCGGCGAGGGACCGCGCGGCCGCCTCGGGGTCCTCGAAGTCGGCGAAGCCGAACCGGCCGCCGGACACCGCCGCGGCCTCCGGCAGGCCGCCGACCGGGGAGATGAGCATCGGCAGGCCGCGCCGGCCGACCTCGACGGCGACCCGCCCGAACGGCTCCATCCACTTCGACGGGATGAGCACCACGTCGACCCGCGCACAGAACGCGTCGACGTCGAGGTGGCCGGCGAGCTCGAGGTCGAGCCCCTCGGCCCGGGCCAGCTCGGCCAGCGAACGCACGTAGTCGGGGTGGCCCTCCCCGGCGACCAGCATGGACACGGCCTTGCCGGTGCCCCGGCGGTAGGCGGCGGCGGCGCGGATCGCCGACTCGATGCCCTTGACGGCGTCGAGGCGGCCGATGTACCCCGTGACGAGGTCACCGGCGGGCCGGTGCGGTGGGGTCGGCGCCGCCCCCCGCGCGCCGAGCATCGGGTAGGCGACCAGGCTGCGGGCCGGGGTCGTCAGCCGGGCCGCGACCAGCTCGGTCTGCACGAACCCGGACACGCAGACGGCGAGCCCGTCGGCCGGCTGGGCGGCCCGCATGATGCGGGTCTTCACCGAGCACTCGCCGCAGGCCTGGGCGCACGAGGTGCCGCCCTTGAGCCGGGACCGGCGCCAGCAGGTGTCGCTGAGGTCGTGGTAGACCCGCACGAACCGGGCGCCGGTCGCCTTTCGCAGCGCACGAGCCCGGCGGACCAGCCACGGGCCGGTCCGCGAGACGTTGGTGGCGACGACGACGTCGGGGCCGAAGGCCCGCAGCCGCCGGCCCAGAGGTCCGGCGATCGGCGGCCACAGCCACGCGGTGAGGAACTCCAGCCCGCGGCGGACCTTCGAGTCGGCGTGCGCCCGGCGGCCGAACGGGCGGCGGACCGCGTGCACGGTCAGCGGGCCGTCGGGGTACACCTTCTCCTCGGTGGCCGGCACGAACACCTCGACGGTCGCGAACCGGGCCAGCTCCATCGCCGCGGCCCGGGCCGAGCGCTCGGCGCCGCCGACGGTCTCCGGCCACCACCAGTCGGCGAGCACCGCGATCTTCGGTCTCTGTGCGTTCATGCTCCTGCCTTCGCCGATATGCCGCTGCGGAGGTGCGGCCCGCCACCCGCTCCGGCGGCGGTGTCCGGGTCCCGGGTGAGGCCCCAGGGCCGGAACCGCCAGCCGACGACCATTACGACGAGCGTCACGAACGCCGCGCCGACGAGCGGGATCTGGGCGCCGAGCGGCCCGCGCAGCAGGCCGATCTGGCATGCGGCGAAGAGTACCGCCAGCGCCATCGGCAGACTGATCCGGCTGTCGCCGAACGCGCGGTCGAGCCGGGCCGCGATCCGGCCGTAGAAGAAGAACACCACCACGACGCCGGCCAGTGAGAACTCGACGGCGACCTCGGCCCAGAACGGCAGCGACAGGTTCTGGAACGTATAGCCGCGGCTGGCCGCGACGACGTTGCCGGCCGCGATGGCCTTGCCGTCCCAGATCGACCGGGGCACCCAGAACAGCAGTGCCGAGATCAGGTGGTGGCCCCAGGTGTTGCCGTGGACGTGGACGTAGTACACCGAGTTGACGGTCTGCTGGAAGCCGTCGAAGTCGTAGGTGTAGTAGGCGTCGAGGCCGAGCCGCAGGTTGCTGCGGGACTTGTCGTTGCGGAACAGGTTCGCCAGCGGGTACACGACGGCGAGTCCGCCGAGCATGCCGGCCGAGAACAGGGTCCGCCAGGCCTGCCGCTCGAAGCGCACGAACGCGAAGGTCGCGGCGAGCATGACGCTGAACGTCGCGAACCGGTTCGCGGTCAGCGGGTTGTTGTAGATGATGTTGAGCGCGCCCGAGAGGCCGGTCAGGCCGAGTAGGATCAGCCGCGCCTTCCGCGTCGCGTGGTTGCGCTCGCGCAGGCAGAGCAGGCACAGCACCAGCGACACCAGGCAGACGGCGGCCGGCAGCGTGCTGAGCAGGCCGACGAGCGCCTGGTCCTTGCCGCCGCTGAGCCCGGCCTGCTTGATCGCCGCCTGCAGGGTGTCGCGGGTGGTGAACCGGACCGCGAGACCGCCGGTCTGCGGCAGGCAGGCCGCGGTGAGCAGGGTGGCCAGCACGGTCACCACGAGCGCCTGCTCGATCGTGACCCGGAACCGCCGCACGGGCGGGGCGGTCCGAACCGGCGCGCCGCGGCCGTAGCCGATCCAGAAGGTGGCCACGGCGGTGAGCAGGATGACCTGGGCGGTCACGTAGAACTGGTGCAGCGGCAGGTCGGGCCAGGCCATGATGTCGTCGCGGATCTGCACGAGCGGCGCGAAGCCGACCCACACGGCGACGAACGACCAGAACGTCACGGCGACCGGCGCGAACCGGCCGGAGAAGGTGACCTGGTACAGCGCCACCAGGCAGACGACCAGGACGACGAGCCCGAGCGCGCCGGCGAGGGTCGGGTGCGGCGCGACCAGGGTGACACCGAGCAGCGCGACGAACGCCACGAGGGCGACCGCCGCGACGACGTCGCGGGTCCGCACACGCGGCCGGGCCGCGTGCCGGAACCTCGGGCGCCCGTCGCGCTGCTCGGGGTCAGGAAGCGTCATCGGCGACCCAGGACGCGATGCGGCGCTTGAACACGTCGGCGGAGTAGTTCCACGCGTGCGCGCGGATCCGGTCGTGGTTCAGCGTGCCGACGTGACGCAGGGCCGCGGCGTAGGCGGCCGGGTCGAGCGAGTCGATCAGGAACCCGGTCTCGCCGTGCACGACGGTCTCCAGCAGCCCGCCGCGGCGCACGCCGAGCACCGGGGTGCCGCAGGCCTGGGCCTCGACCGGGATGATCCCGAAGTCCTCGTGGGCCGGGAACAGCAGGGCGAGGGCGCCCCAGTACAGCTCCCGCAGCCGCTCCCGCGGCGGGCGGTGCTCGAACGTGACCGGCACCCGGGCCTTCTCCGCCTCGCGCCGCAGGTTCGCCTCCTCCGGGCCGGAGCCTGCGATGACGAGCGGGATCCCGGCGGCGTCCGCGATGCGGATGATGAGATCGAAGTTCTTGTACCCCACCCAGCGGCCGAGGCCGAGCAGGTAGCCGCGCTGCTGCATGCGCTCGTGCGCGGGCGCGGCCGCGAAGTAGTCGACGTCGACCGGCGGGTGGATGACCCGGGAGTCGCGGTTCCAGAACCGGCGCAGCCGCGACTGCACCTCCATCGAGTTCGCGGCGTAGCTGTGCACATGCCGGCTGAGCCGCACGTCGGCCGCCTGCAGCGCCTTGCGGGGCAGGGTGAGCAGGCCGTTGGAGCCGCGGCCGTCGAAGTCGGGGCTCCAGACGTAGCGGGCCGGCGAGTGCACGTAGCTCAGGTACCGGGTGTCCTCCGACGAGCCGAGCTTCACGGTGTGCGCGAAGGCGTGGCTCGAGGAGACGACGACGTCGAAGTGCTCCCGGGTCAGCGTGCGCCAGGCCAGCGGCATGACCGGCAGCGCCAGCGGCTTGGCGTGCCGCAGCGGGGTCTTCGCCAGCCACGACTCCTGGAACCCGGCGCCGCGCTGGGCGGCCGGGTCGCGCCACAGCACGAACGGCTTGGCCTGCGGCAGCACCTCGTGCATGGCGACGAAGACGTTCTCCGATCCGCCGGTCACGGCGAACCACTCGTGCACGAGGGCGATCGACTTCCCCGGCAGCAGCGTCTCCGGCGCGTGCGCGCGCAGGTCATCCACGTGCGTCCTCCCTGTCTCCGAGCGGCATGCCCGGCTGTTGTCTGTTCGGGGCCCGGTCCTGGAAGTTCCGCCGGGACAGGACCACCGTCTCGTCGCCTCCCGTCACGGCCGGCAGCACGACGGTCTCCGTCCCGGCCGGCAGCACGACGGTCTGGTCCATGTCGACCCGGCGCAGCACGACCGTGGCGTCGGCCTCGGCGGGCCGCGCGTCGGGCGCCGGCTGGGGCACCGGCTGCGGCGCCGGCTTCCGCTTCGGCAGGAGGCGCCGCCCGCCGCGCTCCAGCAGCAGCACGAGTGCGGCGCCGGCGGCCAGGTACAGCACGTACTGCAGCCACGCGCCCTGGTTCTCGACCGAGTCGCCGTCGAGGGACAGCCGCTTGGCGGCCCGGTCGCGGTAGACCCCGGCGTAGACGTGCGTGGGGTCGCTCTTGAGCACGGCGTCGAACTTGCCAACGGCCAGCGCGAACTTCCCGGCGAAGTAGGCGGCGAGGGCGTCGCGGAAGGCCCGGTCGACGTCCGACAGCTGGTTGGTGACGCCGGCCTGCGCGAGCAGCTTCTGCAGGTGCAGCATCGTGATCAGGTCGCTGGTCGGGTCGTCCTGCACGTTGGGATCGGCGTCGAGCAGCGCGATCAGCCGGCCGTCGGTGTTCACGACCGCGCCGCCGCGGGCGTCGGGGCCGAGCTCGCCGCTGAGGCCGAACCGGTTCGTGGCGGTGCGGTCGGTGACGGTGAGGGTCTTTGCCTTGATCGTGTAGCTGCCGGCGACCAAGTCGCTCGACGCCGGGCCGTAGCCGACCGCGACGACGCTGTCACCCGGCGTCGGGTCGTCGCCCGGGCCGAGTTCGATGACCGGCAGGCCGGGCCGCTGCAGCCGGACGAGCGCGGCGTTGCCGGCGTTGGCCGGCAGCACCGACTGGATCGTCCCGGGGATCGCCGGCGTCGTGGCCAGTTCGGGCGTCGCGATGTCGATCTGGCCGAGCACCCGCACGGCTGGCGGGGCGCCCGCCTTCTCGCCGGTGAACGACGAGGCGGCCTGGATCGACTCAACGAAGCCATCGAGCTTGTCGGGCGCGAGGGTGCCCTGGGTGACCAGGTCGCGACCGTGCCGATACAGCGCGTTGACCAGGATGATGTCGTCGCCCGGCTGCACGCACAGGGTCGTGGTGAGCACGTCGCCCTGGGGGTCGACGACGACGCCGCTGCACCGGCGCAGGACGGTCACCGGGGCGGGCGTGCGCGGCTGGCCGGTCTTCGTGTCGCGGAGCATGCCGGTGTACGTCACCTCGAGGTACACCGTCGACGCGCTCACCATCGCGATCGCCGGCTCGTTGCGCGTGTAGGTCAGCGCCGGAGCCGCCACCGCGGGAACACTCACCGTCACGATCCCCAGCACGCCCAGCAGAGCGACCATCGCCGCGAACGAGCCGCGCCGACGGCACATCGCCGGGCTAGGGAACATGTCGTCTCCGGGCGGCGAGAGGTGGGTGCCGCCGTACACGCAGCATTCTAGGCAACGCTCGGATCGTACGTGTTTCGCGCCGTCAACGACCGCCACCGCGGAACACCTCGGCCACGGTACGCAGGACGACCTTGACGTCCAGCCAGAGCGACCAGTTCTCGATGTAGTAGTTGTCGAAGCGCGCCCGGTCGGAGATCGGGGTGTCGCCGCGCAGGCCGCTCACCTGGGCCAGGCCGGTCAGGCCGACCGGCGCCCGGTGGCGCATCGCGTAGTCGGGGTGCTCCGCCGAGAACTGGTCGACGAAGTACGGCCGCTCGGGCCGCGGCCCGACGATCGTCATGTCGCCGCGCATGATGTTCCACAGCTGCGGCAGCTCGTCGAGCGAGGTGCGGCGGATGAACTTGCCGACCGGGCCGACCCGCTTGTCGTGCGCGATGTTCCAGTTGGTCTGCGACTCCGCCTCGTTCACCGGCCGCATCGAGCGGAACTTGATGAGCTCGAACGGCTTGCCGAACTGGCCGATGCGCTGCTGCTTGAAGAAGATGCCCTTGCCGCCCTCCAGCCGCACCGCGATCGCGGTAAGCAGCAGGAGCGGGCTGAGCAGGAGCAGGGCGATGCCGGAGAGCACGACGTCGGAGGCGCGCTTCACGAACCACCTGAGGCCGGTGATCGTCGGGCGGCGCACCCGCACGACCGGAATCGCGCCGATGTGGTCGGGGCTGGAGCTGCCCGAGCTGAACTCGCGCAGGCGCGGCACCATCCACAGGTCGTACTGCGCGGTCTCCGCCGAGCGCACGACCGGCAGCAGGCGCGACTCGGGCAGGTCGATGTCGGCGATGACGATGACGTCGCAGTCGACCATCCGCGCGACCTGGTCGAGATCGTCGAACCGGCCGATGAGCGGGGTGCTCTCCTTGAGCTCGTGCGCGGTCGTCTCGACGTCGACGAAGCCCGCGAAGCGCAGCCCGTACTGCGGGTAACGGCGCAGCAACCGGGCGAGCTCGATCGCGACCGGTCCGCCGCCCAGGATGATGGCGCTGTGCTCCACCCAGCGGCGCCGGCGGGCCAGGCGGACCAGGAAGTAGTTCAACGCCCGGCCGAGGAGGACGACGACCGCGGAGACGGCGACCACCCGCAGGTACGACGACAGGTTGTCGGCCGACTCGTGCCGGATCGCGACGACGATGCTCACCATGGCGCCGGCGACGAGCATCCGGCCGATGAGGGTGGGCAGGTCGTCGAGGAAGCTCAGGTGGCGGCGGGCGCCGTAGAGGCCGCCGGCGGCGAACAGCGCGACGGTGAGGGCGGCCGCGGCGACGATGCTCTTCCAGTGATTCTGGAAATGGGCAGCGGGCAGCGCGAACGCCACGAAGTCGACGGGCAGCGACAGCATCCACACGCGCAGTGGGCGGGTCTTGCGGGCGACGGAGGATCCCAGGTACGGCAGCACCACCGTCGAACCGATGATCGGGTCGTTCTCGAGGGTCCGGCGCGGCTCCGGCGCGGCCTTGGGCTTCGGTGCCGCCTCGGGAGCGGGCGCCCGGCTGTACTCGAAGGTGCGGTCGAGGTCCTCCTCGGCCGGGCGCTGCGACGGCAGCCACCAGTCGCCGCGGCCGCTGCCGGGCTCGGCGGTCGGTTGCGGGTCGACTGAATCGTCGTCAGCAGGCGCATATCGCCCCGGATCCAGTTGCATGACTCCCCCGCAATGGCAGCGATCCACTTCGCCGCGTCCGATGGTTGAGGATGTTAAGACCAGGCTGTCGGATTCCACCACCCTGCACGGTTTGCAGTCGTTGCGTGGTGAGAGACGCATCACAGTAGCCCGTCGCCATCTAAGCCGCATTCCGAGCCGTCGCGCGTCAGCCGAAGCGGCAATCGCCCCATTCATGGGCGTTGGCATTTTCCGCAATTGCGGACACTTGCCTCGCATCGCCACCGCGTGGCCCGGGTCGTCGCGCCGATCGGGAAATCCGCGGTACCTATGGCGGGGCGTCCGTCAGTACGATCGTCGCCATGCCAAGGGGAGAACCGTCTACCGACAGTGACGTCACGTCAGTGATCGAGCAGATTCCGGGGCAGCGCCGCAGGGGACGCGGTGGCCTGGAGTCGCCTGTATCGCCTGATGGGGCCGCGCCGACGAAGAAGCGGATGAGCCGCAAGAAGCGGATCTGGCTGATTGTCGCGGCGTCACTTGTCGTGATCATCGGCGGGTCACTGCTCGGCGTCAGCCTCTGGGTGCGGTCCGTGACCGGCGACGTCAAGCGGGTCGACGCCTTCAGCGAGGTGCCCGAGGCGGACCGGCCACAGAAGGCCGAGGGCGCCAAGGGTGCGATGAATTTCCTGCTGCTCGGCAGCGACACCCGCGACCCCGAGAACCAGGGCGGATCGCGCAGCGACACGATCATCGTGTTGCATCTGGACAACAATCGGTCCAAGGCGCAGATGGTGTCCATCCCTCGGGACACGTGGGTCTACGTGCCGAAGTCCAAGAATGGGAAGTTCGGCGACACGAACGCGAAGATCAACGCCTCCTACGCGTGGGGCGGGGTGCCGCTGGTGGTGCAGACCGTCGAGCGGTTCACCGGCGTGCGCATCGACCACGTGGCGATCGTCGACTTCTCCGGTTTCCGCGAGATCGTCGACGCGCTCGGCGGCGTCGAGATCGACGTGACCGAGAGCTTCACGTCGACCCACTCGCTGAACCCCGACGGCAAGCGGCACTTCGAGAAGGGCCTGCAGACGATGGACGGCGCGGCCGCCCTCGACTACGCCCGCGAGCGCTACGCGTTCAAGGACGGCGACTTCGCCCGCATCCGCCACCAGCAGCAGGTCATCAAGGCCATCCTCAACAAGGCCGCCTCGGGCGGCACGCTGACCAACCCGTCGCGGCTCAACTCGTTCCTGCACGCGACGGCCGACTCGGTGACCGTCGACGGGACGTTGAACATCTTCGACATGGCGATGGAGCTGCGCAGCCTGCGCGGCGACGACCTGTCGTTCTACACCAGCCCCACCAAGGGCACGGGCATGATGGGCTCGGAGAGCGTCGTGCTGGCCGACACCGACAAGGTCAAGCCCTTCTACGACGCGCTGCGCGAGGACCAGCCCCTCCCCGCTCCCACGAAGTAGCGCGCATACGACGAAGGGCCCCCCTGCGCAGGGGGCCCTTCGTCGCGTGTCCGGTCAGCTGTGGCGCTTCCAGAGGTCGCGGTACGGCTCCCAGTCGCCGGCGAGGGTCTCCTGGCAGAGCGTCTCCATGTAGAGCGCGGAGTTGCCCTCGTCGCGGTTCCACCAGATGCCGCACAGCGCCCGGCCGTCGCCGTTCTTCAGCGCGTACTCGACGTACGAGCCGGAGGCACCGCTGCCGCCCGTCTTCGGGCCCGGC
The DNA here is from genome assembly GCF_022095675.1 of Dactylosporangium sp. AC04546. GTDB lineage: Bacteria > Actinomycetota > Actinomycetes > Mycobacteriales > Micromonosporaceae > Dactylosporangium. The sequence continues at coordinate 71,458 of NZ_JAHYSG010000007.1, read as the reverse complement.
GTGGCCTGGCCGGGGGCGAGCTCCTCACCCGACGTGTTGAGCTTGCTGCGGAAGGTGCGGCCGGCGTCCCGGTCGACCTGCGAGCGGTAGCGCACGAAGTGCAGGGTGACGCCACCGTAGCGGCACAGCACGCGCTTCGACTGGTCGTCGGTGAGCTTCGGGCCGCCCGGGTCGGTGTCGGTCTGGCAGCCGCCCATGTCGCTGAGCCACGGCGTGGCCAGGGCCTCCAGGTCGCCGTCGAACTTCGGCTTGTTCAGCGCCGTCTGCGCCGACTCGAACGTCTTGCCGGTCGGGCTGGGCGACGCCGACGCCGTCGGGTCACCGGCCGCCGTGCCGCCGCCACCGCCGCCGAACTTCCCGCCGGTGCCGACGAGGTAGCCGCCGCCGCCGGCCAGCACCGCCACCACGAGGCCGGTGACGATGCTCGCGACGAGCGCCTTGCGGCCGCCCGACGGGCCGCCGAGGTCGATCGGCTCCTCCTCGGCGATCGGCGCGGTCCAGCCGGGCGTCTGCTGCGGCGGCACCGAGACCGGCTGCGCCGGCGGCCACGACGAGCCCTGCTGCGGCGGTACTGACACCGGCTGCGGCGGCACGGACACCGGCTGCGGGGGCGCCGAGAACGGCTGGGCCGGCGTCGGCACCGCGGACGGCGCCCATGTGCCCGGGGGCGCCTGCGCGGCGGTCCACGAGCCGGGCGCGGGCTGCGGCGGCAGCGGGTACTGATGCTCCTGCATCGCACCAGGGGCGCCGGGCGGGCTGGAGATCGGTGCCGGGGCGCCCTGCTGCGGATGCGGCGGGCCGCTCTGCTGCTGCGGGTACGGCGGGGCGCTCTGCTGCGGATACGGCGGGGCGCTCTGCTGCGGGTACGGCGGGGCCGAGGCCTGCCCGTACGGCGGCGCCGACGTCTGACCGTACGGCGGGACGGACGCCTGGCCGTAGCCCTGCCCGTACTGCTGCGGCGGCTGGGCGTAGGGCTGCTGCCCGTACTGCGGCTGCGGCGGCTGGGCCTGCGGCTGCCCGTACTGCTGTTGCGGCTGGGGCGGTTGCCCGTATTGTGGCTGCTGTCCGTAGGGGTTCGCGCCCGGCATCGCCACGGGCGGCGGGCCTGGCTGACCGGGAGCGCCCGGGGCCGGCAGCCAGTTCGGCGCGACGGCCTCGGTCTGCTGCTCCCACTCCGACGGCTCCGGCTCCGGCCGCTGCGTCGGGGGCACGGCCCACGGCGACGGCGGGCTGACCCCCTGCGGGTGTTGGCCGGGTGGTGGTTGCTGGCGCGCCTCGTCACTCACAGGCCGCAGGGTACCAACGTAGAGCCAGGAGTCCACAGGCCAGCACCCTCGCGCCGGGCGCGCTACCCTGTCGCTCGTGCAGCTCGGGAATCGATGGACGGCGCGGGTCCTCACCGTCGCCCTGCTCGGCGTGGCCGCGCCGGCGCTGCCGGTCCTCGACGGGGTCGCGGTGGCGGCCTGCGGGCCGAGCTTCAGCGACCAGCTCACCGACACGCCCTGGCCGCTGGCCCGCCTGCACCCGGAGGCGGCCTGGCCGCTCACCACGGGCGCCGGCGTCACCGTCGCCGTGATCGACAACGGGGTCTCGACCCTCCACCCGTCGCTCAAGGGTCAGGTGCTGCCGGGCAAGAACTACGTCGCCACCGGCGCCGCCGACTGCGACCTGGTCGCCCACGGCACGTTCGTCGCCGGGATCATCGCCGGCCTGCGGCTGCCGAACACCGGCTTCCACGGCGTGGCCCCGGGCGCGAAGATCCTGCCGATCCGGGTGGTCGAGGACGACCAGAAGTCGCACGACACCAACCTGCCGAACGTCATCGCCGACGCCATCAACTTCGCCGTCGACAGCAACGCCGCGGTGATCAATCTCTCGCTGGTCACCCAGAACACCCCGCAGCTGGCCGCCGCCGTGGCCCGCGCGGTGAGCCGCAACGTGATCGTGGTGGCCGCCGCCGGCAACGACGGCGCCACCCAGACCGGCAACCAGCCCGCCTACCCGGCGGCGTATGACGGCGTCATCGCCGTCGCCGGCGTCGACGAGAACGACAAGCACGTCGCCACCTCCACCACCGGCGACTTCGTCGACGTGGCCGCCCCGGGCGTGCGCATCCAGGGCCCGGCCCCGCAGGGCGGCGGCTTCGGCCTGCGCTCCGGCGGCGGCACGAGCTTCGCCGCCCCGTATGTCGCCGGCACCGCCGCGCTGCTGCGCGCCTACTACCCCAACGCCACGGCCAAGGAGATCACCGACCGCATCACGGCCACCGCCGACCACCCACCGGCGGGCCGCGACCAGGAGGTCGGCTACGGCGTCGTGAACCCGTACCGGGCGGTCGCCACCATCCAGGACGGCCCCGCCGCGGCCCCACCGGCGGCGAGCCGCGCGGCCGGCCTGAACCCGAACCCGGCCGGCACGACGGACTCCCACCAGGCCGCGATCTGGACGACGCTGGGCGCCCTGCTGCTGACCGCCCTGGTGTGGGCCGGCCTGATCGCGCAGCGGGCCCGCCGCCGCACCGCGGGCGACGACCTGCCCCAGCTCGCACCGGCCCGCTCACGGCCGGCCCGGCCGGGCGGCCGCTCCCGCGACGACGAACCGTCGAGCGAGTTCACCGTGCGCGGACCGGCGGTCCGTCACGGCGCCGCGGCCCGCGGCCTGGCCGCGGCGGAGCGCCGCGGCCTGAGCATGCCGACCGCGACGGGCGGCACCGGCCCCAGGGCGAGGCCGTAGCCGTTCCTCGCCGGCGCCGCTCCGGCAGTTCCAAACCTTCCGAGCCCCGCGCGCTACCACCCGTGTATGCCACGGTCCGCCCCGCGGGCCGATGTGAACCCCCGGCGGGTCAGCCCGCGGGAGGCGCGGCCGGAGGCTGGTCCTGCGGGCGGCCGGGCGGCGGGTTGACGAACGTGCCCGTGTGGTCCGGCTGGGCCGCGAACATCCCTGAGTGACCGCCGATCGGACCCGTCTGTCCCGGGCCCGGTCCCTGCTGCCAGCCCGCCGTCGCGGGTCCACCGCCGTGCTGTCCTGGTTGTCCCGGCGGGTAGCCGGGCGGTGGCCCGTACCCGGGTTGCCCGGGCGGGCCCGGCGGGCCGTAGCCGGGCGGGCCGACGCCGTAGCCGGGAGCGCCCGGCGGAGGCGGCGGGAAGGCGCCCGGTGGCGGCTGCGGCGGGCGGCTCCGGCGGCGGGCCGCCGCGCGCACCGGCAGGATGATGGCGAGCGCGACCGCCAGGATGCAGAACAGCGCGACGCCCGCGGCGATCGCGGTGCGGATGGCCGGGGTACCGAACGACTTGTCGGAGCTCTTCGGCCCGCTCGACGCGGGGCTCGAACCCGAGGTGACCGGGCCCAGCGGGTCGGCGTTCACGGCCGGCACGTTGGCGGTCAGCGCCGCGACCGGGTCGACCAGGCCGTTGCCGAACTGCGGGTCGCGCCCCGGCTGCCCCTTGTCCACGGCCGTCTTGAACAGCCGGTTGACGACGTTGGCGGCGTCGAGGTTCGGGTACTTGGACCAGATCAGCGCCAGCACGCCCGACACGATGGCGGTGGCGCTGCTGGTGCCGGTGCCCTTGCCGTAGCCGGACTTGTACAGCGAGACCGGGAGGGTGGAGACGATGTCCTCGGCCGGGGCCGCGATGTCGACCGTGTCGTCGGCGATCGAGCCGGACCACGGCGTGCCGTCGCGGTTGGTGCCGGCGACGGTGATGACGCCCGGGTAGCTGCCCGGGATCGGCACCTTCGTGTCGCCCTGGGTCCGGTTGCCGCCGGCGGCGACGATGATCGCGCCCTTCGAGCGCGCGTAGGCGATGGCGTCGATGTCGGGCTGCCGGAGGCCGCTCGTGGGGTTGCCGATCGAGAGATTGATGATTTTCGCCCCGTTGTCGACCGCGTAGCGGATCGGCGCCCCAAGGTCGGTCGGCTTCGCGCCGGGATCGGCGAATCCCTCGTACAGGATCGCGACCGGCAGGATCTTCGCCCGCGGGGCGATGCCGAGCGCGTGGTTCTGGCCGCTGCCGCCGCGGGCCGCGATGAGCCCCGCCATCAGCGTCCCATGGCCCTGCCGGTCGGTCGAGCCGTCGGCCTGCCCGGCGCCGGGCATCGCGGCGCCCTGGAGCACCGCCCCGGACAGGTCCGGGTGCTTGGCGTCGACGCCGCCGTCGATGACCGCGACCGTGATGCCGTCGCCCTTGGCGGTCTGCTGGGCCTTGAGGACCCCGAGCGTGTCGAGCCAGTACTGCGACTCGCGGATCGTCTCGGCGTTCGCCGTGCCCGGCACCGCCAGGCCGCCGATCACGCCGACGACGAGCACCGCCACCGCGGCGGCCAGGCGGTGCCGCCGGCGCGTGGCCGGCGGCGTGCCCTTCGTGCCCATCAACCCAGCACCGACGGCGGGGCCTCGTTGTCCGAGCCCCACACGTCGTCGTCCTCTTGGAGCCACGTGTTGTGGTCCTCGCCCTCTCCGTTGCCGTGTCCCGCGCCGCCGTGCGGCATCATGCCGAGGCCGCCGCGCGCGCCGCCCAGGCCCTTGCCGCCGGCGCCGCCACCCCTGACCCCGCCGCGGCCCGCACCGGCGCCGGCGCCACCGACGCCCATGCCGGGCATCATGCCGCCCAGGCCGCCCGCGCCGCCGGCCTTCAGGCCGCCGGCACCGAGGCCGCCGGAGCCGAGCCCGCCGCCACCGCCACCGCCGAGGCCGCCCACGCCGGGGCCGAGGCCGCCGGAGCCGGGGTTGCCGAGCCCGCCGATGCCACCGTCGCCCACGCCGGCCAGCCCGGTGCCGGGCAGGTCGTCGCCGAGGTCGGGGTTGACCGTGTCGGGGTTGCCGAGGTCCGGGTTGCCGAGATCGGGGTTCGCCCCCGGGTCGGTGATGCCCGGTCCGCCGATCTTCGGGTCACCAAGGCCGTCGCCGAGCTTCGGCGGGCCGCCGGGCGGGCCACCGCCGAGCTTCGTCGGATCGACGCTGGTATACGGCTCGCGGGGGTGCTCGTAGTTCGACGTGCTGGCCCCGGGCATGTGCGACATCGTGTTCGAGTGCTGGCCGGCCAGCGCCTGGTAGGCGTCCTTGGCCACGTCGTCCTGGCTGGAGATCCAGTCGCGCAGCTTGTGCTGCGCCCAGTCCCAGGTGAAGAACTCGCGGGCCTCGTCGTACCACTTGTTGCCGTAGATCGGCAGCAGCGTGTCGTAGATGCCGCCGGCTGACCACGGGCCGGAGACCTTGCCGTCGGCGATGTACCCGTTCTTGGCCGCCATCACCTCGTGGGCCATGTCGTCCGGAATCGGGATCTTGTCGATCGCCGTGCGCAGGTTGCCGGCCGCCTGGTCGAGGTAGTGCGGCAGGTTGTCGAGCTCGCTGTAGATGTTCTTGGTCTTGCTGATCATGTCGGTGATATTCCGGCGGTACTCCTCGCCACCCGCGCCCTTCCACGTCTCGAGGTCCTTGTTGACCTCGGTCAGGACGCGCTCCACCTCGTGCACGCGGCGCAGCAGCTCGCGCCACTCGTCGGCCGCCTGCTCGATCGCCGCCGGGTTGCCGGGGATGACGACCATCGCGATGACGTCTTCCCAGGACGGGTCCTTCTCGTTGGCGTAGGGCGTGCCGAAGGTCGACGCCCAGAACCCGTTGTCGCCCTCGTTGGGGTTCTCGTACTGCGTGGTGCCCAGGTCTCCGGGATTGGTTCCGCCACCCATGTCAGCCGCCTACACCACAGTCGTCTTCGGTTGGCCCGAGCCGGACCCGTCGAGCGGACCGGGCGCGAGGATCTGCACGTCGTCGTCCTTCTTGTGGGGCTCCTGCGCGGTCGCGACCGGGTCGTTGGTGTTGTCCACCGCGTCCTGGTCGGTGACCTTGTAGGTGCCCGCACCGTCCTCGAGGAGCTTCTTGATGTCGGCCATGCTGGCCTGGTTCTGCTCCTCGGTGGTGCGGTAGTTCTGCGCGATCTTCTTGGTCGGCTCGATGAGCTCACCGATCGCCTTGGCGAGGTTGTGCAGCGTCTCGTTGACGGCCTTGTAGGCGGAGCTCGCCTTGGACTGCACGCCGTAGGCGCTGTAGAAGCCGCCGAACGGGGTGGCCTGGGCGTTGAGCTCGACGTCCACGTCGTCCATGTCGACGCCGCTGACGTCGAGGTGCGCCTTGATGTTCGTCATGTAGCCGATGCAGTCGGTCTCCACGTAGCGCTGCAGCGTGTCCAGCAGCGGCGGCAGCTTCTCGATCTGCTCGACGTCGACCTTGGAGTTCTCGGGCAAGGCAACCAACGTGACCCGCCATCCTCTCGCTCATGCGCTCGCTCGTGCACGTGCCCGCACCGGTGAGCGCGTCCCCGTGAAGCCGATCGGCGTGGCACCGCGGGGGTGCCACGCCGATCCGGACTGGGTGGCCCGCCGAGCGAACTACCGCCAGACCCGGGCGTTGTTCATCTCGGTCGTGATGTAGTTCTGCCGCGCGATGCCGACGCCGCCACCGATCTCGTTGAGCAGCGCGTTCATGTCGGCCACGGCCGAGTCCCACGCCGCCTGGTGCTGGTTGTAGGCCTCACGGTCCTGACCGTCCCAGGTCATCGACTGCAGCTTGCGCCGCAGCGTGTCGAGCTCGGTGTCGATCGTCTTGGAAATCGCCTGGATCTGGCCCGAGGCCTGGTCCATCTTCTCGTAGTTAGTCTCGAAGTACGTCATCGAAGGAACCCTCCGCTCCGGGCCGTCAGTAGTTCAGCGAGGTGTTGTACTTGTTCATCATCGCGGCCTGCTCTTCCTCGTTGGCCTGGTGCGTGTTCGCACCCTTGTCGAGGAGGTCCGCGATGTCACTGAGTGCCTTGAGCAGCTTGTTGGTGTCGCCGTCCCAGCGCCGCATCACCGACTCGAAACCGGCGGAGGCCTGGCCCTTCCATGCGGCGACAAGGTCGTCGATCTGGTTGCGCAGATCGGACAGCTTGCCGTTGACGGTGTCGTGCGTGCTGCGAACGTCCTTCGCAGCAGCGTGCATGGTCGCAGAATCGACTCTCATCGGCTGCGTCACGCCACTCACCCCTTCCTGGATTGTCCCGCGGGACAAGACACCCGGAGCAACCCCCGTACGGTGGCGCCGCGGTCATCGACGTTGGTGTTTCCATTGCGACGGTATCGGACAATGGCAAGGTCGCGCAGCCCGGGACCGCTGACATCATTACACAGGATCGATCCATGCGGTCTGGACCAGCTGCCGGCCGTCGCTCCTGCGCACGAGGGTACCGCGCCCCGGAGGCTGCGGGCTGGGTCGAAGATCACCGAACAGCGGCCCCTCCTCGCGGTTGCCCGACATGAGCAACCCCGGGGTGTCGAGCTCCCGGAGGCGCTGGATGACCGGTTCGTACAGGGCCCGCGCCGCACCGCCGACCCGGCGGGTCAGGATCAGGTGCAGCCCGACGTCGCGCGCCTGCGGCAGCAGCTCCAGCAGCTGTGAGATGGGGTTGTTGCCGGGCAGCGCCACGAGGTCGTAGTCGTCGATGAGGATGTACAGGTCCGGGCCCCGCCACCAGCTGCGGTTGCGCAGCTGCTCGGCGGTGACGTCGGGCCCGGGCAGGCGGGCCTGGATCGCGCCGCGCAGGTCGCCGATCATCCCGCCGAGCGCCGAGTGCGACGGCGCGTAGTCCAGGAGGTGGTCCTGGTCGACCACGCCGAGCAGGCTGCGGCGGAAGTCGGCGACGAACAGCCGCGCCTCGTCGCGCGTCTTGGTCTCGATGATGCTGCGGGCGATGAGCCGCAGCAGCGCCGTCTTGCCCGACTCGGCGTCGCCGAGCACGATCAGGTGCGGCTCGGTCGAGAAGTCGAGGTGCACCGGCGCGAGGTGCGTCTCGTTGATGCCGATCGGCACGCCCGCCTGCGGCCGCTGCGCGACGAGCTTCGCCAGCTCGGTCACCTGGAGCACCTTCGGCAGCAGGCGCACCGGCGGGGCCGGCTGGAACGGCCACGCCTCGCGCACCTGGCGGACCAGGTCGGCGGCGCCGGCCGCGAGGTCCTCGACCCCTTCACCGCCCTCGATGCGCGGCAGCGCGGTGAGGAAGTGCAGCTTGTCGCCCGTGAGGCCGCGGCCCGGGGTGCCGGCCGGCACGTTCTGCGCGGCCCGGCGGTCGATCTCGGACTCGGCCGGGTCGCCGAGGCGCAGCTCGATGCGGGTGCCCATCAGGTCGCGCAGGTTGCTGCGCAGCTCGGCCCAGCGGTTCGCGGCGATGACGACGTGGATGCCGAAGCCGAGCCCGCGCGCGGCGAGCGAGGTGATCCGCGGCTCGAGCTCCTCGTAGTGCTCGCGCACCGTGCCCCAGCCGTCGACGACGAGGAACACGTCGCCGAACGGGTCGTCGGCGACGTCGCCGGCGTTGCGGGACCGGCGGTACGCCTGCATCGACTCGACCCCGAGCTCGGTGAACCTGGCCTCACGCTCGTCGATGAGCGCCGCCACCTCGGCGACCGTGCGCCGCACGGCCTCGCCCTCGCGCCGGCCGGCGACGCCGCTGACGTGCGGCAGGCCGGCCAGCGAGCGCAGCGACCCGCCGCCGAAGTCGAGGCAGAAGAACTGCACCTGCCACGGGCTGTGGGTCAGCGCCAGCGAGCTGATGAGCGAGCGGACCGCGGTGCTCTTGCCGGACTGCGGACCGCCGACCATGACCACGTTGCCGGCCGCGCCGTCGAGCTCGGCCACGAGCGGGTCGCGGCGCTGCTCGAACGGCCGGTCGACGATGCCGATCGGCACGGTGAGCCGGCCGGCGCCCGACCAGCCGGTGGCGATGAGGCCGCGGTGCTCGTCGGGGCTCAGCGGGCCGAGCAGTTCGCCGAGGGTCGGCGGCTCGCCGAGCGGCGGCAGCCAGACCTGGTGGGCCGGGGCGCCGCGGCCGCGCAGCTTGCCGACGATGACGTCGAGCATGCTGATCGCGCGGCTGGTGTCCTCCGCGTCCGGCTCGGGCTCCGGCTCCACCGGCAGCTCCGGCACCGGGATGTGGTGCGTGCCGTAGGGCACGATCTGCATCCGGACCGTGGCCTGCGAGCGCGGCACGATGCCGCTCTCCCGGTACGGCCCGGAGACGTAGGCGGCCCGGAACCGGTTCATCGTCGTCGTGTCGGTCTTCAGGTAGCCGTGGCCGGGCGCGTTGGGCAGCTCGTACGCGTCGGGGACACCGAGCACGACCCGGCTCTCCACGGCCGAGAAGGTGCGCAGGCCGACCCGGTACGACAGGTGGGTGTCGAGGCCGCGCAGCCGGCCCTCCTCCAGCCGCTGCGAGGCGAGCAGCAGGTGCACGCCCAGCGAGCGGCCGAGCCGGCCGATCATCACGAACAGGTCGATGAACTCCGACTTCGCGGCGAGCAGCTCGCTGAACTCGTCACAGATGATGAGCAGGCTGGGCAGCGGCTGCAGCGGCTCGCCGGCGAGGCGGGCCTTGTCGTACTCGTAGCGTGACACGTAGTTGCCGGCCGCGCGCAGCAGCTCCTGCCGGCGCACCATCTCGCCGTTGAGGGCGGCCTGCATGCGGTCGACGAGCGGCAGCTCGTCGGAGAGGTTCGTGATCACGGCGCTGGTGTGCGGCAGCACGTCGAGCGACGCGAACGTCGCGCCGCCCTTGAAGTCGACGAGCACGAAGTTGAGCTCTTCGGACGAGTGCGTGATGGCCAGCGAGACGACGATCGTGCGCAGCAGCTCGGACTTGCCGGAGCCGGTGGCGCCGATGATGAGCCCGTGCGGGCCCATGCCCTCCTGCGCCGCCTCCTTGAAGTCGAGGTCGACCGGGTTGCCGTCGGGGCCGACGCCGATCGGCACCCGCAGCTTCTCCCGGTTGGGCCGGGGCCGCCAGGTGAGCACCGGGTCGACGGCCCCGGCGTCGCCGACGCCGAGCAGGTCGGGCAGCTCGATGCTGCGGGCGAGCGGCTCCTCCGACGTCGTCTGCTGCGACAGGCGGAAGGGGGCGAGCTGCCGGGCCAGGCCCTCGGCCGCGACCACGCTCATGGCGTCGGGGTGGCCCAGCGGCGTGACCCGCTTGCCCTGGTCGGCAGCGATGGAGTCGCGGGTCACCTGGAGCGCGAGCAGCCACCGCCCCGAGTCGCGGGGCACCGCGCCGGAGAGGTCGACGACCGTCGTGCCCTGCAGGCCGACGCCGATGAGCTGGCTGGTCGGCGCGACCTCGCCGCCGTCGACGACCACGACGATGTGCGGCGCGGTGGTCAGCGGCCGCTGCTCGGGCGCGAAGCGCGACCGGCTGTGCAGCTGCTCCTCGATGACCTCCTCGAGATCGGACATCGAGTCGAACATCAGGCGGACCGCGCCCGCGGCGTCGGTCTGCCGGTCGTGCTGGGCGTGCGGCAGCCACTTGACCCACTCCCACTCTCCCCGCCGCTCGGGGGCGGCGACGACGGCGATCTTCACGTCGTCGGGCGAGTGGAGCGTGGCGAGCTGGCAGAGCATCGAGCGGACCAGGTCGGTGACCGCGGCCCGGTCGCCGCCGGGCACGATCCGGCTGAACGAGCGCACCGACACGGCGATCGGCAGGTCAGGCACGGTCTGCCGGGCCCGGATGAACCGCCGCAGCGCGATCGAGGTCATCGGCTCCAGGTCCTCGACCGGCTTCGTCTCCGGCGGGATGATCGACACGGCGAGCCGCTGCGCGCCGAGCGCGACGCGGGTCTGGCCGAAGTCGTCGTCGGTGATCCGCCGCTCCCAGCGCCGCCGGGACGCGGCGACCGACCACAGCACGTCGGGCGCCGGGTGCTGCCACAGCAGCGCGGCCCGCTGCTGCGTCGCGGCGCGCCGGGCCTGGCGGCGGACCTGGGCGAGGTAGCGCATGTAGTCGCGCCGCTCCGCGTCGAGCTCGGCCTTCGAGTCGCCGCTGTTGTTGCCCATCGTCCCGACGGCCATGCCGATCATCGACACGCCGAAGAGGCCGCCGACGACCCACATCATCGGCCCGGCGCCGCGGCCACCGCCCGTGTACAGCAGGGCCATCGCGCCCACACCGCAGATCATCGGCAGGATCATCAGCAACTGGCCGAAGCCCTTCGGCAGCCGCTCCGGAAGCTCCGGGGGCGACTCCAGCAGCAGCTCACCGCGGGGCAGCTGCGGCCCCGGGCGGCGCGGTGGCCTGCGGAAGACGACGGTGCTCACGGGTCTCCTCCTGTGCGCCGCGGTGCCGGGGGCACCGCGTTGTCCGGCCATCGTATGTAGTCTGCGCAGGACGCGGTGCCCCGCATCCGGCCGGACGGGTCCCGCGGGGCCGATCGGCACGACCAACGGAGGGATCAGGACGTGGCCACTACGACCGGCGGGATGAGCCGGGTGACGATCGTCGCGCCGAAGACGCGGGTCGATCTCGCGCTGCCCTCCGACGTGCCGCTGGCGGACCTGCTGCCCACCGTCCTGCGGTACGCCGGGGACGGTCTGGCCGACGACCCGGTCGGGCGCGACGGCTGGGTGCTGTCCCGCCTCGGCGGGCCGCCGCTGGCCGTCGACCGCTCGCCGCTGCAGCTCGACGTCCAGGACGGCGAGATGCTGTACCTGCGGCCCCGCGGCAACGAGTTCACCGAGCCGATCTTCGACGACGTCGTCGACGCCGTCGCCACCGCGACCCAGGACCGCGCCGGGCGCTGGCGGCCCGCCTCGACCCGCCGCTTCGGGCTCACGGTCGGCGTGATCGCGCTGGCCCTCGGCGTGCTGATGGTGCTCTTCTCCGGCCCGCCGCAGCTGCCCTCGGCGCTCATCGGCCTGGGCCTCGCGGTCCTGCTCCTCGCCGTCTCCGCCGTGCTCTCCCGCGCCTTCCGCAACAGCCGCACCGGCGTGGTCTTCGGCGTCGTCGCGCTCGGTTACGCCGGGGTCGGCGGCCTGCTGCTGCTGGCCGGCGATCGTGGGCTGGCCGACCTCGAGCCCTCCGACGCCCTCGTCGGCGGCGCCGCCCTGCTGCTCGCCTCGGCGGTCGCGACGGCCGGCGTGGCCAGCGCGGTCGCCGTGTTCCTCGGCACCAGCCTGGCCGCGGTCGCGCTGTGCGTCGGCGCGCTGATCTGCATGATCTGGGACGCGAGCCCGGCCTCGGCCGCGGCGATCGTCACCGCGCTGGCCTTCGCCGCGCTGCCCGCGATGCCGATGCTGTCGTACCGCATGGCCGGCCTGCCGATCCCGTCGGTCCCCACGGACGCCGCCGACCTGAAGACCGACACCGAGATGGTCGCCGGCCGCCAGGTGCTCGCCCTGAGCGAGCGCGCCGACGAGTTCCTGGCCGGCATGCTCGGCGCCCTGGCCGTCATCGGCGGCCTCGGCTCGATCGTCGCCGCGATCGACGGCGGCGTGCCCGGCGCCTGCCTGGCCGCGGTCTTCGGCCTGGTGATGGTCGCCCGCGCCCGCTGGTTCATCAGCCGCCGCCAGCGCATCCCGCTGCTGGTGTCGGGCCTGCTCGCGCTGGCCGTGGTGGGCGTGGGCGCCTACGCGAGCGCCGAGCAGATCATCCGCCTGGCCGTGGGCGTGCCGGCGACCCTGGCCGTCGCCGCGGCCGTGATCGCCTACGCGATGGTCGGCTCCCAGAAGCGACCGTCGCCGATGTGGGGCCGCACCCTGGACATCTTCGAGACGATCCTGATCCTCGCGATCATCCCGCTCGCGTTCTGGGTCGCCGGCCTGTACAGCTGGATCCGCACGATCCGGGAGGGCTGAGGGTCAGGCGCGGCGGCGGCGCAGCGCCAGGACCAGCACCAGGACCACGACCAGGAGCAGACACACCGCGCCGCCGGCGATCGCGGCCAGGCGCAGCGCCGGGCCCAGGCTGTCCTCGCCCGCCTCCGGGGCGGCCGAGGCGGCCTGACCCGACGAGCGGGCCGACTGCAGCAGCGGGTTCGCCGCCACCGGGGCCACGTCCGCCGTCAGGGCCTTGACCAGGTTGAGCCGGCCGTAGCCGTACTGCGGGTCGCGGCCCGGCGCGCCGGCCTCGTCGGCCGTGCTGATCAGGCGCTGGATGACGTCCTTGGCGGGCAGGTCCGGGTACTTCGCGCGGATCAGCGCGGCCGCGCCGGACACGATCGCCGTGGAGTTGCTGGTGCCGTTGGTCGACTCGTAGTAGCCGACGACGCGGCCGCCGCCCGCGGCGGACACCGCCGGGATCGCGACGCCCGGTGCCGAGAGCACCACCTCCGGGCCGCCGATCGCGCCGCTCCACACGTTGCCGTCGCGGTCGTGGGCGCTGACCGCCACGACGCCGGGGATGCTGGCCGGCTGGATGACGCCGCTGCCGGCCGGGAACTGCTCGACGTTGCCGGAGCCGGCGATGACCACGACGTCGTGGTCGAGCGCGTACTTGACCGCCTCGGGGCCGCCGTCCTCCAGCTTGCCGCCGGCTGAGATATTGATCACCTTCGCGCCGTGGTCGACCGCCCAGCGGATGCCCTCGGGGATGTTCGTCTTGCCCATGCCGGTGCGGCCCGCGCCCGTGCGGACCGACAGGACCTTCGCCTTGGGGGCGATGCCCAGCAGGTGGTCGGCGTTGCCGCCCTTGGCGACGATGAGGCCGGCCATGCTGGAGCCGTGCCCGTCGTTGTCGGTGAGGCTGGTGCCCTCGCCGGCGGCGAGCGACACCCCGTCGACGACCTGGCCGTCGAGGTCGGGGTGTTTGCCGACGCCGGTGTCGAGCACCGCCACGACCACGCCGCTCCCCTGCGTGATCTTGTGGGCGGCGGCGACGTCGAGGGTCTTGAGGTACCACTGCCGGTCCCGGCGCGTCTCCGCCGAGGCGGACGGCGCGGCCACGACCGGGACGACCCCGGCGAGCACGACCGCAGCGAACGTGGTGGCCAGCCGAAGCGATCTCATCCCGTTCCTCCGTGAAACTTACTGGGGTGCGCCGAAGAGCCCGTGCTCGATCTGGGTGATCGCCATGCGGAGGTAGCGCCACTCGCCCTCCTGGTAGACCACGAGGCCGTCGGGCGGCGTGGCCTGCAGCGTCGCGGCCTGCAGCGCGTCGAGCCGCATGAGGGCCGCCGCCGCGGCGAGCTGGCGCTCGGTGAGCCGGCGCAGGATCACGACGTCGGCTTCGAGCAGCGACTGCTGGACGTACTCGCCCAGCCAGCCGGCCACGGTCACGAGCGCCTGCCAGGGGCCGAGGGCCGGGATGCTGAGCGGGTGCCGCTCGGCGACGAAGAGCACCGGCGCGGCCACCGAGCTGGGCAGCTCGACCGGCTGGTAGGCGGGCGCGACGTGGAACAGGTCGGGCCGGCCGGTCACCGACTCGCCGAAGCCGGCCCACATCGCCGGGTCGGGCGTGTTGACCACGACGCGGGCGCCGACGGCCATGGCCCGCAGCATGAGCAGCCGCTCGACCCAGCCGCGGTCGATGAGCAGCACGCGGGTCGGCCGGGGCCGGAAGAGCTGGAGCGTGACCGGGCTCTGGTGCTGGTCGAAGCCGAGGAGCACGCCCGAGGGCTCGACGCCCAGCGTGATCCCGCCGATGGACTGCTGGGAGCCGGTGAACTCCAGCGCCGTGCGTCGTCTCACAGGGTCCCCCCGCCCGTCGGCGCCGAACCGTACACGCCCGGCTGGTGCTGCCCGTGCAGCGGCCGCAGCCGCACCCCGAGCGTGCGGGTCGACTCGCGGACCGTCTGCACCGCGGCGGCGAGCCGGTCGGGCGCCGCCATGACCCGCACGATCGTGCGCAGCCGCAGGTCGGCGCCCTGCCGGGCGGCGACGACGGAGACCACGAGCTGCTCGGCCGGAATGCCGGCGAGCGCCTGCAGGGCGGCCGGGTCGAAGGTGTCGGGCCAGTGCTCGACCTCGTACGCGATGTGCTGGCGGCCGGCGGCGAGCCAGCCGCGCCACCGCTCCCGCGCGTTCACCGGCGTGCCGGGCCGCGCGCCGTCGATGCCGCAGGCGGCGTGCACGGCCTGGTTGAGCGCGTGCGCGTCGAGCACCTCGTGGGGCACCCCGGCGGTGTTGAGCGCCTTGCCGAGCCGGCCTGCCATCGCCGCGAGCGTCCGGTTGACCCCGTCCATGCCGCCGCCCCGGTCGGCGGCCGCCTCGAGCGCGTCGGAGGCGGTGAGCCGCAGCGCGACCCAGGTCTGCTGGGTTGCCGGGCCGGTCTGCCGGCCGGTGACCATGCCGAGCAGCTCGCGGTAGGAGTGGGCGGCGGGGCTGTTCGGCAGCGGGCCGGCGGCCGGGGCCAGGGTGCGGAAGCTCACCAGCTGGACCGCCGACGGGCGGGCGGTGCCCTCGTCGAGCAGCCGCAGCAGCCGGTCGAGGCGCAGGCTGTGCCGCTGGTGGCCGATCGCGTCGCCGGCGCCGCCGACCGCGACGGCGATGAACCAGCCCGCGTGGTCCTGGCCGATGCCGATCTGGCTGCCCCGGTCGTCGTAGCCGTAGACCTGGAAGCCCGGCGCGAGCAGCCCGCCCGCGACCGCCCGGCGCCGGCGGCGCATCGCCGAGCGCAGGCCGAACGACTGGTACGCCCAGCGGCCGCCGGAGCGGCTGAGGCCGGCGGCGAGCGAACCGGCGGCGACCACGGCACCGGCCCCGATCGCGACCGGCGTGCCGGCGAACGCGGCGGCACCACCGGCGACGAGCGCGATCTCGATCGCCACGAGCTGCGCGGTGCCGAACTCGCCGGGCCCACCGGCGGCCAGGCGCAGCCGCCGGGAGACGGCCGCGCGGTTGCGGGCGGGCGCCGGAGCGGGCGGCCTGCCGGCCGTCACCGGGACGCGGCCCCGCGTCGTTGCCGATGCCACCTGTTCCCCGCGCTCCCTCCGCCGCGTCACGCCCGGTGGGGGTTCCGGCCGGGCCGAGGCGCCCCACAGTGTACGGGCGAAGCGGCGCTCGCGCGGTCCGCGGTGCTCACCACCGGCCGGAACCCGCTACGATCCCCACTCGGACCACGACGGGCGTCGACGGGGAGGCAATACGATGGTCGCTCGGTACGAACAGGTCCGCGCGTACCGGTTCGTCACCCGGCGCATCGTCTCGGCAATGCTGTCCGGCGAGCCGGAGAGCAACGAGCTGCCGGTGCGCCGCCTCGCGATGTCCATCTTCGGCAGCGTCATCGTCGGCGCGATCGTGCTCGCGGTGGCGGGCGTCTACGGGTTCATCAACCCGTCCGGCGGCTCGCCCGACGAGAACGACATCGTGATCGAGCGCGAGAGCGGCGCGCGGTTCGTCTTCATCGAGGGCACGCTGCATCCGGTGCTCAACTTCACCTCGGCCCGCCTCATCGTCGGCAGCGCCGCGCCGAAGGTCCGCACGATGTCGCACAAGTCGCTGTCGAAGCTGCCGGTCGGCCTCCCGGTCGGCATCCAGAACGCGCCCGACCCGCCGCCGCCCAGCAACGCCCTCGTCGGCCTGCCGTGGAGCGTGTGCGGGGTGCGCGTGACGGGGGCCGCGCCGGCCGCGACCCGGCTGGAGATCGGGCGCGTCCCGGCGGGCGGCGTCGCCCTGGGCGAGCAGGCGGTGCTCGTCTCGACCTCGTCGTCGGGGGATCTCCCGCTGTACCTGCTGTGGCACGACCGCCGCCTGCGGATCACCGAGCGCACCGTGCTGACCGCGCTGGAGCTGGCCTCGGCGACCCCGCTGCGGGTCAACACCGCGCTGCTCAACAGCATCACCGCCGGGCCCGACCTGGCCCCCCTGAAGCTGCCGGGCGCCGGCCAGCCGAGCTCGCGGAAGGTCGCCGGGCAGAGCGCCGACGTCGGCTCGGTGTACCGCTCCGGCCAGCAGTACTACGTGCTCACCAACAGCGGCCTGGCCACCATCGGCGCGGTCAGCGCCGCGCTGCTGCTGGCCAACGGCGCGTCGCCGGTGGAGATCACCGCCGCGCAGGCCGCCCAGGCGCTGAGCACAGGCGCCGCGGTCGAGCCGGAGGGCTTCCCGCAGGCCCGGCCGCAGGCGCGCGCCGACGTCGCCGAGGCGACCCTCTGCGCGCACTACACCGCCGCACCGCAGGGCGGCCGCCCGCAGGTGACGCTGGCCCTCTACGGCGCCACGGCCGAGCAGCTGACCCTGGACCCGGACCGCACGACCACCCAGTCGTCGGTCGCCCAGCAGGTGTCGGTGCCGCAGGGCCGCGGCGCGCTGGTGCACGCCCTGCCGGCGCCCGACGCCGACGCGAGCAGCGCCGCCGGGACCGTCTACCTGGTCAGCGACCAGGGTGTGCGGTACGCGCTGCAGGACAGCGAGAACGTCAAGGCCATGGTCGCGCTGGGCTACGAGGGGGTCGCCGCGACCGGCGTGCCGGCCTCCCTGCTCGCGCTGATCCCGCAGGGCCCGGCGCTCGACCCGGCCGCGGCCCGCTCGTTCGTGACCACGCGGTCGACCGGCTCCGCCTCGACGCCGACCCCGAAGGCGAGCCAGAGCAGCTCGCCGAAGCCGACGCAGACGCAGAGCCCGACGCCGTCGAAGCCGCCGTCGAGCAGGCCGCCGGCGAGCGGGAACCCGTCCGCGTCGCGCCGCCGGGCCGCGCCGGGCCGCCGCCGATCGGGTAGGGTCGATCGAACTGGCGCAGACCAAGTACCCTGACAGGACGGCACACAGAGCGGCATCGATGGTTTGGATCGAGACGGGGATCTGATGGGCGACGGCAACAGCAGAGTCGATCTCCTCACGCTGGAGGAGTTCCGCACGCGGCTGGACAGCCGCCTCACCGACGCCAAGGCGCTGGTGACCAAGCTCAACGGCATGAGCAAGCCCAAGCTGGGCACCTTCACCGACGCGCAGACGATCGGCAACAACTACGACCGGGTGCACGGCCAGCACGTGACCCGGGCGAAGCGGCTGGTCTCGGCGATCGAGGCGGCGCAGAAGGCCACCGACGACATCATGCGGAACTACCACACGACCGAGAGCCGCAACGCGGCGAACCAGGCCGACATCCGCAACCTGCTCGGTGACGTCACGGTGAAGCTGGGGGGCTCCGATGGGCAATGAGTACACGCCGCATTACCAGGGCAAGAGCCACCAGCAGCTGTGGAACGAGCTCATGGCCGGCGACCCGGACCAGGTCGACCTGGTCTCCGACGACTGGTCGAAGCTGGAGTCCGACGCGCGGCACCTCGCCGGCGAGATCACCAAGGACCTCGCCAAGCTCGACTGGAAGGGCGACGCGGGCCACGAGTACCAGTACCGCCTGGGCCTTGTGAGCGGCTACTCGACGAAGCTCGCCGACGACCACGCCACGGTCCGCTCGGCGCTCGACGGCATGAGCACCGCGCTGCGCTCGGCGCAGAAGACGGCCGACAACCCGGAAGAGACCGACGACAACGACAGCATGGTCGGCGGCATCCTCATCGGCGGCGCTACGGGCGGCCTGCCGGGCGCCGTCGTCGGCGGCTTCCTCGGCCACGAGCGCGACGAGCAGCAGAAGAAGGAAGCTCAGGCGCGCATGGTCCAACTGATGTCGGACCTCGCGGCCGACTACGGCGTCAACGAGACCGGCGTCAACATCCCGACCACGCCCCCGACCGAACTGCCCGGCGACGAGGTCGGCGCCGAATCCGACCCGAAGAAGGGCCCCGGCGGCAGCGTGCCGCGCAGCGTCTCGGGCACGAACGACCCGGGCACCGGCCAGACCCACGACACCGGCACGTTCGTGCCTGTGAGGACCGCCCCGACCACCGGCACCGGCGACGACCAGCCCGGCACGCAGCTGCTCGGCACCGACGGCGCCGTCATCGGCGCGGGCGTGGTCGCCGCGGGCGGCGCGCTCGCCGGCCAGCTCGTCTCGCTCACCGGCCCGGGCGGCGCCGGCGTCGGCCCGACGACGGCGCTCGCCGGCGGCGCGCCGACCGGCCTGCTCGGCGGCCCGGGCGGTGGCGCCCGCCCCGGCTCGGAGACGAGCCTGCAGAGCAACGCCGGCCGCCCCGGCGCGGCGGGCTCCGGCGCCGAGCGCGGCCCGATGGGCGCCCGCGGCGGCCGCGACGGCCTGTTCGGCAACAACGGCCAGCGCGGCGCGGGCGGCCCGATGGGCCGTAACGGCACGGGCGAGGACGACGACGAGGAGCGCTACGACACCTGGCTCACCGAGGACGACATGGTGTGGAGCGACGACGAGGACGCCCCGCCCCCGGTCCTCGGCGGCCGGTCCGAGCCCCCGCCTGCGGCCCGCTGACCGCGACCTGACCTGCACGAAGAGCGGCGCCCGGGAGCGAGGTCTCCCGGGCGCCGCTGTCGTCGGCCCCGGCCCGCACTCCCCGCTCCGGGCGACAGACACCGGCGCCGTGGGCCGCTCCTGTCCAGCACGCCGGCGGCGACGGTGTGCGGCCAGACGATATTCCTGTGGGGAATGAACATTCCTCACAGGAATACTTGTTCAAGCGACCCCCTGCCCGCCGACGGTCGGCACCGGGCGTCGGAGATCGTCAGGACGTCGTCAGGGACAGGATCGGGGCCAGCGACGCGGCCCGCTCCAGGTCGCGGACGGCGGTGGACAGGGCCGTCGCGCGGTCCCCCGGCAGGGCGCGGGTCGCGTTCAGGCGGAACTTCAGGTCCAGCTCGGCCGGGGTCAGCGGCGCCTCGGCGCTGCCCTTCGAGGCGTCGACACGGTGTTCGTGGACGGTGCCGCCCACGCCGGCCCGCAGGACTGCCGCGAAGGCGTGCGGGAAGAGCGACGTCGCCCGGTCGTCCGGCACCACGCGGACCCTGGCCGCCAGCGCGAGGCGCTCCGGTACCAGATCGCCCTCGAAGTCGGCCAGGCCCACACCGAGGCCGCCGCCGCCCAGCAGGGCCGCCGCGACCGTGTAGGGGCCGGAGAACTTCGCGTGGTACGTGCTGCGCGGTCTGGTTTTCTCGGCCCGGGGCTCGCCGATCGTGCGCAGCGGGGCCGCGGCCACGCCCAGCTCCATCCAGTCCACTGTGGACGGATCCAGGCCGGCCGCGCGCAGGGCGAGCGCGCAGTCGATGCCGGGGTGGGTGAAGTGGTTCGACGGGTACGGCTTGTAGGCGGTGCGCAGCAGCTCCCAGCGGGTGCCCAGGTCGTCGAGCAGGGCCGGCTTGGAGAAGCGGCCGTCGGCGTAGGCGGCGAAGAAGCCGAACCGGCCCTCCAGCACGGTCGGCGGGCCGGTGAGGCCGTCGAGTGCCAGGTAGGCGGCGCTGACCCCGGCGTGGGCGGCCCAGCCGCAGTGCGCCTGCTTGACGGTACCGCCGGCCCGGTTGGCCTCCAGCAGGCCGGCGCCCATGCTCGCGGCCACGCCCATGGCGGACGCGACGCCGTCGGCGTCGAGGCCGAGCAGCAGGCCCGCGGCGGCCGCGGAGCCGATCGCGCCGCAGATCGAGGTGGCGTGCAGGCCGCGCTCGAAGAAGATCGAGTTCGCCAGCTGCGGGTCGTAGGCGGCCATGCCGAGCCGGTTGGTGATCTCGATCCCGGCGGCGACGGCGGCCAGCAGCGCGGCCCCGGACGCGCCGGCGGCCTCGGCGGTGGCCAGGCCGGCCGGTACCACGGACGCCGACGGGTGCAGCACCGACGGCAGGTGGGTGTCGTCGAAGTCGAGCGCGTGTGCGAGGGTGCCGTTGACGAGTGCGGCGGCCGGGGCCGGCAGGCGGTCGCCGGCGCCGACGACGGTGCTCTCGGCGACGCCGCCCCAGCGGCGCACCGAGCGCAGCACAGCGTCCGGGCCCGGGCCGCCGCCGGCGGCGAGGGCCAGGCCGAGGATGTCGAGCACGCGGGCCGGCACATCGGCCCGGACGGCGGCGGGCAGTTCGGCGTCGCGGCAGGCGACCGCGAACGCCGCCAGCGTCGAGACGGCATTCGTCGATGCGGCGTTCACGGCAGCACCGCCAGGGGACGGACCGGGGCGCCGGTCGCGCCGACGATCGGGAGCGGGTTGAGGACCAGCAGGCACTCGGTCGCGCCGGTCTCCAGCAGCGGGGCGAGCCGCATGGTCTCGACGATGTGGACGCCGCGCTCGACGAGCAGCAGGCGATGCACCGGCAGTACCGCATGGCCGGCGCCGGCCGGGATGCGCTCGAACGCGATCGTCTCGCCGCCGGCGATCGCCGTGCCCCGATCGAGGAGCCACTCGGCGGCCTCGACGCCGGGGCCGGGCACGCCGTCGCGGTGGCCGACGAACGCGTCGTGCTCGTCCCAGCGGCGCGACCAGCCGGTGCCGATGAGCACCGCGTCGCCGGGCCGGACGGACACGTCGCAGGCGACCAGGTCCGCCGCGGTGATCTCGTACCCCGGCGGCAGCGACGGCACGCCGTGCAGCCGGGCGACGTCGAAGATCGCCGCCCGCCCGACATAGACGCCGAACGTCTCGATGCCGAGGGCGGTGAAGCCGAGGTGCCCCTGCACGGAGCCGGCCTCGACGCCGCCGTGGAGGTAGCCGTCCTGCGACACGTGGGCGAGCGCGTCGACATGGGTGCCGACGTGGCCGCCGGTGACGATGAGCTCGTTGGCGGCGGAGCCGCCGTCGGGGCGCATGACGTCGCCGTGGCGGCGCTCGATCGCCATCCGGAACGGCGGGTGGTTCGGCGACTGCGGCATGCCGCGGCGCATCGGCTGGGCCAGGTCCAGCACCCGCGTCCCGGCGAGCGGGTCCCACACCATCAGATCACCCCGTCGGCGCGTAGGGCGGCGAGCTCGTCGCCGGTGAGGCCGAGGCGGCCCCGGTAGATCTCGTCGTTGTGCGCGCCGAGCGGCGGGCCCGTCCAGCGGATCCGGCCCGGCGTGGCGGACAGGCGGTACAGCACGTTCTGCATCCGCACCGGCCCGAGCACCGGGTCGTCGACCGGCTGGAGGGTGCCGAGGGCGGCGTACTGCGGGTCCTCGAACACGTCGGCGATGTCCTGGATCGGCGCGACCGCCGCCTCGGCCGCCTCGAACGCGGCGACCACCTCGGCGGCGTCGCGCTCGGCGATCCACCCGCCGACCATGGCGTCGAGCTCGTCGGCGTGCCCGGCGCGGGTGGCGCCGGAGGCGAACCACGGCTCGTCGACCACCTCGGGATGCCCGACCAGCTTGAGCACCCGCTCGGCGACGGCCTGGGCCGAGGTCGACACGGCGAGCCAGCGGCCGTCACGGGTGCGGTACGTGTTGCGCGGCGCGTTGTTGACGCTGCGGTTGCCGGTGCGCCGCTGCACCACGCCGAGCTGGTCGTACACCATCGGCTGCATGCCCAGCACGGTGAGGATCGGCTCGATGATCGCCATGTCGATGACCTGCCCGGCGCCGGTGCCGTGCCGGGCCAGCAGCGCGGTGGTGACCGCCTGCGCGGTGGCAAGGGCGGCGATGCCGTCGGCGAGGCCGAACGGCGGCAGGGTGGGCGGGCCGTCGGGCTCGCCGGTGATCGCCGCGAAGCCGCTCATCGCCTCGGCGAGGGTGCCGAAGCCGGGGCGCGCCGAGTACGGCCCGAACTGGCCGAACGCGGTCACCCGGGCGATCACGAGGCGCGGGTTCACCTCGTGCAGGATGGACGGGGACAGGCCCCAGCGCTCCAGGGTGCCCGGGCGGAAGTTCTCCACCAGGACGTCCGCCTCGGCGATCAGGCGGCGCAGCAGCTCGGCGCCGGCCGGGCGGGACAGGTTGAGGGTGACGCAGCGCTTGTTGCGCCCCAGCAGCGTCCACCACAGCGGCACGCCGTCCTTCGACGGGCCGTGTCCGCGCGCCGGGTCGCCGGCTCTGGGATGCTCGACCTTGATCACGTCGGCGCCGAAGTCCCCGAGGATGGTGGCGGCGAGGGGGCCGGCGAACAGGGTCGAGACGTCCACCACGGTGATCCCGGCGAGGGCGGGCTGCGCTTCCACGGCCAGAGCGTAGCGACCCTACCGCCAAAATGGAAACCCCGTTACATTGAGCGAAACACGGAAAGGGGTGGTCGCCCGATGTCGCGGTACGACCTGCTGATCAAGAACGGAACCCTGGTGCTGCCGTACGTCGGGGAGGTGCGCGCCGACCTCGCCACCCGCGACGGGACGATCGCGGCGATCGGCACCGACCTGGCCGCGAGCGAGGCCGAGGAGGTGCTCGACGCGAACGAGCTGCTGGTCTTCCCCGGCGCCGTCGACGCGCACTACCACCTCGGCATCTACCGGCCCCTGGCGGTCGACGCGGCCGAGGAGACCCGCTCGTCGCTGGTCGGCGGCGCGACCACGGTGCTGTCGTACTTCCGCACCGGCCAGCACTACCTCAACAAGACCGGCCCCTACGCCGAGATCCTGCCCGAGGTGCTCGCCGCGGTGTCCGGCCACGCGTGGACCGACTTCGGCTTCCACCTGGCCCCGATGGACACCCGCCAGGTCGGCGAGGTGCCGTCGCTGGTGGACGAGCACGGCATCGCCTCGTTCAAGTACTACATGTTCTACAAGGGCTTCAACCTCTCGGCCGACTCGCGCGACGCCAAGGCGTTCACGATGAGCGACGAGTACGACCTGGGCCACCTGTACCAGATCATGGAGGCGGTGGCCGCCGCCGGGCGCGACAGCGGCAAGCGGGTCTCGCTGTCGCTGCACTGCGAGCAGGCCGAGCTGATGCGGCTGTTCATCGACCGGGTGCGGGCGGCCGGCGACCCGCAGACGCTCAAGGCGTACTCCGACGCCCGCCCGCCGCTCACCGAGCGGGTCGCCATCGGCGAGGCGACCACGCTCGCCGGCGCGACCGGCTGCCCGGTCAACCTGCTGCACCTGTCCAGCGCCGAGGCGCTCGCCGCAGCGACCGCGGCCCGGGCCGGCCTCGACCTGCGCACCGAGGTCACCCTGCACCACCTGTGCCTCAACTACGAGGAGCTGTCCGGGCTCGGCGCGAAGGTCAACCCGCCGATCCGCAGCGCGGCCGACACCGAGGCGCTGTGGGCCGGGGTGCTGTCGGGCGCGGTCGACTGGGTCGCCTCCGACCACGCCTGCTGCCTGGAGGAGCACAAGGGCGACGAGCTGTGGCCGGCGCTGCCGGGGTTCGGCGGCACCGGCCTGCTGTACCCGGTGCTCGTCAGCGAGGGCATGCACCGCCGCGGCCTGGCCCCGCACCGCGTCGCCGAACTGGTGTCGGCCAACCCGGCTCGGGCCTACGGGCTCTGGCCGCGCAAGGGCTCGCTGCTGGTCGGGCACGACGCGGACATCACGGTCGTCGACCCCGACCTGGAGCAGGAGGTCACCACCGAGCTGCTGCTGTCGGGCCAGGACCACTGCCCGTTCGCCGGCCGCAAGGTCCGCGGCTGGCCGGTCGCCACGATCCTGCGCGGCCGCGTCGCGTACCGCGACGGCGCCCTGGTCGGCGACCCGCGCGGTGAGTTCGTGAAGCGCTGACACGGCAAAGGGGGGAGGCCGCCGGGCCTCCCCCCTTTTCGTCGATCACATTCCGTCGCCGGACCAGGGTCCCCGCGACCGCGACCGCACCGGCAGCGTCGAGATGACCGGCGCCTCGTGCTCGTGGTAGTTCTCGGCGTGCCCGCCCCACTTGATCCACTCTTCGGTGGTGTACCAGTTGATGAGCTCACCGTCGGAGCGGATGATCCAGTCGATCTCCGTCTCGGCGACGAAGTGGCCGTGCTTCACGCCGGCCGGGCGGAAGCAGTAGGTGCCCTCGTCGATGTCGCCGAAGTTGTACGCCATCTTGCCGCTCAGCGTGTAGAACTCCTCGTAGCACGGGTGGTGCGCGAGGCGGTGGTCGGTCCAGCCCTTCGGCGCGCGGATCAGCCGGGTGTAGAAGCCGGTCTTCGGGTCGCGGTGCAGCAGCTTGATGTACAGCGGTGTGAGCGGGCCGACGGTCGGCGCCGCCACCCACGGCATCGCGTCCGGGTCGACGACCGTGACCGTGCCCTCCTCGCGGGCCTGGGCGTCGGGGTCGAACCCGGCGTCGCCGTACTCGCGCCAGTGCAGGACGTGGCTGCCCTCACGGACCTTGATCCAGTCCATGGGCACGCCCTTCGGCACCTGCAGGTAACCGCCGGGGCCGAGCTCCTTCCCGCCGTACAGCAGGGACCCCGACACGACGTAGAACTCCGTGTCGGCGTGCGCGACGCCCGGCCCGCGGCCCCAGTCGGCCGGGAAGCTCAGCGACAGCGACGACGAGCCGTCCTCCTCGTCGGTGGACAGCCGGCGCTCGAGCGCCTTGCCCTCGCCGAAGGGCAGCTCGGCGGCGTGCCAGATGTAGTCGTCCTCGTGGATCAGCTCGACGTGCGCCCTCAACCCGTGCTCCTCAGCTCTCGTTTCAGCACCTTGCCGGCCGCGTTGCGGGGCAGCGCGGCGATCATCCGGAACTCCTTCGGCACCTTGTGCCCGGCGAGCCGGGGCCGCAGGTGCTCGAGCAGCGCGCCGGGCTCGAGGCCCTCCTCGCGCGCCACGACGTAGGCAACGATCCGCTCGCCCCAGCGGTCGTCGCGCTCCCCCACGACCGCCGCCTCGACCACCGCCGGGTGCGCGGCGAGCGCCTCCTCGACGTCGCGCGGGTACACGTTCACCCCGCCCGTGATGATCATGTCCTTCTTGCGGTCGACGATCGTCACGAACCCCTCGTCGTCCACCACGACGACGTCCCCGCTGGTCAGGAAGCCGTCGGGGGTCGTGCACCCGGCGGTGGCGGCCGGGTTGCCGAGGTAGCCGTTCATGAGGAACGGGGAGCGGCTGTACAGCTCGCCGGGCGTGCCGGGCGGCACCGGGTGGCCCTCGTCGTCGACGACCCGGATCTCCGTCATGAACCACGGGTGCCCGACCGAGCCGGCCTTGCGCCGCGCGTCGACCGGCCGCAGGTCGGTGACGACGCCGGCCTCGGTCGAGCCGTACAGCTCGTGCACGCCCACGCCGGGGAAGCTGTCGAGCACCCACTCCTTCAGCGCGACCGGCAGGGCGGCGGCGTTGAAGTACAGCGTCTCCAGGCTGTCGAGTTTGCCCTGGAGACCCACCTCGCGGAGCCCGACCGCATGGGTCGGCACGAGGAAGACGGACTGCGGGCGGTCCCGCTCGACCATCCGCAGCAGGGTCTGCGGGTCCCAGGCCCTGAGCATCGAGACGGTACCGCCGGTGAAGACCGCCGCGTAGGCGAAGGCGAAGCCGGCGCCGTGGTACATCGGCGCGACCGCGATCGTGCGCCGCCCGGGCCCGAGCCCCCACTCCAGCGCGGTGCAGTAGAACGTGAGCACCCGCGAGCGGTGGCTGATGAGCACGCCCTTGGGCGCGCCGGTCGTGCCCGACGTGTAGGCGATGCAGAAGGGGTCGTGCTCGTCGACGCGGACCGCCGGGTCCGTCGCGGCGGCGTTCTCGATGGCGGCCTCGTACTCGGCGCCGAGCCGCAGAGTGAAGCCCGGGTCGACGGCGCGGTCCTCCAGGGCCGGGTCGAGGATGATGGCCTTCGGGTCGCAGTGCCCGGCGATGTACGCCGTGTCGGCGAGCGTCTGGCGCGGGTTCAGCGGGACCATCGGCATCCCCGCCTTGGCCAGCCCGGCGGCGATCTCGCAGTACTCGAGCCGGTTGCCGCTCAGCACCGCGACCGGGTCACCGGGGGCGAGGCCGGCGGCGAGCAGCGCCTGCGCGAGGCGGCTGGAGCGGTCGTCGAGCGCGGCATAGTCGAGCCGCCGGTCACCGTCGATGACGGCGATGGCGTCCGGGGTCGCGCGGGCGAACTCGCGGACCCCGTTGGCGATGTTCAACTGCGCACCAGTCACGATGCAATGGAAACACCGTTTCCCTGTCGAGGCAATGGGCTGCCTGGTTCCTCCAGCGAAACAGCGTTTCCATATCGCGCGCCGGTCAGCCGGCCAGGGACAGCAGGCGGCGGGCGGCGCGGACCACCGCCGCGTCGACCATGCGGCCGTCGGCGCCGACCAGGACGCCGGCGCCCGACGCCACCGCCGCGTCGTAGCGGCGGACCAGGTCGGCCGCCTCGGCCAGGCGCTCCGGCGACGGCGTGAAGACCTCGTTGACGACCGGGAGCTGGGCGGGGTGGATGCAGGCCCGCCCGACGAAACCGAGGCGGCGCAGGGCCTCCGTCGACGAGCGGAGCGCGTCGAGGTCACGGTAGTCGGTGCTCACGGGGGCGACCGGCGGGCCGATCCCGGCCGCGGCGCTCGCCACGACGACGTGGGAGCGGATCGGCAGCAGCTCGCGCTCGTCCGGGCCGAGCGTCACGCCCAGGTCGGCCCGCAGGTCGGCCTCGCCCAGCTGCAGCCGGGCCACCCGCGGGGCGCGGGCCAGCTCGACGGCGTTGAGCACGGCCGCCGCGGACTCCAGCAGCGGCACCACGGCGATCCCGCCGACTGGCAGCCCCGAGGCCTCCTCGGCCGTCGCGAGCACGGCGGCCAGGGCGGTCAGCTCGCCGGCGGTCTCGGCCTTGGCGACGCAGACGCCGGCCAGGCCGGGCACCGCCACCGCCCGGGCGTCCTCCAGGCCCGCCTCGCCCGGGTTGATCCGGACCCACACCGCCGGGCGGTCCGTGGCGGGCAGCGCCGACAGCCACGACCGGACCGAGGCCCGGGCCGCGGACCTGCCCGCGGCCGGCACAGCGTCCTCGAGGTCGGCGATGACCGCGTCGGCGCCGCGGGCGAGCGACTTGGCGAGCTTGTCCGGCGCGTCGCCCGGCACGTACAGGTACGACCTCATCCGATGCGGCCCTTTCCGCTGGTCAGCGCGCGGGCGATCACGATGCGCTGGATGTCGTTCGTGCCCTCGCCGATCATCATGAGCGGCGCGTCGCGGTACAGGCGCTCGACGACGAACTCCTTGGAGTAGCCGTAGCCGCCGTGGACCTGCATGGCCGACAGGGCGCAGGCCGCCGCGGCCTCGGACGCGAACGCCTTCGCCATCCCGGCCTCCAGGTCGACGCGCTGGCCGGCGTCGGCGCGCGCGGCCGCCCAGTAGACCATCAGGCGCGCCGCCTGGACCTGCATGGCCATGTCGGCCAGGCGCAGCTGGACGGCCTGGAACTGCGAGATCTGCGAGCCGAAGGCCGTCCGGGAGGCGCTGTAGCGCAGCGCCTCGTCGTAGGCGGCCTGCGCGATCCCGAGGGCGCGGGCGGCGACGTTGATCCGGCCGGTCTCCAGGCCGGACAGCACCTGCTGCATGCCCCGCCCCTCGACACCACCGAGCAGGCCGGAGACGGGGACGCGGACGTCGTCGAGGAGCACCTCGCACGACTCGGTGCCCTTGTAGCCGAGCTTCGGCAGGTCGCGCAGCACCTCGAAGCCGGGCGTCCCGGCCTCGACCAGCAGCACCGACATGCCGCGGTGGGCCGGCGACGCGGTGGGGTCGGTCTTGACGAGCACCGGCAGCGGGTCGGCGTGCCGGGCGTTGGTGATCCAGGTCTTGCGGCCGGTGACGACGTAGTGGTCGCCGTCGCGGCGGGCGACGGTGCGGATGCCCTGCAGGTCGGTGCCGGCGTCGGGCTCGGTGAGGCCGATCCCGCTGCGCCGGGCGCCGGTGGCCAGGTCCGGCAGGTAGCGGCGCTTCTGCTCCTCGGTGCCGTGCCGGGCGATGAGCCAGCAGGCGAGGGAGTGGCTGCCGAGGATGCCGGCGATGCCCATCCAGCCCTTCGCGATCTCCTCGAAGACGAGGGCGAAGGAGACCATGTCGGCGCCGAGCCCGCCGTACTCCTCGGGGACGGTCAGCCCGAACAGGCCCATCCGGCGCATCGACTCGACGATCTCGGTGGGGTACCGGTCGGTGGCCTCCCACTCCTGCGCGACCGGCCGGATCTCCCGGTCGACGAACTCACGCAGCACGTCGCGGAACTGCCGCTGCTCGTCGCTGAGCTCGAAGTCCACTGTGGTCACTCCTCCATGGCGACAATGACGAACACGGGCAGGTTGCGGCCGTCGTCCAGCGGCCGCCAGTCGACGCGGACCGCCCGGCCGATCGCGACGGCGTCGAGCGGCGTGACGTTGGTCAGCAGCCGGGGCCCCTCGGTGAGCGCCACGACGGCCACGACGTAGGGCGCGGGCAGGTCCTCGTAGGCGGTGCGGCGCACGACGGTGAACGTCTCCACGACACCCGTGCCGGCGACGGGCACCAGCGACAGCGCCTGCCCGCCGCACGACAGGCACACCGGGCGCGGGTAGTGCTGGAGGTGCCCGCACGACCCGCAGCGCTGGACGGTGAGGCGCCGGGCGCGGGTCTCGTCCCACCACTGCCGGGTGGTCTCGTCCTCGGGCACGTTCACGACGGCGCTCCCAGCAGGACCGTGCCGTGGGTGGAGAGGATGCCGCCGGTACCGTGGACGAGCGCGACCCGGTCGGCCGTCGCGCGCAGCCGCCTTACGGCCTCGACGAGCAGCAGCACGCCGAGCTGGCCGGGGTGGCAGTACGACAGACCCCCGCCGGACGTGTTCAGCGGCAGGCCGCCGGTGGCGAGGAAGTCGGGCGCCTCGCCCGGCGCGCAGAAGCCGAGCGCCTCCAGCGACAACAGCACGGTGATCGTGAACGAGTCGTAGACCTGGGCGGCGTCGACGTCCGCCGGGGTCAGCCCGGCCATCGCGAACGCGCGCCGGCCGGACTCGGCCGCGCCGGTGTGCAGCAGGTCGCCGAGGCCGGCGATCGAGGTACCGGTGGTCGCCTCGCCGTAGCCGAGCACCGGGACGGCCGCGCCGGGCAGGTCGCGGGCCCGCTCGGCGGAGACGAGCACGACCGCGCCGCCGCCGTCGGTGACGAGGCAGCAGTCGGCGGTCGTCAGCGGGTCGCTCACCAGCGGGCTGCCCTCGACGTCGGCCGCGGTGAGCGGGCCGGCGCCGTACCGGTAGGCGCGCGGGTTCTCCAGCGCCCACTCGCGGGCGTTGACGGCGACGGCGCTCAGCGCTGCCCGCCCCCGCGCGGCCCCGTAGACGTGCAGGTACCGCTGCGCCGCGAGGGCGTAGGCGGAGACCGGGTAGAGCGGGCCGTAGGGGCGCTCGAACTGCGCCTCGGGCGTCTGCGGCTCGTAGGGGTCGTGGGTGCGGCTGCGGGCCGTGCGCTGGTTCGAGCCGTAGGAGATGACGACCACCGACGCCTGGCCGGCCCGGATCGCCTGTGCGGCGTGCCCGACGTACAACTGGAACGCCGAACCGCCGGCGAACGTCGAGTCGGTCCAGCGCGGGCGCAGGCCGAGGTACTCGGCGACCTGCGCGGCGGCGAAGCGCGACACGCCGTTGGTGGCCAGGCCGTCCACATCGGACAGGCGCAGTCCGGCGTCGGCGAGGGCCCGGGTGACCGCCTGCGCCTGGAGGTGCAGCGCGGTCTTGCCGGTGACGCCGAGGTCGGACTCGGCGGCGCCGGCGATGCTGACCCCGGTCGTCACGGCACCCGGGCCGTCGACGTGGCGGGCGCGACCGCGACCCGCCCGTCGTCGACCACGTCGATGCGGTGCACGACGGTGACGATCCCGTCCTCCACCGCGGACACCGTGCCGACGCAGCGGACGGTCTCGCCGGCGAAGACCAGGTTCTTGAACCGGAAGCTCAGCGACCGCAGCCGCGCCGCGGGGCCGAGCCAGTCCTGGACCTGCTCGGCGAGCAGCGCGCCGAAGACCTGGCCGTCGACGACCGGCCGGTCCAGCCCGCGCGGCGCCAGGTACGCCGGGTCGTAGTGCAGGCGGTGCCAGTCCCAGGTGGCGCCGGCGTAGGCGACCATGTCGGGCAGCTCGATGCGCCGCTCCAGGCGGGGCAGCTCGAACCCGGGCCTCACGGCGTCACCGCCACGTAGATGATCGTCTCCTCGTTGCTCACCAGCGGCTCGCCGTCCTGGTTGGTGTACTCGGCCCGCGACGTGAGGATCAGCATGTCCTGCCCGGCGGACGTGGTCCGCTCGTCGGCGGCGGCGAGCGTCCAGGTCGCGGTGATCACGTCGTCCGGCCGGACCGGCCGGTGGAACACGTACGAGTTGCCGCCGCGGACCTGGCGGGTGCCGGGCAGCTCGATACCCCAGCCGTGGCCGGCGTACCCGTCGCCGTCGCGGGGCAGGCCGGCGTACTGGTTGGTCTCGCAGACGAGCGTCGGCGGCGCGACGACCCCGTCGTAGCCGGCCTCCCGGGCGGCGGCGTCGTCGGTGTAGACGGGGTTGTCGTCGCCGACCGCGAGCGCGAAGTAGCGGATGGCGGCCCGCCCGAGGGGCTCCGGCGCGGTGTACACGACGGACGTCCCGACGAGGGCACGAAGCTCGGGGGTGAGCAGGCTCATCGGCCGAGCACCGCCGTCGGGACGGTCTCGAGGAGGAACTCGGGCCGCAGCAGCGCGCTGCACACGACGGTGGTCACCACGGCGTCCGGGTAGCGCTCGGCGCGCAGCGCGGCGAGCGCTGGATAGTCCGGCACCGCGGCCGGCGTGATGTAGTCGAGGATCCGGGTCACCGTGCCGCCGCCGGCCGCCTGCACGACCAGGTCGACGCTGTCGTACAGGTACACCGCCTGGCGCAGCAGGTCCCCCTCGTGCAGCGCGAGCTGGGTGGCCGGGTCGAGGGCGCCGAAGCCGGACATGACGAGCGTGTCGCCGGCGACCACCCCCGGCCCGTAGGTCAGGGTGTCGTAGCGGGACCAGCCGGGGTTGACCGCCCGCAGCGGCTTGCTGGACGCGAGCGCGTCGAGCGCGACGTGGGCACCCGGCTCGACCGGCGTGTCGACCAGGATGCCGGCCGCGCCGGGGAACACGCCCGCGGTGCCGAGCAGGTCCTTGCGGGGCCGGCCGCAGCGGGGGTACTCCGATCTGGTGGCCGTCGCCGTGTAGTCGGTCGTGCGGACGAGGGCGTCGAGGCCCAGTCCCGCGGCGGCGAGGAGCTCATCGAGCTTGTCGAGGCAGGCGCGGTACTGCTCGCGGAAGCCGCCCTCGGTGGTGTGGACGCTCGGGAGGTACACCAGGTCGCCGGCGACGACCAGCTCCCCGGCCCGGGTTCCCCCGCCGGGCCAGGCGGTGAGCTCGACCAGCTCGGCCGCGTCCGTGAGCAGCCCGGCGACGGGGATCGTCGACACCGGGGCGTCGTAGCCCTTGCGGGCGGCGGCTCTTGCCTCGGGGCTGGAGGCGGCGGTGACGTACTCGGTCACGTGGACGACGTCGCCGGGGCTCAGCCCGGCCTCGCTCAGGAGCCGTTCCGCGTCGGGGTACGGCACGGCGGGCAGGTGGACGGTCACGATGCCTCCAGCGATTCCAGCAGCTCGGTGAGGTCGGGCGCCCCGGCGAGACGGTCGACGGCGGCCACCACCCCGGGCCCGGCGGCGCCCAGGTTGGCCAGGGCCTTGGCCCGCACCAGGTCCGCGATGGCCGGGTCGTCGGGGCCGCCGCCGCTGCGGGGCACCTCGCCGGTCCGGCGGCGTCCGTCGCGGGTGGTCACCGTGACCCGGCCCGGCTGCTCGGCGGCCGGACCGGGGAACGCCACGACCCGGTGCCGGACGCGCGCCGCGAGCGCCCGCACCTCCGGGCGGTCCACGTCGTCGAACGTGTCCAGGGTGACCGCGCCGTCGTACAGCATCGCGGCCACGCACCACGCCAGCGCGAACTTCGCCTGATACGCCGTGCGCGGCGCGGCCTGGTCGGGGCCGCACACGATCGCCTCGGCGTCCGGGTGGACCTCCACCTCGACCAGCTCGACCGCGTCCGGGCCGACCGCGATGCGGGCCGCGGCGTCCAAGGGGGCGTGCAGGAGCTGGCAGGCCGGGTACGGCTTGATCGTGATGCGGGTCAGCTCCCACCGCTCGCCCAGGCCGTCCAGCACGGCGTCAGGGGTGACGCGGCGGTCGGCGAGGGCGGCGAAGAGGCCGTACGCGCCCTCGATCGCGCTGGCCGGGCCGCTCGCGCCGGCAGCGGCGAGGCGGGCGGCGAGGATACCGTGGTGGGCGGCCAGGCCGGGGTGCAGCTGCTTGGTCGACGAGCCGGTGTGCAGGAACTCCAGCAGGCCACCGGCCTGGCTGGCCGCGATGCCGAGCGCGTCGGTGGTCGCCGCGGGGTCGAGGCGGAGCAGGCGGGCGGCGGTGAGCGCGGCCGCGATCACGCCGCAGGCGGCGGTCGCGTGCAGGCCGCGGGCGTGGAACGCGTGCGGTGCGGCGGCGCCCAGGCGGCAGACCGTCTCCAGGCCCACGGCGGTCGCGGCGAGCGCCTCGGCGCCGGTGACCCGCCCGTTCTCGCGTCTGTTCTCGCGTCCGGGCTCGCCTCCGGGCTCGCCTTCGTGCTCGCCTCCGGGGTCGCTGAGCGCGAGGACCACGGGCAGGACGGGCGCGGTGGCGTGGACCAGGCCGCCGGCGTGGGTGTCGTCGAAGTCGAGGGCGTGCACGAGCGCCCCGCCGGCGAGCGCGGCAGCGGCCGCGCCGACCCGCCGGCCGGTCCCGAACAGCCGGGCCTCCGGCGGGCCGCCGAGGCCGAGCGCGACGGTGATCGCGGGCGTGGCGGCGTCGCGGCGCAGCGCGGCGGTGAGCGTGCCGAGCCCGTCGAGGACGTGCCGGCGGGTGGCGTCGGCCACCGCTGGGGGTAGATCGACCAACGTCTCGGAAAGGCCCCACTCGGCGAGCCGCCGCGCGACCGTCATCGCGGCGGTCCGAAGGCGCCGTCGCCGCTCAGCGCGGCGATCCGGGCCGAGTCGTAGCCGAGCAGCTCCCCCAGCACGTCCGAGGCGTCCTCGTTGCGCCGCGGTGCCCGGCGGTACCGCACGGGATCGTCCCCGACCCGCACCGGTGAGGCGAGCTGGCGGACCGTCCCGAACGCGGGGTGCTCGGTCTCGACGACCAGCTCGCGGGCGGCGGTGTGCGGGTCGCTCAGCGCGGCCGCCACGTCGTTGACCGGGCCGCAGGGGACGCCGGCCGGGGTGAGCGCGGCCAGCCACTCGTCGACCGGCCGGGTCAGGAACGCGGGCTCCAGGATGTCGAGCAGCTCGGCGGCGTGGCGGCGGCGGGCGTCGAAGGTGGCGAACCGGGCGTCGGCCGCCAGGGCCGTCCCGGCGACGGCGTCGAGCAGCGCGGCCAGCCGCTGCCAGAACTTCTCCTTCGCGCAGCCGACGACCAGCCAGCCGTCGGCGGCCCGGAACGCCTGGAACGGGACCAGGGACGGGTGGGCCGAGTGGCGGGTGCGGACCGGGGTGAAGCCGGCCGTCAGGTGCCAGGTGCCGGGGTACGTGAGCATGGTGACGGCGGTGTCGTAGAGGCTCAGGTCGCAGTCCATGCCCCGGCCGTCGCGGCGGGCGGCGTGGACGCCGGCCAGCAGTGCGATCGCGGCGACCAGGCCGCCGGCGTAGTCGACCAGCGAGAGGCCGCTCTTGGCGGGCGGGCCGTCGGGCTCGCCGGTGAGGGCCATCCAGCCGGCCAGGCCCTGCAGGACGTAGTCGTAGCCGGGCTGGGCCGCGCGCGGGCCGGTCATGCCGAAGCCGGTGAGCGAGCAGCAGACGACGGCCGGGTTGACCGGGGCGAGGTCGGCGTAGCGGATGCGCATCTTGGCCGGCACGTCGCCGCGCAGGTTCGAGTAGACGGCGTCGCCGTGGCGGACCAGGTCCTCGAACACCTGCCGGCCGGCGGGCGCGGTGAGGTCGAGGGAGATCGAGCGCTTGTTGCGGTTGAACGTCTCGAAGAACAGCGAGTCCTCGCCCTCGGCGTAGGGCGGGACGTAGCGGCCGACGTCGCCGCCGGTGCGCGGGTCCTCGATCTTGATCACGTCGGCGCCGAGGTCGGCGAGGTGCAGGGAGCCGAACGGGCCGGCGCCGTACTGCTCCAGGCTGATGACGCGCACGTCGTCGAGCGGTCTCACGAGGCGAGCTCCCGGATGAGGCGCAGGAGGTTCTCCTGCAGCGCGCGGATGCGGGCCGGCGGCAGCCCGTACGTCGGCGGGCCGAGCTTCACGGCGTCGGCCAGCCCGGCGTACTCCGCCAGCCGCGCGGCGACGTCCGACGGCGTCCCGGCCAGGGTGAGCCGGTCGACCATGACGGGGTCGACGGCGTCGGCCAGGGCGTCGGCCGGGCGGCCGGCGCGGAACGCCTCCACCACGCGGTCCTGCGCGGCCGCGAGGTCGAAGAAGGCGAACAGATCGGCGTAGGTGCGGACGCTGGCGTAGAAGCCGACGACGTTGGCGGCGGCGGCGCGGGCGGCGGCCGGGTCGTCGTCGACGGCGCAGCAGGCGGAGACGACGACCTCCAGCGGGCGGCCCGAGGCGCGCAGCCGCGGCAGGACCGTGGCGTCGAGGTACCGCGGCGGGCACAGCTCATGCGAGAGCCATCCGTCGCCGACCTCACCGGCCAGGGCCGTCATCGCCGGGCCCACGCCGGCCAGGTAGATCGGGATGTGGTCGCGGACCGGCGGGTAGGGCCGGCGGTAGCCGCGCACGTCGAGGCGCACGTCGGCGCCGTCGAACGTCAACCGCTCGCCGGTGTGCGCGCCGGCCACCAGCAGCCGGATCGCGGCGACCGTCTCGCGCAGCCGGCGCACCGGCTTGTCCCAGGCGACCCCGTGCCAGTCCTCGTTGAGCCGCCGCACGCCGGTGCCGAGGCCGAGGCGCAGCCGGCCGCCGGACAGCTCGTCCAGGTCGAGGGCGGACAGCGCGGTGAGCAACGGGCTGCGGGCGAACGCGAGCGCGATCCCGGTGCCGACCCCGGCGGTGACCGTGCTCTCGGCGAGCGCCGCGGCGGTCACCACGGCGCTGCGGTGCAGCTCGGGTGCCCAGACGACGGCGGCGCCGGCCTCCTCGGCGGCGCGGGCGGCGGCCAGCTGCTCCTGGAGCGTCTCGCCCCACGGCTGGTAGTGCAGCACGGGCAGCGTCATGCGGTCAGCGGCCCCGTCTTCGCCACCGGGAAGAGGTTCTTGTCGTGGGGGGCGTCCCGGCGGTACACCATCACCGTCCGCCGCCACGACATCACCTCGTCGCCGTCCTGGTTGAGGCCGCGGGTCTTGCAGGTGACGATGCCGGCGTAGGGGCGCGACGCCGACTCCCGGGTCGCCAGCACGACCGACTCGGCGTAGAGCGTGTCACCGACGAAGACGGGCGCGGTGAGCTTGATCTCCTCCCAGCCGAGGTTCATGATCGCGTGCTGGCTCATGTCGGACACCGAGATGCCGAGCACGACCGCGACCGACAGGCCGGAGTTGACGATGAGCCGCCCGTACGGCGCGTTCGCCGCGAAGTGGGCGTTGAAGTGGTTCTGGTTGGTGTTCATCGTGAGCAACGTGAACCACGTGTTGTCGGCCTCGCTGATCGTGCGCCCGAGCGGGTGCTGGTACACCGTGCCGACCGCGAAGTCCTCGTAGTAGTTGCCCAGCGTCATGGCACTGACGCTAGGCAGCGCGCGACACCGGCGTCAAGAACTTGTTTCGCACAGCGGATCGGTGTTTCCATACTTCCATGGGCTGGTGGATCCTGCTGCACATCGTGCTGTTCGTATTCTGGCTGGGCGGCGACCTGGGGGTCTTCTACTCCAGCCGGTTCGTGCTGCGGCCGGACCTGCCGGCGGTCGCCCGCAGTACCGCGCTGAAGATCATGGGCGGCCTGGACCTGGGCCCGAAGATCTGCCTGGTGCTGTTCCTGCCGAGCGGCGTGACGCTGATGTCACTCGACCCGCACGGCGCGGAGCTGTTCGGTGTGCAGGTGTTCCACTGGTGGACCGTGCTGCCGGTGTGGCTGTTCGCGTTCGGCTGGCTCGCCCTCACGATCGCCGACCACCACGCGCCCGGGAAACACCCGCTGGTGCGCAAGGCGGACTGGACGATCCGGATCGGGCTGATCCTCGCGCTGTACGGCATGGCCGGCTACACGATCGCCGCGGAGCGCCCGTTCGGGGTGACGAGCAACCCGGACTGGCTGGGCGCCAAGGTCGCCCTCTACGCCACGGCGATCGCGTGCGGCCTCGGCATCCGGCTCACCCTGCGCGGCTTCGGGGCGCCCTACGGCGCGCTGCTGACGACCGGCTCGACCCCGGAGGTCGAGCGGGCGCTGCGGCGCGCCGTCGACGGCTGCCTGCCGTACGTGTGGGGCATCTGGCTCTCGGTGCTCGCCGCGGCCGCCCTCGGCGTCCTCAAGCCCGGCATGATCGGCTAGCGCCGCGGATCGGGCTCGACGGGTATGGGTGTCGCCACCGCGATATTCTCCTCAGGAATATTTATTCCCCAGGGGAATGTCCTGCGCGCGGATACCCCTCCCCCGGCGACCGCCGACACGGTTGCCGCGACCGCGGTGACCGCCCCGGTCGCGGCGCTAGCTCGGGGCGTAGCCGAGGTGGGCGGAGACGCGGGCCGCGGCGGCGAGCAGGGTGTCGGCGCACTCCGACATCCGGGACTTGAACCGCGACAGCGGCCCGGCCAGCGACAGCACGGCGATGACGTGGCCGTCGTGGTCGAACACCGGCGCCGCGATCGACGCCGCGCCGATCTGCCGCTCCCCCAGCGACGTCGCGTAGCCGCGGCGCTGGATCGCCGCCAGCTCCAGCCGCAGGGCCTTGACGTCGACGATGGTCTTGTCGGTGACCGACTCCAGCGCGGCGTGCTGGTGCAGGTAGTACTCGATCTCGTCGGCGCTCAGGAAGGCCAGGAACGCCTTCGAGGACGCGCCGGCGTGCAGCGGGTAGGGCGTGCCGAGCTGCACCTCCAGCCGCAGCTCCTGCTCCGGCACCACCTGGTCGGCGTAGAGCCGCATGTCGCCGCGCCGGATGGACAGCGTCGCCGTCTCGCCGGTCTCGGCGGACAGCCGGCGCAGCTCCGGCGCCGCGATCGCGCGCAGGTCGGTGCGGGCCAGGTAGGCGCGGCCGAGCGCGACCGCCGCGTGCCCGAGCGCATAGCGCCGGGTGGTCGGGTCGACCGCGACCAGGTCGCGGTTGCGCAGCGCGGTGAGGATGCGGTGGACGGCGGCCTTGGTGAGCCCGAGCTCGGCCGCGATCTCGGTCACCCCGAGGTCGGGCCGGCCGACCCGGCCGAAGAGCAGCAACACGTCCATGGCCCGCTCGACGGCCGCGATGGAGCGGCTGGCCGAGCCGTCGGCGCTGTCGCTGGCGGGCGTCGCGGCGGCTGACGTAGTGGTTGGCACCCCAGAAGTCTAGGCCGTCGATTTCCCCATGGGAAACGCTGTCGCGACTTTCGTTGACAGCCGATCAGCACCGTCGTTACCGTAGGCGGTACGGCGTTTCGCTTAGTGAAACAGGGTGGCCCGAGTGACGATCGATCACGACACGTTCCGCTCGGTGCTCGCGCAGTGGCCGAGCGGGGTCAGCGTGGTCACCACGGTGGTCCCCGACGGCTGGCACGGGATGACCGCCAGCTCCTTCTCCAGCGTGAGCATCGACCCGCCGCTGATCCTCGTGTGCCTCAACCGCCGCATCCACACCCACCGCCTCATCGAGACGAGCGGCGTGTTCGCGGTGAGCATCCTGGCCAAGGACCAGACGATGATCGGCCGCCGGTTCGCCGGGCAGGAGGCGGGCGTCACCGACCGCTTCGCCGGCAGCCCCTGGCAGACCCGGGTCACCGGGGCGCCGGTGCTCACCGACGCGGTCGGCTGGATGGACTGCCGGGTCGTGCACGCCCACGAGGGCGGCGACCACACCATCTTCGTCGGCCACGTGATGGCCGCCTCGACCGAGCGCGTCGTCGCCCCGCTGCTGTTCCACTCGCGCGCCTGGGGCCAGCTCGCCGACGTCCTGCCGGAGGAGGTCACGGTCGCCGACAGCGGCCTGCTGCCCGCGCTGCGCTCGCACGTCGTCGCCGAGGACGCCGCCGTCGAGCTGGCGACCGCGCTGCGCGCCGCCGGCGTGCGCGTGCGGGTCCGCGACCCGCACGGCGGGCTGGTCACCACCGGCGACCCGGCGACCGCCGCCGCGCTCGTCGACTCCCCCGACGAGGTCGCCGACGCGGCCCTCGGCGGCGCCGGCGTGCTCGAGGTGGCGGTGGGCGACCCGCTGGTCACCAAGCGGATCCTCGACGAGGCCCGCCGCTACGACATGCGGGTCACCGCCTGGCTGCCCGACGCGTTCGTGCCGGACCGCGCGAGCGCGGTCCTGGAGGCCGTCGACGCGCTCGCCGGCCTCGGCTGCGACGAGATCGGCCTCGACGAGGGCGTCCACGCCGCCTCGCCGCGCCAGGTCCGCGCGCTGCTGCAGGACGCGACCGTCCGGGCCCGGCCGGTGCCGCTGCGGGTGCGCCTGCGCGACCGGCACGGCCTCGGCCTCGTCAACGCGCTCACCGCGATGAAGAGCGGCGTGCGCCACTTCGACGCCACCCTGGGCGGTCTCGACGGCGCCCTCGCCTGCGAGGACGTGCTCTTCCTGGCCGACCGGCTCGGGGTCGCCTGCGGTTCGCCCCGCGCGGCGCTCGTCGGCGCCGCCGTCTCGCTCGAACAGCACCTGGGCGGCGCGCTCCCCGGCCGCACCTACCGCGTTCTTCCATGAAAGGGAAACCCATGGCACTCCTCGATTCGATGACCGACGCCGAGCAGGACCGCGCCGCGCGGGTCGACTCGGTCCTGCCGGCCCTGCGCGACCAGGCCGCGTCGGCCGACGCGGAGAGCCGGTTCCCGGTCGAGCACGTGGCCCGGCTGCGCGACGCGGGCCTGCTCGGCCTGGTCGTGCCGGAGGAGTACGGCGGCCTCGGCGGCACGCTGCGCGACCTGGCCGCGGCGACGTACTCGATGGGCGGCGCCTGCGCGTCGACCGGCCTCGCCTACTTCTTCCACAACACCAGCGCCTCCCGCGGCCTGCTGCCGCTCGAGGCCATCAAGGCCGGCCTGTTCGAGGCCGACGAGATCCCCGCCGTGCAGGCGTTCGCCGAGAAGGTGCTGACCCGGATGGCCGGCGGCGTCTGGCTGGCCAACTTCGCCAGCGAGTCGGTGAAGAGCGCCGCCGCCAACATCTCGATCACCACCACGGCGACCCAGGTCGACGGCGGCTGGCTGCTCAACGGCGAGAAGTCGTTCGGCTGCGCCACCGGCGTCGCCGACTACTACCTCACCACCGCCCGGCTCGACGGCACCGACACCGCCGCCGGGCTGGCCACGTTCTTCGTGCCCCGCGACGCCGAGGGCGTCGGCGAGCGCCCGACCTGGGACGCGCTGGGCATGCGGGCCACCGCGAACCAGGGCATCACGCTCAAGGACGTGTTCATCCCGGCCGACGAGGCGCTCACCGTGCCCGGCGCGTTCGTGCGGATGCTCCAGGTGAGCCGCGGCTCGTTCGTCGGCAACCAGCTGGCGATCTCCGCGGTGTACCTCGGCGCCGCCCAGTCCGCCTACGACGCGGCGCTGGCCGCCACGACCGGCAAGGCGTTCGCCGACACCGGCCGCCCCATCGCCAGCAGCCCGATGCACCAGGTACTTTTCGGCGACATGACGGAACGTCTGGAGACCGCGTACCTGTGGATCCGCCGGCAGCTGGAGCTGGAGACCTCGGAGCCGCCGCTGCGCGGCAAGGACGAGGTGTTCCGGCAGTGGCGCATGGCGAAGGGGTCGATCACCGAGGCCTGCTTCGAGGTCGCGGTGGGCGCGCTGAAGTGCACCGGCACCAGCGGTACCGCCAATTCGGGCGTCATCGCGCGGGCCGTGCGGGACATCGCGATGTCCCTGGTCATGACGTTCCCGGCGGAGCGCGGGCGCCTCGAGGCGGCCAACATCGTCACGACGGGCGCCGAGAACGCCCTCTTCGCCAACGTCACGAAGGGCGCCTGACGTGCGGCCGGACAGCGCGCCGGACGTGGTCGAGGCGGTGCTCGCCGCGGCCGACAGGGCCGCGCCCGCGTGGGCGGCCGTGCCGCCGGACGAGCGGGCCGACCGGCTCGACGCCTGCGCCGACGCCCTGGAACCGGTCGTCGGCGAGCTCGTCGCGCTGGAGAGCGCCACGACCGGCGTGCCGATCCGGCAGACCACGCCCCTCGGGTTCATCGTCACCGGCTCGTTCCGGCTCGCCGCGGCCCAGCTGCGCGAGGGCTGGCTGACCCGCACGGTCACCCGCGACGACGGCCGCGAGGTCACCGTCGAGCTGCTGCCGTGGGGCCCGGCCGCCTGCCTGGTCCCGTGGAACGCGCCCGCCCCGATGGCCGCGCACAAGGCGGCCAACGCCCTCGCCGCGGGCTGCCCGGCCGTCGTCAAGCCGAGCGAGCACGCCGCCGACGGCACCGACCTGCTCGTGCGCACGATCGCCGGGCTGCTGCCGCCGGGCGTGCTGCAGATCCTGCACGGCGGCCCGGCGGTCGGCGCCGCGATCGTCGGCGACCCCCGCATCCGCGCGGTGTCGTTCACCGGCGGCGTCCCCGGCGGCCGGGCCGTCGCCGCCCAGTGCGCGGCCCAGCTCAAGCCGGCCCAGCTGGAGCTCGGCGGCAACAACCCGCTCGTGGTCCTGCCCGACGCTTCGGTGCAGGACGCCGCCCGGGCCGCGGTCGAGCTGCTCACCACGCTCAACGGTCAGTGGTGCCGGGCCCTGGGCCGGCTCGTCGCGCCCCACTCGATGGTGCCCGAGCTGCTGCCGGCGATCGGCGAGCGCCTGGCCGCGTTGCGGGTCGGCGACCCGGCCGACCCGGCCACCGACCTCGGCCCACTCATCCACGCCGGGCACCGCTCGCTCGTCGCCCACCAGCTCGACGCGCTCGGCGGCACCGCGCACCGCTGGACCACGGTCCCCGCCGAGGGCGACTACTTCGCGCCCGCACTGGTCACCGGGGCCGACCCGGAAGCGGCCCGGCACGAGATCTTCGGGCCGGTCGCGACCGTCCACGGCTACGACACCGTCGAGGAGGCGGTGGCCCTCGCCAACGACACCGAGTACGGCCTGGAGGGGTACGTGTTCGGCGCCGACGAGGACGCCGCGCTCGCGGTCGCCCGGCGGGTCCGGGCCGGCGAGGTGAAGGTGAACGGGTCGTCGGTGATGAGCCTGCACCTGTTCACGCCGCGGCCCGCGTGGGGCGTGTCCGGCCTGGGCGAGGAGGGTACGGCGGAGACGCTGCGCTTCTTCACCAACCCGCGCGTCACCGGCGTGGAGGGCCGGTGAGGTCGCTCCTCGCCGGTCCCGGCGTCACCCACCTCGCGGGCGTCTACGACCCGGTGACCGCGGCCCTCGCCCGCGCGGCCGGGTTCCGGGCCGCGCACCTGTCCGGGGCCGCGGTCGCCGCGCTCGCCCTGGGCCTGCCCGACCTCGGCTACGTCCACGGCACCCACATCGCCGACCGCGCCGCCACGATCGCCCCCGCCCTCGACGGCGTGCCGCTGCTCGCCGACGCCGACACCGGCTACGGCACCGCGATCCACGCCGTGTGGACGGCCCGCCGGTACGCTGCCGCCGGGGTCGCCGGCCTGCACATCGAGGACCAGGTCAGCCCGAAGCGCTGCGGCCACCTCGCCGGCAAGGAGGTCGTCGACGCCGCCACCGCCGCGGGGAAGATCCAGGCGGTCGCCGAGGCCGGCACCGGCCTGGTGCTCGTCGCCCGGACCGACGCCTACTCGGTCACCGGCCTGTCCGACGCGATCGAACGCTCCGCCCGCTACGTGGCGGCCGGGGCCGACGCGGTCTTCGTCGAGGGCGTCAGCGACCGCGACGGCCTCGCCGCCGTGCACGACGCGCTGCCCGGCGTCCCGCTCGTGGTCAACCGCTCGGAGGCGGGCGGGCCGACCGGCGACGGCCTGCCGGACGAGGAGCTGTCCGATCTGGGGGTACGCCTGGTGCTGCACCCGGTCGCCCCGCTGCTCGCCGCGCTCGAAGCGGCCCGGGCGGCCTACGCCGCCATCGCTCACGCCGGCCACGCCGGGGCGGTGCCGCGACTGTCGTGGCAGGCGTTCACCGCCCTCGTCGGCCAGCCGGACGCCCTGGCACTCGACTCCCGCTACGGAGGGCCGTCATGACCGTCATCGTCGCCGGGGCCGGCCCGGTCGGGCTGACCGCCGCGCTCACGCTGCGCCGGGCCGGCGTGCCCGTGACCGTGCTGGAGGCCGGGGCGGACCTGGCCACCGAGTCGCGCGCCTCGACCTTCCACCCGCCGTCGCTGGAGATGCTGGCCGACCTGGGCGTCATCGAGCCGATGCTCGCCCAGGGACTCGTGTCCCCCACGTTCCAGTACCGCGAGCGCGGCGGCGGCATCATCGCCGAGCTGGACCTCGGGCTGCTGGCGGGCGACACGCGGTACCCCTTCCGCCTCCAGCTCGAACAGAGCAAGTTCACCCGCATCGCCCTGCCGCACCTGCCCGAGGGCACGGTCCGGTTCGGCCAGGCGGTGGCGCTCGGCGGCGTCACCCAGGACGCGACCGGCGTCACCGTGCGCACCGAGGCGGGCGAGGAGTTCCGCGGCGACTGGCTCATCGGCGCCGACGGCGCCAACTCGGCCGTGCGCCGCACGCTGCACGGCACCTCCTTCGAGGGCATCACGTACCCCGAGCGGTTCCTGGTCGGCTCGACCGCCGAGGACCTGACGGCGCTGCTGCCCGGGATCGCCGCCGTGAACTACCTGTTCGACCCGGCCGAGTGGCTGGTGCTGCTCCAGACGCCGGACCACTGGCGGGTCCTGCTGCCGACGCCGCCGGACACCCCCGACGCCGCCGAGCTGGAACGGCTCCCCCCGCGGCTGCTGGGCGTGGCCGACCCTGGGCGTCCGTGGCGGGTCGCGCACACCACGCTGTACCGCGTCCACCAGCGCATCGCCGCCTCCTTCCGGCAGGGCCGCGTGCTGCTCGCCGGGGACGCCGCGCACATCAACAACCCCCTCGGCGGCATGGGCATGAACTCCGGCATCCACGACGCGGTCCTGCTCGCCCGGGCGGTCGCTGACGGCGACGACGCGCGGCTCTCGGCGGTCGCCGACGCGCGGCGGATCGTGGCCCGCGACCACGTCCAGGCGAGCACGCACCGCAACTGGGAGAAGCTGCGCTCGGGCGGCGCCTCGGCGTACGCCGACGAGCTGCGCGCCCTCGCCGCGGACCCGGTCGCGGCCCGCACGTACCTGCTGAAGTCGTCGATGATCGCCGCGCTGCGGGAGACCGCGGCATGACCATCGCCCGCGCGAACCCCGCCCGCTGCACGGAGATCGTCGGCCACGTCGACGCCGTGGTCCGCAACATCCCGGACCGGGTGGACGACGCGGTCCGCGACGCGCACCGTGCGTATCGCGCCTGGTCCTCGACGCCGCCCGACGTACGCCTGGCCGCCCTGTCCCGCGCGGCCGACGCCGTCGAGTCGGAGCTGGACGAGCTGGCCACGCTGATGGCCCGCGAGATCGGCAAGCCCCTGGCGGACTGCCGCGGCGAGATCGGCTTCGCGGTGAAGTACCTGCGCTGGGTCCTCGCCCACGCCCCGCTCCCCGACCGCGTCGTGGACGACGCCGACGGCCGCCTGGTCGTGCGGTACAAGCCGTACGGCGTGGTCGTGGCGGTCACCCCGTGGAACGCTCCGGTGATCCTGGCCATGCTGAAGATCGCCCCCGCGCTGGCGGCCGGCAACACCATCATCGTGAAGCCGTCACCACTCGGCCCGCTGACGATCGACCGCGTCGTCCGCATCATGCGCGAGTACCTGCCGGACGGCGTTCTGCGCGCCCTGCACGGCCACGCCCCGCTGGTCGCCGCCCTGACCACCCACCGCCTGGTCCGCAAGGTGGCGTTCACGGGCGGCGAGACGGCCGGCCGCGCGATCGCCACCGCGGCGGCCGACCAGCTGATCCCGACGGTGATGGAACTGGGCGGCAACGACCCGGCGGTGTTCCTCGACGACGTCGTGCCGGACGACGCCGCGATGGATCGTCTGGTACTGGCGAGCCTGGCCACGAGCGGCCAGGTCTGCATGGCGGCGAAGCGCCTGTACGTCCCCCGCGCGCTGCTGGCCCCGTTCGTCTCCGCGTACGAGGCGGCGGCGCGGCGGGTGGCCGTGCTGGGCGACCCGCTGGCCCCGGGCGTCACGGTGGGCCCGATGATCTCAGCCG
The DNA here is from genome assembly GCF_022095675.1 of Dactylosporangium sp. AC04546. GTDB lineage: Bacteria > Actinomycetota > Actinomycetes > Mycobacteriales > Micromonosporaceae > Dactylosporangium. Next base: position 26,778 of record NZ_JAHYSG010000007.1, on the reverse strand, counting down.
AGGCCCGGTCCCGGGCGGCTGACCTGCTGGCGACGGCCCGGGCCGCCGACCTGGTCCCCCTGGGCAGCACGGCCCCGGACACCGACCTCACGGCCGGCCACTTCGTCGCACCGTTCCTGGCCGTCTCCCCCGCCCCGGACGCGGCCCTGCTGCGCGAGGAGCAGTTCGCCCCACTGGTCCCCCTGGTCCCGTACGACACCGAGGCCGAGGTCCTGTCCTGGGCCAACGACGACGACCTGGGCCTGGGAGCATCGGTCTGGAGCGCCGACGAGGAGCGGGCGTTCGCCTTCGCCCGCGAGCTGGAGGCGGGCTTCGTCTTCGTCAACACCCACAACCGCACGGGCATGTCGCTGCGCGCCCCGTTCGGCGGCGTGAAACGCTCGGGCTGGGGCCGCGAGTACGCCGAGGAGGGCCTGGCCGAGTACGTCCAGCCCTGCGTGATCCACGCCCCGGGCCCGTTCCGCCCGGGCGGCGCCGGCCTCCCGCCAGGCGCCTACCCGTCCTGACGCCCCACCCCACCCCGCCGCGCCGCCGCGTCACCCCAAGCGTCGCGATCTTGGAATTGTGGTCCCGAATATGCCGGACATATGCGGATAAACACGGGACCACAACTCCAAGATCGACGCAGTGGAGCGGGTCAGCGGCGGGGTACCGAACCCTTTCCGGATATGTCCGGCACTTCGTGCCTGACATATCCGACATTTCGGTTATCAGTGGTTGCGCGGAATACGCAAGCGCAACCGACCTTCCATGATCAAGGGAAGGATCTGGCTGTCATAGCGACCAGATCCTTCCCTTGATCATGGGCGCGCCGGCAAGGGGCGCCGCGCGCCCGTGCTGGGCCGTCACTGCGGGCCGTGTCGCTGCTCCGAGAGGGTCGCTCGATGACCGCGACAGCCGACCGGATGGAGGCCGACCCCGAACCGCCTTCGTCAGTAGTCGACCACCGCGCGCGTTGCCAGGCGGGGGCGCAGCCAGCCCGCCAGTTCCAGGTGGGCCTCGTGCTGCTGGTAGCCGCGCAGGCCGTCCGCGTTGTCGTGCGTCGTGATGACCAGCAGGTCGTACGAGACCTCTGTGCGCAGCGTGTCCAGCTCCACCTGGATTGTGCGGATCTGCGGCACCACGCCCAGCAGGGCTGCCAGTCTGGCCTTGGCTTCCGGAGCGTCCGCGGGGTCCGTGAACTTCATGACGACGACGTGGGTGAGCACGGTCCTGGCCTCCCGAGCACTGTTGAGGAACGCGCGCTGAGTGTATGTTCGGGAAACACTGTTCCGCTAGAGGAACCAGGAGGCCCCGGTGCGGGTTGCCGCTGTCCAGTTTGAAGCCGGCCAGGATGTGGCCGCGAACCTTGCGACCTGCCTGCGGATGATCGACGCGGCCGCCGCTGAAGGCGCCGAGCTCGTCGTGTTACCGGAGTTCTGCAATCACCTGTCGTGGTACGACGACCGCGAGCACGCCCGGCGGATGGCGTGCCGCGAAGGCGACGACTTTCTCACCGCGATCGCCGCGAAGGCGCGCGAGCACAGCGTCTACGTCAAGATCAACGTTACCCTCGCCCGGGGCGACGGCCGCACGACCGGCACCAACCTGCTGTTCGACCCGGCCGGCGACCTCATCGGGCAGAGCGACAAGCAGACGCTCATGGGCAGCGAGAACGACCACCTCCACCGGGGCAGCGAGACCGGGCCGATCGTGCGGACGCCGTTCGGCGCACTGGGGATGTACGCCTGCATGGAGGGCGTGGCGCCCGAGGTCACCCGCGGGCTCGCCGTCCGCGGCGCGGAGCTGCTGCTCAACAGCCTGAACTCGTTCGCCACCGACGAGGCGAGCCTGCACATCCCGGTGCGGGCCGCCGAGAACAAGGTCTGGGTCGTCGCGGCCAACAAGGTCGGCCCGCTGCTGCCGGCCGAGCACCTCGGCACCATCAGCGCGGGCCTCAAGGTACCGGCGGAGTGGCTGCACGGCGCCGGCGAGAGCCAGATCGTCGCCCCCGACGGCACGGTCGTCGCCAAAGGGCCGCGCACCGGCGAGGCGGTCGTCGTCGCCGACATCGACGTGACGACGGCCCGCGACAAGCGGCGCCCCGACGGCACGGACGTCTTCGCGGCCCGCCGCCCGGCGCTCTACGCGCCGATCGGTCAGCAACCGGCGACCAACGGCCGCCGACCGGCCGGCGAAGAGAAGATCACGGCGGCCGTGGTACGAGCGGGGGACCTGACGGCCGGAGTGCGGCGGGCCCTGGCGGCCGGGGCGCAGCTGCTGGTCCTGCCCGAGCTCCAGGACGCGGCGACGCCCGGCATCCTCAGCGAGCTGCTGGCCGGCACCGAGGCGGTCGCCGTGACGAGCGTGCTCGACGGCGACGCGCACGTCGGCCTGGTGGTCACCGCGGCCGGCATCGTCGGCCGCCAGCCGCAGCTGCACGCCGTCCAGCGGATCGCCACGTCACGGCTGGGCGACCGGCTGGAGACGTTCGACCTGCCGTGGGGGCGGCTCGTGGTCGTCGTCGGCGACGACGCGGTGTACCCCGAGGTGTTCCGCGTGGCGACGATCCTCGACGCCGACGTGGTGGCCGTGCCGTTCACCCCGGCCGAGGACTGGGAGGTGCGCCTGGGCCTGCCCGAGCGCGCGGCCGAGAACCGGCTCAACATCGTCGCGGCGGCGCCGCTCGGCAAGGCGTCGGCGTTCTACGCGCTGAGCCCCGACTTCACCCTGTGGACCCAGTGGGAGGGGCCGTTCACCGGCCGGATCTCGCACCCGGTGACCACGCTGGTCGAGCCGGACCAGGAGGTCGCGACGGCCGAGCTCACCCCGGCACAGAGCCGCAACCGGCTCGTCTCGCGCGGCACGGACCTCGTCGACGGGCGCCCCTGGCAGCTCGTCGAGGCACTGATTCGTTGACAACTGTTCCGCCGAGCGAAACACTGTTTCCATCAACGATACGAACCCGGGAGAGACCGCGATGGCAGAGACGGTCCAGCACGTCGAGGAGATGCTCGACGCGTCGCCGGTGATCGACGTCCACGACACATTCGCACAGTTCCAGCAGCTCCTCATCGACCTGAAGGCCAAGATCGACGCCCGGTTCGCCACCACGCGCGACCCGTCGACCGAGGACCTCGAGGCATACGGGACATACCCGGAGGGCCCGGGCGGCCGCGTCGCCGCCTACAGCGGCCCCGAGGTCGACTGGATGGTGCACTCGTGGCTCGGCAACCCGGCGCAGAGCTTCGTCAACCTGCACCTCACCTGCTGGCTCGGCCCCCAGGTCCGCGTGCCGCACCTCGGCATCGCGCTGCTGTGCTGGCCCGGCGGCTGGTTCTACACCGACTACATCCCCCGCACCGAGATCATGGTCGACGGGGAGTACTTCGACCGCTACTACGCGCCGACGAACGACGCCTGGCTGGCCCACCGCGACGACCCGGAGTTCGTCTGGTTCACCAGCCGGGCCCCGTTCATCCGCGCGTCGCTGTCGCCGAACGCGTACGTGTACTCGTTCGAGCGCAAGGCCCGCAACATCGAGGTCGTCAGCGGCATCCTGCACGCGCAGGTCGACCGCTGGCTCGGCTGGATCGACGAGGCCGAGCCGGTGCCGGACGAGGAGCGCGAGGCCCTGCGCCAGCGCGACCTCGCGATCCGGCGCAACATCGCCGACCGCGACCCGGCGAACGTGATGGGCGTGCGGTACTTCGGGCAGGAGACCACCGACCGGCTCGTCGGCGCGCTGTGGGGCGCCGACCGCCAGCTCCCCCGCCCGTGACAACGCCCAGAACCGCCACCGTGCGCTCCCTCTGGCACGCGGTGCGCATCCCGGACGCGCCGGAGCCGTTCGACACGGCCGTGCTGAAGGTGCACTACCCCGCGCTGGTCACCGGGTCGGACGAGGAGCGCCTGTCGGGCAACTTCCGCGCCGACCCGGCGAACGCGCCGTACCCGGTCGTGCTGATCCTGAGCGGCATCAACGTCGGCCAGGACGCGTACCGCTGGCTGGCGACCGACCTGGCGTCGCGGGGCTTCGCCGCGGTGACCTACGACTGGGTCGGCCCGCTGTTCGCCGGCCAGGTCGGCCTGACCCCGGGCGTCGACCTGGCGCTCGCCAAACCCGACACCTACGGCCAGGGCCCGACGTGCCAGGCGATCGCGCCGATCATCTCCGCGTTGTCGGGGCTGCTCGACGGCGCGCTGGACACCACGCGCCTTGCGCTGGTCGGCCACTCGGCCGGCGGTACCGTCGCGCTGCAGTCCGGCCGGTTCTTCAGCGGTGTCCGGGCGGTTGCCACCTACGGCGCGCACACCATGGTCTCCACCATGCTCGGCTGGCCCGCCGGCACGATCGCGCCGGCGCACGTCGAGTCGCCGGTGCTGCTGCTGGCCGGCACCGAGGACGGCGTCATCGCCGACTCCGCGGACCGGTACCAGGCAACCGGCGACCACGACCCGGTCAGCCGCACGTTCGACGAGGCGCTGCAGGACCGTGGCGGCGAGCACGTGCTCGCCTGGCTGCAGGGCGGCAACCACTTCAGTATCGCGGACCCGGTCGACCCGACGTCGGCCCGCGCGTTCCTCGACCGTCCGTCCACCGTGGACGGAGCCAGTGCCCGGGCCGCGATCGCCGGCCTGCTCGCCACCTTCCTCGGCACCCACCTGCGCGGCGAACCCGCCGCGGAAGCCGACGAGTCCCTGCTCAAGATCCGGCGCCGCTAGGAGCACGCCATGTTGAAGAACTTCTGGTACGCGGTCGAGTTCTCCGAGCGCGTCACCACCAAGCCGGTGCGGGTCACCTGCCTCGGCCAGGAGCTCGCCCTGTACCGCACGCCGAAGGGCCGCCCGGTCGCACTCTCCGACCTGTGCGTGCACCGCGGCGCCGCGCTGTCCGGCGGCTGGACGAACGGCGACACCCTCGTCTGCCCGTACCACGGCTGGGAGTACCAGCCCGACGGCGCCTGCTCGAAGATCCCGGCGAACCAGCCCGGCCGGGGCATCCCGAAGAAGGCCCGCGTCGACTCGTACCCGGTGACCGAGCGGTACGGCTTCGTCTGGGTCTTCCTCGGCGACCTCCCGGAGGCGGAGCGCCCGCCCATCCCGGTGTGGCCCGAGTTCGACGACCTGGTCGCGAACGGCGGCTCGTTCAAGGCGGTCACCGGCGAGTACCTCTGGAAGTCCAACTACGAGCGGATCCTTGAGAACGGCTGCGACATCGCGCACACGCCGTTCGTCCACGCCGGCGCGTTCGGCAACCCTGAGCGCCCCGACGTCGAGGAGTACGAGCTCGAGATCCCCGACGAGTGGTCGGCCTTCGCCACGGTGCGGCTGCACCCGCCGGCGCCGAAGGGCCTGTGGGCCCGGATCGGGCGCAGGGGCAAGGACCTCAAGGAGCGCCCGCCGGTGGCGACCACCGCCGGCTGGATGCTGCCGAACATGATCAAGCTGCACGTCCGGCTGCCGATGGGCAACCTGATCATCTACGACACCAACATCCCGATCGACGAGACGACCACGCTGGTCAAGTGGGTCGCGCTGCGCGACTTCTTCACCGGCAACTGGGCCGACAAGAACACGATCCAGCGCGTGCACCGCATCTTCGGCCAGGACGCGCCGGTCGTCGACCGGGTCCGGCCCGAGCTGCTGCCCTTCGACCTGGGCGCGGAACTGCACGTCAAGAGCGACCTCATCGCCGTGCACTACCGCCGCCGCCGGCAGGAGCTGTCGGAGCAGGGCTGGCTGCTCGGCGAGGAGGACCGGATCATGGGCGACGTGCCGCGCCGCGAGGCGACCGTCATCCCGTCGCCCGCCCGTCGCGAGAACCCCGAGCTGGCCCGCGCCTGGGTGCACAAGGCGAAGGGCCTGCACCCCACGGTGGCCGAGGCCGAGCGCATCGGCGCGGAGCGCGCCGAAGAAGAAGGAGAGTCGTCGTGAGCCCGTCGCTGCCCGCCGCGCTGGCGGAGCACACCCTGCAGCAGCTGCTCGACCGCGTGCCCCTCAAGGAAGTGGGCGCGCCGCACCGGACCCTGCGCTCGCCCATGACACCCGACCCGGTCGGCGTGGTGCGGGTGTTCCAGGGCGACGGCGTGGTCGAACGCGTGGTCACCGTCAGCCTGGTCGTGCCGATGATCCACCTGGACAGCCACATGGTGTTCGCCTTCAGCCGGGCGGATTCGGCGGTACCGCACTTCACCCTCGACTCGGTGTACGGCGGCGAGTACTACGCCTACCACCTGGACCTCATCCCCCGGGCCGAGCTCTCGCCGCACCTGTCCTACATGGACGCGGCCTACCACCCGCTCACCCCGCTCTATGAGTCGGCGTCGGAGCGCGACGGGCTCACCCGGGCGCACATCAGCCCCCGGCAGCACGCGCTCATGTCGCCGTGGATGCTCGTGCACCGGGCGTCCGAGGAGGCGTTCACGGGGATGACCCCGATCGTCACGTCCTATCTGGACCACTGGCTCGGTCTCCTGGAAGGCTTCTCGCCGGAGGTCCTGGAGTCGCTGGCCGACACCGACCTCGCGGCGCGCGACGCGGCCGTGCGGGGCAACCTGTTCAGCCCCGACGTCGACCCGGTGTGGCTGCAGGTCTCCAGGCTGCTCGGCCAGGACGCGAGCGACGAGATCCGCGCGCTGCTCATCGGCGAGCCCGTCGCATGAGCGAGCCCTCCGGCTGGCAGCAGCGCATCGCGGGCGAGTGGGTGGGCCGGCCGAGCCTCTTCGACGCCGACGGCACCTGGCGCGGCTACGAGGACATCCGGCGCTCGTCGGTGTTCGAGGACGGCGTCACGACGTACTACATGGACGGCGGCCTCGACGGCGGCGGCCCGCTCGCCGGCCGGTTCCGGCTCGGGGCGCCGTTCGCGTTCGGCGTCGTCGACTCGGACGCGGACCGGATCTACACCGGGCCCGACTTCCACGGCTCCGGGCAGCCCTACGGCTCGTTCGTCGACGCCGCCTACTACGGGCCGGGCTGGCAGGTCGGGCTCAACACCTGGAACCAGGTCATCGGCGACGGCGACACGCAGGTGTACTCGTCGATGCTGTACCAGGGGCCGTCGGTGGTCGGCTGCTTCAACGGCGTGTACCACCGGGGCCTCGCCTCGGAAGCGCTGGCCGAGCACCTGGCGGCGGAGACCCGCAACGGCCCGGTGCCGTTCATCCTGCCGACCAAGCAGGCGGGTGCCTACCGCGGCGAGTGCTCGTATTGGGGCGCCGACCAGAAGCTGGTCGGCCCGGTCGACGTCTCGGTCGCCCTCACGCCCGTGGACCTGCTCCGCACCCGCCTGACGGTCACCTGGTCGGGTGCGACGGAGCTTTCGTATGAGGTGGACTGGCGCCGCGACGGGTTCCGCTCCTTCTACGAGGGGCCGGGCGCGTGGGGCAACGCCGTCGCCTACGGTCGCGCCAACTACGCCTCGCTGCACGTCGCCGGGTCCGCCGTACGGCTGACCGGCCGCGAGTTCATGATCGACGCGACGCCCGGCATGAACGCGGGCTCGACGCTCGCCGTCGCCTACCGGGTCCACGCCGGCATGACGCTCTCCGGGGTCGTCCACGGCGTGCTGCGGTGGAGCCCGTCGTGACCGTCGTCGTGGTCACGGGCGGTACCCGCGGCATCGGGGCCGGCCTGGTGCGCGCGTTCACCGACCGCGGCTGCGCCGTCGTCTACTGCGGACGGTCGGCCGCCGCGGTGTCGCAGGAGCGGCTGCTGGCCGTCCAGGCCGACGTCACCGATCGCGACGACGTCCGCCGGGTGTGGGACGAGGCGGTGAACGCCTTCGGGAAGGTCGACATCTGGATCAACAACGCCGGCGTCACCACCGCCCGGAAGCCGCTGTGGGACCTGCCGCCGGACCAGCTCGACACGGTCATCGACGTCAACCTCCGCGGCCTCGCCCACGCATGCGCCGTCGTCCTCGGCGCGATGCGCGCCCAGGGCCACGGCGCGCTGTGGAACATGGAGGGCTTCGGCTCGGGCAACCAGAAGGCGCCCGGCCTCGCCGGCTACGGCATGACGAAGCGGGCCGTCACGTACCTCACCGACGCGCTCGCCAAGGAGCTCGGCAAGGACTCCCCGGTGACCGTCGCGCACCTCTCCCCCGGCATGGTCGTCACCGACCTGCTCTCGCACGACTACTCGCCGGACGAGCTGGCCCGGGTCAAGAAGATCTTCAACATCCTGGCCGACAAGGTCGAGACGGTCACGCCGTGGCTGGCCGAGCGGGTCCTCGCCGGCGTGCCCAACGGCGGCCGGGTCGCCTGGCTCACCACCCCCAAGGCGTTCGGCCGGTTCGCCACGGCGCCGTTCCGCAAGCGGGACCTCTTCGCGTGACGCACGACTACCCCCTCTCGCTGGCCCTCGAGGACTTCGTCCCGACGTTCCTCGCCCTGGCCGGCTTCTGGCTGCTCGCCGGCCTCGGCCCGCACGTCGCGTGGGGCCGGGCCGGCGCGGTCCTCATCGGCGCCGGCGGCGTCGCGAAGTCGGTGTGGAAGCTGCTCGTCGCCGGCTTCGACACCGACCTGCCGTGGCTGGAGGCGTCGCTGTTCCCGCTCATGGCGGCCGGCGCCGCGCTGCTCGTGTGGACCCTGGCGGGCGCCCTGCGCGGCGGCCGCCCGGTGCCCTGGTGGCCGTTCGCCCTCGCCTACGTCGCGGCCATCGCCGGCTGCGTGGCCGTGGGCAGCCTGCGGCCGATGTTCTTCCTGGCCACCACCGGCGTGACCGCGATCAGCGTGCTCGGCGCGATCCTCGCCGGCCGGCGGCGGGCCTGGGGCGCGATCGCGCTGTTCGCCGTCAGCTTCGCCCTCGTGACGGCGCTGGTGCCGCTGCGCAACCACCCCGAGCACGAGACCCTCACCGTCCAGTGGATCGAGCAGTCGACGAACACGGCCGCGCAGCTGGCGCTGCTGGCCGCGGCCTGGCTGACGGTCCGCGCCACTTCGTCGAAGGAATCACCATGACTGATGCGCTCGGCTGGCGGCGCAAGTTCGGCGTGATCGCGCCGTCCACCAACACCATCGTCGAGCCGGACTTCGCCGCCCTCGCGGTGCCCGGCGTGACCTCCCACTTCTCCCGCATCCACATCCGCAACCAGGACCTGTCCAGCGACGAGAACTTCGAGGGCCTGCTCACCCAGATCCGCGACGAGATCGGCTTCGCCTGCGAGCGGGTGCTCACCTGCGAGCCCGACGCCATGGTGATGGGCATGTCGGCCGAGACGTTCTGGGGCGGCGTCGAGGGCAACCGGCAGTTCGTCGCCCAGATCAACGCCATCACCGGCCTGTCGGTGGCGACCGGCGCCGAGGCGTGCGAGCGGGCCCTGAACCTGTTCGGCGCCAAGCGCATCGGCGTCGTCACCCCGTACCAGCCGGTCGGCGACGAGAACGTGGTCCGCTTCTTCTCCGAGATCGGCTTCGAGGTGGTGAAGATCAAGGGCCTGAAGTGCCCCACCGCCGTCTCGATCGCCCACGTCACCGAGGACGAGCTGCGCAACGCCCTGCTCGAGGTCAACGGCCCGGACGTCGACGCCCTGGTCCAATGTGGAACGAACCTGTCGATGGTCCGCCTGGCCGACGAGGCCGAGCGCTGGCTGGGCAAGCCGGTGATCGCCATCAACGCCGCGACGTGGTGGATGGCCCTGCGCTCGAACGGCATCGAGGACAAGGTGTACGGCGCCGGCCGCCTGCTCCGGGAGCACTGATGGTCACCGCGCTGTACGGTGCCTTCGCCGCAGCGCTCCTGCTGGCCTCGGTGTTCGCGGCCCGGGCCCGCTCCTGGCTGCTGGCCCTGGTCTGCCTGGCCGTGGTCTACGACAACGTGGTCATCGCCCTGGGCACGCCCCTGGGCGAGGGCACACTGCTGCGGTCGCTGAACACGGGCCGCTTCGCCGCCCACGCGCTGTGCACGCCGCTGCTGATCCCGGTGGCGGTACAGCTGGCCGACCGCTACGGCGTCCGCTGGGCGTCCCGCACCCGGGCCAAGCAGGCCGCGACCGTCCTGACCATCGTGGCCATCGCGCTGGGCACGTGGACCGAGGTGGTGGCGGCGGAGCTGGAGCCCCGCACGTACGCGGGCGCCCTCCGCTACGTCGACGCCGCCGCGGCGGGCCCCCCGATCCCGGCCGTGGTGACGATGCTCGTCCTGGTGGTGGCGGGCGCGTCGATCTGGCGCCGGGCGTCGTGGCCCTGGTTGTTCGTGGGCGCGGTGGCGATGTTCGCCGCGGCCGCGGGCGGCGTCTCGACCCCGTGGCTGGGCAACCTGGGCGAGGTGTTCCTGCTGTCGACGCTGGCCTGGACCGCTGCCCGCGTCGCCCGGGACGCCCCGGCCCGCGTCCCCGTCCCCTGACCGACCCGCCCCTCGCAGCCGGTGCCGCCGGCGGGGTCAGCGCCGCGGCGCCGCCGCGCGGTGGTGGCGGCCCGGCGATGAGCGCACCGGGACGGCACCAGTGGGCGCAGCGGTGGGCGCAGCGGTGGGCGCACCCGTCATGCCGGTGCCGGCGGAACCGGCCCGGTGCAGCTTGTGCCAGCGCAGCCGGGCGCCGGTGAGTGCTGTGCCGAGCGACTGGATGAGGACGAGGTACATCAACTGGCGGTACACGAACTGCTGCAACGGCAGCACCCACAGCGGCCGCAACTGCTCCTTGTCCAGCCGGAACGCGACCACGGCGGTCAGGAACTGCATCGCGAGCATCGCCAGCCACAGGCCGGTGGTGACCAGCCGGCTCGGCTGGAACAGCCCGTAGACGAACAGGATGTCGACGACGGGGGCGAACAGCGGCAGCGCGATGCCGAACAGCGCGACGAACGGCAGCCCCAGCCGGCCGAAGCGACCCGACGGGCCTCGGTCCACCAGGGACCGCCGGTGCTTCCACATCGCCTGCATCGTGCCGTAGCTCCAGCGGTACCGCTGCAACCACAGCTGCCGCAGGGTGCTCGGCACCTCCGTCCACGCCCGCGCGCGCTCCTCGTAGACGACCCGCCACCCTGAGCGGCACAGCGCCATCGTCGCGTCGGTGTCCTCGGCCAGGGTCCCGTGGCTGATCCCCCCGATGCCCTCCAGCGCCTCCCGGCGGAACGCGCCGATGGCCCCCGGGATCGTCGGCATGCAGCGCAGGATGTCGTAGAGCCGGCGATCGAGGTTGAACCCGATCACGTACTCGATGTGCTGCCACCGGGCCACGACCGAGCGCCGGTTGCCGACCTTCACGTTGCCGGCCACGGCACCGACGAACGGGTCGGCGAACGGCTGCACCAGGTGCCGCACCGCGTCGGGCTCGAACACGGTGTCGCCGTCGACCATCACGACGATGTCGTGGCTGGCCAGCTCCACACCGACGTTGAGGGCGTTGGGCTTGCCGCCGTTGGGGATCCGCGCGACCCGCACGTTCGGCAGCCGCAGCGCCGCGACCAGCGCCGCGGTGTTGTCGGTCGACCCGTCGTCGACCACCACGACCTCGATCCCGCCCGGGTGGTCGCCCCCGGCCAGCGAGCGTACGGCCGCCTCGATGCCCTCCTTCTCGTTGTAGGCCGGCACGATCACCGACACCGGCAGCTCGACCGGCGGGCCCCACCGCCAGTCCCTGGCTCGTCGCCGTCTCGCGTGCCGGCCGGCGAGGAGGAACAGCGCCACGGTACGGGCGACCGTCAGCACCCCGACGACGAGCAGGAGGACGCCGATGGCGGCCACCACCCAGCCGGCCAGGGACACGGCGGTGACCAGCGCCAGGGCGCGGCGCTGGTCGACGAGGGTCGCCGGTGCGTCGACGACGACCCGCTGCCCGGCGAACGCACGGGTCAGGCCCTCCGAGACGGTCGTGAAGGTGTAGCCGCGCGAGCGCATCAGCGGGATGAACCGGTCCAGGGCCGCGACGGTCTCCGCCCGGTCACCGCCGGCGTCGTGCATGACGACGATCGAGCCCCAGTCGCCCTGCGGGGTCGCGGCGCGCACGATCGCGTCGGCGCCGGCGCCGCGCCAGTCCTGGCTGTCGGTGTCGGCCATGACGGTGAGGTACCCGAGCTCGCCCGCCTCGCGGATCAGCCCCCACCTGGCGTCGTCGATCGCACCGGGGCCGGAGGTGTACGGCAGCCGCAGCAACGCCGACTTCCGGCCGGTGGCGCGCACGACGGCGAGCTGGGTCTGCGAGTACTCCAGCTGCCGCTGCCAGTGCGGCAGGCGCTCGAGGTGCGGGTGGGTGAACGAATGGACACCGATCTCGTCGCCGTCGCGGGCCAGCTCGGCGACGATGCCCGGGTGCCGGGCCACCTGCGTGCCGAGCACGAAGAACGTGGCGTTGACGCGGTGGCGGCGCAGGACCTCCATGACGCGTGGTGTCCACCAGGGGTCCGGTCCGTCGTCGAAGGTGAGCGCGATGGTCTTGAGCGGCAGCCGGTACGTGCGGAGCGTGCCGTTGCGCGTGTCGATGATCGGGCCGCCGTTGGTCACCGCGGCGGGCACGGTGGACCGCCGGCCCACGCCCGCGGTGTGGTCGGGCTGGAAGGCGGCGCTGACGTAGGCGTCGACGAGCAGCGCGCCGACGAGCACGACCAGCACGACCATGCCCAGGGCCAACCGGTTGAACGAGCGGCGCTTCCGTGGTCCGGTCACGCCGGGCTCGCGCCGACGACCGGTGTGCTCGGCGGTGCGCTCGGCAGGGTGCTCGGCAGGGTGCTCGGCGAAGCGCTCGGCGAAGCGCTCGGCGCTGTGCTCGGCGTGACGCTGGGCCGTGGCGTGCCGCTCGGCTCTGGTGAGCGGGACGGCGTCGCGCTCGCCGACCCGGTCGGCTGCGCGCTGACCGTGGGGGACGCGCCGGGCGCCGGGCTGCTGCCGGCCGGCCGGGCGCCGGCGGTCCGCTTGCCGGTGCCGGCCGGCCGGTTGGCCGCGGACGCGGCCGGCGTCGGCACCGGCCCCGGCGCCGCCGACGCCGACCTCGCCGGCTCCGGCAGCAGCCGGTACGGCTGCAGCGAGCCGCCGACGAGCAGCACGGCGGCCGGCACGAGCACCGCATAGGTCAGCACCGCCGCGCCCACCACGTTGCAGAGCAGCCGGATTCGCCGGCCACGACGGCCGGTGGTGTCGACGAACACGGGCGTGCCAGCGTCGTCGCCCGCGGCGGTGACGATGGTCGCCCTGTCGACCCGTGGGACTACGACGGACACGGCATCAGCGTAGGTTCGGCCCACGTCCTGGGCCGGGCCGTTGCGCCCGCCCCGGCCCAATCTCCCATCGCCGTCCCATCGCGGCGCCGCCGCGTTCACCCGCCACCTCACCACGCCCCGGCGCACCTGCCCGGTGTGGCCCGGCCTTCGGGGCGGCGGCGGCCGGGACCGGCGGGTAACTGGAGCGCCGGCCGCCGCCGCGGTCTACGAGGCGCCGATCCTGCGGCGGGCCGCCGGGACCACCAGCACCGCGCCGGCGCCCAGCAGGAGCAGGGCCGAGCCCCACAGGATCAGCAGCGGCAGGCCGCCGTCGCCGCCCGTCTTCGGCAGCGTCGGCGCCGGCTGCCCGGGCGGGGCCGACGACGACTTCACGGTGAACTTCGCGACGATCGTCGTGTCCTTCGGGCTCTCCACCGGGTCGGCGCCGCCGTTGCACTCGGTGTCGACCTGGGGGTGGTCGAAGACGATGCCGGCCACCGTCAGGGTCACCAGGCCCGGCGTCGTCGCAGTGAACTGGCCGGTCAGGGTCGCGCCGGGGACGGTGGCCTGGGGGTCGACCGCGCCGTACGCGGGGCCGGCCAGCGCGAGCGTGCCGGTCTGGGCGCCGCCGATCTTGATCTTCGCCGTGGGTTTCAGGTCGCCGGCCGCGATCGGGGCCGGGCCGTTCTTGCCGCCGTTGTCGAACTTGTACGTCACGGTGACCGTCGCGCCGTAGCCGGGGTTGGCCGGCGACATCGTCAGCGTGTGGGTCGCGGTCCAGTCGCGGATCGTCGACAGGGTCTTGCACTTCATCGTGACCGAGGCCGGGCCGAAGTTCTCCGGCGGGGTCTCGACCTCGGCCGGCGACGAGGAGACCGACGCCGACGGGGACGGGGACGCGGACGACGGCGACGGGGCGGGCGACGCCGACGCAGATGGCGACGGGGAGAGCGACGGCGACGGCGACGCGGTGCCCGGCGTCGTGACCGTCAGCGTCTCGACGATCGTGGTGGCCAGCGGGGACGCCTTGTGGTCGCGGTCGCCGCCGGCCGAGCAGTACGTCGTCGCGGTCGTGTTCGCGAAGACGACCTGCCGGACGGTCAGCGTCACCGTGCCCACGGCCGTCGTGGTGAAGGTCCCGGTGGCGGTGATCGGCCCGAGCGGCACCTCCGCCGCCCGGTCCGCGGCCGGGTAGCTCGCCAGGTTGAGGGTGACCGTGCCCTCCTGCGCGCCGCTCAGCGCGACGACGACCCGGACGGGGACGGTGCCCGGGCCGAGCGGGACCGGGCCGTTCAGCGGGCCGGCGTCCGCCTTGAACGTCACCGACGCGCCGCCGCCCGACGCCGTCGCGGTGAGCGTGAACGTGTCGTTCCAGGTGGTCGGGGACTGGCCGGAGCCGGTGTCGCCGAAGTACAGCCGGCAGCCGAGCGCGGCCTGGACCGGCGCCGCGGCCGCCGCGGGCAGGACGAGCGCGGGCACCGCGGCGGCCGAGGCACCCAGCAACGCGACCGCGGCGAGCGCGAGGCGGCGGGCGGCGCTCATCCGGCCACCGCCCGGGCACGGCGGCGGCGGGCCGGGAGGACGACGAGCAGGCCGACGCCCAGGAACAGCAGGGCGGTGCCGGCGAGGACGACCACCACCGGCTCGTCGCCGGGGCCGGTCTTCGGCAGCGCCGTCGCCTCCGCCGTGGCGGCCGCGGCGGCCGAGGTCGTGGGCGCGGCCGCCTCGCCGAAGGACAGCTTGACGGCGACCTTGTTCTTCTCGACCTCGCCGCCGTTGTTCCCCGACGGCAGGATCTGTGCGGCGACGACGCACGTACGCTGGGTGCAGTCGAAGGTCCCGAACTTCTTGGCCAGCTTGATCGTGACCGTGGGCAGCTTGCCGGAGGCGTCGGCGTTGACGAACTGCGCGCCGCCGGCGAGGTTGCAGTCGGTCGGGCCCTTCATGTTCTCGATGCACTGACCGACGGCGATCTGCTTGAGGTTCGGGGTGAAGCCGCTGCCGTTGACCGTCACCGACGTGCCGTCGGCCAGGCCGGTGGTCTTGCTGACGCTGAGCGTGGGCGCGGCCCAGGCGGGCGATGCGGCCAGCGGTACGACGGTGCCGAGCGCGGCCACCACGAACGCAGCCAAGAGGGCGAGCCGGTGTCTCATCGGGAACTCCTCATCTGGGGGTCGGCGGCGGTGACCGGGCCGGACCGGTGCACCGCGGCGTCATCGGTACCGAGGTAGGCCCGCACCACGTCCGGGTGCGCACGGACGGCGTCGGGGGCGCCGTCGGCGATGACCCGCCCGCGGTCCATCGCGACGAGCCGCCCGGCGAGCCGGGACAGCAGCGGCAGGTCGTGCTCGATGATCAGCAGCGTGGTGCCGAGCTCGCGGTGGATGCGCAGCAGCAGGTCGCCGAGGGCGACGCCGTCGGCCTGCGAGACGCCGGAGGACGGCTCGTCGAGCAGCAGCAGGGCCGGTTCGAGGGCGAGGAGGCAGGCGAGCTCGACCATCCGCCGGGTGCCCGTCGACAGCGCGCCGACCTGCGTGTGGGCCACGGCGGACAGGCCCATGAGGTCGACCAGCTCGGCGGCCCGCGCGGCCTTGCGCCGCTCGGCCAGGCCGGCGCCGAGCGCGGAGACGACGAGCCGGCTCGGCGCGGTGCGCTCCCCCGCGGTCATCACCGTCTCCAGGACGGTCATCGTCGCGAACAGCCGGGCGTCCTGGAACGAGCGGACCAGCCCGAGCCTGGCCCGGCGCTCCGGCGAGGAGCGGGTCACGTCGCGTCCGGCGAATCCGACGGTACCGCCGTCGGGCCGCACGAACCCCGCCAGGATCTCGAAGAACGTGGTCTTGCCGGCGCCGTTGGGCCCGATGATGCCGACGACCTCACCGGCGGCGACGTCGAGCGACACGCCCGCGACAGCGGTCACGCCACCGTAGGAGCGCGCGACCCCGCGCACCGACAGCAGCGGCGTCCCGGGCGCGGGCGCCGGCGTGGTCCGCGGCGGCAGCGCGATCGCCGGTGCCGCATGCCGCCCGTTGACCGCGGCGGGCGCGGCCCCAGCCGGCGCGGGCACGGCGGGCCCGGACGCCGCAGCGGAGGCCGCCGCCGGGCGCACGAAGCGGGCCGCGAGCAGGTCGCGGGCCTTGACCAGGAGGCCGCCCAGGCCGCCCGGCAGCAGGATCACGACCAGCAGCCAGCCCAGCGTCAGCGCCGCCTGCCCGGGGATGCCGAGCGGCACGAACGCCGGGATGCCGACGATGGCGAGGGCGCCGAGCAGCGGGCCGCCCAGCAGCGCGATGCCGCCGACGACGGTCAGCGCCACCACGTCGATGCTCGCCGCGGCCGGGAAGCTGTTCACCGTGAGCTGGCTCTGGCCGTGCCCGATGACCGCGCCGCCGAGGCCGGCGAGGGCGCCGGCGACCGCGTACGCCTGCAGCTTGCGCAGCGGCGCCGGCACGGTCAGCGCGCGGGCCGCCTCCTCGTTGTCGCGCAGCGCGGTGAGCAGCCGGCCGAAGCCGCCGCGGCGCAGGTTCGCCGTCAGCCACAGCCCGATCCCGAGCATCATGAGCGCGAACAGGTAGTAGTCGGCGGCCACGTCGAGCGTGTAGCCGGCCCAGTCCGGCTTGGGGCTCGGCACGCCCGAGCCGAGCAGCCAGTCGCGTCGCAGGAGGTACGAGGTGGTGGCGAGGGCGAAGGCGAGCGTGGTCACGGCGAGCGCGAGGCCGCGCAGCCGCAGCGCGGGGACGCCGACGAGCGCGGCGGCGAGGGCCGCGGCCGCGGCGCCGCAGACGACGCCGAGGAAGAAGTTGCCGGTGTCCGCGCCGACCCGCACCGAGACGGCGCCGCCGATGCCGGCGAAGGCGAACTGGCCCAGCGACAGCTCCCCGGCGACACCGGTGACGACGAGCACCGACAGGCCGACGAGGGTGAACCCGGCGATGGTGGTGAGGGCCGAGGCGGTCTCGTTGTCCACGACGTACGCCAGGGCGGCGGCCACCGCGAACCCGGCCCCGGCGACGAGCAGCCCGAGGTGGCGCACCGGCCACGGGCCGCTGAGCGGGGCGGCGCCGCCGCGGGTCCAGCCGCGCTCGTCGGCGTCGCGGCGGCTCAGCCGCGGCTGGCGCAACAGGGCGATGAGGATCGTGGCGCCGAGGACGACCTGCACCAGGCCGGTGCCGCCGGCGTGCGCGAGCAGGAACTGTTCGAGGACCCCGATGCCGAGCGACGCGGCGAACGCGATCGGGATCGACGACAGCCGGGCGATGACGGCGCCGGCGAGGCCCTTGAGGAGCAGGTCGGGGCCGAGCGAGTCGATCGACTGGGCGCCCTGCGTCGGGGTGACCAGGATGGCCGAGAACGCGGCGACGCCGCCCGCGATCGCCCAGGCGATGGTCGCCATCCGCGCGGCGGGGACACCGTCGAGCGTCGCCGCGTCGGGCTGGTCGGCCGCGGCCCGGATCGCCAGCCCGTAGCGGGTGCGTTTGAGGAACAGGGCGAGCGCCACCAGCAGTACCGGAGTGAGGATCAGCATCGCCGTGAAGGCCGGGCCGACCGGGGTGCGGCCGATGGTGAACGACGGCAGGCCGGGCGGCCGCGGGAAGGTCGCCCCGCTGACCCCCTGCCGGTTCACCAGCAGCGCGACGACGAGGATGAACTGGGACAGGCCCAGGGTGGCGATCATGCCGACGACCCGCGGCCGGCGCCGCAGGCGGCGCACCACGCCGGCCTCGATGCCGGCGCCGACGCCCGCCGCGACGAGCATCGCCGCCGGGAACGCCAGCCAGTAGGGCAGGCCCTGGCCGGTGACGAGCCGGCCGAGGACGGCGGCGCCGAAGACGCCGATCGAGCCGTGGGCGAAGTTGACGAAACGGCTGCTGCGGTACACCAGGACGAGCCCGACGGCAAGCAGCGCGTAGGTGAGGCCGGTGAACAGGCCCAGGACGACCCGGTCGAGGACGAGGCTCATGCGTGACCGCCCAGCATCAGGGCCCGGACGAGGTCGGGGCGGTCGGCCAGGCCGGCGGCGGTGTGCTCGGCGACGACGGCGCCCTTCTCCATGAAGTAGAGGCGGTCCACGAGGGACAGCGCGACGTTCACCGACTGCTCGACGACGACGAGCGCGGTGCCGAGCCGGTTGAGCCGGCGCACCAGCTCCAGCAGGCCGCCCACGACGACCGGCGCCAGGCCGAGCGAGAACTCGTCGACGAGCAGCACGCGGGGCCGCTGGATGAGGGTCTTGGCCAGCACCAGCATCTGCCGCTCGCCGCCGGAGAGGGTCGACGCGAGCTGGTCGCGCCGCTCGTACAGGCGCGGGAACACGGCGAACGCGCCGTCGATGGCGTCGCGCAGGCCGGCGCCGCGCCGGCGCAGCGGGTAGCCGTACATCCGCAGGTTCTCGGTCACGGTGAGGGTGCCGAACGCCTGCTGGCCGACCACGGTGGACAGCCCGAGCCGGACCCGCCGGGCGGCCGGCACGCCCGTGACGTCGCGCCCGCCGAGCAGCACGTGACCGGCGGCCGGGCGCTGCAGGCCGGACAGCACCCGCAGCAGCGTGGTCTTGCCGACCCCGTTGGGCCCGCAGACGCCGATCATCTCGCCCTCGCCGACGCGCACGTCGACGCCGTAGAGGACCTGCACCGGGCCGTAGCCGGCGTCGATGCCGGTGCAGGACAGCGCGTCAGCCCGCAAAGGGCACCTCCGCACCCTGGTAGGTGAAACACGTGCAGCCGCCGTCGTAGGCCATCGGGCGGTACCCGTTGGCCGCGGAGAAGCGGTCCGGGCCGAGCAGGCCGGCGAACCCGGCGGCGGGCACGAAGGTCGTGCCGAGCCCGCGGACCGCGGCCGACCAGCCGGCGGCGTTGAGGTTCGGCCCGAGGCTCTGCGCCCCCGCCTTGAGCAGCCGGACCGCGTCGCAGTAGGTGAAGGCGACGCGGGCATTCTCCCGGGTCGCGAACTGCTCCCCGGCGGCCGCGAAGATGCCGATGCACTCGCGCTCGGCGTCGGTGGCCGGGAACCCGTAGACGGTGTCGGGGACGTCCTGGCTCGGGTTGAAGCCGATGCCGATCGCCCCTTCGAGGCCCTCGCGGGGGATCGTCGACGGGTTGTTCACCAGGAAGCTCGGGTTGTCGAAGCTGGACAGCGCGTAGCGCGCGGTGAAGCTCTGCGCGGCGGCGACGGTGAGGAAGAACGGCGCCATCCGCGCGCCGCCGAGGAAGAACACCCGGTCGATGCCCTTGGCCCGGAAGTCGACCGCCGCCTGGTTGAGCCCGGCGTTGAGGGTGCCGAGGTCGGTGGTGTCGATCCAGGCGACGGTGGGTGTCACGCCGAGCTTCTTCAGCGCCGGTACCGCGAGCCGCTCGTACGCCGCGCGGTTGGGCGGGGTGTCGGCGGCGACGACCCCGGCGCTGTTCTCGCCGGCGAAGTAGCCCTGCTGGTCGAGGCTGGCCAGGAACGCCCGCACGAACTCGTCGTAGTCGGGGTAGCTGGCGGACCAGAGGTACGGGGAGAGCTTGGTGAACGTGTCGTGGTCGTCGGCGACCAGGGTGGCGTCGAGCACCAGCGTGCGGCGCTGCGCGTAGCAGGGGCGGGCGTTGGCCTGGAACTGCCCGGTCAGGACCACCGCGAACGCCTTGTCGTCCTGGGTGATCTGGTTGCAGAGCCGCTCCTCGGCGGCGGGCGAGTCGTCGGAGGCCTCGTAGTTGCGGTAGACCGCGGTCATCTTCCGCCCGGCGATGCCGCCGCCCGCGTTGACCCACGCCTCCAGGGCCTTGGCCTGCTTGGCGCCGTCGCCGGCGTCGGCCGTCTTGAAGCCGGTGATGCCGGACGTCGCGCGCAGGTCGACGCCGACGAACACGACCTTCACCGAGTCGGCGGTGACGCCGGGGCCGGGGCCGGTGGTGTCGCCGGCGCCGGCCTTGTCCCGCGCGCCGGGCATCACGGCCGAGCAGCCGGCGAACGCGACGACGGCCAGCACGGCCGCCGCGGTCGCTCGGACGAGCAGTGACGGGTCAGCGATCCGCACGCCAGAACCTCCATCGTGGACCGCGGGCCGCTGGGGCCGCTTTGGTGAGTACGTCGTCGAGGGCCGTCAGGTCCACGACGGCGGTGTCCTTCTCTCGGCGCCCCTCGGCCGTGCCGAGCACCCGGTCGAGCGCGGCCAGGTCGACGACCGCGGTGTGCGGGCCGGTGTCGGGGTCGGCCAGCAGCTCCCGCAGGGTCGCCGCGCTGACCTGGGCGCCGGCCTGCCGGCGCAGCCGCCGCACGCCGGGCGCGTCGTCGAAGACGAGGACCGCGCCGAGCGCCGGGACCCGCACGACGGGCGGCAGCAGGAACGGGTCGTCGCTCGCCGGGAGCGGCTTTGGCCCGAGCGCACGCCCGGCGCGGTAGTACCTGATCCGGCGGTAGGCGCCGAACGCGATGAGCGCCACGCCGATGACGTTGAGGGCGACGAGCCCCCACGGGTAGGCGTCGTACGGGACCGAGGCCGCGCCGAGGCCGGCGATGTCGGCGTGGACCTGGTAGCGGCCGAACGCGGCGAACGGGATGGTCACCGGCGCGCGCAGCTCGCGGGTCTCGCCCGGGCGCAGCTCGCCGGACGGCGGGGCCGGGGCCGGTTCGCCGCCTCCCTTCCCGACCCGCACGTTGAACGGCAGGTCGCGCAGGGTCTGGGCGCCGGGGTTGCGGACCTGGTACACCAGGGTCCGCCGGGCCTCGGCGCCGAACCACTCGCTCCAGCGCGGGCGGCCGTCGAGCCGCACGCTGACGACCTCGAGCCGGGACACGGTCGCCCCGGCCTGCGGCACCGGGCCGGTGGCGTGGCCGGGGATGGCGAGCGGGACGTCGACGTGCCCGGCGACACCGGTGCCGACCATCGCCACGTGGATGACGCACGGGCACGGGCGGGGCGGGTCACCGACGCGCAGCTGGACGTTGAACGTGCCGTCGGCGCCGACCGGGGTGGCCAGGGCCATGCGCATGTCGCACGCGCCGGAGCCGGTCAGCGCCAGCTCGCCACAGGTGACGAGCTGGAGCAGCTGGCCGCCGGGCCAGCCGCTGCCGCGCACGGTGACGGTGTCGCCGGCGCGGGCCTCGGGCACGCTGACGGTGGCGTCCAGGCCGTCGGCCGCAGCGGGGCGCGCCGCGGCCGCCAGCAGGATCGCCAGCCCGCACAGGACGGTCAGGGTGCGCCTCATCCGGCCGCCACGGGTTCGCTCAGGCGGCGGCGCGGGACGGCCTTGACGGCCTTCGCGCGGCGCCGGCGGTACCAGATGAGCACGATGACGCCGGCGATCAACAGGCCGGCGACGGGCCAGCTCACCACGAAGGTCCGGTCGGTGGCGCTCGACGTGACGCCGCCGTCGGCCACCGCGGTGACCCGGGTGGTGACGATGTCGAACGGCCAGACGCCGTCCACGGTGCCGCTGAGCTCGGTCCGCGCGCCCGGCAGCAGGTCGACCTGCGGGACCGCGGTGCGCTGGCGGACCGCGTGGCCGAAGAGCCCGGTCACCGTCACGGTGATCTTCGGCGGCAGGTGCAGGTTGCCGGTGTTGGTCACCACGCAGGCCCAGCCACCGTCCACGGTGGACGGCAGCCAGGGCGTGGCGTGGCTGAGCCGCACGCCGGTGACCGAGAGGCCGGGCACGGCGGGGCCGCTGACCCGCAGGTACACGCGGGCCGCGACGGCGCGCCGCACGGTGACGTCGACGCCGCCCTGCTTCGTCGTCGCGCCGGGCTGCTCCTCCATCGCGACGATGCCGCCGACGTGGTCGCCGGGGCTCGCGTTGGCCGGCACGGTGATGACGAACGGGATGTCTACCTGGGTCCTGGCCGGGACGTTGACGGTGACGGCGCCGACCTGGGTCCAGGCGCCGATGTCGGTCTGTTGCTGGTCCTGGGTGCGCAGGCCGAAGCCGCCGTCGCGCGGGGTGTTGTAGGCGTCGGCGCCGTACATGCGGAACACCCGCGGCTGGTCGGCGAGGTTGGCGACGCGCACCGAGTCCTGCACGGAGGTGCCGGGGGCGGACTCCAGGAAGAAGTACTGCCGGGGTGCGGGGCCGGGGCTGGCCGGCGGTGTCGGGCTGACCGACCACTCGCCGTTGTCGGCGGCGTGAGCGACGCCCGGCGTCAGGGCTATGGCCAGTGCCGCTGCCGCCGCGGCCAGTTTCGCGCGCATCCGTGCTCCTCCCGCGTGGTTGGGGTGGGGGCCCGGCAGGACCCCCACCCCGGCTTGGTCAGCTCAGCGTGATCGTGAGCGTGGCCGAGTAGCTGCCGGCCAGCTGGAAGGCCGGGACCTGCAGGTTGAGCGCGGCGGCGGCGTCGAAGCTGCCGCCCGTGCCGGCGGCGTTGGCCGGCGCCGAGCACAGGGTCGAGCCGTCGACCGCACCGGCGGAGCCGGCCGTGGCGGTGACCGCGTTGGTGAAGCCCGCGGTGACCGTGCACGTCGGCGTCCAGGTGAGGTTCGCCTTCGGGATGGTGCCGCCCGGGGTACCGGTGAAGTCGGAGACGCTACCGACCAGGCTCCAGCCGAAGGTGCTGCCGCGGAAGTCCGTCACGGTGATCGGCGCGAGCGCGCCGGTGCCGTTCTGGACGGTGCCGTTGAGCGTGACCCCGCTCAGCGTCACGTTGCCCGAGCCGGCGGTGCGCGACATCGCGAGGTTGCCCGCCGTCACCGTCTGGGACAGGTTGTAGGTGAGGTTGCAGGAGCCGGTGGTCGCCGCGCCGGCCTTCGCCACGCAGGAGTCGGCCGAGGCCGTCCAGGTGGCGACGGCGAACAGCGTGCTCGGGCCCGCGCCCGAGGAAGCGCCGATGTACGCCGTGGTCGGGTCGTTGACCGTGAACGAGGCGGTGATCGCCCCGGTCGCGGTCGCGGTCGCGGTGACCGCCGCGTCAGCCGTCGCCGGGGGCGGCGGCGCACCCGCCTGGTAGCCCCGGACGGTGACCGTGCTGCCCGGGTTCCAGTTGGTGCCGGTGACCGCCACCGCGGTGCCCGCCCCGCCACCACTGGGCGTGATGGAGATGGCCGGGGCGCCGAGGATGGTGATCGGCCGGGTGACGGTGTTGGTGCCGTCGGAGACCGACAGCGTCCGGGCGCCGGTCGTGGCGCCGGACGGGACGGCCAGCGTGCCGGTGCCGGCGCCGGTGGCGTCGGTGGTGCCGGTGCCGCTGCCTTCGCCCGTGCCGTTGCCGCCGGCGTCCTTCAACGTCGCGGTGAGGGTGGCGCTGTTGGCCATCCCCGACACCGAGAAGTTGATGGTGTTGCCGGCCCGGGCCGCGTTCGTGACGGTCTGGCCGGTGATGGAGGTGATGGTGGACCCGCCACCGAACACGCTGAAGTTCTCGACGATCGTGGTCGGTTCCGGCGCCGCCTTGTGGTCGCGGTCGCCGGCGTTCGAGCAGTACGTCTTGGCGGTCGAGTTGTTGAACTGGACCTGCGTGACGGTGAGCGTGGCGGCGCCCGCCCCACCGGCGACGTACGTGCCGGTGGCGGTGATCGGGCCGAGCGGGGCGCTTGCGGGCGCCGCGGCCGCCGGGTAGGTGGCCATGTTGAGCGTGACGGTCCCGGACTGGGAGCCGCCCAGCGCAAGCTTGACCGCGACCGGCACGTCACCCGCGTTCAGCGGGACGGGGCCGTTGTTGGGCCCCGCCACGGCGGTGAAGGTGACCGTGACGGTCTGCCCGGGCGCCGGCGTGGCCGGCGTCTGGGTGAGGGCGAACGTGTCGTTCCACGTCGTCGGCGAGGTGCCCGTCCCGGCGTCGCTGAAGTAGATGCGACATCCGAGCGAGTTCGCCGTCGGCCCGTACGCCTGGGCGGTCGCGCCGCCGAAGGCGATGGCAGCGGCGAGCCCTAGGGCTCCGGCCGCGGCCAATCTGGAGTGGGTTCCCATCGCTTCCTCTCTGGTGGTGGAACCGCAGCGGGCTGGCCACCGATCAGCCGGGCTGTTTCGCAGAGTGGAACGGCGTTTCTTCGGTGGTAACGTCATTAAGGCGTCAGGACGCCACGTTGTCAACCGTCCGGTCAGGCGTTGTTGGGTTTCGCCGCGACCTCGTTACGGCGGCGACACATGCGGCGCTCCGCCGCTCAGGCGGACGCCGTCTCCGTGATCAGCGGCGACACATGCGGCACTCTGCCGCTCAGGCGGACGCCGTCTCCGTGATCAGGTCCCTGCAGCGCGCGGGGTCGCCGTCTCCGTGATCAGGTCCGCGCAGCGCGCCGGGTCGTCGGCGAACGGCAGGTGGCCGCAGCCGGGCAGCTTCTCGTGGCGGGCGGAGGGGAGGAGGCGGCGGGCGCGGCGGGACTGGTACGCCGGGAGGATCGCGTCGCGGGTGCCCCAGGCGATCGTCACCGGGATGTCCGGCAGTGTTCCTTCGAAGCGGTGGTGCGCGAAGGCGGCCCGCGCCGCGGCGAACCCGGGGGCCTTCGCGAGGGCGGCCGCGTCGGCCACGCCCTCGGCCGGGTCGACGCGGGTCGGATGGCCGAAGAAGAGGCCATACAGCGCGACGCGGCCGGCCTTCGTCCCTGACAGCACCGGCAAAGCCGGGCGAAACACCTGGGCCAGGACCCGCGCGCCCGTCACCGACACCTGGCACCAGCGCCGGGACAGCGGGCCCCAGAAGCCGATCGGGCTGAACGCGGTGACCGAGCGGGCGAAGCCGCGGCGGCCGAGTTCCAGGGCGACGCCGCCGCCCATCGAGCTGCCGGCGACATGGCACGGCCCGCCGACGCGGTCCTGCACCCAGTCCGCGAGGGCCCGCACGTCGCTCCCGCCGCCGGGGGCCGCCGCCCCGAAGCCGGGGAAGTCCAGGGCGATCACGTCGAAGCGCGCCTCGAGAGCGGGCAGCACAGGGCGCCACAGCTGCCAGCGACTGCCGATGCCGTGCAGCAGGACCAGGCGCATGCCCGCATCGTACTTGTTGACAGCCCGACAACAACCCGGCACCGTGACGGGGTGACCAGCGACTACGACGTCGTCGTCATCGGGTCGGGCTTCGGGGGCAGCGTCACGGCGCTGCGCCTCACCGAGAAGGGCTACCGCGTCGGCGTGCTGGAGGCCGGGCGGCGCTTCGCCGACGACGAGTTCGCCAAGACCTCCTGGCGGCTGCGCGACTACCTCTACGCGCCCGCGCTCGGCTGCCACGGCATCCTGCGGATGACGCTGCTCCCCCACGCCCTGGTCCTGTCGGGCGCCGGCGTCGGCGGGGGCTCCCTCGGGTACGCGAACACGCTGTACCGGCCCCCGGACGTCTTCTTCGAGGACTCGCGGTGGGCGGGCATCACCGACTGGAAGGCCGAGCTCGACCCGCACTACGACCAGGCGAGCCGGATGCTCGGCGTGACCGTCAACCCGGTGACCACCCGCGCCGACGAGGTACTGCGTGCGGTCGCCGACGACATGGGCGTCGGGCACACCTACCGCCCGACCCCGGTGGGCGTCTACATCACCGACCGGCCGGGCTCGGTGGACCCGGACCCGTACTTCGGCGGCGCCGGCCCGCAGCGCACCGGCTGCACGTTCTGCGGGTCGTGCATGACCGGCTGCCGCGTCGGGGCGAAGAACACGACGGTGAAGAACTACCTGTACCTCGCCGAACGGGCCGGCGCGACGGTCCACGAGCGCACCACGGTCACCGACCTGGCCCCGCTCGCCGACGGCCGCTGGGCGGTGCGCACCAGCAAGCGGACGTTCACCGCCGACCAGGTCGTGCTCGCCGCCGGCGCCGTCGGTACCCAGCGGCTGCTGCACCACATGCGCCGCCGCGGCCGCCTGCCCAACCTCTCGGACCGCCTCGGCCGGCTCAGCCGCACGAACTCGGAGTCGATCCTGGGCCCGCGCTCGCGCCGCCCGGACGCCGACTTCAGCCACGGCGTGGCGATCACGTCGTCGATCCACCCGGACGCCGACACGCACATCGAGCCGGTGCGGTACGGCCCGGGCAGCAACCTGCTCGGCCTGATGGCCGCGGTGCTCGTCGACGACACCGGCCGGGTCCCGCGCTGGCTGGCCGGCCTGGGCCGGACGCTGGCAAGCTGGCGGGACTGGCCCCGGCTGTTCTGGGTGCGACGCTGGTCGCAGCAGACGATCGTCCTGCTCGCGATGCAGCCGAAGGACAACTCGATCACGGTCCGCGCGCGGCGGGGCCCGTTCGGCGGGCAGCGGCTCACCAGCGGCCCGGGCGAGGGCGAGCCCAACCCGGTCTTCGTGCCCGTCGCCCACGAGGTGGCCCGCCGAGTGGCCGCGAAGATCGACGGCGTACCCCTGGGCGCGGTGACCGAGCTGGTCAACCGCCCGGTGACCGGCCACTTCATCGGCGGCGCGACGATCGGCGCCGCCGCCGAGTCGGGCGTCGTCGACCCGTACCACCGCGTCTTCGGCCACCCCGGCCTGCACGTCGTCGACGGCTCGGCGATCACGGCCAACCTGGGCGTGAACCCGTCGCTGACGATCTGCGCGCTCGCGGAGCGGGCGTTGTCGCTGTGGCCGAACCGGGGCGAGCCGGATCCCCGGCCGCCGCTGGGTGGGTCGTACGAGCGGCTTGCCCCGATCGCGCCCCACCACCCGGCCGTCCCGGAGGGCGCCCCCGGCGAGCTCCGCCTGCCGCGGCCCGCCGCTCCCGGCGAGCTCCGCGCGCCTCAGCAACCCGCCACTCTCCCCGGCCCCGGGAGGAGCCC
>NZ_JAHYSG010000006.1 GCF_022095675.1 Dactylosporangium sp. AC04546 | reverse complement strand
GGTCAACTCCGCCAGCTTCCGGTGCTGCCCCCCACCCGACACAACCACCGCCGACGCATCAAACCCCCGCAACACCGCCGGCCTGCCAACCATCACGTCACTCCACGTCCACCGGAAGGATATTCCTCAACCTCGATGCGACGACCAGCGTACCAGGACGACGGCCGAACGCAGGCGGAAGAGTATCCTTCTCGACAACGACGCACCTTCATACCCCTCGGCAAATGTCCAATGGGCTCGCCGATCCGGCGCACCGCCCCGGCACGACAGGCCCGGCTTCTTCGCTCCGCAGCCCGCCGAACAGGCCGTGTGCACCGTCTTCGCGATTGCGACCTGCGGTCGAAGGCTGCCCGGAACGGCGTTGGCGACCAGCCGCAGATCCTCCTCGTGAGCAATTCGAAATCTGTTGTCAACATTGGCGAGCGGTGTGAGAAACAGGCGGCCGCCGCCGAACCCGCCACAGCTCGAGCGTCTGTTCTCACCCGCTCGAGGACTGAAATCGAGGCTACCGCTCCGGCCGACTAAAAGGTATACCTTATTGGTCGTTGCTCGGCGGGCTGAGAGGACGTTGGCATGCAGGGGCTGTCGACAGGTGAGCTGCAGAACTTCGCCGACACTGTCGACGGCGTCCTGTCCTCGCTGTGGCCGCAGGCGCGCATCGCCGGCGAGGACCGGGACGGCAGCCGTCTCCGTGCCCTGTGGCAAGCCGGGGCTCGGCTCGGATGGACGGCGCTGGCTGCCGACCGCGCGCTCGACGCGGTGGTGACGGCGACGGCGCGCCTGGGCCGGACGGCGTGCCCACTGCCCTTGATGGATGTCTACGTCACCGCGACGCTGCTGCCCGATGACGGGGAACTCGTGCGCGCCATCGAGACGGGCGACGTCCGACCCGTTGTCGCCAGCCGTGCAGCCGACTCGCAGTCGGTACGTTTCACCGAGGCCGGCCGCTGCGCTACACACATGCTGCTCGTGCTGGACGGTGAGGTCGTCCTGCGCGAGATCACGGCCGTCAGCGACACGCCCGGTCTGGCCCGTCCGGACTGGGCCGACGCAACCCTGTCCGGTGCCGTCACACGGCGGGCCACGCCCGGCCGCGACGCCACTGAGCAGGCCAGGGCACTGCTACGCCTCGGCCTGGCAGCACGCGCGGTCGGGGCCGCCGAGCGCGCGGTGGAGCTCTCGATCGCGCACGCCAAGGAACGTGTCGCGTTCGGTAGGCCGATCGGCTCGTTCCAGGCCGTGTCGCACCGCGCCGTCGACGGGGCGACCGACATGACCGCAGCGAAGGCGTTGATTCGCGAAGCCGTCGAGAGCAACCTCGCCGACCGCACCGCCTGGCCGCTCGCCGCCGAGATCGCGGTGCAGTTCGCGGCGCCGGCGGCGGTCAGCGCCCAGTTCGGCGCGCACCACACGCTCGCGGCCGCGGGGTACTTCGAGGAGCATGACGCACCGTGGCTGTTCCGCCGGGTCAACGCCGACGTCAGCGCACTCGACGGGATCAGCCTACGGACCGGCGAGGTGGCCGACATGTTGATCAGTTCCGCCGACGGTCTGCCACCGCTGGAGCTCGGTGAGCGTGCGGAGCAGTTCCGCAGCGAGGTGCGCCGGTTCAGCGAGCCGTTCCGCCCAACGACCGCCGTGGTGCACTTCGACGACCGGACCGACCAGAAGCTGCGGAAAGCCGCCGTCGAACGGGGCTACCTGACCCTGTCGTGGCCGGCGAGCGCCGGGGGCCGGGAAGCGACGGTCGAGGAGCAGATGGTCCTGAACGAGGAACTGGCCTACCAGCGCATCCACGTGATGGGCAAGGGGGCCGCCGACATGCTGGGAAGGGCGATCATCCGGCACGGCTCTCCAGAGCAGCAGGCCCGGTACCTCCCCCTCATCGCGTCCGGGAATTTTCCGTTCTATCTGGGCTACTCCGAGCCGGAAGTCGGCTCCGACCTGGCCAACCTGCGCACCACGGCGGTGCGCGACGGCGACGGCTGGATCGTGAACGGCCGCAAGATGTGGGGTACCGGAGCGCACCGGGCGGAGTGGGTGTGGCTGGCCACCCGCACCGATCCGCAAGCGACACCCCCGCACTCCGGCATCACCGTGTTCCTCACCCGCGTCGACCGGCCCGGGTTCGAGATCCGGCAACACACCGCGCTTTCCGGCGAGATCGCCTGCTCCACCTTCTTCGACAACTTCAGGGTCCCCGATGCGGACCGGATCGGCGAGGTCAACGGTGGCTGGAAGGTCATTGCCGAAGCGTTGGCCCACGAACGTGTAGCGATGGCCAACACCGCCTCTCATCTGCTGCGGCTGATGGACGACATGCTCGCCGAGGTCAGGAAGGATCCCGAGGGTACGGTCGGCGCCACCGGCTCGGCCAAGCGACGCGCGATCAGCGAGCTCGCCGCCCGGCTGCAGGCGTCCCGGGTGCTGCTCAACGCGAGCGTGCGGGCCACCGCGGAAACCGGCGGCGGCGCGCGCCTCGAAGCCCCGATGGCCAAGATCCTCGCGACCCAGCTGCTGGAGGACTTCTGCGAAGCCGCATTGCGCATCTTCGGCCCGGCTGCGGCACTCGGCGAGCACGTACCGGGCGTGCCGGGCCGCGGTGCGTTCGAGTACAACCTTCGATTTTCGATCATGCAGGTCGTCGGTGGCGGCACCATCGACATCCAGCGGAATCTGGTCGCTCGCGCCCTCGGCCTGCCGCGCTGACCGGCATTGCCGGCAGCGCGGCCCGGACCCGGTCAGGCGTCGTTGGCGGCTGCACGAATGAGATCGGAAGCCCGCTCCCCGATCATGACCGTGGGCGCGTTGGTGTGGCCTGTGATGAGCGTCGGCATGACGGACGCATCCACCACGCGCAGGCCATCGACGCCGCGCACGCGCAGCTTCGGGTCGACGACCGACATCTCGTCGACCCCCATCTTGCACGTGCCGACGGGATGCTCCCCGCGCCACGAGTAGCTACGGAAGTAGTTCTCCCAGTCCGAGTCCGACTGGATCTTGTCGCCCGGCAGGAGCTCGCCGACGACGTACGGGCGAAGCGCGTCGCGCTGGAAGATGCGCCTCGTCTGCCGGCAGATGGCTGTCAGTGCGGCGATGTCGTCCGCCTCGGAGATGAGGCGGTGCTCGACCTTCGGCTTGTCCTCCGGCCGGGCGGAGTGCAGGGTGACCCGACCTCGAGCTTTGGGGTGGCTGACCGACGGAAGCGCCATGCACGTCGAGGTCTTCATCGGTCTGAGCTCGTGGACGTCGTGGCGGTACTCGACGCCCTCGCCGGCGTCGGTTCCCGGGGTAGCTCCGCTCAGGCCCAGCGGCGCGAAGATGATCTCGTAGTCGGGTCGACCACGGTCCTCCGGCAGCCGGCCGAAGGCGATCGAGTGGGCGGCAGCGACGGTGGCCGCACCGCGTCCGCGCACGAGGAAGTCGAGACCGTGACGCAGGAACCCCTTCGGCGTGAGTTCCATGTTCAGGGTCGAGACGTTCACCGAGTACGCCATCGTGGCGTAGATATGCTCCTGCAGGTTGGCGCCAACCCCAGGGCTCTCGACCCGGACCGTGATGCCGTGCTCGCCGAGGATGTCCGCGGACCCGATTCCCGACAGCATGAGCAGTTTGGGTGATGCGAGCGCCCCCGCGGCGAGGATCACCTCCCGCTGCGCCCGGACCTGCCTGGTCTGCCCGTCCTTCTGATACTCGACGCCTGTCGCCCGCCCGTCCTCCACCAGGATCCGGGTCACGAAGGCACGCGTCTCCACCTTGAGGTTCCCTCGTCTGCGGGCCGGCGCCAGGTACGCCCGGGCGGTGCTGTTGCGCCACCCCCGCCACTGACTCAGCTGCCCGTAACCGACGCCGTCCTGGACGTCGCCGTTGTAGTCCTCGTTGAACGGCAGACCTGCCTGCTGAGCGGCCGCGATGAAGGCGTCGGTGAGGGGGTGGTCGAATCGGGGATACGACACGTGCAGCGGTCCCCGCCGACCCCGCAGCCGGCCGTGGCCGCCCCGGAAGTTCTCCGCCCGCATGAAGTACGGCAGCACCCCGGCGTAGTCCCAGCCCTCGCAGCCGAGCGAGGCCCACTCGTCGTAGTCGGCCCGGTTGCCTCGCGTCCACACCTGACCGTTGATCGAGCTGGACCCGCCGACGACCTTTCCGCCACCCCAGTGCTCGACGATGCCATTGCGGCTCGGATCCGGCTCGGCGGTGTAGCGCCAGTTGTACTTCGCGGGGTCCATCCTCGGGTACCCGGCCGGTATCCGGATGTACGGGCTGCGGTCCTCACCGCCGGCCTCGAGCAGGAGGACACGGCTACGGCCGTCTTCGGTCAAGCGGTTGGCCAGGACACATCCGGCCGAGCCCGCTCCGACGATGACGTAGTCGGCGCGCTGGTTCATGGTCAGACTCCCTCAGACACCATCCATGCCGAGCAACCCGACCGAACGAGCCGGACGAAGTCAGCGACACGGCGCTTGTTAGGTATACTCAATTCGTTTACGGCGCTACTCCAGCGCCGGCCTCCCATCGGAAAGGACGCCATGCGCATCCGCATCGACCGGGAACTGTGCTCCGGGCACGGTCGCTGTTTCAGTCTTGCACCGGAGGTCTTTGATCACGACGACGACGGATTCAGCATCCTCAAGCACGAGACGATCACCCCGGAACTGGACGCTGCCGCTCGCCGCGGCGCCGGCAGCTGTCCCGAACAGGCGATCACGCTCGAGCACGACTGAGGATCTGCCCGGCTTCGCCAAGTGCGACCCCGATAGGAGACGGCTGTTGTCGATGCCGGGCAGAACCACCCCTGAGGTTTGTTCAGGAGCCGACCGGCGGGGTTGTCTGTTGCTCGCCGCCGACGTCCGGCCCGCCAAGGTACAGCCGCTCGATCTCGCCGGCCCGGCTGAGCAGCTCGGACGACGGTAGCTCGAGGGCTATCCGCCCCTGGTTCATCACCATCGCCCGGTCGGCGACCATGGCGGCGTAGTGCAGATGCTGCTCGACGACGATCACCGCGATGCCGTGTTCTGTGGCGAACTGCCTGATGCCGGAGAAGAGACGGTCGCAGATCACGGGAGCGAGTCCGAACGAAAGCTCGTCGAGCAGCAGCACGCGAGGGCGTCGGCACATCGCTCGGGCGAGGCTGAGCATCTGCTGTTCGCCTCCGGACAGGTTTCCGGCCCGGACGTGCAGGCGCCCTTCGAGATCGGGGAACACGCGCAGGGCATCGGCGAGCCCGACCCGGCCTACCTTGAGGTTCTGCGCGGTCGTCAACGGCGCGAAGACGCTACGGCCTTCGAGTACCAGCCCGATCTGTCCCCGCATGCGGCGATGGGGAGGGCCGCCGACGGCGACGCCATCGATCGTGATGACGCCCGCGGAGCGCTTCAGGAAGCCGCCGAGGGCCATCAGGGTCGTCGTCTTGCCGGCTCCGTTTCGCCCGAGCATTGCCACGACCTCGCCGGGGTCGACATGGAGGCTCAGTTCGGTCACGACGGGGCCGGCGCCGTACCCGGCCGACAGGCCCTGAACGTCGAGGCCAGTAGTACGCGTGTCAGTCAGTTTGGTCGTCATCGGTTCACCTCGTCACCGGCCGCCACCGGGTCCAGTCGGTGCGGCGCTCCCCCAGTCCCCAGATACGCCTGCCGGACGACGTCCGATGCCAGCACCTCGGACGGCAGGCCATGCGCGACCACCGCACCGAAGTCGAGGACGACGACACGATCGCACAGCCCCGAGACGACGTCGATGTTGTGCTCGATGAGCAACACCCCGATGTGCAGCCGCTCGACGACGAGCCGGATCGCGCGGCTCATCGCATCACGCTCGGCCTGATCCAGTCCCGCCGCAGGCTCGTCGAGGCAGAGGACCCGTGGCCGGGCCGACAGGGCCCGCGCGACTGCGACAAGTTGCCGGGTGCCCTGGGGGAGGGTACGGATCTCGGTGTCCAAGCAGTCCTGCAGACCGAGCAGGCTGACAGCCTGCGCGGCGGCGCCGGAGAGGCGATCGGAGCCGGGGCGTACCCATCCCACGAGATAGGCGGCGACGCCGCGTGGGTCATGCGCGGCGAGGAGGTTCTCCCTCACTGTCAGGTCGGAGAAGAGCTCGAGATTCTGGAACGTCCGGCCGAGGCCGGCGCGAGCGCGCCGGCGGATGTTCCATTCGGAGATGTCGACACCGTCCAGGTGGATCGTGCCCTCGGTCTTGTGGGCGAAACCCGTGATGGAGTCGATGAGGCTCGTCTTGCCTGCTCCGTTCGGCCCGATCACACCGATGACCTCGCCCGGCCGAACGTCGAGCGACACCTTGTCGACGGCGCAAACCGGCCCGTACCGCAGGCTGAGCCCGTCGACCCGCAGGAGGGCGTCTCCGGGAGGTGCCGGTGACGGCGCGACGTGCTCCGGTTCGGTCAGGTCGTCCGGTCCGTGTCCGGCCGGTTCGGTCCTGGGCCGGCGTCGGCGCAGCCGATCCCTGATCCAGGCCGTCTGATGGCTCACCAGCGGGATGATGCCGTCGGCGTGCTGCAACATGATCTGCACGACGAGCAGCCCCGAGGCGATGGCGAGAATCAGGTCGATCTTGGTGGACAGACCGTGGAAGAGGTAGGAAATCGGTCCACCCGCGCTGATCACGCCGGCGTAGAGGGCGCCCGCCACGTACCCGACGCCACTGACGATGGTGAACGCGAGCGCGAAGATGGAGCGGAAGACGTCGAAGTCGGCGAACGTTATCGTCCGGCTGCGGAACACGGCGAGCGAACCGGCCAGCCCGGCGACGGCTCCGCCCAGTGCGAAGGCCGCGACCTTCGCGCCGCCCACCGAGATGCCGAGCGCCGCGGCGCCACGCTCGTTGGCGCGCACGGCGAGCAGCCGGCGACCCGCCGCCGACCTGCGCAGGTTCAAGATACCGATGCCCACCAGGAGGAGGACGCCGAGGCACAGGATCGTGAATCGCCCTGGGTGCACCCCCGGGTCGATGTCGAGTCCGAACAGCGTCGGCGCGGGAACCACGACCCCGTCGTATGCGCTGCCGATGAACGTGGCCGACACGAACACGGTGTTGGCGATGACGATGCTGAACACCAGCGTCGTAACGGTCAGGTCGATGCCGCGGACGCGGATGGCGGGCAACCCGATCAACAACCCGGCGACGCCGCCGCCGATGGTGCCCAGCAGCATGGTCATCGGGTATCCCAGCCCCCATGTGCCTGCCGTGTGTGCTCCCAGCAACGCACCGATGCCCATGAAGGCATACGTCGCGAGACTGATCTGACCGGCGTACCCGGTGACGATGACGATGGCCAGGCTGACCAGGGCGGCGATCGCGGCGTTGGCCACCGAGATCGACCAGCCGTCGGTGAATCCCAGCGCGACGAAGGTCGCCACGCCCAGCCAGATCGCGGTCGTGACGGGTCGGAGCCGCCCTGTGCCCGCCCGGGGTAGTCGACTTTCCGCGAACCCTCGACCCGGCACGGCCGTCCCGCCTGCCACGAGGGCAACGAGGATCACGGCGAAGGGGGTTGTGAGGCGAATCCAGTCGGGCACGTTGTAGAGGATCATCACCGATTCGGCGATCCCCATGGCGAGTGCGACCACAACGGTGACGAAGTAGTTGCGGAACTTGGCCACGAGGCTGGCCGCTAGTGCGTAGTTGATGAGCAACGTCAACTTGGTCGGGGAGAGCCCGATCGCCGGGACCACGAGGATGCCGGCAGCGGCGGCGAGCGACCCACCGAGTGTCCAGGTGATGATCCCGGCGGGGTGTGGTGAGATGCCGAGCGTGGCGGCCGCAACCGGCTGGACCTGCAGCGCGGTCGCGGAGAGTCCGAGGCGGGTCAATCGGAACAGCAGCGTCAGCCCGATCGCCAGCACGACCACGACGGCCAGCACGATCGCCGAGTCGTACCGGAGCGGGGCACCGAACAGCCGAACGGTTTCGCGTCCCAGGAACCGTGGAACCACCATGGCCTCGGACGAGTAGATCAGCAGCGCGACGTTCTGGACGATCAGCAGCACGCCGAGCGTCGCGATGACCCGGGCCAACTCAGAGGCGTTGCGCAACGGGTACATGACCAGTAGGTAGGTGAGCAGGCCGAGGACCGCGCCGGCACCGACGCCGATCGCCATCGCGGCGCCGACCGGCCACTCCGCCAGGGAGGGCAGGCCATGTGTCGCGGCGCCATCGCTGTAGAACGTCCAGAAGACGTACGTCCCGGCCATACCGATCGCGCCGTGGGCGAAGTTCAGCACGCCGGAGCCACGGTAGATCGTCACCACGCCGATGGCGGTCAGCGCGTAGGCCCCACCGGCGGTGAGTCCGACGATGATGAAGGTCCACAACTGGGTCAACTGTGCACGCTCCCTTGGGTTTGCCCGCCGCAGGCGGCGCTGGTGCCCGCGGGTCGCGCCGACGGCGCCGACCTTTCGAATCGCGCGCGCTCAGCGCCGCCGCAGCGGTAGGGCGTCGTCATTTGGAGCAGCAGGTCACGCTCGAGACTCCGGGGAAGCTGGAGCTCCAGGTGTTCGACTCCGACACCAGACCCCCGTCCTTGTCGAGGATCTCGGGCGTGGCGTAGAACTGCACGATGCGCGGAGCGTTGTCGATCGGGCCGGGCTTGCTCCAGTCGAGCGGCGGCGCGACACCGGTCACGACCGGATTCGCGGCGATGTAGGCCTGCAGATCGGCCGTGCTCAGCGACTGCGCCCCGTTCATCACGGCCGCCAAGGACAAGATGCCTTGGTACATGTTGAAGGCGTTGTCACTGGTGGTGTCCATCCCGGAAGGAGCGCCGACGGACGGGCCGTACTTCTTGATGTTGTCGAGCATGTCCTTGCGTGCCGGGAACTTGCCGGCGTCAGCGCCCCAACTGCCCCCCACTCGCAGCTTGAGCTTGTTGCTCTTCGCCACCGCTTGCGACCGGCTGCCGATCGACGTGCTGGGCTCCAGCACGGTGACGTCGGCCCCGGCGTCGGCGAGCGCCTGGAGGATCGGAGCGTTCACGGCGTCGTTCGCCACCACGACGACGGCATCCGCGCCGTCAGCCACCACCTTGGTGGCGTACGGCTGGAATGCGGTGGTGCCGGCCGGGAACTTGATCGCACTGAAGTCGGTGATGCCTTTGGCCGCAAGCGACGACTGGGCGAAGCCGCAGATCCGGTCAGCCAACGGCGTCGACGAAACCACGCAGCGGACCTTCTTGAACTCGCCCTGCTTGACCAGCAGGCCGACGTTCGTGTGGGCGTAGATCCCGAGGCCGGCCGGGTAGGACAGCGGGTTCGTGCCGTCGTCAGGCCCGATCGGTACGTTGAACCAGTTGATGATGTTGGCCTGCTTGATCACCGGCCACATCACGTTGCCCTGCAAGCCGACGGACTCGACCAGCGCCACGACCTTGTCCTGGTTGATCAACTGATTGGCGCATGTCGCCGCTACGTTGGGGTCGCCCTTGTCGTCGCAGTGCACCCACTTGAGCGGTCGCCCCTTGATACCGCCCTTGCCGTTGACGACCTTGACGGCGATCTGGGCCATGAGCGGCAGCTCCGGGAACGTCGCGATCGTCGCGTTGACCGGGAACATCGACCCGATGACTACCGGGTCACCGCTCAGCTGCGGTTCCGGCGGCGCGGATGCGGACGAGTCCGACGTGGCATCACCACCGTTCGAGCACGCCGCAGCCGCGAGGAGCACGCAGGCAAGGCCCGCCATCCAGCGTAGTCGACTTCCGAACACCATTATTCCTCCTCAGCCCGGCGAGCGTGGTTGCCCACGCTCCCGGAAACCATCGCCACC
The DNA here is from genome assembly GCF_022095675.1 of Dactylosporangium sp. AC04546. Classification (GTDB taxonomy): domain Bacteria; phylum Actinomycetota; class Actinomycetes; order Mycobacteriales; family Micromonosporaceae; genus Dactylosporangium. The sequence goes on along the minus strand of NZ_JAHYSG010000006.1, from coordinate 192,366 downwards.
TCGGACACTGTGATTCAGCACACTCTTTTAGAGTGAGTGCACTGTATTTGCTCTCTAGCGCCGAGTCAATGAGGACGCACGGACGGCATCAAGGGCTCGGCTCCGTCGCGCCAACGGCCAGAGGCATAGAGCACGACCGCGACACCGCGGACACGGGCAACCCGGGCGAGCCGGTTGATCGAGAGCAATTGAGATGCCATCCTCACGAGATTCAGTGTCCTTAACTCGTCCGGCCGGTTAGGGTGGGACGACTGAAGGGAGCAGTCGATGCGAGCAGCAGTCCTGGAGGCCCCGACGCGGCCCCTTGTCGTGCGAGACATCCGAGCGGCTGATCCGGGCCCGCACGAGGTCGTGGTGCGAACGACCGCGAGCGGGGTCTGCCACACCGACCTGCACGTCCTGCACGGTCACATACGTGTCCCCGTCCCGACGGTGCTCGGGCATGAGGGGGCCGGCGTGGTGGAGCGGGTCGGGTCCGCCGTGCGGCGGGTACGCCCCGGCGACCATGTCGTCACCTCTGCCGCGGCCGCCTGCGGGTCGTGTTTCTACTGCGTTCGCACCGAGCCGCAGAACTGCGACCAGATGGCCACGCTTTCGGCCATCCCACGGTTCGTCGACGAAGCCGGTGGCGCGCTGCGGGGTTTTGCCGGGTTGGGAACGTTCGCCGAGATGATGACCGTGCACGAGTCATCGGTGATTCCGGTGCGGACCGACCTGCCCGCCGCACAGCTCGCGCTTGTCGGCTGCGGGGTCGTGACGGGCGTCGGCGCGGTCGTCAACACGGCGCGCGTCGAGCCCGGGATGACCGTCGCCGTGATCGGATGCGGCGGCGTGGGCCAGTCGGCGATCCAGGCGGCCGCACTGTCGGGCGCGGCCTGCGTCGTGGCGATCGACCCGGTCGAACTCAAGCGTGAGTCCGCCAGGCACATCGGCGCGTCCGTCGCGATCGCGCCGGGTGACGACCTGGAGGCGGCGATCGCGAGCCTCACCGAGGGCCGGGGTGTCGACGTTGCGATCGAGGCGGTCGGCTCGGCCGCGACGATCACGGCAGCGTGGGCGATCACCCGACGCGGCGGCACCGTGGTCGTCGTGGGAGCCGCCGACCCCGCCCAGGTCGTGTCCCTCAGCGCCGCCGACCTCGCCCTCAGCCGCAAGACGATGAAGGGCTCCGTCTTCGCCGGTGGTGACGCCCAGAAACTGATCCCGCTGATCGTCAAGCTGGCGGAAGCGGGCCGCTTCGATCTGGAGTCCCTGGTGTCCAAGACGATCCGTCTCGAGGACGTCGGCGCGGCGTTCGAGGACATGGAGCAGGGCCGGGTGACCCGCTCAGTGATCGTCTATGACTGACCTTGCCGGCACAGTCGTCGTCATCACCGGCGCCGCGGACGGGATCGGCAGAGCCCTCGCCGGCGCCTTCGCGACCGCGGGCGCTCGGCTCGTCCTGGCCGACATCAACCGGCCCCTGGTCGAGGCGGTGGGCCGGGAGCTGTCGCAACTCGGCACCGAGGTGATGACGGCTGGCACAGATGTCTCAAGCCGGGAGCAGGTGGTCGAGCTGAGGGACGCCGCCATCGCCAGGTTCGGCACGGTCCATGTCCTGTGCAACAACGCGGGTGTGATGGGGCCGGCCGGCGACCCCCTGTGGGAGCTGCCGATCGACGAGTGGCAGCGGGTGATGGCCGTCAACCTCTGGGGGGTCCTGCACGGAATCCAGGCGTTCCTCCCGGCGATACTCGCGGCGGGCCAGCCGGGTCACGTCCTCAACACCGCCTCGATGCAGGGTGTCACGTCGGGGACACTCATTCCCGAGTACACCGTGAGCAAGCATGCGGTCGTCGCGCTGTCGGAGGCGCTGCGGGCGCAGCTCACCGCGCGCGGCGCGCCGGTCGGCGTCACGGTCCTCTGCCCCGGCGCGGTGGTCACCGACCTCGCGTCTCGTGAATACGACCGGCTCACACAGGTCGGGGACGGCAAGCCGTGGGCCGTCGCTCCCGGAGGCGGAGGCGGACAACAGCGTTGGGGTTCATCAGCACTGACGCCGGCGGAGGTGGCGGCGGCCGCAGTCACCGCCGTGCAGCAGGACCGGTTCTATGTGTTCACCAGTCCCGGATCGCGGACCCGGGTGGAGGCTCGGCTCGGCCCCATCCTCGACGCGCTCGACGCGCTCGACGCGCTCGGCGGCGAGGGCGAAGGCGGGCCTGCCTGACCCTGGCGCTTGCCGCCAGAAGGAGTCATGAGGAGTGCAACTCAATCCCGTCGAGCATGCTGGGAGAAGTCGATGAGCACCGCGTCCGAAGCACACACCGAGGCCTTTGATGCCGAGCAGTTCGCGCGAGGCTTCCATCTCTACAATGCCGAGCTGCAGGACGACCCATATCCGATGATCGATCGCCTCCGGGACGGGTGCCCCGTTGCGCACAGCGAGGTCATGGGCGGCTTCTGGGTGGTCACCCGCTACCAGGACTGCCGTTTCGTCCTGCAGAACCCGGGCCTGTTCTCCTCGGTCCAGATGACCGTTCCGCACTATCAGAAGACCGCGCTCGGTCCGGACATCCCGACGCAGATCGATCCTCCGGATCATGGCAAGTACCGGAAGATCCTGAACCCGTTGCTCTCACCGCGAGTGGTCGCTGCCCTCCAGCCGCGAATGCATGGCCTGGTCGGCGAGCTGATCGACAGCATCATCGAGGCCGGGCGATGCGACTTCATCGCCGACTTCGCCGTGCCGTACCCGTCGCTGATCTTCGTTCCGTTGATGGGGCTGCCCGAGTCCGATCTCGACACCTTCCTGGACTGGAAGAACAAGATCCTGCACACCTTCGATCCCGAAGAGAAGAAGAAGGTCTTCGCCTCGGTCAACGCCGAGCTGGAGGCGTACTTCACCGAAGTGTTCAACGAGCGCCGGCGCCGTGCCGACCCCGGCGACGATCTGGTCGGCAGCCTCGCCAAGGCGCGCTTCGACGGGGAGCGTCCCCTGTCGCTCGAGGAGTTCGTCGGCATCACCACCCTCCTCTGGAGTGCGGGCCTGGACACAGTGACAGCGCAGTTGTCACTGGCCATCCACCGCCTCGCCACGCGCCCCGACCTGCGAGACCAGCTCGCGGCCGACCTCTCCCTCGTGCCGTACGCGGTCGAGGAGCTGATGCGCTTCGACGGACTCGTCAACGACTGCCGCAAGGCGACGACCGACATCGAGCTCGGCGGGAAGACGATCAAAGCCGGGGACATGGTGATGGTGATGTACGGTGCGGCTGGCCGTGACCCGGAGCAGTTCCCCGATCCGTATCGCATCGACTTCACTCGGCACCCCAACCCGCACTTCGGTTTCGGGGGCGGCATCCACCGGTGTGCGGGCTCCCACCTTGCCCGCACGGAGATGCGTGTGGCAATGGAAGAGATCCACAGAAGGATGCCGCACTACTCGCTCGACCCCGCCAAGCCGGTCGGGCGGCACTTCGGATACGTCCGCGGGCTGGACAGCCTGCACCTGCTCATCGACCGCTGAACGATCGAGGCTGCCCGGACGGGCTCAGCGAGCGCGTTCGGGCAGCCGGATGGCAAGAACATCCGCGGGCCCATCGTCTTCCAGGGAGACGGCAATGATGGACGACATCCGCCGCGTCTTCGACCTGCAGCGGCGCAACAAGTGGAACCTCAAGACCAGCTCGGCCGAGGATCGCCGGGCCCGGCTGCGCAGACTCCGCGACGCCATCGCCGCCCACACTGGCGAGCTGGCCGAGACGCTGCGCGCCGACCTGCGCCGGCCGGTCGAGGGGACGATCCCCGCCGAGGCGAGGGTGGTGCTCGCCGACATCGACCAGGCGATCGCCGAGCTGGAGCAGTGGATGTCGCCGGTCGAGGTCGAACCGTCGCCGCACTTCGCGGGCACGAAGGCGCTCATCCAGTACGAGGCGCGCGGCGTCGTGCTGCTGTTCGGGGCATGGAACTTCCCGTTCGGGCTCGTCTTCCAGCCGCTCGTGCCGGCCATCGCGGCGGGCAACACGGCGATCGTCATGCCGAACGAGCTGTCAGTGGCGACCGCCGAGCTGACCGCCCGGATCATCCGCGAGACGTTCGACGAGAGCGAGGTCGCGGTGTTCACCGGGGGCGTCGAGCTGGCGGAGGCGCTGCTGGAGCTGCCGGTAGACCACATCTTCTTCACCGGCAGCCCGGCCGTGGGCCGCAGGGTGATGGCCGCGGCCGCCCGGAACCTGGCCTCGGTCACCCTGGAGCTGGGCGGCAAGTGCCCGGCCATCGTCGACGGCACCGCCGACCTGGCCTCGGTCGTGCCCGTCATCGGCACCGGCAAGCTGCGCAACGGCGGCCAGATCTGCCTGTCGCCCGACCACGTATGGGTCCAGGAGGATCATCGCGACGCGTTCGTCGCGCAGTACATGCAGTGGGTCGAGCAGACGTACTACCGCGACGGCGCGATCGACCTCGAGGCGCTGCCGCGCATCGTCAACGAGCGCAACTTCCTGCGGGTCACCGGCTACCTCGCCGATGCCACGGCACGCGGGGCGACGCTCGTCGGCACCGGCCGCAGCGACTCCGCGACGCTCACCGTCGAGCCGGCCGTGCTGCTGGACGTGCCGCTGGACGCCCAGGTGATGCAGGACGAGATCTTCGGGCCGATCCTGCCGGTGCTGACCTACCGCGACCTCGCCGAGGCGGTCGAGCACATTCAGGCCCGGGAGAAGCCCCTCGCGATCTACGTGTACTCCACCGACGAGGCGACCACGGCCGAAGTGCTGGCGCGCACGTCCTCCGGCGGGGTGACCGTCAACGGCTGGGCCACGCACAGCGCGGAGAGACGCCTGCCGTTCGGCGGCGTCAACCACAGCGGCACCGGCGCCTACCACGGCGTCCATGGCTTCCGCGAGCTGTCGCACGCCCGCGGGGTCGTCGTCCATCTGATGGACTGAACGGGCGGACTGAACAGGGGTGGGGTGGTGGCGCCGGGTCCGGCACCACCACCCCGGATCAGCGAGCGCGTTCGGGCAGCCGGATCGAGCGCTGCGGGTCGTGCATCGCCCGCAGCTGCTTCTTGTCGACCTTGGCGCCGTTGGCCGGCAGAGCGTCCTCGAACTGATACCACCGGGGCCGCTTGTACGGCGCGAGCCGTTCCAGGCACCAGGCATCCAGCGAGTCGACGTCGACACCGCCGGGGGCCACCACGACCGCCTTGACGCCTTCGCCCCACCGCTCGTCCGGTACGCCGATCACCGCACAGTCGAGGACCGCCGGGTGCAGCCGCAGCACCTGCTCCACCTCGACGCTGTACACGTTCTCGCCGCCGGTCTTCACCATGTCCTTGAGCCGGTCGAGCATGTAAAGGTAGCCGTCCTCGTCCATCCGCATCATGTCGCCGGTGTGCAACCAGCCGCCCCGCAGGGTCTCTGCCGTCGCCTCCGGCATGCCCCAGTACTCCGACATCACGCTCGCACCGCGGAGCACGAGCTCCCCGGCCTCCCCCGCCTCGACCGGGCGGTCATCAGGGTCGACGACCGCGGCGCGAAAGCCGATCAGCGGCCGTCCGACGGTGCCGGGACGAGCGATCTCGTCGGCCCGCGTCGAGCAGGTGGCGAAGTTGCCCGCCTCCGTGGATCCGTAGATGCCGACGAAGCCGGCATGCGGAACCAGCTCTCCCATCTCCAGGTGCTCCGCCGGCGTGTGCTTGCCGGCCTGGCCGGTGAGCACGCGCAAGGACTTGGCATGCGTGGCACTCATCGAATGCCGGACCGCGTTGACGACGGCACCACCCACGAAGGTCCCGATCGTGACGCTGTGGCGAGCGATCATGTCCCACGAGTCGGCAAGGGAGCCTCTGGCGCCGAAGACGATCCGCCCGCCCACGGACAGCACGGACATCGCGGTACCCAGACCGGCTACGTGAAAGAACGGTCCCGCACCGATGTGCACATCCGCGTCGGTCAAGCCGAGGCCGGTCACGAGGTTCATCGACGACGCCACCCAGGCCCGCTGCGAGAGCACACATCCCTTCGACCGCCCCGTCGTGCCCGACGTGTACAGCTGGATGAACGGGCCTTCGGGCTCGGGGCGTGCCGTCCCGGCCGGAGCCGGCTCGATGCTGCGGAGCCGGTCGCGATGGTCGGCATCCAGCGCGACGGCAGGCAGGCTGAAGGCGCCCGCAGCCGCCGCCAGCCGATGGTTGTCAGGATCGACGACGACGAGCCGTGTGCCCGAGTCCTCCAGCTGATACCGGACCGAGCCGGCATCAAGCCTGGTGTTGAGGAGCACGACCACGGCACCACACATTGCGGCGCCGTACAGCACGCTGAGGTACTCCGGCCCGTTGTTCGCCAGAATCGCGATGCGGTCGCCGCGGCGCACTCCCGCCTCGTGCAGCAGCCGGTGCCAGCGGCGCGCGTCGTCAGCGAGCTGACCGTACGACAGACTCCAGTCGTCACCGGCGAACGCCACCCGTTGGGTCAACGCGCGCGAGGCACCAGCGGTCACGAGGTCGGCGACGAGCAGCCCAGCGCTCATGACGTCGCCCCGACCGGGCGGCCTCGGGTGAACCTGGCAGGCAGACGGTGCCACCCGTTGACGGTGCCGATGTTGGAGTAGGGCACCGCACCGTCGACGAGCGTGTAGTCCGGCATCCGCCGGAGGACCTCGCGCACGACAACGGCGAACTCGGCGCGCGCCAGGGTCGAACCGATGCACCGGTGGGACCCGATCCCGAAGCTGGTGTGCCGGTTCGGGAACCGGTCGGGGACGATCTCCTCCGGCTGTTCGAAGGCCAGCGGATCGTGGTTGGCGGCCGCCCAGCTCAGGAAGACCCGGTCGCCACGCTGCAACGTGCAGCCGCCGAGTTCGGTGTCCTTCGTGACCGTACGAGCGAAGCCCTGCACCGGGCTGTAGTACCTCAGCATCTCCTCGCAGAAGGAACTCATGAACGCGTCGTCGGTCGCGAGGCGAGTTCGGTGCTCGGGGTGCTTGTCGAGATAGACCAGGGCGTTGGCGATGAGCGCTGTGGTGGTGTCGATGCCACCGCCGAGCGTCGTGGTGAGGATCGACGCGATCTGCGCATCCTCGAGACGCCGGCCGCCGATCTCAGCCTGGGTCAATGTGGTCAGCAGGTCGTCCTTGGGGTGCAGCCGGCGGTCGGCGATCTCCGACCGCGCCATCCCGGCGATGCTGTGGATCAGCTCGAGCGCCTCCGTGTACTCCGCGCTGCCTGGAGCGTTGGCGGCCAGGCCGTGAAAGGCCCGCGAGTACCGCTGCCAGTCCGTCACCGGCAGCCCGACCAGCAGGAGGGTCGCCACCGCGGGTACCGGGCTCGCAAGGTCCTCCACGAAGTCGATCTCGCCGGACTCGATCACCTGGTCGACGCACCATGCGGTGAAACGCTCGATCTCGGGAGCGAGCCGGGCGACCGCCTTCGGGCCGAATGCGGGGTTCAGCACCTTCCGGAACGGGTGCAGCTCGGGCGGGTCCACCTCGATCGGCAGCAGCGGCAGCGACGGCTCGGACGGGATGACGACCCCGGTGTAGTCAATGTCGCCGTGTCGCCCCTTCTTCGACGAGAAGGTCTTGTCGTCGCGGCTCGCCGCGAACACCGTGCTGTAGGCCGAGGCCACCCAGTAACCGCCGTGGGCCTCGGTCCACGCCACGGGACACCGCGAGCGCACCCCACGGTAGACCCCGAGCGGATCGGCGGCGTACTCCGCCGAAAGATGGTCGAACTCGATGACCGGTCTGTCCGTCGTCACGCGGGTGCTCCCGTCAGCTCGATGCGAAGGGCGAGTAACCGGCGGGGAGCGCGACAGCCTTCGTCTCCAGATAGCTTTCGAGACCCTCCCGGCCGCCCTCACGCCCGAGACCGGATTGCTTGTATCCGCCGAACGGCACCCTCGCATCCGTTCCGTAGCAGTTGACGCCGTAGGTTCCCGCGCGCACTCGGCGGGCGACCTCGAAGCCGCGAGACGGGTCAGCGGTATACACCGCGCCGGCGAGACCGAAGTCCGTGTCATTGGCGATCGCGATCGCCTCGTCCAGATCGTCGTAGGCGATGATCGACGTGACCGGCCCGAAGATCTCCTCACGAGCGATCGTCATGCTGTTGTCGACGTCGGTGAAGACGGTCGGCTCGACGTACCAGCCCGTCGGCATGTGCTTGGGGCGCCCACCTCCCAGCACCAGGGTCGCCCCTTCCTGCCGGCCGGCCGCGATGTAGCCCTCGACCCGCTCGCGTTGCCGTTCGGCGATCAGGGGGCCGTAGTAGGTGTCGGCGTCGAACGGGTCACCGACCTTGAGCGCGCTCACGGCGTTGCAGAAGGTGTCCACCAACTCCGCCTGGCGTGCCCGCGGGACGAGGATGCGCGACTGCAGCAGGCACATCTGCCCCGACAGCATCGTCGCCATCGGGAGCATCTGCCCGATTGCCGCGCTCGCGTCGACGTCGTCGAGGATGATCGCCGCCGACTTCCCGCCGAGCTCGAGGCTGACGCGCTTGATCTGCCGCGCACACTCCCCCATGATCCACTTTCCGGCTGCCGTGCTGCCCGTGAAGGCCACCTTGTCGACGCCGGGGTGTGCGACGAGGGTGCGCCCGACCTCCCGGTCACCGGCGATGATGCTCAGTACCCCTTCGGGAAGGCCGGCCCGCTCGCAGATCTCGGCCAGGACGTTGAAGGCCAACGGGGTCTCCGGTGGCGGCTTGCAGACGAAGGTGCATCCTGCGGCCAGCCCGGGCGCGAGCTTCATCAGCGCCAACACGAGCGGGCCGTTCCACGGAACGATGGCGGCCACGACGCCCACAGGCTCCCTGAGGATCGCCGCGCGTATCTTGACGCCGTCGCGCGTCTCGTCGAACGTGTACTGGTCGACGAGGTCGGCGTAGGCCCGCAGGTGCGGGATCGCGCCGAGCACCTGCGCAGCGCGGCTGATCGATATCGGTGTGCCGTTCTCAGTGGTCACGAGTTCGGCGAGCTCATCAGCGCGCTCCTCGAGCCCGTCGGCGATGCGGTGCAGCACCGCAGCGCGTTCCGCGGCCGCCATGCGCGGCCAGGGTCCGTGGTCGAACGCCTCGCGAGCAGCCCGGACGGCGCGGTCGACATCCTCGGCGGAGGGCGCGGGGACTCGTCCCACCACCTCCTCGGTCGACGGCGAGACGACCTCGATCGTCGTGTCCGAATCGGGTTTGACCCATCGGCCCCCGATGAACAGCACGTCGTGAGTGATCATGGTGCGCCCCCTTGTGGTCGGCGGTCACGAGAACGTCATCAGATTCCGTACACTCTATTATGGCCTTCAAATCTCGCCAAGCGAGGCGACCAGAGGCAACGGGTCCACAGGGGTCGCCGAAGAGTGTCCCTTTTAGCAACCGCTAGGTGTTCAGCGGTACCCGAGGGTGGTCGCCTGCTGCGGTGTCAGGTGCACCGACTTGAGCTCGATGAACGCCTCGAGACCTTCCATACCGTTCTGTCGCCCGATCCCAGACGCCTTGTAGCCACCGAACGGAATGTTCGGATCGAGCGTGAAGCCGTTCAGCGTGAACGTGCCGGTGCGGATCCTGCGGGCGACCGCCATCGCACGGTCGAGGTCCTCCCCCCACACCGCCCCGGAGAGCCCGTATTCGCTGTCGTTGGCGATCGCGACCGCCTCGTCGACAGTGTCGTACGGAATCACGCAGTTGACCGGCCCGAAGATCTCCTCACGGGCGATCCGCATGCCGTTGTCGACGTCCGCGAACACGGTCGGCGCGACGTAGAACCCGCGCTCGAACCCTTCTGCGCGACCGCCACCCGCGACGACGCGCGCGCCCTCGGCCTTGCCGATCTCGAGGTATCCCAGCACTCGGTCGTACTGCCGCCTGCTGGTCATCGGCCCCAGATCGGACGCATCGTCGTAGGGATCCCCGACGACAGCTGCGCTCGCCGCCGCCGCCAGAGCGTCGACGACCTCCGAGTACCGGTGACGCGGCACCAGTGTCCGGGTGAGCGCCGCGCATGCCTGTCCGTTGACGAGCAGAAACGCGCCGAGGGTACCGGCGACCGCGTCGTCCAACGGGGCGTCGTCGAGCAGGATCGAGGCCGACTTCCCCCCGAGTTCCAGGTGGACACGCGCCAGCCGGTCAGCGCAGACCTGCATGATCCGCTTGCCCGCTCGCACGCTGCCGGTGAGGCTGACGCTGTCCACGCCGGGGTGGCTCACGAGATGTTCGCCGACCTCCGCGTCGCCGGGGACGATGTTGACGACGCCGTCGGGGATGCCCGCGTCACGCAGTACCTCGGCGAGCGGGTACGTGTCGAGCGGCGTCTCGGGCGCCGGTTTGGCGATGACGGTGCACCCGGCGACGAGCGCCGGTGCGAGCTTCACCATCAGCAGGGCGAGTGGCGCGTTCCACGGGACGACGAGCGCCGTGACACCGGCCGGTTCGCGCCGGATCACGGCAGGGCCGCTGATGCCGTGACGCAACTCCTCCCACTCGAAGTCCGCCGCCAGATCCGCGTAGTAGGAGCAGAACCGGTGGCCGACAGTGTGGAGGTTCAGCCCGAACAGCGCGCCATTCTCGTCGGTGATGATGCGGGCGATCTCGTCGTTGCGATCCTGGAGGCCTCTGGCGACGGCTCGCAGCAGATCGGCCCGCTCGGCCGGCGGCCGGTGCGGCCAGTCGGTCTCGTCGAAGGCCCGGCGCGCTGCGGCGACCGCGTCGTCCATATCCGCGGTGACGGCGCGTGGCACACTGCCCGTCACACCTTCGGTCGCCGGATTGATCACGTCGGCACGCTCGTCGCTGTGCGGTCTGACGAAGTCGCCGCCGATGAAGAAGCTCTGCTGGTCGATGGTGGTCATGACGCCTCTCAGGTTGGACTGAAGGTTGGACGCCATGGCGCGGCTCGGGTGCCGGCCCCGGAAGGGCGGCGCGGCAGTGTCACGACGACCGAGCCCGGCCCGACCGAGACACCATGGCGGTTGTTCGACCACACACGCAGCTCGGCGTAGCCGATACCGCTTTCCTCCCACAGCCGCACAACCCGTCCCTGCACCGTCACCGTGTCTCCGACCGTGTTGAACGACCTCATCCGGAAGCCGGAGAGTTGCCGGATCGTCCCGCGGACGCCGATGAACTCACGTACGCACCGCTCCCACATGCCCTGCAGGAAGACCACGTTGGCGTACATCTCCTCGGCACCCGTCGCGCGGGCCCACTCGGTGTTGTGGTGGATCGAGTTGAAGTCGCGGTTCGAGCCTGCCGCCATCACGAGCCGGTACACCGACAGAGGGAAGCGAATCGCCCCCAGCGGCTCGCCCACGGTCAGGTCGTCCCACCAGCGCTGTCGTCCCCAGTCGACCGGGCGCTGTTCGATCGGTTCCTCCACGACCGGCTCGAGTGCTGCTGCCGGCGGCGCGGCAACCTCCCCGTGCGGGACGTAGAGGTACGCCGTGTTGCGTAACCGGGCCACGAGCTCGTCACGCTGGTTGCGAACCTCGGATTCCCACGTCGTGAAGGCGCCGCGGCCCACCCGCGTCTGCTTCGGGGCGCAGGCGACCAACCGGTTGCCGCGCCGCCACAGCTGGTCGCCGACGACGACCGGCGTCAGGTAGTCGGCAGCCGCCTCGGCGGCGAAGTAGGCCGTCGTCGGCGGTTCGAGACCGGTGAACCGGGGTGTGGTGCCGGAACGCTCAGGCTGTGCGTCTCGCGCCGGGTCGGTGAACACCGCCGGCGCGCCGGGTTGCCAGACCGGCGCGATCGTGAACGACAGGATGCCGCTGACCGGCACGGCAACATCGCGGTACCCGAGCTGCGTCGCGAGCGGTCGGTCGTAGTGCAGCGGACAGCCGAACTCCAGGGGCTCGGCCAGTCTGCGGATCGCACCGAGCTCGACGATGTCGGGACCAGCGCGGTCGGCACCGTCGCCGAAGTCGGTGCCGACCGCGTCCATCACCGGTTGCCAGGCACGTTCCCAGTCGCGCTCCCTGGCATACGCGATCTGGTCAGTAGAGGCGGAAGAGCTCACGTGCGTTGGTCTCGACAATCTGCCGGACCTCCTCGGTCGGCACGTCGGCGAACACCTTCTTGGCGTTGCTGCGGCTGTCCGGCCACAGCGAGTCCGAGTGCGGGTAGTCGCTCTCCCACAGCAGCCGGTTGATACCGATGTCGTGGCGCAGTCCGATACCGACCGGGTCGTCGATGAAGCACGAGTAGATGTGTTCGCGCACCACGTCCGACGGGCGCCGGTCAGGGTCGACGTTGTTCTCGATCGGGTACTCCCGATAGTCTTCCCACACCTGGTCCAGACGCATCAGCGCGTACGGAACCCAGCCGATGCCACCCTCGGCGTAGCAGACCCTCAGCTTCGGGTGTTTCTTGAACACCGGCGACATGACCAATTCGGCCATCGAGTTGAACAACGTGATGCCGAACAACGCGGTGACCGCCGCCTGCGGCGCCTCCGGCGACACGAACGGCACGATCTTCGACCCGCCGAAGTGCATCAGCAACGGCAACCCGGCCTCGGCCGCCGCGGCGAAGACGGGGTCCCACGCAGCGGTCTGGTACGACGGCAGCCCCAGCCCCGCCGGGTTGTCCGGGAACGTGATCGCACGCGCGCCCTTGGCCGCGCAGCGCGTCACCTCCTGGGCACTGAGCTGCTGATCCCACAGCGGCAGCATGATGATCGAGATGTAGCGGTCCGGTGCGGTCGGGCACCACTCGTCGAGCAGAAAGTCGTTGTACGCCCGCACGCACAGATACGCGAGGTCCTTGTCCTTGGAGAAGACGAACTTGTTGCCGCTGAAGCCCGGAAAGCTCGGAAACGGTGCCTGCGCCCACACACCGTCGGCGTCCATGTCGGCCAGCCGAGCCACCGGATCCCAGGTCCCCCGGCGCATCTGGTCGAACCGCACCGGACTGAAGTTGCGGTCCTTGACGTCCAAGCCAGCAGTTGCCGTCAAGCCAACATTCGGCTCCAGGACATCCTCGTACCGCCAGACCTGCATCCCCTTCTTCAGGTGCACCGTCTTGGCGTAGAAGGGCTCGACCCGATCCACCTTCACCTCCTCGACCCGCGGGCACCGGTCGTGGTACTTCGCTGGAATCCGATCCACCCACAGGTTCGGCGGTTCAATGAGGTGATCGTCCATCGAAATCATCTTGATGTCGTCAGTCAGTGGCACAACTCGCTCCTCGTTCGAATCTCCGGTCCAACCCAACACTGCCCGCTCGCCAGATCGCGGCCGGTTCCGCCAGGCCGGCTGCCCAACCTGTCCAGCGGGTACATCTTCGTGATCATCTCCTCGAGCTGAAGGCCGCCCGCGGTGACCGCCCGATCAATTCAGGCCACTCGACGTCCAGCAAGCGGACGAGCAGTGCTTCGCGAAGGCCAGGTCACCTCACCAAGGCCGCGGGCGACAGGAGCATTGCAGCAGCCAGCGATGGACAACCGATCCAGCAGGTGCATGGGGATCTCCTCGGCTCAGCGCGGCCACACGCGACCCACCGAAGATATCCGTATACTCTTTTTGCGTCAACGGTCGCCGGCGGACCGCACCACAGGCCGGAGACAACCAGCCGCGGCGGTGCTGCCTTGCTCGTCGGGCAGGATCTCGGCGTAGGCCGGGCGGGCGCGGTCGTCGACGGCGGCATACCCACAGCAAATGCCCAGCTTCGTGGGGCAAACCGTACAGTTGCACGTGCTAGTGTCGCGTTCGTGGGTGATCCGTACCGACATACATCAACGCTGGCCACGCGGACGTGGCCGGCGTCTTGGAGCCGGTGAACACCGGTGATGCTCATCCTGATCGGCCTGGTGCTGATCATCGCGTTGACCGCAGCGACGGCGTATTTCGTCGCGCAGGAGTTCGCCTACGTAGCGGTGGATCGTGGCGCGCTGCGGCAGGCGGCCGACGGCGGTGACCGCGCGGCGGCGCGGGCGTTGCAGGTGACCGAACGACTGTCGTTCATGCTGTCGGGCGCGCAGCTCGGCATCACCGTGACGGCCCTGCTGGCCGGCTACGTCGCCGAGCCCTACCTGGGCGAAGGGCTGGCCGCGCTCCTGGGGTCGGCAGGTGTTCCGCGGGCGGCGAGCCTGTCAGTGTCCGTGGTGGTGGCCTTGCTGGTCGCAACCGTGGTGCAGATGGTCCTCGGTGAGCTCGCACCGAAGAACCTCGCCATCACGAAGCCGGGCGCGTTGGCCAGATGGTTGTCGGGCTCGACGTTGATGTACCTGACCGTCGCAGGGCCGCTGATCAGAATCTTCGACGCCGCGGCGACCCGGCTGTTGCGCCGCGCCGGCATCGAACCGGTCGAGGAACTGCCCCAGGGCGCGACCCGTGAAGACCTCGAACGCATCGTCGCTGACGCCCATGACCGCGGTGACCTCGACGTCGACACCGCACGGCTGCTCGACTCCGGACTGGAGTTCCGCAACCTCAGCGCGGGCTCGGTGATGGTGCCCCGCGTCGACGTGGTCACCGTGCGCGCCGACGAACCCGCCAGCCGGCTCGTGCAGCTGCTACCCAGCGGCCATTCCCGCTTCCCCGTCATCGGCGCTGGTGTCGACGACGTCACCGGCATCGTCTCGGTCACCGATGTGCTGACCCTCGACCCCGATCAGCGCGACCACACCCCGGTGAGCAAACTGGCCGCACCCCCGCTCGTGGTGCCGGCCTCCGCAATGGTGACCCATGTGCTGGAGCAACTGCGCAGCGAGCGACGGCAACTGGCCATCGTCGCCGACGAGTACGGCGGATTCGCCGGCGTCATCAGCCTCGAGGACATCGCCGAAGAACTCGTCGGCCAGATCCACGACGAGGACGACCTGCCCGAACTCGGCGCCGAACGCCAACCCGACGGATCCTGGCTCGTGCCGGGCCGGTGGCGGCTGGACCAGATCGCCGTCGCCACCGGCGTCCGGTTTCCCGCCAACCCGCTCTACGACACGGTCTCCGGCCTCATGATGTACCGCCTCGGCCGGATCCTGGCCGAAGGCGACCACGTCGACCTGTCGACCGAACTCGGACCCGACGTGCCGGCGCAGCCGACCCGGCTGACCGCCGTGTCGGTGCACCGGCACGTCGCCGCCACCGTCCACATCGCCGTAGGGCAGCAGCCATGAGTCTGACCACTGCCCTGGCCGCCTCGCTGGTGCTGCTGGCCCTCAACGCATTCTTCGTCGCCGCCGAGTTCGCACTGATCGCCTCCAAACGTCATCGGCTGGAAGCCCTCGCCGCCGACGGCTCCCCCGCCGCACGCGCAGCCCTGGCCGGCAACCGGGAACTGTCACTTATGCTCGCCGGCTCCCAGCTCGGCATCACGCTGTGCTCACTCGGGCTGGGGGCCCTCGCCAAACCCGCCCTGGCCGACCTGCTCGAACCGCTGCTGCACGCGACCGGGCTGCCTTCCCAGGCCAGTTACGTCGCCGCGTTCATCATGGCCCTGGCGGTGGTGGTGTTCCTGCACATGGTCGTGGGTGAGATGGCGCCCAAGTCATGGGCCATCACCCACCCGGAGCGTTCGGCGTTGCTGCTTGCCCTGCCGTTCCGGGCGTTCGCCCGCCTCGCCCGTCCTGCCCTCGCCGTGCTCAACGCCATGGCCAATGCCACTCTGCGACTGTTCAGGATCACCCCGCAGGATGAACTGGCTCAAGCTCACGGTCCCGACGAGCTACGGATGCTGCTGCAAACCTCTCGGGAACACGGCACGCTTCCCGCCTCCGACGAGCAGTTGCTCACCGCGATCCTCAGCCTGCAGCGCACCACGGTCGCCGCGGTCATGATCCCCGCCGAGCAGATGGTCACCGTCCGCGCCGGCGCCGCCGCCCGCGAAGTCGAACAGCAATGTCTGCGGTACGGCCGCTCCCGGCTCCCGGTCACCGACGACGGCCGCATCGTCGGCATCGTGCACGCCCGTGACGCCCTCAAGGCCACCACCGACCAGGTGGGCGCCACGGCCGGCCACCTGATGACCGCCCCGTTCACCCTGTCCGCGCAGCACAGCGCCCTGGAGGCCATCCGCGCCATGCGCGAACACCGCGCCCAGGTCGCCATCGTCACCGATCACGACGACCCGGTCGGCCTGGTCGCCCTCGAAGACCTCCTGGAACAGGTCATCGGCCAGTTCGACGACGAAACCGATCCGATCGTCGCCGCATACCGCAACGCACCAGCCCGCACCACCGAATCCCGCACCCAGAAAGGCAACCGCTGATGGTCTTCAAGAAATTGCTCGCCAGCCTCGGACTCGGCGGTGTCGAGGTCGACACCGTCATCGCCGCGCAACCCGTGACGCCCGGCGGCATGCTGACCGGCCAGGTCAACCTGCGCGCCAAGAGCGACAGCCAGGTCACGGCCGTCGACCTGCAGCTACTGGTCAACGGTCCCCTCGGCGAGGTCGAGCTCGCCCGTCACCGCGTCGCCGCCGACCTCCACCTCACCGGCGGCAGCAACCCGTCGCTGCCGTTCACCCTGCCCGTGCCGGCCCATGCCCCGTTCACCGCGCTCTACGGGCACAACCTGCCCGGCCTCACCGCGGGTGTGCGCACCCACGTCACCGTCGCGTCGGGCACCGCCAAAGGCGACTTCGACCCGGTCAAGCTCGACGCCAGCCCGGTGCAGCAGCAGATCATGGACGCGCTCGGCATCATCGGCGCCCGGTTCGTCCGCAGCGAACTGCGCCCCGGTGCCGGTCTGACGGGCCTGGCTGTCCCGGCTGCCCAGGCCGTCACCTTCTACGCGCCCATCCCCGAAGGTCAGCAGCCCGGTCCGCACATCCCCCAGGTCGTGTTCCTCATCGCCGCAGGCGCCGACGACCTCACCGCCGTCGCCGAACTCGCCACACGTCCAGGGGCCGGCGACCGCCACCACCTGACGGCCGCGGACATCGAACGCCTCAACACCGAAGAGGACGGCTGGATCGCTGAAGTCGACCGGTGGCTGACCACCGTCCTGCAGCAGCACGGCCAGCCTGCCGCCGCGCCGGGCGCCTTCCTGCAGCCCCATCAGCCGTCCGCGCACGGCCAACCGAACAGCTACCGCCACCCCGGCCAGGCCTACGCATACAAGGGCCACCAGCCCTACCAGTACGGCGGCTATCAGCGCCGGCCAGGCATGGGCGCCGCCATTGCCGCAGGCGTCGGCGGCGCCGCGCTCGGCTTCCTCGGCGGCATGGTCATCAGCGACATGATCGGTGACGCATTCGAGCCTGACGTCGCCGCCCAAGCATTCGACGACACCGGTGTCGACAGCGGCCTTGGCGGCTTCGAAGACGAAGGCTTCGACATCTGACCTGCACGCGGTGTCCACCTCAAGTGAGCACCGCGCACCAATGTGCGACCGCGGCCCGTTCTAGATGGGGTTGCCCCCTCCGTCGGTCTTCTTGGTGACGACCACCCGCCCGGATTCGTCGGTGCCGTCGAAGCGCACGACGCCCAGGTTCACGTCGCCTGCGTAGAGCATCATGGTGAAGAGCTGGAATTGGCCGTCGGTGCCGGCACGTACGTTCACCACCTTCGCGGTCCGGGTCTGGCCGGCACCGTTGACGGCGGTAACCGAGGTGACGGCCGGCGGCACGCTACCGAGGACCCAGAGGTAGCCCGCCCAGTACCCGTGGCAGAAGGGGACCAGACCAGGTATGTCGGCAAGCTTGGGCGACCCGTCGACGTTCACATACGAACAGACCGAGTCATTGCCGGCAGCCTGTCTCACGAACGCTTCGCAGAGTTTTCCGTTCGGCGAGTACCAGAGGACCAGCGAGAACCGTAGCCGTTGCGGCACGCCCTCTTGGGTCGACCGATCGGCCAGCACGATGACGTCGCCGACCGGCGGATTCGCGGCATAGAGGCCGGTCTCCGCCGCGGCGGCGAGGGGATCGACGGCCGGGAACAACGACCTCGCACTCGTCACCCAAGGGTCGTCGTCGCGTCCCACGTAGGCGATCGGGCCGCCGCCGGCGAGCACCACCAACGCGAGGCCGAGGAAGAGCCAGGCCCGGCGACCGCCCACCTTCGAGCGCGGCGTAGACGTGCGGGAGTCGGCATCGGCGACGTCCCGTTCCCCCGAGGACATGCACCGAGGCTACACAATGCGCGCGAACGGTTACAGCGCTGCAGGTGCGGGCGTCCAGTGCGGTGCCGACCACGTCGAAGCGGGAAAATTCGGTATCGACCAGTGCACAACTGTAGATAGGGTCGAGCGGTGATCGAGGTACGTGACCTGGCCAAGCACTTTCGGGTGCATCGGCGACAACCCGGGCTGCGTGCCGCGATCCGCGCCCTCGTCCATCGCGAGCATGTCACCGTCCACGCGGTTGATCAGGTCAGCTTCACGATTCCCGCGGGCGAGGTTGTCGGCTTCCTGGGCCCCAACGGTGCTGGTAAGACGACCACACTGAAGTGCCTGACCGGTCTGCTGCATCCCACCGCCGGCAATGTGCGGGTGCTCGGGCACACCCCGCACCGTCGGGAGTCCGCCTTCCTGCGCCGGATCTCGCTGGTCATGGGCCAGCGCAACGCGCTGTTCTGGGACCTGCCCGCCGCCGACGCCTTCGAGGTCAACCGGGCGATCTACGGCCTCACCGAGGGTGCCTACCGCTCGGCCCTCGACGAACTGGTCACCCTGCTGGACCTGGAGCCGCTGCTCAACAAGCAGGTCCGGGTGCTCAGCCTCGGCGAGCGGATGCGCTGCGAGCTCGCCGGAGCACTGTTGCACCGACCGGACGTGCTCTTCCTCGACGAGCCGACGCTCGGCTTGGACGTCAACGGCCAGGCGGCGGTGCGCGCGTTCCTGCGTGACTACAACGCCCAGTACGGCGCCACCGTTCTGCTCACCAGCCACTACATGGGCGACGTGACCGCGCTGGCCCGCCGGGTGCTGGTCATCGACCGCGGCACCCTGCGCTTCGACGGCGACCTTGCCGCACTGGTCGAGGCACACTCGCCGCACCGGCTGATCCGGGTCACCCTCCGCGAGGCCGTCCCGGCGCAGACCTGGGCGGGCTTCGGCGAGGTGTCCGCGGTCGACGGCGCGGTGGTCACCCTGGTGGTGCCACGCGCCGAGACGGCCGCGGTCGCAGCCCGGCTGCTGGCCAACCTGCCGGTCGAGGACGTTGCGATCGAAGACCCTCCGGTGGAGGACATCATCCGGGCAGTGTTCACCCATGCGTGACGTGCTCGCCGCATACCCCGCGCTGGTGCGCAGCGCGACGCTGGTGGCCGCCACCTACCGGGGCCGGGTCGTCCTGTCGGTGCTCACCGGCTTCTTTCCGCTGCTGACGATGGCGGTGTGGCTCACCGTGGTCGCCGAGGGCGGCCCGCCGGCGGGCTGGACCACTGGCGACTTCCTGTCGTACTACGCGGCGGCGACACTGCTGTGGAACCTCTCCGGCGATCGCGTCGTGTGGCAGTGGGACGCGGACATGCGCAGCGGTGATCTGTCCGTGCGGCTGTTGCGCCCCGTGCACCCTTTCCACCAGTACGCCACCAGCGACCTCGGCCACCGCGTGGTGTTCCTGACGGTGCTGGCGCCAGCCCTGGCGATCGCCGCGCTGCTGGTGCCGGGCCTGGACTACCCGATCGGTCCCGTCCGGCTGGCCGCGGTCGCCGTCGCGCTGGTCCTGGCGTACGCGGTCGGCCTCCTCATGGCGTCGACGTTCGCATTGATCGGATTCTGGAGCACCCAGACGTCCGCCGTGTGGCTGCTGTGGTGGGGCCTCGGCTCGTTCACCTCGGGCTGGGTCGCCCCGTTGGCGCTGATGCCGGACTGGCTGCGCACAGCGGCGGTGGTGCTGCCGTTCCGCACCGCGATGGGCTTCCCGATCGAGTTGCTGATGGGCCGCCTCGATGCCCGCCAGACCGCGTACGGCTTCATCGTCGGGCTCGGCTGGCTCGCGGCGTTCGCCCTGCTGTACCGGTTTGCCTGGCGGCGCGGCGTGCGCCGCTACCAGGCGGTGGCCGGATGAGCGGGTGGACACGCCACGCGCGCATCCTGGGGATCTGCTGGCGGGCGGCGGTGGCCAGCGAGGCGGAGTACCGGCTGAATTTCGTCTCCAACGTCGCGCTCAGCACGTTCTGGATGCTGTGGGCGGCCGCCGGCGCGTCGGTATATTTCCGGTTCACCGGCGCCGTGGCAGGTTGGACCCACGCCGAGGTTCTCGTCGTCATCGGCCTGTTCTTCGCGCTCAACGGCCTACGCCAGGTGTTGTTGCAGCCCAACCTGGAACAGATGACCGACTACGTGCGCCTCGGAACGCTCGACTTTCTGCTGACCAAGCCGTTTGACGCGCAGCTGCTGGTGAGCCTGCGCCATCTGAGGGTCAACAACCTGCTCGACCCGGTACTGGGCCTGGGTCTGGCCGCCACCGGGGTGGTGCTGTCCGGCCGCGGCGTGTCGGTGGCCGCATTGGCCTCGTTCCTGCTGCTGCTGGCTTGCGCCGTGCTGCTGATGTATGCCCTGACTGTGATGATGATGGCGCTCTCGGTGGTGATGGTGGGCGCCGAGGATCTCGGCCGGGTCACCTTCGCGTTCCTCGAGCTGTCTCGTTTCCCGGTCGAGCTGTACCGCAACCCGGTGCAGGCCGTCCTCACGGTCGTGCCCATCGCTTTCCTCACCACGTACCCGGCCGCGGCGTTGCTGGGCCGGCTCGACCCGTACCTGCTCCTGCTCGCCCCAGCGGTGGCGGCCTGCGCGGTCGTCGTAGCCACGCTGGCCTGGCGCCGCACCCTGCGCTCGTACACCGGCGCCAGCGCCTAGCCTGGGTCATACCCCGGCGCCCCTCAGAGGAGCAGGCCCCCTGTTGCGCGGATGTTCTGACCAGTGATCCACTGCGCGTCGGGGCCGGCGAGGAATGCGACAACGGCCGCGATGTCGTCGGGCTGGCCGAGCCGTTGCAACGCGGTGAGGGTGGCGGTTTGGGCCAGGGCCTCCGGGGAGTTGACGGCGTGCAGCAGGTCGGTCTCGGTCGCGCCGGGCGAGATCGTGTTGACAGTGATGCCACGGCCGCCGAGCTCTCGGGCGGCGACCGCGGTGAACTGCTCAAGCGCGGCTTTGCTGGCGCAGTACAGGGAGTGGCCGGGCGCCGGCAAGACCGTGTTGAGTGTGGAGATGCTGATGATGCGGCCGTTGTCGCGCAGCACCGGCGCCGCCTCGCGCATGGCCAGCACGGGGAATTTCGTGTTCACCGTCAACACTCGGTCGAACTCGTCCTCGGTAATGTCCGCGATCAGCATTCGGGGATTGACTGCGGCGTTGTTGACGAGGATGTCCAAGCCGTCGCGAACCGGCTGGAACATTGCCGAGATGCTGGTGAGATCTTCCTGGTCGGCGCGGACGGCGATCGTGCCGGCGAGTTGGCTGACGAGGTCGTCGGCCGCCGCCTTGTTCTCCTTGTACGTGAACACGACCGCAGCGCCGTCGCGGGCGAGTCGCTGCACGATCGCCCGGCCGATCCCCCGCGAACCGCCGGTCACAAGTGCTGTCTTCCCGGTGAGCCTCATGCCGGGGAACGCTACCCGGGGGCGAGTTCCCGGTATTGAAGGAATGCGCACAGCTGAGTCGGCGTCAGACCGGACATGGCGCGGATCTCACGGTTGAAGTGCGGCTGGTCGGCGTACCCGCAGTCGACCGCCGTCCGCAGCAGACCGGCGGACCGGGTGAGCATGTGCACGGCGCGCTGAAAGCGAGCGATCCTGGCGACAGCTCCGGGCGACAGACCGACCTCTCGCTGGAACCGGAGCTCAAGGTTGCGTCGGCCGACGTCGAGCTCGTCGGCCAAGGCGCTGATCCGAAGCCGATCCGCGGATCGCTGGAGCCGCCACCAGGCATGCATCGTCAGCCCGTCCGGCTGCGGCGCGGCCGCAAGCCGAGCCGTCAGGTACTCGTCCAGCACCGCGAACCACGTCGGCCGGTCCGGTGCCTCCCCAAGCCGCTCGGCCAACTCCACCTCCCGACCGCCGAGGAAGTCCGCCAGCCGGAAGGTACCGCCGACGATCTCTCGCATCGGTACGCCGAGAACCGCGGTTGCTCCGGCCGGCGTCAAGCCGATGGCGACACCGTCGCCCCAAGCAGTCTGCTCGTGGACGACGGCGCTGCTCCCGGGCCCGGTGACCAACCTGCTCGGCCCGGCAAAGTCGACGATCATCGTGACCAGGTTCATCGGCAGGACCCGGTGCCGTACGGCTGCTCCCGAACCTGAACGGAAGCCTCCGTAACCCACGACATACGGCCGGAGTCGCGGATGCGGGTGGCCGGCGATCGTTTCGCAGGGCGCGGGATGCACCCGCACCGGTACGGAGTGCACGTGGCTCACAGCAGCCATCATCCAGCGGCCGACCCCGCTCGGCCGGTCACGTCACACGCGCAACGCAGAGAGCCGGTACTCGCTCAGGTGGTACACCGCGTCGTTGGTCGCCACCAGCGAACCGCCGGACGCCTCGGTCTCCACCGTCCACCGACGTGCACCGGTGAGGGCGTCGACGGCGTACACCTTGCGGTCGCTGCCGGCGAAGTAGACGCACCCGTTCGCCACCGCCGGGCTACCGCCAGCGGCCGCCTCCGGGGCCTTCCACCGTGGTTCGCCGGTCGCCGCGTCAAGGACGTGCAGGTAGCCGTCGACGCCCCCGAGGTAGACGAGGCCGCCGGCGATCACCACCGGCGACGGCTCGGTGGGCGCGGGGCTGGTCGGCGCCCTGGTCGCCGCGGGGCGTATCGGGGCGCTCCAGCGCGGTGCGCCGGTCGCCGCGTCCAGGGCGTTCAGCGTGCCGTCCTTGTCGTTGACGTAGACCGACCCCGCCGCGACCGCCGGACGGGCGTCGACGCCGGCGCCGGTGGAGCGCTGCCAGAGCGCCCGTCCCGTTTGCGCGTCGATGGCGTGCAGGGTGCCGTCGTTGCCGGCGGCGTAGACCATCCCGGCGGCTACCGCGACCGGCGACAGCAGGGCGCTGTCGATCCTGGCCAGCCAGCGCAGTTCGCCACTGCCCACGGCCCAGGCGGTCACGACGCAGCCCTTGATCTCGGACATGTACCGCTGGCTGAACGGCGACGCCCCGGACAGCCCGCCCGCGTAGGTGCTCCAGTACACGAAGCCGTCGGCCACCGCAGGGCTGGACCACTTCAGCAGGAACGGATGCTGGCTGGCGTCCGTGCGCCAGCGGACACGGCCGTCCGCGGCGTCCACCGCGAGCGAGACGTTCCCATCGCCGAAGTAGACGGCGCCGTCGGCGACGGCCGGCGACCACGAGTCACCGGCGCGGCTGGCGACCTGCCACCGAACCTGCCCCGTGGCGGCGTCGAGCGCCTGGAGCCCGGTCGACGTGCTGAGGTAGATGCTGCCGTTCGCGACGACGAACTCCGCACCCGCCGGCGACCGGGCCAGGTCCCGCCGCCACAGTACTCGCGGGTCGGACCGGGGCTGGTCGTCCCGGCGGAGACGGAGCAGGCGGTATCCGAGCAGCCCGAGACCCGCACCGGCGACGCCGGTCACCAGGGCCCGCCGGACGATCCGGTGCCGCGACCGTTTCGGCGGGTCCGCGGAGATCCCACCTTCGAGCAGGGCATCCCGCCGCGCATCCGCGACCTCGTCGGGAGAGTCCACGCGCACGACGGTAGTGATCCCGCGCCACAGCCGATGGAACGGGACCCGTGACCGAGGCTGGTGGCTGGCCGAAGGTGGGACCCCAAGGTCCAACCCTTAGCGCGACCACTTGTCGGCGAAGGCGCGGAGCGCTTCCGGGTCGGCCCGGGCCACCGCGTCCAGCGCGATGGTCCACGGTCCCACCGCCAGCGCCCGGGCTATGACCGACCGCCGACGCTCCGGCCCGAGGAACTCCGCCAGCCTGGTCAAGGCGAGGGCCCGGGAGCTGGAGAATTCTATCGACTCGGCGGCCGCTTCGGCCTGGGCTGTCAAGGCCAGCACGAGATCGTGGTCTCCGGCATCGGCGACGGTCTGTGCCAGGGCCGTCAGCGCCTTGGCCCGCCGGGCAGGATCGGTGAGGGACTCGGCGATCGTCGCGACCCGCCTCGCGAGCTGCGTCGCCAAGTCGTGGTCTCCGGTCTCGGCGACCGTGTGCACCAGCGCCGCGAGCTCATCCGCCACCTTACTTCCGGGCTCGACCTGCCCGCCGGTGGTGACGGCCCGCCTCGCCAGGGTCGCGACCAGGCCACGGTTACCGGTCTCGGCCACTGCCCGTACCAGCGTGATCAGTACGCGCATTCGCGCGTGCGGGTCGGTGATCGATTCGGCGGTCGAGGTGGCCTGATTCGTCAGCGCCACCGTCCGGTCGGTCTCGGCGACTGTATGCACGAGCCGGGCGATCGCCGTCGCCCTCCAGTACGGACTCGAGATCGACCAGACGAGCCCCTCGGCTCGATCGTGATCGCCGGCCTCGGCGACCACGGCGACCAGCGCGCACAGGACCGGTGCGGCACGGCGTCGGTCGCTGATCGATCGACTGAACGCGGTGACCTGCTCCGCGAGCGCCGCCACCGAGGCGCGATCGCCGGTGACGACGACCTTCCTGGCCAGTTCGGCCACGGTCGACGCCTGATCGAGATTCAGGTGGTCGGCGACCTCGCGGACCAGGTCGACGAGCTGTCTGGCTCGCCGGCCCGGGTCGGCGATCGCCTCGACCCGGCCGTCGGCGTTCTCTGGGACCAAGTCGGCCAGTGCCCTGGTCCGCCTGTCCGGGGTGGTGATCGTCCGGGCGATGGCCGTTGCCTGGTCGTGATCGCCTGCCTCGGCGACAGCCGTCGCCAGCGCGGCCAGCACGTCGTCCTGAGCGGCCCGATTCGTGATCGTCCGGGCGGTCGCCTCCGCCTCCTCGGCCAGGGCCGCCGCCCGGTCTCGGTCGCCTGCGGCGGCTACCGTCGTCGCCAGCTCGGTCAGGAGCTGCGCCAGGCGGTCCGGATCGGTGATCGTCCGGGAAGCTGCCTCCGCCTCGGCGTGGTCGCCGGCTTGCGCCGCCATCCGCGCCAGCACGGCCAGCAGCTGCATCTGACGGTGTGCTTCGGTGACCGACCGGGCGATCGTCTCGGCACGGTCGTAGTCGCCGGTGCGGGCGAACGCGCTGAGCAGCACCGTGTACGCCTCGGCCTGCCGGTCCGCATCGGTGATCGTCCGGGCGATCGCCTCGGCCCAAGGATGGTCACCGATGTCAACGACGGCGGTCACCAAGGCGGTCAACGCCTGTGCTCGCGAGTCCTGGTTGGCGATCGTGTGGGCGGTCCGCAGAGCCTTCCCGGCCAGGGCCTCCACAAGGCCGCGGTCGCCGGCGCCGGCGACCGCTGTCGCCAGGTCGGTCAGGACCTGAGCCGTCGAGTAGGGGTCGGTGATGGAGCCGGCGATCACCTCAGCTTGCTTTGCCACGGCCACCGCCCGGTCGCGGTCGCCGGTCGCGGTGAACGCCCGCACCAGCGCGGTCAGTGCCGGTACCTGCGAGTATGGGTTGGCGACCGACCGGGCGACGGCCTCGGCCCGCTCGAGATCGCCGGCTCGGGCGGCTGTGGCCACCAGCGCGGCGAGGACCTGCGCCTCCGAGGCCGAGTTGGTGATCGATCGGGCGATCGCCTCGGCCCGCTCGAGATCGCCGCCCTCGGCGACCGTTGCGACCAGCGCCAATGACACCTGTGCCCGCCAGAAGTGGTTGCTGACTGACCGGGCGATCGTTTCGGCCTGGTCGACGTCGCCTGTCCGTGCGACGAGCCGCACCAGCTCGGTCAGCAACTGTGCCTGCGGATATGGGTTGGTGATCGACCGGGCGCTCGTCGCGGCCTGATCTGCCAGGCTCGTGAGCCGGCCTCGGTCACCGGTGCCGGCGACCGCATCCAGCAGTATCGTCAACGTCCTGGCCTGTATGGCGGGGTCGGTGATCGACCGGGCGATCGTCTCGGCCCGGTCGACGTCGCCGGCCTCGGCGAACGCGGTCGCCAACGCGGCCAACGCCTCCGACCGGGCTACGGCGTCGGTGATCGTCAGGGCGGTCGCCTCCGCCGGTCCCGTCAGCGTTTCGATGCGTGGCTGGTCGCCGGTAACGGCAGTCGCGGCTATGAGCGCTGCCCATGCCCGCGCCCGGCGGTACGGGTCCGGGATCGAGCGGACGAGAGCCTCGGCACGGACAGGTTGCCCGAGGGCCGCCCACGCCGCCGGGAGACCGGTGGGGATGTTGGTGTTGCGGTCGGTGAGCCGGTCGCGGTGCCAGGCCAGCCGGAGCGCCGTCAGGAGCTCCGGCTGGGCCTGAGCGGTGATGAGGGTGAATGTGGCGGCGATGTCGGCCAGCGCGGCGGCGTCGCCGCCGGTGATGTGCAGCATCCGGTCGTGGCGGGCCGCGTCTGTCGCGAGTGCTGCCAGCCGAGGCGCGTCGTGGTGGTCGGCGAGCAGGCGCCCGTACGCGCGCAGCAGGTAGGCCGGAGTGTCGGCCGGCCAGCCGCCGCGCTGGTAGCCCGCCGCCCAGGCGTGGATGCGGTCCAGGAAGACGGTCAGGGTGTCGCGGCCGAGCCGGTCGATCGCCTGTACCCGCAAGGTTTCGTGGGTGAACAGAAAAACCCGCGCCGCGGTGTGCGGATCGGCCCGGCCGGCGACGGTGCGGCCGAACAGTCCGCGCAGCAGCCGATCGATCTCGAACGCCGGCCGGCCCGTCAGCTGCTGCAGGTCACGGTGCTGCAGACCACCACCGCACGCGGTGACCAGACCCAGGACCTCGAAGCCGAGCCCCCGGTGCCGGTCCGGGTCGGTGGCCAGGACCTCGTCCAGCTCCCGCTGGGCGAGTTCGGTGGTCTGCTCGGCGTGCGGTGACGGGGCCAACGGCCGGACCGGGCAGGTCCGCAACGGGTGATCGAGGTCGACGTCGGCAGGGATCGGCGGGTCAGGCCGCCCGGCCACGATGATCCGCAGCCCGTCGGGCGGGCGTTTGGGCAGGCATGCCGCGATACTCGGCAGGCCCGAACCCGGCAGCGAACCGCAGTCCTCGTCCAGCCCGTCGACCAGCAGGACAAGCCGGTGACCAGTGTTCGCTGCCCGGGCGGCGGCCTCGGCCAGCAGCTGCCGCCGCAGCCCGTCCCGCGCCACCGCCGACGTCACCGGCGGGACCTGCTCGCCCGTGATCGCGGCGAGTTGCTCCAGCAGCCCGTCGGTGAACGCCGCGCTGTCCGCCTGCCCGGCGTAGCGGGCCGTGACGAAGAACGACACGACCCACACCCGCGGCGGCGGGTGCCGGACGAACCAGGCCATCAGCGCCGACTTCCCCGCCCGCGGGCCGGCCTGCCACCACACGTACGGCTCGTTCCCGCCCGAGCACCATGCGGCGAGCTCGTCCAGCTCGGCCCGCCGGTCCACGAGCCGGGCCGGGGCGATGTCGCCGACCTGCTCCAGGTAACCGGACCGCCACCACCATTCGGGCGCCGGCCGCTCCTCGGCGCGCGCCTGGTGGTACAGGCGCACTCCACGCTCCACCTCGGCCCCAACCGCCCCGAGGGCCTCCAGCAGCCGGCGCGCCTGAGGCTCATCGGCCGGGAGCGCCTCGCCGCGCAGCATCGCCCCGACCCGGCTCGGCTGACGCAGCTGCAGCGCCGCCGCGACCGCCCGCTGGCTGGGCATCCCGTTGTCCCGGTGCATCCGGTCGCAGTACTCGAGCCAGGTCCGCCACGCCCCCTGGCCCGGCCACCGGTCCCGGTTGACCGGCTCGCCTCGGCCCTTCCGGCTTGCCGCCATCCGAACCCGACTCCCTCGCACGGACGAGTGGAACGTGTGCGGTCAGTGTGCGCCAAGTGTGCCCGACCGCATCAACCTCGTCCCAGCCCAACGCCTGGGCGCCGCGCGCGGACCGAACGTCGCACAGCAGCGCACGGTGGTCGGCCGGGGAACGCCTGCACGCTGAGCAGGTCAACACACAGTGACCACCGACGGGAGTCATCGAAGATGTCCACTTGGACCGCCACCGCGGCCGCCATCAGCGGCCTGCTCACCCTGGCCACTGCCGCGCTCAACTTGATCGCCGCGCTGCGCGTCCGCCGCAAGCGCAGGAGCCGGAGCCGTTAGGTTTGGGCGTGTCAGTCCCACGCCATTGACTCACCGTGCCGGTCGAGCCGGGCGGCCAGGGTGTCGGCGTCCCGGCCGGGGAGGATGCCGACCGGCCGGCGATCCGGGGCGGACCTACCCTATCGGCCGGCAGCCAGCGTGAGCGCGATGTCGATGATCATGTCTTCCTGCCCGCCGACGAGGCGACGTGCGCCGCACTCCATGAGGATGTCCCGGACGTCGACGCCATACTTCCGGGACGCGGCTTCGGCATGGCGGAGGAACGAGGAGTAGACGCCGGCATAGCCCAGCGTCAGGGTTTCGCGGTCCACGCGTACCGGGCGGTCCTGCAGCGGCCGAACGATGTCGTCGGCGGCGTCTTGCAGTGCGAAGAGGTCGCACCCGTGCGTGATCCCGGACAGGTTGGCGACCGCGATGAACGCCTCGATCGGGCAGTTGCCTGCGCCCGCCCCGTGCCCGGCGAGGGACGCGTCGACCCGGTAGACCCCGTTCTCGACGGCGACGACCGAGTTGGCTACTGAGAGTGAGAGGTTCTCGTGGGCGTGGATGCCGATCTGGGTGGTTGGGTCAAGCACGTCGCGGTAGGCCCGCACGCGTGCCACGACGTCGTTCATGGTGAGCCGGCCGCCGGAATCCGTGATGTAGACGCAGTCGGCGCCATATGACTCCATCAGCTTCGCCTGTTTGGCCAGCTCCTCCGGCGGTGCCATGTGCGACAGCATGAGGAAGCCGGATACGTCCATCCCGATCTCGCGGGCCGCCGCGATGTGCTGGGCAGAGATGTCGGCCTCGGTGCAGTGGGTGGCCACCCGGACCGAGCGGACGCCGAGATCCCATGCGGTCTTCAGCTCGTGGATCGTGCCGACGCCGGGCAGCAGCAATGTGGTGAGGCGGGCATTGCGCACCACGTCGGCGGCCGCCTCGATCCACGCCCAGTCGGTGTGTGATCCGGGCCCGTAGTTGATCGAGGAGCCGGCCAGCCCATCTCCGTGGGCGACTTCGATCGCGTCGACGCCGGCGGCGTCGAGCGCGGTGACGATGCGTCGCACGTCGTCGGTGCTGATGCGGTGGCGGACGGCATGCATGCCGTCTCGAAGGGTGACATCCTGGACGAGGACGAGGTTGTTCACGCGGCTGTCTCCTGGCCGTAGCGAGCGGCGATCTGCTCGGCCACCTGCAGGCCGGCGGACGTCATGATGTCGAGGTTGCCGGAATAGGCCGGTAGGTAGTGCGCGGCGCCCTCGACTTCAAGGAACACCGACACCTGGTGCGTCGGTCGCTTCGCACCTGGCTCGAGGAGCGTCTCGACCGGCTGGTCGTCCGGGACCTCGGAGATCTGCACGGGCTGCTTGAGCCGGTAGCCAGGCACGTAGGCCGCCACGTCGGCGATCATCGTTTCGACCGACCGCCGGATTTCGTCGTGGACGCTCTCGTCGGAGGCGTCGACCAGGGCGAAGATCGTGTCCCGCATGATCAGCGGCGGCTCGGCCGGGTTGAGGATGATGATCGCTTTCCCCCGCCGGGCGCCGCCGACCTTCACGATCGCCGCCGCAGTGGTCTCGGTGAACTCGTCAACGTTGGCTCGCGTGCCCGGGCCGGCGCTCTTGGACGCGATCGAGGCGACGATCTCGGCGTACGGCACCGGGACGACTCGGCTGATGGCCGCGACGATCGGGATGGTCGCCTGGCCGCCGCAGGTCACCATGTTGACGTTCGGTGCGTCGAGGTGCTCCGCGAGATTGACCGCCGGAACGACGTAGGGTCCGATCGCGGCCGGCGTAAGGTCGATGAGCTGTTTGCCGAAGTCCTGCAGCTTTGTGGCGTTGTGCTGGTGCGCCTTGGCTGAGGTCGCGTCGAAGACGATCTTGATATCGGCGAACTCGGGAAGGCGTATGAGTCCCTCAACGCCCTGGTGTGTGGTGGCGAAGCCGAACCGCTTCGCTCTCGCGAGCCCATCGGAGTCGGGATCGATGCCGACCATGGCGCCCATCTCCAGGTGCCGGCTCGTTCGCATCACTTTGATCATCAGGTCCGTCCCGATGTTGCCGGAGCCGATGATGGCGACCTTCGTCCTGCGCATGACTGTCCTCACTGGCTGCTGTACTCGCAGCCCTACCAGCTGAACGTGACCGCGACCTTGCCGAGGCCTGTGATTGTGGCGGTGACGGAGTCGCCGGGCCGGACGGGCCGCATCGGCCCTAGCGCCCCGGACAGGACCACCTGTCCCGCCCGCAACGGCTCGCTGAGGTCGCGAGCCTGACGCGCCAGCCAGACGACCGCGTTGATCGGATCGCCCAGGCAGGCCGCGCCGTTACCGGTGGAGACGAGGGTTCCGTTGATGCTCAGCTGCATCTCGACGGTCCGGGGCTCCATCTGGTCGAGCTTCTTGCGCACCGGGCCCAGCACGTACGCTCCAGCCGAAGCATTGTCGGCGACAGTGTCACCGAAGGTGATGTCCCAGTCCTGAATCCGGCTGCCGCAGATCTCGAGCGCGGGTGTCGCGTAGTCGATGGCGCTTCGCACCTGAGCGGCGTCGAGTGGGCCGTCGGCCAGGTCTCCCTTGAGCACGAACGCGATTTCGGCTTCGACGCGCGGTTGCAGTACGGCGTGGTACGGCACCGTGTCGCCGCCGTCGTACGCCATGTCGCTGAAGAGCAGACCGAAGTCTGGGCGGTCCACCCCGAGTTGCCGCTGGACCGCTTCGGAGGTCAGCCCGATCTTGCGGCCGACGACGGTCGCGCCAGCGGCAACACGTTCTGCGGCCAGCCTCCGCTGCACGGCGTAAGCGGCAGCGACATCGTCACGGCCGATGAGGTCCCGCACGGGCCGGGTGGGCCGGCCGTCCGCAGCAGCGGCCCGGAGGCGCTCAGCAGCGGCGGTTACGGCGGCTGAGTCGACGCGACCCGAAAGAGACTCATTCACGCGCACCAGGGTCGAGATCTTCGACAACGGTGGCAACCGGATCGTTCCGCTGAGCGGTACGCTCGCGCGATGGCCGCACACCTGGATACGGCGCTCGGCAAGGCGGTGGCGATCCTCCGCTCGTTCACAGCGCACGACACACAGCTTCCGCTGGCGGAGCTGGTGCGCAGGACGGGTTTGCCGAAGGGCACGGTCCACCGCGTCGCCGGTGACCTCGTCGAGCATCGGCTGCTTGACAAGACCGCGGGCGGCTATCGACTTTCGGGCGGACTGTTCGAGCTCGGGTTGCGGGCGTCGGTTGAGCGCACCCTGCTGGAGGTGGCGACGCCGTTCCTGCAGGACCTCTACGAGCGCACCCATGAGACCGTCCATCTCGGCGTCCGGGATGGCACCGAGGTCGTCTACGTCGCGAAGATCGGTGGTCATCGGCAGGCCGCTTCGCCGTCCAGGACCGGCGGGCGGATGCCGTTGCACTGCACAGCAATCGGCAAAGTCCTCCTTGCCCACAGCGAACCCGCTTTCCGCGCTCAGGTCCTGGCCGGCCCGCTGGAGCGACGTACGCCGTACACGATCGTCGTCCCTGGGCTGCTGCGTCGCCAGTTGGACACGGCACTGGATACGGGTGTCGCGTTCGAGCGTGAGGAATCCCGCCTCGGGTTGCAGTGCGTCTCGTCCGCGGTGCTCGACGCCGATGGAACGGCGATAGCGGCCATCAGTGTGACCGGGCCGGTCGGACGCTTTCATCCCGACGCCCACGCAGTCGCCGTGAAGGCGACGGCCGCCGGTCTGGGCAGCGTCCTTCTGCGCAGGCGCGGTCTGCGGTAGGTCAAGACCAAGACATCCGACGCCTGACGTGGTTCCCGCTTCGTCGAGCTGGCCGTCTGACAGGTGTCGAGCCAGGGCATACGGTGAATACTGTACCGTCTGGACGGTACAGTATTCGTTGTGCTTGAGACTCCTTCCCTGCTCGTGAGTGCCTCGTCCGCTCGGCGGCGGTGGGCGGCGCTGGCCGTGCTCGCCATGGTGGTGCTGCTGTTGTCGGTCGACAACACGGTGCTGGCTCTGGCGGTGCCGGCGTTGTCGCAGAGCCTTGCCCCGACGGCCGAGCAGATCCTGTGGATCGGGGACATCTACTCGCTGTCCCTGGCGGGGCTGCTCGTGTTGATGGGCAACCTCGCCGACCGGTTCGGCCGCAAGCGGGTACTGCTGACGGGGGCTACCGCTTTCGGGCTCGCATCGGTGCTGGCCGCGTTCGCACCCACGGCCGAGGTGCTGATCCTGGCGCGGCTGCTGCTGGGAGTTGCCGGGGCGACGCTGATGCCCTCGACGCTGTCACTGATCCGCAACATCTTCACCGACGACGCAGAGCGCACCCGCGCGATCGCGATCTGGTCGATGGCGTTCGGCGCGGGCGGGGCTCTGGGCCCGCTCGTCGGCGGGTTCCTGCTCGAGCACTTCTGGTGGGGAGCGGTGTTCCTCATCAACGTGCCGATCATGGTCATCGTGCTCGCGGCCGGGGCGCTGTTGCTGCCGGAGTCCAAGGACCTGCACCCGGGACGCTTCGACGTACCGTCGGCGCTGCTGTCGATGCTGACGATCACGCCGATCGTGTTCGCGATCACGCACGTCATCGGGTCCGGCTTCGACGCGGTCATCATCGGGAGCCTGGTCGTGGGAGTCGGCAGCGGGTTGCTGTTCGTGCGGCGCCAGCGGCGCATCGACAACCCGATGCTGGACGTCGAACTGTTCCGTTCGGCGGCGTTCACCGGCGCGGTCACCGCGAACGTGCTGACGATCTTCGCCTACGCGGGCCTCGTGTTCTTCTTCTCCCAGTACCTGCAGTTTGCGCTGGGCTACTCACCGCTGGAGGCAGGACTGGCCGAGCTACCGGGCACATTGGCTTCCATCGTGGTGGTCGCGCTGATCGGCGTCGCTGTCCGCGGCCTGGGGCGAGGCCGGGCGATCTCGCTCGGTCTCGCGCTGGGGGCCGCCGGCCTGGGCCTGATCGCTGCGACCGCGGAGTCCGGGGTGTACGGGTGGCTGGCCGCAGGGCTGGTGGCGGTAGGCCTGGGCACGGGCCTGTCCATGACCTTGGCCGGGGACGCGATTCTCTCTGCCGCCCCGCCACGCAAGGCCGGGTCCGTGTCAGCGATCACCGAGACCGCGAACGAGCTCGGCGTCGTGCTCGGCATCGCCGTCCTCGGCTCGCTCCTGTCGGCGACGTACCGTGCCACGGTCACGGTCCCCGCAGCGCTGCCCGAGCAGGTTCGCGCGCAGGTCGTCGACTCCTTCGCTTCGGCGATGACCGTCCTGGATGCGGGCTCGTCGGCCGCACAGGCCGCGCAGGAGGCGTTCATCGGCGCAATCCAGACCACGGCGTACATCGCCGCAGCGCTCACCCTCGCCGCCGCGTTGCTCGCCTGGGTCCTCATCCCTTCCCCGCGCGGCGCGGCTGGCCAACGGCCCGAGCAACGTGGGGACGCGGATGAGGTCGTGGGAAGCTGAACGGGTGGGACGTACCGTAGGTCGCTCAGCGCAGGATACGCGGCGTGCGCTGCTGGACGCGGCCGCCGCCGTGGTTCGCGCGAAAGGCATCCACGCATCCCTGGACGACATCGCCCAGCACGCGGGCGTGTCCAAGGGCGGGCTGCTCTATCACTTCGCGAGCAAGGACGAACTGGTCCTCGCACTCGCCGAGGACCATCTGCGCGCCTTCCGCGACAGCGTCCGAGCCCACCTCGACGCCGACGACGATCAGCCTGGGCGAATGACCCGCGCCTACATCCGCGCCCTGCTCTCAAACCCGGCCGATGAGGTGTCGGTGCGTGACGCGATCATGCTGATCGGGCAGCTCATGACCATCCCCGCCGTCGCCGAGCTGGCCCGCGCCGACTCGGCGGACCTGTACGCGCAACTCGACGCGGACGGTCTGCCCGAGCACCTGCTCATGCTCGTGATCACCTCGGCCGACGGCGTCAGCACCGCACCCTTGTGGGGCGTCGCGGGACTCGAGGACCGCTACCGCGACCTCGAACGGCGCCTCGTCGAACTGACCCTGCGCCCCGACCTCTGGGACGGTCTCATCTGATCGCGGGCAGCGTGTGCTCCTTGCACGAGGCGGGTCCAGCTACCGCCGGGATCTGACCAACCTCGTCATGGGCCCGCAGGGTGATCCGGTCGCGGCCAGGGGGATCCCATACTCGGTGTGGTTCCCCCCGCGGTCGCGACTGGGACGATCCGACGAGTGATGCATGCGCGTCTCCGACTCCGGCCCGGACGTCTTCGCGGACCTGTCGACCAACGTCTACAACTACGAGGATCTGGGCCTGCTCGGCCTCGCGGTGCCGCCGGACTTCCCGGCGAACCCGAACGTGTACGTGAGTTACTCGTACGACGCGCCGGTCGGCGGGGTCGCGCCCGTGTACAACGACCGCTGTCCGACGCCCAGCCAGGGATGCGTCGCCAGCGGGCGGGTCTCCCGGCTCAGCGGCGGCGTGGAGCACGTGCTGCTGAACGACTGGTGCGTGCAGTTCGAGTCGCACCACATGGGAGACGTCCAGATCGGGCCGGACGGCGCGCTCTACGTCACCGGTGGCGAAGGAGCGACCGCGTCGTACACCGACTGGGGACAGACGGGCAGCCCCGTCAACCCGTGCGGCGACCCGCCCGGCGGCACCGGTGGCGCGATGAGCCCGCCGAGCGCCGAGGGCGGCGCCCTGCGCGCCCAGGACCTGCGCACGCCGACCGACCCGACCGGCCTCAGCGGCACCCTGGTCCGGGTCGACCCGATCACCGGTGCCGCGAGGCCCGGCAACCCGCTCTATTCGACGGGTTCCGACGCGAACGCGCGCCGCATCGTGGCGATGGGGCTGCGCAACCCGTTCCGCTGGACGTTCCGCCCAGGCACGACCGAGGCCTGGATCGCTGACAGCGGCTGGCGCAACTGGGAGGAGATCAACCGGCTGCCCAACCCGGTCGCGCCGGTACCGGCCAACTTCGGTTGGCCGTGCTACGAGGGCAGCCGCCAGCAGCCCGGATTCAACAACGCCGACCTGAGCCTGTGCGAGAGCCTGTACAGCGCCGGCACCGCCACGCCCCCGCAGCTGGAGTATGCGCACACCGACAAGGTCGCCGGCAGCGCCGACCCGTGCCCGTCCGGCGGCTCCGCGCCGACGGGTCTGGCGTTCTACCCGGCGAGCGGCGGCAGCTTCCCCGCACAGTACGCGGGCGCCATGTTCTTCGCCGACTACGCCCGGCAATGCATCTACGCCAGCCTGCCCGGCGCAGGAATGGTGGCGTTCGCGCCCGGCGCCGCGACCCCGGTGGACCTCGCCGTCGGTCCCGGCGGCGACCTGTACTACGTCGACCTGCTCGGCGGCACCGTCCGCCGGATCCGGTACAGCAGCGGCAACCAGCCGCCGGTGGCCGCCGCCGCGGCGACCCCGACCACCGGTCCGCCGCCGCTGGCCGTCAGCTTCAGTGCGGCCGGCACGAGAGACCCGGACGCGGGGGACATCCTCACCTACCAATGGGACTTCACCGGTGACGGTACCTTCGACGCGACCGGCGCGACGGCGAGCTACACCTACAGCGCGGCCGGGACGTACACCGCGCGGCTGCGGGTCACCGACGCGGGTGGGCTCTCAGACACCGCGACGGTCCAGATCCGGGCCGGCACCACCGCGCCGACCCCGGTCATCGACACGCCCGTCGCCGGCACGCAGTGGGCCACCGGGCAGACCCTGACCTTCACCGGTCACGCCACCGATCCGCAGGACGGGAACCTGCCGGCGAGCAGCCTGCGCTGGGAACTGCTGCTGCAGCACTGCTCCGCCGCCGACAACTGCCACACGCACGCGCTGCAGAGCTGGGCCGGTGCGGCGTCGGGCTCGTTCATCGGCGCCGACCATGAATACCCGTCGTACCTGGAGCTCCGGCTCACCGCCACCGACAGCGGAGGCCTCAGCGGTACCACCACGCTGCGCCTCGACCCGAAGACGGTGAACCTGTCGTTCGCCACGAATCCGTCGGGCCTCCAGCTCACCGTGAGCCCGTCGAACGGCGCCACCCCGTTCACCCGCACGGTGATCCAGGGCTCGACGGTCACCGTCTCCGCGCCGGCCACGCAGTCGACGTACGCCTTCGGCTCCTGGTCGCAGGGCGGGAGCGCGACGCAGGCGATCACCGCGCCGGCGACGGCCGCCACGTACACCGCGTCCTACCCGACCACCACCACGCCGACCGGCGGCTACACCGCCGCGACGCAGGCGCGTCCGTTCGTCAGCGCCGGCACGGTCCTGCCGCTCACCGGCGACGACGTCGTCACCCGGATCGCGCTGCCGATGCCCGTGCAGCTGTACGGGCAGACGTACACCAGCGCGTGGGTGGACACCAACGGCAAGCTCAGCTTCGTCAACCCGGGCACCGCGTACGTCGAGCACAGTGCGCTGCCGACAACCGCGCAACCCAACGCCGCGGTGTACCCGTGCTGGCAGGACCTGGTGGTCGACGCGCAGGCGTCCGTGCGGATGGGCCAGGCCGCCGGCGGGGTGGTCGTCGAGTGGCGCAACGTTCGCACGTACGGCAACAACAGCCGGCGGCTGTCGTTCTCCGTCGTGTTCGCCCCCGACGGCCGGATCACGCTGTACTACGACTCGCTCGACAACGACGTCGAACGCGGTAGCAACGCCACGGTCGGCGTGGAGAACGCATCCGGCACGGCGGCGACCCAGTTCTCGTACAACCAGCCGCGGCTCGCCACCGGCACGGCGGTGGTGTTCACCCCGACCAGCTCCGCGCCCAGCGGCTGACCATATCTCCGGGGAGTCGCCTCCGCGAAAGTTTCATGGCGCCGGCCATGAAAGGTTTTCGGACCGTCCTTCCCATCTTGCCGAAAAGGTTTTCGTCCACCATTCTGGCCCCTCCTATCGG
This sequence comes from Dactylosporangium sp. AC04546, assembly GCF_022095675.1. Lineage (GTDB taxonomy): Bacteria > Actinomycetota > Actinomycetes > Mycobacteriales > Micromonosporaceae > Dactylosporangium. The sequence continues at coordinate 155,519 of NZ_JAHYSG010000006.1, read as the reverse complement.
AGTTCGTGGATGAAAGGGGATGAGCATGCGGCGTGAACGGGTTCGCGGGCTCGTGGTCGTCGCGGCCACGGTCAGCCTCGCCGCGGCCGGGGCGACCGTCGCCACGACGGCCGGTGCCGCCGCGGCCGGCTGCCGGGTGACGTACACGGTCAGCTCACAGTGGCAGGGCGGCTTCGGCGCCGACGTGGCGATCACCAACCTCGGCGACGCGATCAGCGGCTGGACGCTGACCTGGAGCTTCACCAACGGCCAGACGGTCACCCAGGCCTGGAACGCGACCGTCACACAGAACGGCGCGGCCGTGACGGCAGTCAACGTGGGGTACAACGGCGCGCTCGGCACCGGCGCCAGCACCTCGTTCGGGTTCAACGGCGCCTGGAGCGGCGCCAACCCGGTGCCGGCCTCGTTCCGGCTCAACAACGTCGCCTGTACCGGATCCGTCAACCCGTCGGCGAGCGCGAGCGCCTCGCCGACGCGGTCGTCGTCGCCGTCGCCGTCGTCGTCGCCGTCGTCGTCGGGCGGCACCGGCCCGGCGAACCGGACGGTCCGGGTCCTGTGGCTCAAGCCGACCGACGTCGCGTTCAACCAGCGGTACCCGGACGGGATCGCGAACGTGATGCGGGAGGCGCAGCGGTACTACGGGCAGGAGCTCGGCAAGACCTTCACGCTCAACACGACGGTCGTGGAGGTGGTCAACGGCGAGCGCGACACCAACTTCTACATCAACAACAACTGCACGTCCGCCGACCGCTACTGGTGCGTGGTCTTCAACATGCAGGCCGAACTGCGCCGCCGGCTCGGCATCAACAACCCCGACAGCCGCTGGCTCGTCGTCGGCGAGATCAGCGCCGAGGACGTCGGCAAGTCCGGCGGCGGGGCGAGCCCTGGCTGGGTCCTGCTCAGCGGCCACGACGCGGACGGCGCGGCCGGCGTCAACGGGCCGATGAACCGCTGGTACGGCGGGATGGTCCACGAGCTCGGCCACGCCTTCGGGCTGCCCGACTCGACCTCCACCGACGGCACGCCCATGTCCGCGTCCTTCTACAGCTACCCGAACACCCACTTCAGCCAGGCGCAGAAGAACGCGATCATGAGCGGCCCGTACGGCAGCTTCCTGTCCTGACACCCCCGGCCCGGTGGCGGCGCCCGGCCCCGGACGCCGCCACCCCGTCAGATCGCCCTCGGCGGTCGCGCTGAGCAGCAGCGCGATCTGATGGCGTCGCGAGGTCTTGCCGAAAAGGTTTTCGGGAGCCAGACTGGCTAGCCATAGACAGCAAGCTATCGGGCTGCCTGCCGCTACGGGCCGCCTGATAGCCCGCCTCCCCGCGCCGACCCGAAAACGTTTCACCCGGCCCGCGGTGCCCACCCCGACGGCACCGCCGCCCGACCCTGCAGTCCAACGGAACGAACTTCGTCGGGCTGCTGGAAACGAAGGTATGCACCCGTGAACCACATCTCGAATGGAGGTGACGCGATGCCATACCCCCGCTGGAAGTCCAGGCTGGCAATCGCGTTGACGACCACCCTGACCGCCTCGATCGCCGCGGTGGCCACGGCCGCCAGCCCTGCCGCCGCGGCCCAGACCATCGGCTACCCGACGTTCTCCGGACCGGCGATCCCGACCGCGCCCGTCGGCTACACCACCGGCAACATGATGCAGGCGATCTACAACGCGGAGAGCGGCGGCACCGACTTCTGGATCGACCGGCTGCTCGGCCGCAGCGGCAGCGGCGACCCGGCCGACGCCGACGGCGGGATCCTCATGAGCCGCGGCCGGGCGCTGTTCATGAAGACCTACAACCCGGGCGTACTCGGCTTCGGCGGCCGCGTGGCGTACTGGGAGAGCATCAGCGACAACAACGCGTACACGATCACCGCCAGCCCGGGCACGTTCACCGAGCAGACCGCACAGCGCTTCCAGGCGCCGAGCTACGCCAAGAGCGTCTTCAACAGCGGCTCGGTCTCGATCACCCAGCAGAAGTTCATCACGAACAACAACGTCGCCGTGACGAACCTGTCGATCACCAACAGCGGCTCCGCCTCGACCACCCTGACGCTGCGGGCGACCTCGCCCTATGCGACCAGCGGCAGCGGCAGCGAGCTGACCGGCTCCACCGGCGTGAAGAACAGCCTGACCACGCTGACGACCCGGCTCACCGGTGACGGCTTCTCGGTCAGCTCCGGCGGCCTGAACCGGTCGATCACCATCGGGGCCGGTGCGACCGTCACGGCCAAGGTCGTGATGGGGTTCATCGCGAGTGAGATTCCCGAGTCGTCCACCGAGTACACGGCGTACGCGGGATACTCCAACGCCACCGCGTTCGCGACCCACGTGCGGGCGTACAACCAGTGGTGGGCGGACAACATCCCGTACTTCGACTCGCCGGTGCCGGCGCTGACGAAGAACTACTACTACCGCTGGTGGTTGATGCGGTTCAACAACCTCGACGCGAACATCCCGGGGCAGACCTTCCAGTTCCCGACCTCGGTCGAGGGCGCGCTCGGCTACAACAACGCCATCGCGCTCACCCAGCCCATGCACATCGACGACCTGAAGTACCTGCGCACGCCGCTGTACGCCTACGGCGACTGGCTGTCCGTCGGCCAGACGTCGAAGAACGGCCGGTTCATGGACAACCCCGGCGATCCCGAGAACTGGTCCAACAGCTACACCCAGTACATCGCCGAGGCGGCCTGGAAGAGCTACCAGATCCACGGCGGCCAGCCGGGCCTCGCGGCCAACCTCGCCCAGTACGCCGAGCGTGACGTCAAGGGCCAGCTGGCGACGTACGACACCAACAACAACAAGCTCATCGAGTACAACTGGGGCGCGCTGACCGGCAACGACGCCGACGCGGTGTCGTTCCACTGGCGCGCCGGCAACATGGACCGCGGCGAGTCCGCGTACCAGTACAGCGGCGCCCTCGCGGCGGCCCAGGCCTACGCCGCCGTCGGCAACACGGCCAAGGCGAACGAGATGACCACGCTCGCCAACCAGATCGCCGCCGCCATCGTCAGCGTGCTGTGGAACCCCAACCGGCAGCTGTTCGAGAACCGCATGGCGAGCGACGGCGCGTTCAACCCGTGGAAAGAAATCAACATCTACTACCCGTTCGCGGTCGGCGCCATCCCGAACACCACGGAGTACAAGCAGGCGCTGCGACTGTTCGACGACCCGGCCCAGTACCCGATCTTCCCGTTCTACACCGCCAACCAGGCGGACAAGGCGGCGTCGGGCACCGGCAGCAACAACTTCTCCACCATCAACTCGACCGTGCAGTTCCGGCTGCTGAGCTCGGTGCTGCGCAACTACCCGAACTCGTGGATCACCACCGAGTGGTACAAGAAGCTGCTGTACTGGAACGCCTGGGCCCAGTACGTCAACGGCAACACCGCCTACCCGGACGCCAACGAGTTCTGGGCGAACTGGAACGGCTCCTCGATCACCTACCGCTCCTGGATCCACCACAACATCCTGGGCAGCAGCAACTGGACGATGATCGAGGACGTGGCCGGCCTGCGGCCGCGCAGCGACGCGAAGGTCGAGCTCTCGCCGATCAACATCGGCTGGGACCGGTTCACCGTCAACAACCTGCGCTACCGCAACGCCGACCTGACCATCGTCTGGGACGACCCGGCCGACGGCGTGACCCGCTACCCGGGCGTGCCCCAGGGGTACTCCATCTTCATCAACGGCACCCGGGTCGCCACCGTCAACTCGCTCGTCCCGTTCACCTGGGACCCGGCCACGGGCACCGTCACCACCTCGGGCACGGTCGCCTACAGCCAGGCGTACTCCGGCCTGCAGTCGCCCGCCCAGGTCGTGCAGACGGACCCCCGCGTCGTGGACATCATGGCCAAGGCCGGCGTCGACGCCACCGCCCCGGCGCTGACCAACCTCGCCACCGGCGCGACGGTCACCGCCTCGTACACCGGCTCGGGCTCGTCGACGGGTTCCGCGATCGACGGCTTCCCGACCAACGAGCCGTTCTGGGGCGCCGGCGGCTCCCCGAACAGCCAGGACTGGTTCGAGGTCAACTTCGGCCAGTCGCGGACGTTCAACGAGATCCGCCTGTACTTCAAGGACAGCCGGCCGGCGTCCGCCACCTACCGGGCGCCGTCGTCGTACGACATCCAGTACTACAACGGCAGCACCTGGGTCAGCGTCGGCAGCCAGGCCAAGAACCCGTCGACACCGAAGGGCAACTACAACCTGGTCACCTTCCCGGCCGTCAGCGCGCAACGGGTCCGCGTCCTGGCGACGAACGCCTCCGGGGCGAAGACCGGCCTCACCGAGATCAAGGTCTTCAACCGGGGCGGGACCCAGCCCCCGCCGGGCGGCGGCAACCTCGCGACGGCGGCGAGCCCGGTGTGCTCCTACACCTCGTCGTGGGAGAGCTGCGGCGCGATCAACAACGGTGACGAGCCGACCAGCTCGAACAGCGGCGCCACGAACGACGGCTCCCGCTGGGGCACCTGGCCGGAGACCGGCACCCAGTGGGCCGAGCTGCAGTGGTCGTCGGCCCAGTCGCTGAGCCGGGCCCAGGTGTACTTCTTCGACGACGAGCAGGGCATCGACATGCCGTCGGCGTGGAAGCTGCAGTACTGGAACGGCTCGGCCTACGTCGACGTGCCCGGCGCCAGCGGGTACACCCTCACCAAGAACGCCTTCAACACGGTCACCTTCACCGCGACCTCGACCACGAGACTGCGCGTGCAGCTCACCGCTACCGGTACCGCCTCACTCGGCCTGCTCGAGGTCAGGGCCTACGCCTCCTGACCCCACGGCACGAAGCGCGGCCCCCGGCGACGCGACCCGTCGCCGGGGGCCGTGCGCTTTCATCCCACGCCCGGGGATCGGCGCGGCCCTGACTGTGTCGCCGCTTCCTCCGGGCAGGTCGGCACGGGCAGCGCGGCGATAGAGCGGGGATGACGACCCGCGTTGGATACTCTCACTCCTAATGTTGACCGACGCCAATCGGCCTTCCCCCTCGTTCGACGTCCTGATGTCGGACGGTGTCTCCCACGTGCGCGAGTTCCGTCAGACGGGTGACCTTGACGTTCTCGCCGCGGCGTTCCACGACTTCCGGCAGGCCGCCGGCGTGGGCGGCTCCAGCGAGGACCGGGCTGCCGCACTGTCGAACCTGTGTGCTGCCCTTCAACTAGGCCACGACCATGGGCTCGGTGCCGACGTTCTCGATGAGGCGGTGTCCGCCGGCCGGAAAGCAGTTCGGCTGACGGACGGTGCATCGGCTGACCGGGCAGACCGCCTGTCCAACCTGGATCTCGCGCTGCAGGCGCGGTTTGAGCGCGGGGGCCGGCTGGCCGATATCCGGGACGCCGTCCGGGTTTCGCGTTTGGCTGCCGCCGGCCGCCCGGCTGAGGATCCGCGCGCGCTTCGCGCTTGGTGCAATCACATGGCGGCCTTGAACACCATGTTTGTGCACAGCGGCAACCTCCGGCATGCGCGCGAAGCGGCCCGCATCGGGCGACGCGCGCTCGGCCGGTCGGACGGCGACGATGCGGCCAGGGAAAGCCTGTCGGGCAACCTCGCCGTCGCACTACTGAGCGTCTATGAGAAGACCGGCGACGGCACGCTACTCGACGAATGCCGCACGCTGTTGATCGGCGTGATCTCGTCGACCGGCGACGCCCGCATCCGCTCCGCATTGCAGTCGAATCTCTGTCTGGTGGAGCGTACCCGGTACGAACACAGCGCCGATCGGTCCGTTTTGGCCGATGCGATCGATACTGGCGCCGCCGCCGTGGCGGACCTACCGCCCGGGCACCCATACCTGGCGGCGACTCACGGCAACCTGAGCCTGGCGTTGCACGCCTGGTTCGGCGAGACCGGCGATCTGGACAGCCTCCGTCGGGCGGTCGGACATGGCCGCAACGCGCTGGCCGCGACACCTCCCGGCCATCCGGACCTTGCCGGCCGCCTCTCCAACCTAGGCATCCTGCTGCGAAGCTACATCGAGCGTACGCGGGACCCTGCCGCCGCCCGCGACGCGGTCGAGTTCAGCCGACGGGCGATGGGCCTGGCTGCGGACGGTGGCCCGTTCCGTTTGGCCGCGATCTCCACGTACGCCCTCCTCCTACGCACGTTGAGTAGTTTCATCGACGACGAACAGCCGTTGCGGGAAGCGGCTGTGCTGAGCGAGTCGGTCCTCGCGGCGACCGCCACCCACGACCGTGAACGGCCGGGTCGGCTCTCCAACCACATGATCATTCTCCGGTCGCTGTACGACCGCACCGGAGACCGGGTGGCACTCGAGCAAGCCGTCGCAGCCGGCCGGTCCGCGCTCGACCTGCTCGGCGTCGACGACGCTACCGCCGCGTCGGTGCTGGCCAACCTCGGCCGGGCGATGAGCACCCTCGCCGACCTCGACGGCGACAAGGCCATGTCCCGCGACGCCCGTCTCGCCTATCACCGAGCGGCCCGAATGTCGGCCGCCGCTGCGATGCTGCGCATCTGGGCCTACAGGTGCGAGGCGGATCTCGCGACCCGGCACGGCGACCACGACGCGGCCGTCGCCGCGCTGGAACTCGCGGTCGTCCTCGTACCGAGGATCGCCGGCCGCTACCTCGACCGCCGCGATCGCGAGCACGAACTCGGCCGCATCAACGGCTTCGCCGCCCAAATCGCTGCCGCCTGTGTAGCGGCCGGGAGACCTGACCGGGCAGTCGAACTCATTGAGCAGGTCCGCGGCTTGCTGGTAGGTGAGGCCATGCGGGACCGCTTCACCGACATCACCGCGCTGACCCGGCGGGCGCCCCGGCTCGCCGCGCACTACGCGCGGCTGGTCGCCTGGTTCCGCGCCGACGTCGGCCGCTCGGCGGATCCGACCGACCCCGCCCCGGTGAACCCGGCCCAAGCCGCGCGACGGGCGCGCATGGACCAGGAGTGGATCGACCTGCTCGAGCGACTGCGCCGTATGCGCGGTTTCGAGACCTTCCTACTGCCAGAGCCTGCGGCCCTCGCGTGCCGACACGCGCGCCAAGGTCCCGTCGTGTACGCCTATGCGCACGAGTCCGGCTGCGGTGTGATCGCACTGCGCGACGACCCCGCACACCCGGCGCGGGCGGTCACTTGTACGTCAGTGACGGCTGATGAGGTGTTCCGGCAGGCTAACCGATTCCGGACGGCAACGGCCGCGACGGCGTCGGAGCCCGGATATGCGGCGCGAGTTGCCGCGCAGCGCGAGATGAGCGCGGTGCTTGAGTGGCTGTGGGAGACATACGCCGCTGCCGCACTGGACGTGGCGGGGACCAATCGTGAAACGCCCGAGCGCCTGTGGTGGTGTCCAATCGGCGTGCTGAGCTACCTGCCGCTGCACGCCGCCGGACACCATCGCGAACGATCCGGCCGTACCGTATTCGACCGGGTCGTCAGCTCATACACCCCGACCCTTGGCGCGTTGGCGCACGCTCGGCGGGTGGGTAGTGAGAATGCCACCAGCGCGGCCGCACTGGTCGTCTGCGCGTCGGCAGCGCCCGACGTCAGCCCGCTGGTCGGTGCGGACGCCGAGGCGGATGCCGTGGCTGGCTACTTGTCCGGCGCTGAGGTACTGCGCGGGGCAGAGGCACGGTACGACGCGGTCCTTGACGCACTACCCCGCCGGGCGATCGTCCACTTCGCCTGCCACGGCGTCGCCGACTGGCAGTATCCCGCCGCCAGCCGAATCCTGCTGACCGACCACCGCACCGCGCCGCTGACACTTCGCGAGCTGGCCGGACTTGGCCCATTCGACGGGGCGCTGTGCTACCTGTCTGCCTGTTCGACCGCCGACGCCACCCCGAGCCTGGCTGACCAGGCGATCCACCTCACGTCCGCATTCCAGGTCCTGGGATACCGGCACGTTGTGGGCACTCTGTGGCCGGTCAACGACCGCATCGCCCAGACCGTCGCCGGCTCCTTCTACGCCGCGCTCGCCCTCGACCCGGACCACCTTCCCGTCGCGGAGTCGGCGCGGTTCTTGCGCGACGCCGCGCGGAACGTGCGCGACGCGATGCCGTCGTCGCCGCAGCACTGGGCCAGCTACGTTCACGCCGGAGCGTAGAACCCCCGGCGAGGATCCACAGCTCTCACTGAGCACCACCGGGGTCCAGGAGGGGTTCGAGCAGCCCGAGGAGTTGTTCGCGCTGCTCGGGTCGCAGCCGGCCTAACGCGGGCGCGAGGGTGTGCCGGACCTCGAGGTACAGCCGTTGCGTGAGCTCGCGGCCGGCCGGGGTCAGGAACACCTCGACGGCCCGGCCGTCGTGCGGATTCTTGCCCCGTGCCAGCAGTCCCCGGCGTTCGGCGCGATCGATCAGGCCGGACATCGTCGACTTGTCCAGGCCCAGGTACGCAGCCAGTTCGGTGACGCGGGGACGCCGGTCGCGCAAGATGCCGAACACCCGCAGCTGCGTGAGGGACAGGTCGTTCTCGGCGCCGATGCGCGTCAGCACGCCCGTCACCTGGAAGGTGCTGCGGACGAGGGCGTCGACGAGCGCGTCCAGGCTGTCCTCGGTGTCCTCGGAGGTCATGCCGCAATGCTAGTTGACATAGTTGGTATTACCAACCATGCTGGTGGTCGTTGGCAATACCAACTATCTCTCGGGAGGCTCCCATGCATGCCGCAGTCCTGTCCGCGTTCGACGCCCCGCCGGTCTACCGCGACCATCCGGAGCCGGTCGCGACCGACGACAACGAAATGGTCGTGGAGGTGCTCGCGGCCGGCCTGCACCACCTGACCCGGGCGAAAGCCGAAGGCTCGCACTACAGCAGCACCGGCACGCTCCCGCTGGTGCCCGGTGCCGACGGCGTCGTGCGCGACCGCTCCGGGCAGTTGCGCTACGCGGCCCTCGACGACACGAAGCTCGGGACGTTCGCCGACCGCACCGTGATCGACGTCCGCCGCAGCGTGGTGCTGCCGGAGGGCGTCGACCCGGTCCGGATCGCCGCCGCGATGAACCCGGGGATGTCCTCCTGGGTCGCGCTGCGCCGCCGCGTCGAGCTCACCCCGGGGCAGCGCGTCCTGGTCATCGGAGCCACCGGCAACGCCGGACGGATGGCGGTGCAGGTGGCGAAGCTGTTCGGCGCCGCGCATGTCATCGCCGCCGGACGTGACGCGACACGCCTGGCCGCGCTGCCCGCCTTGGGCGCCGACGAGACGTGCACGTTCGACCGGATCGACTGCGCGGCGGACGTGGACATCGTCCTGGACTACGTCTGGGGCGAACCCGCCGCCAATGCGATGATCCCGATGCTCACCGCCCGCGCCGATCGCACCGCACCGCTGACCTGGATCCAGATCGGGTCGATGGGCGGCCGAACGGCGCCGATCCCGTCGGTCGCGCTGCGTTCGGCCCGGCTGCAGATCATCGGCAGCGGCATCGGGTCCGTCCCCGCCCGGGACTTCATCGAGGAACTACCCGGGCTCGCCGGGGCGGTGGCGGAGGGCACGATCGACGTTCGGGCCCGGGCGGTGCCGCTCGCCGAGGTCGCCCAGGCCTGGACCGCCGACACGGACGACCGCATCGTTCTTGTGCCGTAGCGAAGTTCCAGGCAGAAAAGGCTCAGACGGACAACAACCGATCGAACATCTGGTGGTACTCCAGGACGGTGTCGCGCATGCCCGCGATACTGTCCGACGCCTGCGCACCGCCGTGTTCGAGCTGCTCCTCGCGGCTGTAGACGTTGTCTGCGAGGGCCTTCACCGCCTCGTCCAGCAGTTGCCGCGCCTCGGTGACGCTGCCCGGCGGGTCCGCGAGGAACCCGCTCTCCACGTCGTGCCAGCGCCTCCGGAGATCCTGGGCCTGCGTGGCATCCCAGAGCCCCGGAGGCGGCGGGACCGCAAACGGTGATCGCGCAGCATCGGCTGCCGGTGGCCGGCGGGTTGCCTGCTGCGGGTCCGAGCCGTCCGTCCCGCGGGCATCGCCCCCCTGTGCCGCATAAACCTGGGCGACTGCATAGTCGGCGTCCATGGGTGGCGGTGATGGTGCCTGGAAGGGCGGTGGTGCCGCACTGGCCGCCGCCGGATCGACCGAGCTGTCCTCACGTACCGTGTTCCCGCCCCTCGTGTTGCCGCCGCGGGTCTGGCGCCAACGCCGCCGCCGCGGACGGCGGAGTCGGCCGAGTGCCACCGCCGCGGCACCGACGAGGATGAGCAGGAGTAGGAAAATGGCGACCAGGGCTACCAATGACGACATGGGGAATCCCTTCAAAAGCAAGCAGGTCAGACGCTAGCTCGTACCGGCTCCGGCCGACCTCACCTTCTCGATCCGGGCCTACCACCTACCCTCATAGGGTGGGCTGTTCCCGCGCCACACGATGTGGGATGTGGACGGGGCACACGTCCACAATTTCCATACCCATCAGCAATATGCGTATCAGGTCGGCGAATTCCACCGCCGCCAAGGCCAGCGCCTCGTGCCAGATGTGCCCGGGAGCATCCCACGCATGCCCACCGATGCTCACCGCGGCCAGATAGAGAGCCCGGTTGGGGATGCCGGAGTTGATGTGCACCTCATCGAACTCCCTTTCACGTCAACGGTGGCGCTCGGTGCGGCCGCCGCGCTCGTGGCTGCCCCGTTCGTGGCCGTTGTGTTGCCCGGCTCTCTGGTGCGTCCGGTGGACAGGCCGACCGTCGTGGCAAGGAGTAGCACTGGTAACAGCCGTGGCATTCAACTCCCGGGACTCGTTTGTCGGCGAGCGTGGGTCCGACCCCCCAATGGCCGCGCACGGTCAGTGCCAGATGTGCGCACGCGGGTCGATGCTCGGCGCGCTGGCTGTCCGCAGGGCGGAGTTAGGGTTCGCACGTGGATTTTGCGGAGTTCGACATGCTGGCCGAGCCGTTGCGGCAGAGGTCGGCCCGGGAGCGGGCCCGGCATGGTTTTGCGCTGGTCGATGGGCTCGTCTCCACGCCTGAGGTGATCGCGCTCGTTGAGGGCCGGATGGGCATCGTCCTTCCGGACAAATACAAGGTGTTCATGACGCGATACGGCGGTGGCGTGTTCGGTTTCGTCGAGTTGTTCCCGCTCGTTGAGCCGGGCAAGCCGGCCAGGTACGGCGATGTCTGGTCGGAGAACGAGCAATGGTTCCCCGAGGGTGACTTCGTCGCCGTGGCGGCGGTGGGCACCGGCGACTACTGGGGGTTCCCGGTCACCGAAGGGCGCTGTCACGAGCAGGTCTGGTTCCATTTCCACGACCAGGACGATCACGAGCCGGTGGCCGCGGACTTCCTGGAGTTCATCGCCGAAGAAGGGCTGAAGAGTCCTGCCGATCGCGTCATGGAACGCCGCGCTCTTGACGATCGCCGTTCTTGGTGATCAGGCGCGCAACGTTCAGCACGACCGGAGGCCCCGGCGCGCCGTGCCAATTGCCGTTGGCAACGACCGGTTCCGGCACGAAGCGCGCAGTGGCATGAGCGGATGCTGAGCTTCCACGCCCCATCCGCCGTGGATCGAGCCGCCATCCGGGCGCCGCCGTCGGCGTGTGGCTGGAACAAGGTTCCGGATGCGGTGACGACGCATCTGTATCCGGGTTGTGCCCGGCGGTGGCAATCTTCCGTCATACCTTCGCAGCCGATATATTGGCCCGCGTGGAGACGCCGCTGCGAGAACCCACGTTCTTGATCCTCACTGCCCTGGCTGGTGAGCCTTTGCATGGGTACGGCTTGATCGCCGAGGTGGACCGCTTGTCCGGCGGCCGCATCTCGCTGCGGCCCGGCACGCTGTACGGGGCGCTCGACCGGCTGGTCGACGCCGGCCTGGTGCGCATCGACCACGAGGAGATCGTCGAAGGCCGGTTGCGCCGCTACTACCAGCTCACCGAGCCCGGCGGCGAGGTGCTGGCCACCGAAACGGAACGCATGCGCCGCAACGTCGATGCCGCAACCGCCCGGTTGCGCGCCATCCAGGCTGCGCCCCGCCTCAGTGGAGGGGTCGCGTGATCCCGGCGGAACGCCGGCATGATCGCCCGGAGGGACAGGACCAGGGAGGCTCGACCATGACCGATCTGGAACGCCGCTATGCGCGCTGGACGGCGCTGTTCTATCCGGCCGACTATCGGCGGGAGCGTGGCTCGGAGCTGGTGGACACCTACCTGTCCCTGGCCGCGCCCGACCGCAAGAGACCCTCGGCCGCCGACGTCGCGGACCTCGCGGTCGGCGGGCTGCGCCAGCACCTGCGGATCGCGCAAGGCCTCGGTCCCGGTTTCCGGCTCGCCGGCCTGCTCGCGCTGGCCACGCTCGCCGCGTTCGCGACCGGGTGGGCGATCTTCGAGGCGGTGGTGCCCTGGGCGCCGTGGTTTCCGCAGCGCGGGCCGTTCTTGTCGGCGCTCGGCGTCCCGGTGTGGGCAGCCTGGTTGCTGGCCGTCGTCGTGCACGTTGTCGCGCCCGGCCGGTGGTTCCGGTGGGCGGTCGGCCTCGCCGTGCTGGTGACTGCGGGCGTCGTGCCGGCTGCGATGCTGCCCGGAATGCACCGGCCGCCGCTGTTCGTGCTGCTGCCCCAGCTCGTGCTCGGTATCGTCGCGCTCGGCGCGACCGGACGGCAACCCCGGTGGGTCCGGCTGATACCGCTCGCCGCCGCGGCAGCGAGCGTGCCGGTCGCCGCCAGCACCGCGCCGCGCTTCGTCTTCTCCGGCGACTACTACTACGAAGCCGCCGCGACGGCACTGCCTGCCGCCGCGGTGACACTGCTGATCGGCGGGGCACTGCTCGCGCTCGGCCTGGCCGCCCGGCACGACCACCGCGGCGTCTGGGCACTGCTGATCCTGCTCACACCGATCGGCATGCTTGCACTGAACCCGCTCGGTGCGATGCTCGACGACACCAACCCCGGCAGGCCCATCACCCCGGCGTGGTCACCCATGGTGGCCGCATCCGTGCTGGTACTGATGGTCGGCCTGCTGTCGATGCCGCTGGCCATCGCGGCCCGGGGCCGGCTGCCGTCAAGCGGCCGGCCGGCCCACACCGACACGGGTCGTTGCCCAACCTGCGGCGCGCCCTCAGGGACGGCGTAACACTCCGCCTCCGGACAGCGGTCCCGAACCACGACCGGGGCGCGGATTCGCGACTCAGCGCCGACCGACTACACGCACATCGCGATGAACACCAGTGCACCCGCTGCGGCAGATCCGTGTGCAATCGAATGAGAGCGCTCAAGATTTGGATCGAAGAGTTTCAGATTCCGTCGTTGCCGAAAGCCTTGGCAAGGCTGCTAAAACGGCGTCGTAGACGTCGATGTCGCATCGGTTGTCTTTGGGTGGCGGCAGCTTAGCTGGCAGACCGGCAGGGGGCAGTCCCCACAAGACCTGGGCGGCGCCGACGCGCTCAACGGCCTGGTACCACTGCCGCAGAGGTTCGATCAGCCGGACATGGAGGTCGAAGTTGCGACGGCGCCGGACGGGGTCGGCGTCGCGTCGCCGGCGAAGCTCCTCTTCCGTGGGCGTGGAAACCAGTATGAGATCTGCGAACCCGAGCTTTCCATCCGCTACGGCTCTGCGGTGAACATCGATCTCGGCCTGCCAATGTCGCCACGACAGCTCGCCGATACGAGCGAGTGACCAGGCGTAATGCAGCTTTAGTGGATCATCGTCACAGACGGCCAATCCGCTGCGGCGCTCTTGGTGCTCAGCCTGCAGCCACCGCCGAGTGTTGACCTCGCACCAGAAGGCCGCCTGTTCGGCGGGCGCCGGCCCGGGCATGTCCTCGCCGCTCGGAACGTACTCGGGCACTGTGTGCTCCGGGAAGTGCCGAAGACACCATGTCGACTTTCCGGCCGCACTAGGCCCCGTCACGACAATGATCACCCCATCGTTCTACCTCAAGCAGTCGCGATAGGCGACGCCCGCCTTTCGGCATGTCCGGACGCCGGCTCCATCGACTCGGCGTGACACTCGTGACGAGGGGATCGCGGCAGATCAGGATGCCGGCCGGGCAAACCCGCGAAGATGGCTGTGTGAAGGCGATCTACCCAGACAGTGGCGATGGCGACCCGGAGGCCGTGCCCGGCGTGCGCCCCGAAACCGAAGGCGCGGCCGACGTCAGTTCATTGACGCTCGAAGTCGATGGAGAGCTGTTCGCCCTCAGCCCAAACGAGTTCGGCGGCACCGACTACGCGTGGCTGAGCGGGCCGAACCCCGGCTACGGCTTCGGCGTGAGCCCGACCCCGAACCTGTCGCTCGACGAGCACATGGAGCACATCCGCAACTTCCTGGCCCAAGTTGACCCCACCACCGGATACATCGAGGACGACTGAGCCAATAGAGCCGCTTGACGTTGCCGTCCACTGAGCTGCCTGCGCGACGCCGATCATCCGCTGCCCGTCGGGTTCGCTGTGAGTATGGTGGCGCACCAGCCCATCGCCGCGGCCGTGTCACCACCGTGCGGGCTCATGCGTCCTGCGGTCGCGGCTGCGGCACCGTGTGTCCAGCGTTGCTCAGTGCCGGGATGGCGTGCTTGGTACCGTTCGGCATAGCTGTGCACGAGATCGATTCGGTCTTGGTAGGCCAGCCATTCCATCAGCGCGACCGGGTTGTTGGTGTAGTCGCCAGCCCGCGAGTTGACGATCAAGTCTGGGTCGCTGGCCTCGGTGAACCACGGCAGTACGCCTTCCTCCAGCATCGCCACGAACCGCTTCAGGCGCTTCGCCCGCTCGGCAGGTTCGGTCAGGTCGATGTCGCCGTCCTGGGCGTCGCCGTACAGATAGCCGTTGGCGCGGCCCGACGCGTAACCCAGCAGATGCCCGCAGACGAAGTCGTGGTCGCGGGGTGGTGCCACCAAGTGCGGGTGGGCCAGCCGCCACCGCCGAAATGCTGGATCCCGTACCCCTACGTAGGTCGACACCGAGACGAGCCTGTCGGTGCGGTTGTACGAGCTGGGGTGCAAGGCAATCTGGTGCAGCAAGCTGCCAGCCTGCCGCTGCACCGTCCGCGTCCTGGCGAGCCAGTGGAAACCGTGTGTCGCCAACGCCCCAGCGATCCACGATCCGGCAACATCGACCACATCCCGGGGCCGACGGGCAGCCTGTAACTCCTCGTCTGTCACCACCACGTAAGTGGATCACACGCTGGACGGGACCCGCGCGAACGCAACCAGCACGCCCGGCATGCGGCATATCAGTAGTGTGCCGGTCGCCCGCATCGTTCAACAGACGGGACGTGCGACCCGGCAGAATGCGCAACCGCCGCCGAGCGTCAGCAATTCGCACGACCAAACGTCAGAAGGAACGCGCCGTGTCGGCGCCACCGCGCATCCACTCCCTCCGATCTGTTCCCGCACTCAGCACCGCCGGCTTCATTTCGGGAGCGGTCCACCGCCCGGAATGGAAAACGCAACCTTGGCGAAAAGACAACGGTCCGGCCGCACCACAAGTCGACCTGCAGCTGCCGGGAAGCGATCGATGGCGGACCGAACCACACCCGCCACCACCAGGCCAAACAGCTACCTGGCTGTATGGCTCACGGCATTACAGAGGCGAGAATATCGCCATTCTGCGCCATACCCTACGTGCGATCCCGACCACTCCAGGCCCGAGCCGATATGCCCGATCCGAGGCTTATATGGGGCTTCTCAGTCGTACTACTTCTTAGCTCCGACTTAAGGATTCTAAAGGTAACGGTTCATCTGCCATTTGGGGTTTCATTGCCCCGTCGAGCCGTGGCATGCTTTCGACCGGAATGGTTACGGCAAGGTCTCGGACGGCGCCAGAACGCCGATCACGACGCGGTCCATCCCGGATTGCCGGAATGGACAGATCGCGGTTCCGCAGACATTTAGAAAGTTGAAGTTTGGAATGGAACCCCAACCGACTTTCACGCCGAAAAGCTCTGACAGGCCAATGGCCGTCGACTGACGGATGTCGACTGACCGGGAGGATTCCCACAGCATGAACCCGCACAGCAACCCGCATGGCCCCGCCGACGGACTGCCCAACCTCCCCGCCGGCGGA
Organism: Dactylosporangium sp. AC04546; assembly: GCF_022095675.1. Taxonomy (GTDB): domain Bacteria; phylum Actinomycetota; class Actinomycetes; order Mycobacteriales; family Micromonosporaceae; genus Dactylosporangium. Next base: position 139,583 of record NZ_JAHYSG010000006.1, on the reverse strand, counting down.
TCCCCGCTCCACCCCGAACAGACTTCTTCGCACTCCGTCGCCGGCCGCAGCCCGCTGCGCCGCGCGGGTGTCGGCATCGTAGCGGTGGCCCTGCTCGCCGCCGGCGGCCTGACTGCGTGCAAGGACGGCCTCCCCGGCTATGGCGCACTGCCCGGCGCCTCTGCGAGCACGGGCGCGAGCACGGGCGTCAATCCGTCCGCGTCCGCCGGTCTGGGCAGCCCCTCCGCTTCGGCCGCCCCGGTGGGCTCGGCCTCGCCCTCCGGTTCCGCTTCCCCGACGCCGACGAAGAGCACGTCGACGCCGCCCCCTAGCGGCAGCCCGACGTATACCGTGGATGGCTTCCCGGCCGCACACAACACCGGCTACCCGCAGGGCCTGGCGGGCGACACGCGCAAGAAGGTGACGCTCACGCCCTACACCGGCCCGATGACCATCACGGTCGCCGGCACCGTCATCGACGGCAAGGACATCAACGGCCACCTGGAGATCAAGGCCAAGAACGTGACGATCCGCAACAGCCGGATCCGCGTGGCCAACGTCCAGGCCGTGACGTCCACCGACGACAGCGCGAACCTGCGCATCGAGGACACCGAGATCGACGGTCAGGGCAAGGACGCCTCCACCGGCGGCATCGCCCTCATCGGCCGCACCGGCTACACGCTCCTGCGGGTCAACGCCCACGGCTCCGGCGACATCCTGCGCATCGACGGCACGGGCACGGTCCAGGACTCCTGGCTGCACGACCCCAAGGGCACCGGCTCGGCCCAGCACAACGACGTCATCCAGTCGACCAACGCGAAGTACATCCGGATTCTGCACAACCGGCTGGAGAACCAGCACACGCAGACGTCCTGCATCCTGCTCAAGGCCGACATCGGGCCGATCAGCGACGTCGTGGTCGACAGCAACCTGATGAACGGCGGCGGCTACTCGTTCTACTGGTACGACGCCAACTACAAGATCACCAACGGCAAGGTCACGAACAACAAGTTCATGCGCTCCCCCACCGGCGGGTACTGGCCCAAGGGCGGCTACTACGGCACCCATGCCTTCTCCGCCTCGACCTTGCCCACGTGGAGCAACAACACCTGGAACGACAACGGCCAGCAGCTCAAGTAGGTAGGCCCTGCAGGACCGTCAGTCAGAGGCGCGGCCCGGGATTCCCGGGCCGCGCCGATCGTGGTGGGCCTGCCTGACCTGGGAACGCTCAAACGCAACGGAGCCCTGTAGGTCACCGGCCGAGGTGTACGAACGACGCCCAGACGCTGGGGTTGCGCGGGAAACGGCGGCGCTGCGACTGCACCGCCTCGTGCAGGGCCTCCGCTGAGGCGCTGGCGTCGAGCCGGCCGTCGACAATGATCCGGCGATAGACGTTGGTGCTGATCCGGGTGGCCCCGAGATCCGGCACCGACCAGAGGGTGCCGATGACCCGCCGGTACCCGATGCGGTGCAGGGCGGCGGCGACGGTCAGAGCTTCGTCCAGCAGCCGTACGCCACCGGCCGCCGTCCGGCACGCGGACAGGAAGGCGAAGTCGCCGCGCAGGGCAGGTGCCTCGGCACGCAGGTCGGCGACGGTGAGGAAGCCGTCGTGCAGCGCCAGACCGTTGCGGCTGGGATCGCGCACGTTCTGCACGCCATGGCAGCTGAAGTGCGCGACCGGGTGGTCGGCGACCCGAGCGGTCATGGAGTCGATCGGAGCGACCAGCCGGTTCCAGGCAGGTGTGGTGGCCCGCGCATCCGGCCTGGCGTAGCGCGGGCGGTCGTCGGCGGCTTCGACGAGGCGAACTCGTCGAGGCCACCGATCTCGTCAAACACGGCATGCCTGCAATCGAGACGTGAGGTTCAAGGCGCGTCGTCCATCATCACGCACGACGTGTGGCGGGGCCGCAATGCGCAGTGCGGGGCCGAGTGCTGCTAGGTGCCGGTCGCGCCGGGGCTGACGCCGCACGGGCTGCGGCACACCTGCGATGAGCTATGGTCGGCGCCCCTCCGAAGGCCGGGCGGCGACGGGGTGGGGCTCGGGAAGTTCGGTCGGGATGTCGGCCTGCAGTAACGTGCCGCCGTTGGTGGGGTTGGTGATGGTCAGGTGTCCGCCGAGCGCTTCGACCCGGTCCCGCAGGGCGGTCAGGCCGGAGCCGCGATCGGGGTCGGCGCCTCCGACACCGTCGTCGTGGATGGACAGGCACAGGACGCCGTCCCGCATTGCCGTCTCTACCCGGACGACGGTGGCGTGGGCGTGTTCGGCCGTGTTGCTCAGCGCTTCGGACACGATGTGGTAGGCGGCGACCTCGATCACCGGGGGCATGCGCTGCTCGGTATGGATGTCGAGTTCGACCGGTACCGGTGATTTGCGGGCGAGTGACTTGATTGCGGGTTGCAGCCCGCCTGCGGCGAGCAGCGTCGGGTGGATGTCCCGTGAGATCTCTCGCATGTTGTCCACGACGCTGTTCAGGCCGTACACGGCGTTCGACAACTCTGTCTTGGTCCGGTCCAGTTCGGGCGACAGACTGGCTTGCACGAGGCCCAGCTGCAGCCCGATGCCGATGAGTTGCTGCAGCGCGCTGTCGTGCAGCTCGCGCTCGATCCGCTGACGGGCCTGGTCCGCGGCGGCGACAAGCCGGGCGCGGGACGCGGCGAGTTCGGCCCGGCTGTCGGCGTTGGCGATTGCGGTGGCGGCGAGGTCCACGAAGTTCGCGATGCGTGCCTCGGTGTTGGGTGGCAGCGGAACGGGCTGATCCGACGCTAGGGCCGCCACGCCCCACAGCTGCCCTTCGACGGCGATCGGGACCCCGACCGCGGAGCGGATGCCCAGCTGGCGTGCGAGCGCGGCGGCGGGGCCGATGGCGCCTTCGAAGCTGTCCATCCGGGCGGGCCGGCCTGTGTCCCGCACCAGCGCCAGGAGGTTCTCGCCCTCCGCCGACCAGTGCAGCTCTTCCGGCGTGAGACCGGGGAGACTGGTCGACAGGACGCTGACCATGCCGTCGGGTTCGTAGTGCAGCAGCCACGTGGAGTGCTGACCCTGCAGGTTGCCTTCACCGAGAAGCCCGTGCAGCTCCGTGGTGATCACGTCGAAGACCTCGGGTGGATTGCCACCTCGCGCCACGAGTGTCGCCACCCGCCGCAAGGCTGCTTGTTCGGTGGCGAGCCGACCCAGCGAGTCCACCATTGCCGCGCGTTCGTACCCGGCCTCCAGCAGCGATGCGAGCGACGGCACGACGCGCTCCCGCAGACGCTGCACCGTCGGCTCGGGCACCCCGCGCGGCACCCGTAGGGTGCCGAGCGGTGTGGTGCCGGCGCGCAACGGAAACGCCCACTGCCGGTCATCGCCGGAAACGACGGTGTGATCGATCGCGGCGTCCGGCAGTTCGAGCGCGTCCGCGATGCGCTGCGCGACCGTGGGCAGTACCTCGGCAGGATCGTCCGCGTGCAGCAGCAGCCTGGCCATGTCTGCGGTGAGGTCCGACTCCTCCGCCCGCACGATGCGCAGCCGGAGCACGTTCGCCGTGACGCTCGTGGCCACCGCGATCACGAAAAAGACCGCCACCTCGAACAGTTCCCGCACGTCCGAGACGGCGACCTCGCCGAAGGGCGGGATGTGGAAGATGAAGAACGCCAGGGTGCTCGCCACCGATGTCGCGATGCCCAGCCACATCCCCCACACCATCGAGACGACCAGCACGCCGATGATGTAGATCATGCCCGGGGACAACGGCTGCACGATCGATCGCAGCGGGTAGAGCAGTAGCGTCTCCACCGCGATCATCAAGACAGCGACCGTGATTCCGACCCTGCGGGACGGGGGAGTCAGTCGCACCAGTCGTGACCGCGAACCGACGTGCACCAGGCAACTGTAGTCCGATTTCTCCGATTTCGGCTCGGCGTCTGTCGTGGGCTGCGGCGCCTCCGCCGCCACGTCGTTGGCCGCGACTTCGGCCAGGTCCGGCTGCCGATCGTCCACCTGTATGTCGAGTTCCACCGCAACGCCGGAGCGCCGGGGACGACCGCAATGGCCGAGGACGCCGACGACAGCAGCACCGCGGACGCGGACAGCCTCACGATGGCGATGAAGGCAGAACCCCGCCGTCGGCACCGTTGCGTTGACACCCGTTCCGTCACCCAGGTCCTGGCGAGCGTTGGAAGGCGCGGGGGGATGTTCCGTACTGCCGGCTGAACGCCCGCGAAAAGCTGCTGAGGTGTGCGTAGCCGAGCCGGTCGGCGACGGCGGCCGGGCGCGCGCCGTCGGTCAGCAGGCGGCGGGCAGTCTCCAGGGTAGCCCGGTTCGCGGCATCGGTCCGGGCGGCGGCGCGGCCGGCGGTGCCGGGACCGAGCCAGCGCTCGACGGCGTGCCAGCTGGCGATCTCGTCGTACCCGGGCGGCCGCAGCCACGTGTAGTGGGCGACAGCCATCCGGAGCAGACCGGCCTCGTCGTGGTCGCGCAACGACAGCACCCGCACGGCATCGGCAGTGAGCAGCGTCGGCGGCGGGCCGGACTGCAGCGGCATCATGATGGCGCCGGCGGCCACCTCGACCCGGTTCTCGATCCCGGCGGGCAGCCAGATGGCGTCGCCGGGGCCGAGGTCGAATGAGCGCGGCCCGACGTGGACCCGGCTGCGGCCGCGGTACATCCAGATCACCACGTGGAAGTTGTTCACCAGCGGCGGCGTGGCGCTCGGCGGGATGACCTGGCGCCGGTCCGGCGCGGCCTCCGACCGGCTCCGGTCGCGGGCCAGGGCCGCGTAGGCCCGCGGGGCGAGGCCGAACTCGCGGGTAAAGGCCCGGCTGAAGCCGCTCGTGCTCTGGAACCCGACCCGGTCGGCGACCAGGCCGAGCGGGTAACCGGCCGCCAGGTGTCCGGTGGCGACGAGCAGCCGGACGGCGATTCGCCAGTCTTCGAAGGTCACGGCCGTCTCGGCCAGGAAGCGCCGCTGCAGGGTCCGCGGGCTGACCCCGGCCTGGCGGGCCAGGTCGCCGACATTGGCGGTGTGCGCCGGGTCGTGCATCAGTCGCCGGCCGATCGCGCTGAGGGCCGGGGAGGTGGGCAGGCGCAGTTGGGTCCGGGGTAGCGGGAGTACCACGTCGGGGGCCGGCCCGCCGGACCCGGCCCGGAGCAGGTCGCCGAGGTCGGCGGCGGGCGGGCCGAGCTGGCGCAGCGGGGAGATCGCCACGGTGAACCGGTGGATGAGCCAGTCGCGCCAGCCCGGCGGCACGGCGACCCGGTATGGCTCTCGGCGCCGGGCCACGACGTGGTGGATGGGCACGCTGATCGGGAAGCACACCGCGCCGGGGTCGGCGTCGAAGCGGTGCGGCGCCCCGGCCGGTATCCATGCCGCCTCTCCGGCGGCGAGGTTGTACGTCCGGCCGGCGCAGCGCAGTTCGCCGCGGCCGCGATCGACCCAGATCAGCACGTGCTCGCAGTCGGCGCCGTCGTCGATCGCCATCGGCCCGGCGCCTATGGTGCGGCTCACTGCTAAGTCGCTGACGGGCTGCGTCACCTTCACATGAGTAGGTTAGGCTAACCTCATCCACCATGCCGAAGACGTCCCGCGCCACGACGGTGTATCCGCTCACCCTGCGCGAGCTTCAAGTGGCCCGGATCGAAGACGTCAGCCCGTGGCTCCGGCGCGTCACGCTCGTCGGCGACCAGCTGGGCGCGTTCACCTCCGCGAGCGGCCACCCGCAGCCCGCCTTCCGCAGTGAGGGCTTCGACGACTCGGTCCGGCTGCATCCCGCGTACCCAGGCGAGACGGAGCCGGTGCTGCCGGTGCAGAAGGACGGCCGGCTGGAGTTCGGCAAGGACCCGCGGCCGCTGTCGAAGCAGTACACCGTGCGCCGATTCGACCCGCAGCTCCGCGAGCTGGACATCGACTTCGTCCGGCACGGCACCGGGGTCGCCACCACCTGGGCCTACCGGGCCAAGCCGGGCGACCGACTGCACATCAGCGGTCCGCCGGCCGCGCACGGCTTCCCGGCCGGCGCGGACTGGCTGCTCGTCCTCGGCGACGAGACCGCGCTACCCGCCATCGCCCGGCTGCTGGACGAGTGGCCGGCCGGGCGGCAGGCGTTGGTCTTCATCGAGATCGCCGACGACGGCCACCGGGCACCGCTGGCCGCACCGCCCGGGGTGCGGGTGACCTGGCTGCCGCGCGGCGGCGCCGAGGCCGGCACCACGACCGTGCTGCTGGACGCCGTCCGCGACGCCGAGTGGTGGACGTCGTACCCCGGCCAGCCGTACGCCTGGCTCGCCGGCGAGACCGGCACCGTCCGCGACCTGCGCCGCTACCTGGTCGAGGAGCGTGGCCTGCCGAAGGTCGATGTCGAATTCACCGGCTACTGGAAGCGGGCCGACGTCGTCACGCTGGCCGACGACCCGGCGGTGCCCGACCCGGACAAGAACCCGGAGGCGTTCGACAAGCTGCACGAGCTGGCCGAGCTGCTGCCGCCGCTGGCGCTGCGCGCGGCCGTGGCGCTCGACCTGCCGGACCGGATCGCCCGCGGCGTGGCCACCCCGGCCGACCTGGCCGCTCAGGTCGGGGCCGACCCGGTTGCCGTGGGCAAGCTGCTGCGGTACCTGCACGCCATCGAGATCCTGGAGTCCGACCAGCCTGAGCAGTACCGGCTGAGTCCGGCCGGTGACTACCTGCTGCACGACTACGTCATCGAAGTGCTGCACCCGGACGGCGTCATCGCCCGCCAGGAGCTCGCGTTCGCCGGCCTGGCCGAGTCGGTGCGCACCGGCCGCGCCGCCTACGCCTCGGTCACCGGCCGGGACTTCGCCGCGCTGCGCCGCGAGCAATGGTTCGAAGACCGGATGGCCCAGCACGTGGCCGAGGTCGCGCCGTACCTGACCGCGCCGCTCGCCGCGGCGGAGGCGTTCGTCGGCATCGAGCGCATCGTGGTCCACTCCGACGGCGCCGGGTCGGTGGCCCAGGCGCTTACCACCGAGCGACCCGGCACCCGGATCACGATCGTGGCGCTGCCGTCCCACGCGACCTGGCTCAAGGCCGACCTGCCGACGAGCATTCCCGACGAGCCGGCCCGGACCCTGGTCACGGTGCTGGAGCAGTCGATCTTCGAGCCGTCCCCGGCCGCCGATGCCGTGCTGTTCGTCAAGGCGCTGTGCCAGCTGCCCGACCGCGACGCCGAGTACGCCCTGCGCCAGGCGGTCGCCGCGCAGGGCCCGGACGCCCGGGTCTTCGTCGTCGACGACGTGCTGGACCCGGCCGAGCTCGACGAGCACGAGGCCGAGGCCGACCTGCTCAACCTGACGTTGTACGGCTCGGGCAACCGCACCGACGCCGAGTGGCGAACCCGGTTCGCCGGCGCCGGGTTGGCGGTGGCGGCCACCCACACCGTCGGCTGGGGCTTCACCCTCTACGAGCTGACGCGCATCAACTAACCGAGAGGCAATCCATGCAGACCCATATCTCGTCGGGCCGACGGCTGGTCGCGGCCAGCGTCGCTCTGGTCCTGAGCCTCAACGCGGCCGCCTGCGGCGGCGACGACCCGGCCGGCGACCCGAGCAGCGCGACGGCCGGCGCCGGCTACCCGGTCAGCGTCAACGGCGCGTACGGCGGCGTGACCGTGAAGTCCAGACCGGCCCGGGTGGTCGCGCTCAACCCGCAGGTGGGCGAGATCCTGGTCGCGCTCGGGGTGCAGCCGGTCGCGGTGGCCGCCTCGGACAAGGAGATCGCCGAGACGTATCCGTGGCTCAAGGGTGTGTTCACCGGCACTCTCGACCCCAGCCTGCTGGAGAACTACGAGGCGAAACTGGAGAAGATCGCCACCTACCGGCCCGACCTGATCGTGGGCTCCAGCTACAACGTGACCGACAAGGCGTACACGCAGGCGACCTCCGTCGCGCCCACCTTCGCCGGCCTCAAGGTGGCCAACGACGACTGGGACGACACCACCCGGGCTCTCGCCACCCTCGTCGGCGCCGACGCCAAGCCGGTCGTCGATGGCGTCGAGCAGGCCTGCACGGCCGCGCGGCAGAAGGTGCCGGGGCTCGCCGGCAAGACGTACCAGTGGGTCGCCGTCGACGACGCACAGTTCCGCTTCGGCAACGGCACCTGGCTGGAGTGCTTCGGCCTCAAGCCGGCGGCCAACCAGGACAACACCCAGAGCACCAACGCGGCCGTGTCGCAGGAGCGCATCGAGGAGCTGAATGCCGACGTCCTGGCGCTGTGGGACTTCTCGGGCCAGACCGCCAAGGTGAAGGCCGACCCGCGCTACGCCAAGCTGCCGTCGGTGGCAGCTGGCACGGTGATCTGGACCGACATCGCACTGGCCACGGCCACCAACTCGCCGGGGCCGCGGTCGTACCCGTACATGATCGAGCGGGTGCTGCCGACCCTGGAGCAGTCCGCTTCGAGCCGGTAGGGCCGGCATGTCAACCGTCTTGGGTCGCGCGGCTGGGCTGGCGGGCGGGCTCCTCGTGCTGGTCGCGACCGTGCTGGCCAGCGTCGCCATCGGGGCCAAGGACCTGCCGCTCGGCGCGGTCCGCGACGCGTTGGCCGGCACCGCCGGTGGCGACGTGCACTACCTGGTGCTCCAACTGCGGATCCCGCGCACGCTGGCCGGGATTGCCGCCGGGGCCTCGCTCGGCGTGGCTGGCGCGCTGATCCAGGCCCTGACCCGCAACCCGCTGGCCGATCCGGGCATCCTCGGGGTGAACGCCGGGGCGACCCTGTTCGTGACCGTCGGCGTGGCCGCGTTCGGCGTGGCGTCGGTCGACGGGTACGTCTGGTTCGCCTTCCTCGGCGCGCTGCTGACCACGGTCGCGGTGTATCTGGTCGGCGCGGGCGGCCGCGGCCAGGTCGACCCGGTGCGGCTCACGCTCGGCGGCGTCGCCATCGGCGCGGTGCTGCTCGGCATCACGACCTCGGTGATGCTGGCTGACCCGCGGGCGTTCGACCAGATGCGCAGCTGGGAGGTGGGCTCGCTGGTCAACCGCGACCTCGGCGTGCTCGGCTCGGTCGGGCCGTTCCTGGTGCTCGGCCTGCTGGTCGCGGCCGCGGTGGCCCGGCCGCTGAACGCGATCGCCCTCGGCGACGACTCAGCCCGCGCCCTCGGCGCCCACGTCACCCGGACCCGGGCCCTGGTCGTGGTGGCGGTGACCCTGCTCGCCGGCGGCGCGACCGCGCTGGCCGGGCCGATCGGCTTCATGGGACTGATCGCGCCGCACGTCGCCCGCTGGATCGTCGGGCCGGACCAGCGCTGGGTGCTGGCCTACACGGTGGTGCTGGCCCCGGCCCTGCTGCTCGGCGCCGACGTGCTCGGCCGGATCGCGATGCGCCCCGGCGAGGTACCGATCGGCATCATCAGCGCCCTCGTCGGCGCGCCGGTGCTCATCGTGCTGGCCCGGCGCCGGCGGGTGGTCGCGCTATGACCAAGCCGCTGGTCGACTTCGGCCGCCCGACGCTGCTGTGGCGGCGGTGGGGGTTTTCCGTCAACGTCGATCGCCGCCTGGCCGCCGTCTGCACCGTCCTGTGTGGACTGGCAATCGCGCTGGGTGTCGGTTGCCTGATGCTCGGCGACTTCCCGCTCAGCCTCGGAGAGGTACTGCGGGTGCTCACCGGCGGCGAGCACGGCTTCCCCGCCACTGTGGTGCTGCAATGGCGGGCCCCGCGGGTGGTGGCCGCGCTCGTCCTCGGGGCCGCGTTCGGCGTGGCCGGGGCGATCTTCCAGTCGCTCACCCGCAACCCGCTGGCCAGCCCCGACGTCGTCGGGTTCGCCACCGGCTCGTACACCGGCGCGCTGGTGGTGCTCAGCTGGGTCAGCACCGGGTACGCCACGGTCGCCCTCGGCTCGCTGGGCGGCGGGCTGCTCACCGCGTTCGTCGTGTTCGCGTTGTCGCAGGGCGGCCGCCGGCCCGGGTTGCGGTTCATCCTGGTGGGTATCGCAGTGTCGGCGATGCTCTCCTCGGTCAACTCGTGGCTGCTGCTCATCGCCACGCACGACCTGGCCGCGACCGCGGCGGTGTGGGGCGCCGGATCGCTCAACGCCATCGGCTGGAGCCAGACCGGCACCGCGACCGCCGTCATCGCCGTGCTGCTGCTGGGCGCCGCGCTGCTCGCGCCCGGGCTGCGCCAGCTCGAACTGGGCGAGGACACCGCCGCGGCGCTGGGCGTGCCCGCCGCGCGGACCCGCGCGCTGCTCATCCTGGTCGGGGTCGGGCTCACCGCGGCGGCGACCGCGGCCGCCGGACCGATCGCGTTCGTGGCGCTGGTCGCGCCGCAGATCGGGCGGCGGCTGGTGAAAGGCGCGGGCACGCCGCTGCTGCCGGCGGCCGCCACCGGCGCGTTGCTGCTCCTGGCCGCCGACGCGGTCGCGCAGCACGTGCTGCCGGTGAGCCTGCCGGTCGGCGTGGTCACCGTGGTCATCGGCGGCGGTTACCTGGTCTGGCTACTGGTGGCCGAAGCCCGGCGGCGCCTGTGATACGAGTGGAGCCCACGATGATCTCTGAACGCGATCGGCCCGCGGCCGCCACGGCGCGGCTGCGGACCGAGCACGCGACCTTCGGCTACGACCGCCGTCCGGTCTCGACCGACCTGAGCGTGGCCGTCCCGGACGGCTCGTTCACCGTCATCATCGGCCCGAACGCGTGTGGCAAGTCCACGCTGCTGCGGACCCTGTCGCGGCTGATCCCGCCGACGCGGGGCCAGGTGATCCTGGACGGGCGGGACATCCACCGGTACCCGGCCCGGGAGGTGGCCCGCCGGCTGGGGCTGCTGCCGCAGTCCTCACACGCGCCGGACGGGATCCGGGTCGCCGGCCTGGTGGCCCGGGGCCGCTACCCGCACCAGGGGTTGCTCCGGCAGTGGAGTGCGGAGGACGAGCAGGCCGTGGCCGAGGCGATGGCCGCCACCGGAGTGAGCGAGCTGTCCGGCCGTCTGGTCGACGAGCTCTCCGGCGGGCAGCGCCAGCGGGTCTGGGTCGCCATGGTGCTGGCCCAGCAGACCGATCTGCTGCTGCTCGACGAGCCCACCACGTTCCTCGACATCGCGCACCAGATCGAGCTGCTGGAGCTGCTCACCGACCTGCACGAGGCCGGCCGCACCGTGGTGGCCGTGCTGCACGACCTCAACCAGGCCAACCGCTACGCGAGCCACATCATCGCCATGCGCGACGGCCACATCGTCGGCGAAGGCGCGCCCGCGGACATCATTACGGCCGAACTGGTCGAGACGGTGTTCGGCATCCGCTGCCTGGTCGGGCCCGACCCGGTGACGGGCCGGCCCGCGGTCACCCCGCTCGGCCGCGTCCGATCTCAGCCCAGCGCGCGAAGCAGGTAGCAACAGTCCGGCCGCGCTGTGCAGGCCAACCATCCTCCTTGAGCGCCTCCCAGTCCGTTTCGTCGAGGATCTTACGCAGATCGGAAAACTCCTCAGCCACCTTCACATTCTGGGACGTGCCTGGCACCCCGAGGAGTACCAGGCGCTGCTCTGACCGATCGCCGCGGACAACCCCGGCCGGGGTCGGTGACCACGGCCGGGGTCGAAGGCGTGCCTTAGTTGGAGGCGACGCCCAGCTGCGTCTCGCCGCCGTGCTCATGGCCGGCGAGGCCGCTCAGGCGGTCGCGCAGGTCGTCGACGTCGCCGCCGGTGAATGACGGCTGCTCGCCCTCGTCGTAACCGGAGCTGTACTCGATGTGCTGCTCCTGCACGAGCGAGGTCGTCTCTCCCCGCTCGTAGTGCTGCTCGAAGACGCCGAACTGCTGGTCGGTGTCCGACTCCACGCCGTGGCCCGAGTGCAGCTCCTCCACTTCGCCGTGCTCCTGCTCCGCCTCGAATTGGCCGAAGACGTCGGGCTGGTCACTGCCGGTGTACCCCGGGTCGAGCGTCTCCGGCTGTTCGTCGCCGGTGTAGCCAGGGTCGAGCTGGCCGCCGTCGTCGTAGTCGCTCATGCTGTCCGTCCCTCGGAAACGTCGCGGTGGGTGTTCCCGCTGAACGATAGGCGGCCGGTTCCAGCCCGCACAGGCGCACCCGCCACCGTGGTGCTGCGGCTGCTGAGGCAGAGCTGAGGTGCAGCGAGTCAATCCCTCGTCTCACAACGGGATTGCCGGTGTGCGCTGCGCCCGCGACGAACCGCCCCCCACACGCTTCTACCGAAGAGCCACACCGCGATGATGAAAACTGGGACAACTGCCCAGGATCGCCAGGTACCCTCCGCCAATACGTCTGGCACTCGAATGGCCGTAAAGGCGACCACGAGCCCGAGAACCACAGATCTCCACCATGAAATCCCTGACTTCGCCATCGGCCACCTCCCTCCACCGACGCCGAAGGCGGCCGGTCGTCCGTCTGCGCGCCGGACCAGTCCCGGCTCGCCAACGCCGTGACGCCCGGCCCGAGAGTGTGCGCAGCGTGTCTGCCACGTGCGGATGGCACACATAATGATCGCATGGCAGGGAAGCGAGAACGGCAACGACGATTACGGTCAGGCGATCAGGCAACGAGGCAGGCCCGACACTCAATGCGCCGTCCCACACTGCCCCGCCGAAGCCGCCCACGGCATAGCGCGTCGTACGCCAACGCGAAAGAGTGGGCTGCCGTCGCCTGCGCCGTCGTCGCTGGGCTGGTGTTCGTGTTCATCGCGCTGCAGATGTACTACGACCATCGGACCTTGCAGGAGCGTGGACTGGTCACAACGGGCGACGTCGTGGCGGTGTCTTACAGCAAGAGTGGTCCAAACGCAGCGGTTCGGTTCACCACCGCCGACGGAAGAACCGTCCAGGCCAACGTGTCCAACTCGGGCGATGAAACCGAGGTCAAGGTGGGAGCGCGCATCCAGATCCGGTACGACCCGGAGGACCCGACCGGCCGGGTGGAAGACGCGAACGGCGGCGCGGGCCCCTTTTGGACGGTGGGTCTCGGCGGAGTCGTACTCCTGGTCGGCGCCGCCTATGGTGCCACCCGCGTCGCGTAGGTAACGGCGAGCGACCGTTCGACGAGCCGAACGCCGCCGTGGTGGATTCGCGCACCACGGCCGGCTTCAACTGGACGGTTCGCGGGCGGTCACGCCGGGTCGTAGCGACGTACTCCATCGGCGTCGGTGGCCTTCAGCCGCCCCTGCACCACAAGCACGTCGAGGTGGGCGGCCGTTTCGGTGACGGCGAGCATCTGGTTGAAAAGGTCGAGGTCGGTGAAGGAACGCTGGCGCCTGGTCCAGGTCAGCCGACGCGCCGCCTCGTACGCCGTCGCTCCGTCTTGCACGACCGTGCAAGCGTGGTCCAGTCGCTCGGCGTGATGGTGCAGGAGTTCGTCGACGCGCGTGTGGACGCTCGGGCCGACCGGGCCGTGCGCCGGCAGCAGCCGCTGGTCGGGCAGCGACCGGACCAGCCGCAACGAGTCCAGATAGTTCCCCAGCGGGAGCGCCGCGGGCACCGCTTCGAAGCCGATGGACGGCGTGATGTGGGGAAGAACGTGGTCGCCGGCGAACATCAGCTGTGCGTCGCGATCGATGAAGACGACGTGCCCACGGGTATGTCCAGGGGTCGCCACCACCCGGAGGGTCCTGGTCGGTAACACGACGTCCGTCGCCCCAGCCAGCCAGTCGTCCGGCGCCGCCCAGTCCGCCGGGTCATGCGGCGCCAGCTCAGCCCGCGCGCGGAGCGCTTCGACGATCTCGCCTGCGCCGCATCGAATCAGCGTCTGCCAGTGTCCGGACATCGGTTGATTACCGGGAGTCGACAGCGCCTGGACAGCGGGTTCCTCCCCCTCGCCGAGGCTCACTGCCGTGCCGAACTCGCGCCGCACGGCCACCGCCATCGCGTAATGGTCCCGGTGTATGTGCGTCACAAGAAACCGCCGTACGTCTCCGAGACATGCGCCCAGGGCCGCCAGAGCCGCATCCAGTGCCTGTCTGGCCTCCGTGATGGCCCAGCCCGAGTCGACCAGCACGAGGCCGTCGTCGACGGCCAGGGCGTACACGTTCACCGATCGCAGACCGTCGTGCGGTAACGGCAGCGGAATGCGATACACCCCGGGGGCCACCTCGAACACCCCCGGACGCGTCCAGTCCGAGGTCACATCATCTTGCTCGACCCGCATCGCTGCTGCGCCTACCATCTGCCGTTCTCCGCCCATCACTCGCGACACTCCCCCGAACGCATGATCAACCGTATCGGCCTGGATGCCCCAGCGACCGTGCGCCCCCGGTACCGGTCAGACGTCACCAATCGGCGAGGACGGCATCGACGTCTTCCGCCTTCTCGGGCAGTGGCCGGAGGCGGTGTGCTGCTGTCAACGCTCCTCCTCGAGGGCGAAGGTGTGGCGGGCACTCGGGAACCGGGGCGGCCGCTTCGCCAGGAACGCCGCGACGCCTTCTCGGCCGTCGGGATCGGCCGCGCGCTGTCTGATCGACAGGGTCTCCCGGCGCAACGCCGCCTCCGCCCCCGGAGCGGCGGCCTCCCGCATCAGCCGCTTCGCGGCCACCTGCGCCGTCCGTGACCCCGACCGCAGGTCGTCGACCACGCGCTCGACGGCGGCCTCGAGCTCGTCGTCCGGATGGACCTGGGCGACCAGCCCCATCGCGTGCGCCTCGTGGGCGGTGACCCGCGGATTGAGCAGCGCCAGGTGCAGCCCGCGGTGCAGGCCGACGGACGCGGTCAGCAATGAGCTCCCGCCGTCCGGAGAGAAGCCGATCCCGGTGTACGCCAGCGTGAACCGAGCGGACGCACCGGCGATGACCAGGTCGGCGGCCGCGGCAAGCGCCACGCCGGCGCCGGCGGCCACCCCGTGGACGACCGAGACGACGATCGCGTCCATCCGATGCAGGTCACTGACGGCGCGGTGCAGGGTCTCCGCCAGGTCGTCGACCATCTGCTCGATGTCCTCGGCGGCGGCGAAGGCGGAGATGTTGCCGCCGACGCTGAAGGCCCGGCCCTCGGCGGACAGCACGACGACGTGGACGTCGTCGGCGCGAGCGCGGCGAACGGCCCGGGCGAGCGCGTCCGCCAGGGACTGGTCGAGCGGATTGCCGCGCTCCCCATCGCTGAGCCGGATCCGGGCGACGCCGTCCCGCTCCTCGTAGGCCACCAGGCTCACGAGTACCCCTCCCTCGGCAGTCGGCACGGAACGCTCACAGACCCAGGTCCCGGCCGATGATCTCCTTCATGATTTCGGTGGTCCCACCGTAGATCGTCTGGATCCGGGCGTCGACGAAGGCACGAGCGACCGGGTACTCCCGCATGTACCCATAGCCCCCGTGCAACTGGAGGCAGCGATCGGCCACCTTCACCTGCAGCTCGGAGGCCCACCACTTCGCCTCGGCGGCCTGCACCGGGGTGAGCTTGCCGCGGGCGTGCAGCTCGACGCACCGGTCGACGAAGACCCGCGTGACATCAACCTGGGTGAACAGCTCAGCAAGCAGGAACCGGCTGTTCTGGAAGCTGCCGATCGGCTGCCCGAAGGCCGTGCGCTCGGTGACGTACTCCAGGGTTCGGGCGAGTACCCCTTCAGCGGCGGAGACGGCAGTGACCGCCAGCGACAGCCGCTCCTGCGGCAGATTGCGCATCAGCTGGAAGAACCCCTGGCCGTCTTCGGTGTCGAGACGGTTCGCCACCGGGACGCGGACGTCGGAGAAGTGCAGCTCGCTGGTGTCCTGCCCGTGCAGGCCGAGCTTCTCGAGGTTGCGCCCGCGCTCGAAGCCGGGCATGCCCCGCTCGACCACGAACAGGGTCAGCCCTCGATGGCGGTCCGGGGAGGTCCGCGCCGCGACGACGACCAGGTCGGCGTTCTGCCCGTTGGAGATGAACGTCTTCGTACCGTTGAGCACGTAGTGATCGCCGTCGCGCACCGCCGTGGTCGCGATGCCCGACAGATCACTGCCCGTCCCGGGTTCGGTCATCGCGATCGCCCCGACCAGCTCACCGGACGTGAGCCCGGGCAGCCAGCGGGCCTTCTGCCCGTCGTCGGTCAGGTCGAGAAAGTACGGGCCGACAACGTCGTTCTGCAAGGCCAGGCTCAGCCCGGCCGACGCGTAGCCCGCGCGGCCGAACTCCTCGTCGACGATGGCGTTGAATCGCCAGTCGTCGACGCCGGCCCCGCCGTACCGCTCCGGTGTGGGGAACATGAGCAGGCCGGCGTCGCCGGCGGCGCGGAAGAGCGAGCGGTCGACGATCCCACGCCTCTCCCACTCCTCGTCGTGCGGCTCCACCTCGGCCGCGATGAACGAGCGGACCGTCTCGCGGAACAGCTCGTGGTCGGCGTCGTAGACGGTGCGCGGGATGCGGTCAGCCATGCTGCCCTCCGGGGAGGAAGAGGTCGATCTTGAGGTCGGCTTCCCTGGCGGTGCCGTAGCGGTACGGCGCGAAGTCCGTGACGCCTACCGCGCGCAGCACGTCCTCGTCGATGCAGCACTGGCCGGTCACCTCAGCGGCTGGCCGCACGAGCAGCGCATGTGCGGCATCGGCCATGATCTCCGGGCGGCGGGAGACCGCCATCGCGGCGTCGCCACCGACGATGTTCTGCACGGCGGCCGTGGCGATCGTGGTGCGCGGCCACAGACAGTTCGCGGCAACCGGACGCGGATGGCGCTGACCGGCCAGCCCGACGGTGAGCATCGTCATGGCGTACTTGCTCACCGTGTAGGGGGCGTGGGCCGCGAACCACCCAGGGTCGAGGTTCAGCGGCGGGGACAGCGTCAGGACGTGCGGGTTCTCCGATTCGTAGAGGTGCGGCAGTGCCGCGCTCGTCAGCAGGAACGTGCCGCGCGCGTTGATGTCGAGCATCAGGTCGTACCGCTTGGGCGACATCTTGCCGATCGGTGACAGGTCGATCGCCGAGGCGTTGTTGAGCACGATGTCGATCCCGCCGAACTCGGTGACGGCGCGATCGACCGCCGCGGTGACCGACTCCTCCTTGCGGACGTCCCCGACGACCGCCACTGCCCGACCGCCGGCGGCCTCGATCTCCGCCACGGCGGTGTGGACCGTGCCCGGCAGTCGCGGGTCGGGCTGGTCGGTCTTGGCCAACAGGACGACGTTCGCGCCGTCACGCGCAGCCCGCAGCGCGATCGCCAGGCCGATGCCGCGGCTTCCGCCGGACATGAGGATGGTGCGCCCCTTGAGGGAACCCGCCGCGACGCTCACCGGTACTCCTCCCCACGGTCGGCCTTGCGCACGAGCGACTCCGGGGGTGTGAACCGGTCGCCGTAGCGTTCCGCGAGCTGGCGGGCTCGTGCGACGAAGCCGGACAGGCCGCCGTCGTACTGGTTGACGTACTGCAGGACGCCGCCGGTCCATGCGGGGAAGCCGATGCCGAGGATGGAGCCGACGTTGGCGTCGGCCACCGAGCGCAGGACCCCCTCGTCGAGGCAGCGGATGGTGTCGAGGGCCTCGGCGAAGAGCATCCGCTCCTGCATCTCCTCGAAGGGTACATCGGTGTTCGTGCCACCGAACTCCGCGGCCAGCCCCGGCCAGAGGCCGACCTTGCGGCCGTCGGCGTAGTCGTAGAAGCCGGCGCCTGCCGTCCGGCCGCGGCGGCCGAACTCGTCGATCATCCGGTCGATGACCGTGGCCGCGGGGTGCACGGGCTTCTCGATCCCGGCGGCGCGATAGCCCGCGATGGTCTCCTCGCGGATCTTGCGCAGTAGGGTGAGGGACAGCTCGTCGAGCAGCGCGAGCGCACCGACCGGGTAGCCGGCCTGGGTGGCGGCCTGCTCCACCGACGCGGCGGGCACGCCCTCGCCGATCAGGGCGACCGCCTCGTGAACGAACTCGATGATGACCCGGCTGGTGAAGAAGCCCCGGCTGTCGTTGACCACGATCGGTGTCTTGCCGATCTGGCGGGCGATGTCGACGGCCTTGGCGAGGGTCGCGTCGCTGGTCTTCTGCCCGACGACGATCTCCAGCAGCGCCATCTTGTCCACCGGGGAGAAGAAGTGCAGCCCGATGAAGTTCTCGGGATCCGCTACGCCGTCGGACAGTTCGGTGATGGGCAGCGTCGAGGTGTTCGAGGCGATCACCGCGCCGGGCGCGAGATGCGGGATGATCTCCGCGATGACCGTCTTCTTCAGCTGCGGGTCCTCGAAGACCGCCTCGATCAGCAGGTCGGCGCCCGCGGCGTCGGCCGGGTCGACGGTCGGCCGGATCCGGGCGAGCACCGCGTCGCGTTGCTCGGGCGTGGTCTGCCCGCGCTCGACCGCCTTGTCCAGCAGCCGTGCGCTGTAGCCCTTGCCCCGCTCGGCGGCATCCAGTGACACGTCCTTGAGGACGACGTCCAGCCCGGCGAGCGCGCTGACGTAGGCGATGCCGGCCCCCATCATCCCGGCGCCCAGCACGACCAGGGTCTGCGCGCGGTGCGGCGGATAGCCGTCAGGCCGGCTGGCGCCGCGGTTGATCGCCTGCAAGTCGAAGAACATCGCCTGGATGATGTTCGCCGAGATCTGGCCGCAGATGAGCTCCGCGCAGTAGCGGGACTCGATGGTCAGCGCGTTGTCGAAGTCGACCTGGGCGCCTTCGACCGCAGCGGCCAGCAGGTTGCGCGGAGCCGGAGTGGGCGCACCCTGTGACCGCTTCCGGAGCAGCGCCGGCAGGCTGGGCAGCATCGCGGCCAGCGCGGGGCTGGCCGGCGCACCGCCGGGAAGCTTGTACCCGGGGCGGTCCCAGGGCTGGCTCGGCCCGGGGTTGGCCGCGATCCACCGGCGGGCTGCCGCGGCCAGCTGCTCAGCGTCGGCGACCACCTCGTCGACCAGGCCCTTGTCCAGGGCCGCGCCGGGGCGGAACTTCCTTCCGGTCAGGAGGATGTCCTGCAGCGCGGTCTGCAGCCCGAACATACGAACCGTGCGGGTGGTGCCGCCGCCGCCGGGCAGCAGGCCGAGCGTCACCTCCGGCAGACCGACGGTGACGTTGGGCGCGTCGACGGCGATGCGGTGGTGGCAGGCCAACGCGATCTCGTAGCCACCGCCGAGGGCGGCGCCGTTGATGGCCGCGACGACCGGCCGGCCGAGGGTCTCCAGCCGGCGCAGTGCCGCCTTGATCCCGTCGAGCATCGCGACCACGTCGGGGGCGTCCTCAGGGCGGGCGCGCATCATCATGCCGAGGTCGCCGCCGGCGAAGAACGTCTTCTTGGCCGAGGCGATGATGACGCCGCTGATCCGGTCGCGCTCGGCCCAGAGCCGGTCGACGACGACGGGCAGCTCGCGACGGAACCGCTCGTTCATCGTGTTGGCCGACTGGTCGGGGTCGTCCATGGCGAGGGTCACGACGCCGTCGGCGTCGATGTCCCACCGGAACATGGGGTGCTCGAACTCGCTCACTGCTGGAACTCCTGTAGGTGTGGCGGGGGTCAGAGGCGTTCGATCAGGGTGGCGACGCCCATGCCGCCGCCGATGCAGAGCGTGACGATTGCGCGGCGCGCCTGCCGGCGCTCCAGCTCGTCCAGAGCCGTGCCGATGAGCATCGCCCCGGTGGCGCCGAGCGGGTGGCCCATCGCGATGGCGCCGCCGTTGACGTTGACCTTCTCCGCGGGGAGGTTCAGGTCCTTGGCGTACTTCAGCGGAACGGCGGCGAACGCCTCGTTGATCTCGAACAGGTCGATGTCGTCGACGGTGAGGCCAGTGGTGGCGAGCAGCTTGCGAGTGGCCGGGATCGGGCCCGTGAGCATGATCGTCGAGTCGGCGCCAGACGTGGCGGTGGCGACGACCCGCCCTCGTGGGGTGAGCCCGTGCGCCTCCCCGATCCGCTCGTCGCCGACGAGGACCAGCGCGGCGCCGTCCACGATGCCCGAGGAGTTGCCCGCGTGGTGGACGTGGTGGATCCGCTCGACCCAGTGGTAGCGCTGCAGGGCGACGGCGTCGAACCCGCCCTGCTGGCCCATCGCGGCGAACGAGGGCTTCAGCGAGCCGAGCGACTCGAGCGTGGAGTCCGGTCGCATGTGCTCGTCGCGGTCCAGGGCCACGATGCCGTTGCGGTCCCGGACCGGTACGACCGACTTCTCGAAGTATCCGCCGGACCATGCGGCGGCTGCCCGCTGCTGCGACTGCAGGGCGTAGCGGTCGACGGTCTCACGGTCGAAGCCTTCGATGGTCGCGATCAGGTCGGCGCTGACGCCCTGCGGGATGAAGGACGTGGAGAAGTTGGTCTCGGGATCGTTCATCCACGCCCCGCCGTCGGAGCCGAGCGGGAGCCGGGACATGGATTCGACGCCGCCGGCGATGACGAGCCGGTCCCAGCCGGATCGCACCTTCTGGGCAGCCACGTTGACCGCCTCCAGCCCGGAGCCGCAGAAGCGGTTGATCTGCAGTCCGGAGACGGTGTCGGGCAGTCCGGCGGCGAGAGCCGCGATGCGTGGGAGCACCGAGCCCTGGTCCCCGACCGGCGACACGATGCCGAGCACCATGTCGTCGATGGCACCGGGGTCGAGGTCGGGATGCCGGGCGCGCAACTCGTCGATCAGGCCGACCACCAGAGAGATCGGCTTGACGGTGTGCAGCGCCCCGGTGCTCTTCCCTCGCCCGCGAGGTGTGCGGATGGCCTCGTAGATGAGGGCTTGGGGAGTCGATTCGGGCACGGCTACTCCGTTCCTGCTGGGGAGTCTCATCGATCAGGGGTCGGTGGCAGTGATACCACGCAGGCTATCTAGTGACCATTCACAAGACAAGCCCGGATCTCTCCCGATCGCCGCTTCGGGTATCTAGCCGTCGTTCACTTTATGGTCTACGCTCACATTCCGTCACGCCAGATGGGAGTTGTGGATGTCTCAGCACGCGATCACGGCGACGCAGTCGGACGGCGTCGGAACGATTCGGTTCAACAGGCCCGAGCGCCGAAACGCGCTGAGCCTCGAACTCTTCGGGGCCCTCGGTGACCACCTCGACCGATGGCGACGGGACGACAGCGTCACGGCTGTGGTGCTCACCGGCGGAGAGGAGACGTTCTGCGCCGGCCTGGACCTCGACCTGCAGTCCGGATTCACGCCCGAGTCCCGTGCGGCCTATGCCGAGGCGTGTCTGCGCGTCTACGGAACGCTGCTCGACTACCCCAAGCCGACGATCGCGGCGTGCGCCGGACCGACCCTCGGTGGTGGGTGCGACATCGCGGTCTTCTGCGACATTCGCATCGGCGCCGAGAACGGCATCTTCGGGTTCCCGCAGGTCAAATTCGGGCTCACGCCCTACTTCTCCCCCCTCTGGAAGATCGTCGGGCTCAGCCAGGCGAAGCTGTTGACGCTCAGTGGCGAGCTGATCGACGCCGCCGAAGCCCTGCGCATCGGCCTCGTCGACCGGCTCGTCCCCGCGGGCCAGGTGGTGGAGCAGGCGACCCGTCTGGCCCGCAGCATCGCCGAGACGACGACGAAGTCGGCGATGTTCAACAAGGAGATGATGCTGCGCTCGCCGGCCATGGACCCGATCTCGGCGCTCTCGTTCGAGACCATGGCCTACCGCGAGATCGTCTGGCACCCCGATGTGGTGGAACGGATCTCCGGCGCCTACAAGCGCATCCGGAGCCGGTCATGAGCGCGGTCGACGCGGCTTTCCTGCGCGACTTCGCCGACCGCTGGCACGCCGCCTGGAACAGCCGCGAGACCGACGCCGTCCTCGAGCTGCTCCACCCCGACGTCCTGTGGGACGAACGGATCTTCTGGCCGCACCCGATCGACGGCCGGGAAGCCGTGCGCAGCTACGTCGACGCGATCTGGCGTGCGATGCCCGAGTACGAGCTCTCCGAGATCCAGCTGTTCACGGCGGTCGACGACGGCCGGGCGTTGTTCATGTTCCGGCAGCGTGGCGCGGCACCGGCCGGCCTCCGCACGGACCGGCGCTTCGACACGCACGGCTGCGACATCTTCCTCGAATTTCGGGACGGGCTCCTGTCGCACTACACCGCCGCCTTCGAGATCACCGACATGCTCCGCCAAGTCGGCGCCCTGCCCCCACGCGGGGATCTGAAGGGCGGCGCCTACCTGCTCTCCCTCCTCACGGGACCCCGACGACTCGAATCGACCACGCCTTCCGATCAGAGCGAGAGGATGACGTCATGACCACCACCGCAGCCGGCGAACGGGCCGAGCGCTACCGGGAGCTGGGCCTCTGGGACGACCGAAGGGTCGGCGACCTGCTCAAGGACCAGGCGGCGCGAACCCCGGACCGGGAGCTGTTCGTCTTCGAAGGGCGCCGGGTCACCTACGGCGAGTTCGACGCGTGGGTGCGCACGGTCGCTTCCGACCTCGTCCGCCGCGGGGTCCGCCGAGGTGACCGGGTCATGGTGCAGCTGCCCAACTGCCTGGAGGCCCTCGTCCTCCAGGTCGCGGCGTTCCGGATCGGCGCCGTGAACATGCCGATCATCCCGATCTACCGGGAGCACGAGATTCGGCAGATCGTGGCCGACGCCCGCCCCTCGGTGATCGCGGTCGCGGCCGAGCTGTCAACGCGCCGACCGGTCGAGGAGCTGGAGGCGATCCTCACCGATCTCGGACACGCGCCCGCCGTGCGCTACGCCGTCGGTGGGGAACGCCCCGGATGGTCCGCGGTGCCCGGTCCGGGTGAGGTCGCGGAGGTCGATCTTCCCGAGCCTCTTTCGGCTCAGGAACCGACCTTGTTGCTGTACACGTCGGGGACGACGTCGGCCCCCAAGGGGGCGCTGCTGACGAGCGCGGCGCTGATCGCCCACCTGCGCAACTTCCAGACTGCCCTCGGCGTGGACGAGGACGCCGTCATCCTGTGCGCCACACCGCTGTCCCACCTGGGTGGTTTCGTCGCCGGGGTGATCTTCCCTGCCTTCCTGGGCGCCCGATCGGTGATCATGACGGCCTGGCGTCCCGACGAGGCGGTCGAGGTCATCGAGCGCGAGCGGGCTACCCTCGCGATGGGCGCGACCGTGTTCCTCTCCGACCTGGTGCAGCGCTACGAGGCCGGAGCCGGCCGGGAGCACCGGTTGACCTTGTACGCCTGTGCCGGCGCGACCATCCCACCCGGTGTGGTGCTGCGCGCGGAGGCAGTCGGGGTCCGCGCGATGCGCTGCTACGGCATGACCGAGACGGCCGGGGTCTGCGCCGCCGCGCCCGGGGACGCCCCTGTCGAACGGCGTTCACAATGGGATGGCAAGATCCTTCCGGGCCTGGAGATCGAAGCCGTGGGACCCGATCGCACGCCGCTCCGGGCGGGTGAGGAGGGCGAGCTGCGCATCCGCGGACCGCAGCTGCTCACGGCCTACACCGACCCCGACTGCACCCGCGAGCAGATCGACGACGACGGCTGGTTCTACCCCGGTGATGTTGGAGTGGTGGACGACGAGGGGTGGGTGCGGATGTCCGGCCGGCTCAAGGACATCATCAACCGGGGCGGCGAGAAGTTCTCGACGCTCGACATCGAGTCGACGATCGCGTCCCATCCCGACGTGGCTGCGGCCACGGTCACGGCCATCCCCGACGAGCGGCTGGGTGAGGGCGTCGGCGCCTGGGTGGTCCTCGCGCCGGGCGTCGAGTGGACCGGCCCGGAACGGCTCATCCAGCACCTCGAGGACGCCAAGCTCGCCCGGCAGAAGATCCCGACCCAGTGGACCGTGGTGGCCGCACTGCCGACCACGGCGAGCGGGAAGATCCAGAAGCACGCCTTGGTCACATGGGGCGAGCGGAGCTGACCGCCCGCGCCACGACGCGCAGCCCAGCGCCTGACGAAAGATAGAGCCACTTCATGGTTTCCAGCGACTCCGACGCCGCCAGGCCCTCCCGGGGCTGGCGGCGCACGGAGGAACGTCGTGCCCAGCTCGCCGAAATCGCGGTGCAGCAGTTTCACCGGCACGGGTTCCACCAGGTCTCGATGGCGGGCGTCGCTGCGGCGGTCGAGCTCACGGCGCCGGCGATCTACCGACACTTCCGGAACAAGGAAGATCTGCTCGCTGCGGCGATCGGCAGCGCACTCGACGCGGTCGATGAGGCTCTCGCCGGAGTGGAGGACGCGGCACTGCACGAGTTCTTGCAGGCCGCAGCCGGCGTTGCGGTGGCCCGTCGCGAGGTGTGGATTCTCCTGCAGCGTGAGATGCGCCATCTCGGCGTTGAGCAGCGCGCGCCGCTCGAGGACCGCTTCGCGTCGATCGTCCGCCGCTTCACGACGGCCATCCAAGCGGAGCGGGCCGACCTCGGTACGTCGGAGGTCCAGTTCCTCACAACGGCGGCCCTCGCCGTCCTGGCGAGCCCGTCGGTGTATCGGCGTCGACTGCCGGAGGATGAGCAGCGAGCGATCCTCGCGGCCGCCAGCGAGGCGACCTGCCGCGCGACATGGGTGAGCCCGACCGGGCCGGCACAGCCCGACCGGCCGTTCGGAGGGCAGCGGGTCATCGAGCCCGCGCCCGGCCGCAGCGAGGAGGTTCTGGGCACGGCGATCCGGCTCTTCGCGAAGAAGGGCTACCAGGCGGTGAGCCTGGACGAGATCGCAGCCGAACTCGGCATGGCAGGCCCCAGCCTCTACTACTACTTCGCCACCAAGGCCGACCTGCTGGTCGCCGCCTTCGTGCGGGCCACCGAATGGTTGGCCGCGCAGCGAACCCGAGCACCTCAACCCCCGTCGCTGGACGACCTCATCACCACATACATCGATCTGGGGATACGGGAGCGACTCCTCTTCGGCGTCTACGTCTGGGAGGCGGTGAACCTCCCACCGGAGGCGGGGCGCCGAATCCGAGCCGGGCTCGACGCCGACATCGACGCCTGGTGCGCCGCGCTCGGGCGCCTCCGGCCGGAACTCACCGCCCCGCAGTGCCTTGTCCTCGTGCATGCCGGCCGAGCCGTCGTCCACGACATCGTCCGCCTCGGGCACTGGCACGACCGTCCCGACATCGCCGAGGTGCTCCGCACCCTGGTCCACGCCGCCCTGGCGGCCCCCCTCGAGAGGTAGAACACCGTGCCCGACTACAAGTACCTGCTCACGTCTGTCGAAGACGGTGTCGGCATCATGCAGCTCAACCACCCCGAGAAGCGCAACGCGCTGGGTTGGGAGCTGCACAACGAGATCATCGCCGCGCTCGACGCCTGGGCCTACGACGACGACGTCGCGGCTGTCCTGATCATCGGCAACGAGGAGTACTTCTGCGCCGGGTGGGCCCTCGACGTGCTGCAGGGCACCAGTGGTGACGACCGCACCCGGTTCACCGACCTCGCCCTCAAGCTCATGGTGACGATCTACGACTTCCGCAAGCCCACCATCGCCGCCGTTGCGGGAGTCGCTCCCGGCTACGGCATGGATGTGGCCAACATGTGTGACATCACCATCGCGTCGGAGAACGCCGCCTTCGGCTCCACCCAGGTCAAGTACGCGATGAACGGCTTCTACCACGGCATGCTGCGCAAGACGAACACCCAGCGGGCACGACGGATGTTCTTCACCGGCGACCCGATCGATGCCCAGGAGGCCCTCCGCGTCGGCCTGGTCGACGAGGTCGTCCCGGAAGGCCGGCTACGGGAGAGCGCGCTCCGCCTGGCCAAGCAGATCGCCGAGCACGGTACCGAGCTGACGACCGTGCTCAAGGAGGTCGCGCTGCGGGCCTCCAACATGGACCACATCGGCGCCACCGCCTACGAACTGCGGGTCACGCACGACCTCGTCCAGCGTGGCCTGTTCACCCGGCGGATCGCCGAGGGCCTCGACCGTCTGCGGTCCGGCCGGAGCAAGGCGACCGAGCGGCTCGCCGCCCGGTCCTGAGACCTGCCCGTCTCTCTTCCCAACTCGTAACGGAGGCACGAGCGTGCGGATCGGCATGCAGATGTCCTACAGCGGCGGTTTCGCGGCGACCGCCGACCGGATCGCGGATTTCGAGGCCGCAGGACTGGACGCGGTCTTCGTCGGGGAGGCGTACTCCTACGACGCGGTCAGCCAGCTCGGGTTTCTGGCCGCCCGGACGACGACCGTCGAGTTGGTCTCCGGCATCCTCAACGTGTACTCACGCACCCCGGCGTTGCTCGCGATGACCGCAGCCGGTCTGGACTACGTGTCCGGCGGCCGGTTCACCCTAGGTGTCGGTGCCTCGGGCCCACAGGTGGTGGAGGGTTTCCACGGCGTGCCCTACACCGCTCCCCTGGCGACCACGCGGGAGGTCGTGGCGATCTGCCGCACGGTGTGGCGGCGCGAATCGCTCCAGTTCGACGGGGAGCGCTTCCACGTTCCGCTCGACCGTGACCACGGCGGCACCGGTCTGGGCAAACCGCTCAAGTTGATCAATCGGCCCGTCCGGGACCGGGTGCCGATGGTCCTCGCCGCCATGGGCCCGAAGAACGTGGCGCTCGCCGCTGAACTGTTCGAGTCCTGGGAGCCGCTGTTCTTCTTCCCCGAGGGCAGCAGCGCCGCGTTCGCCGAGGCGCTCGCCGCCGGCACCGCCAAACGCGACCCTTCGCTCGGCGCCTTGCAGGTGGTGGCCGACACCCAGTTGCTGATCACCGAGGACCCCGAGGCCGAGGCGCAGGCGCTGCAGCAGGTGCGCAGCCACCTGGCACTGTACGTCGGAGGAATGGGCGCCCAGGGCCGCAACTTCTACAACGACCTCGTCGGCCGCTACGGCTTCGAGGCGGCGGCGGCGCAGGTCCAGGACCTGTACCTGCAAGGGCGGAAGCGGGAGGCCGAAGCCGCGCTGCCCGAGGAGCTCGTCCGCGGCGTGTGCCTGGTCGGTTCCCGGGCTCGCGTCGCCGAACGTGTGCAGGCATTCGCCGAAGCAGGCGTCTCCATGGTCAACGCCCAGATGCTCGGCGGGGACCACGCAGCGCAGGTGCGGTCCGTGGCCGTCCTCAAGGAGCTGGTCTCGTGAGCGACTCCACTGAGAACGTCGTCCCGCAGGTCCGCGTCGAAGGACTGGGCCCGGTCCGGCGCATCGTGCTGGACCGCCCGGACCGGCACAACGCCCAGACACCACGCATGTGGGCCGAGCTCGCCGCCGCGGGACGGATGCTCTCCGCGGACCCGGAGGTCTGCTGCGTGGTACTGGTCGGCAACGGCGCGTCCTTCAGCTCCGGGATCGACCTGGAAGAGATCCGTCGCCCCGACGGCTTCATCCGCCGGCTGGCCGCCCACCCGCCCGGCGATCCTGACCCGATGCTCGCCGCCATCGCCGTCGCGCAAGAGTCCGTCCGCTGGATCCCCCGGGCACCGTTCCTGGTCATCGCCGCGATCACCGGCGCCGCCCTCGGGGCGGGGTGTCAGCTGGCGCTGGCCTGCGACGTGCGCATCGTCGCCGACGACGCGCGCTTCGCACTGGCCGAGGTGCGCCACGGGCTCCTACCCGACCTCGGCGCGACAGCCTGGCTGCCGCGGCTCGTCGGACGGGAGCGTGCACTCGATCTCATGCTCACCGGCCGAGAGTTCACCGGAACCGAGGCGGTCGCCCTAGGCCTCGCCCTCCGTGCGGTCCCAGCGCCGGACGTACTCAGCACTGCGCAGGAGTACGCCGAGGCGGTCGGGCGCCTGCCGCGGGCGATTCCGGCGTACCTCAAGACCGCCGTCGACGCCGCCGGCCTCGAGCGCAGCCTCGCGGCGGCAGCCGAGGGCCAGGCCGCGTGCATCCGGGCGAACAGTGCGCTGCGCGATGGTTGATGACCTGGCGGGCCTGCCCGCGGTCGTCACCGGCTCGTCCCGTGGACTCGGCCGCGCCTTCGCCCAGGCCGTGGCTCAAGCCGGTGCACACGTCGTCGTGAACGGCACCGATCCGGACGCGACTCAAGCCGTGGTCGATGCCATCACCAGCGAGGGCGGCACCGCGATCCCCTGCGTCGGGTCGGTCACCGACGCCGCCTTCTGCGCACAGCTCATCGAGACATGCGTGGAGGAGTTCGGCGGGATCGGGCTGCTCGTCAACAACGCCGGGGTGACCCGGGACCGTTCCCTCACCCGCATGAGCGTCGAGGAGTTCGACGAGGTCGTCGCCGTCCACCTGCGCGGCACGTGGGCGTGCGGCGCGGCCGCGGCCCGCGCCATGCGGAAGTCCGGCGGCAGCATTGTCAATGTCACCTCTGGGGCCGGGCTGTTCGGGACCTTCGGACAGGCCAACTACGCGGCCGCGAAGGCAGGGATCATCGGGCTGTCCCGCGTGATGGACCTCGAGCTGGCTCGGCACGGCATACGGGTCAACACGCTCGCGCCCGTTGCCCGTACCAACATGACCGCCGTCTTCGACACCGGAACCGTGGCGCACCGGCTGCCGTTCCCGCCACCGGAAACAGTCGCACCGCTGGTCACCTATCTCGCGTCCGATGCGGGTCGGCATCTCCACGGCCAGGTACTGTCCTTCGACGGCACAGAGCTGTCGGTCTGGTCGCACCCCGCCGCCACGTCCACCTGGACGCAGACGGGCGGCTGGACGATCGAGGCATTTGGCGCGGCCCTCACCCCGGAAACGATGCAACATCCCAATCCCGATCGCTGGGGCAGCGGGATCGTGGCTGGATGACCAGCTCGGGAAACGTCAGACGCCGCCGCCGAGGGTGAGGCCACCGTCGACGGTGAGGGTGTGGCCCGTGATCCATGCCGCGTTGTCGGAGAGCAGGAAGCTGACGGCTCCGGCGATGTCCCCGGGGGCGCCGAGGCGCTTGAGCGGGTAGTTCTGCACAACCTGCTCCTCCTGGCCCTCGAAGAGCGCCGAGGCGAAGCGGGTCTTGACGACAGCCGGAGCGACGGCGTTGACACGGATGGTCGGGCCGAGCTCGTAGGCGAGCTCCTCGGTGAGGTGGATCAGGGCAGCTTTGGATGACCCGTACATCGCGATGTTGGGAGCGGCGCGCAGCCCGGCCACGGATGCGACGTTCACGACCGCACCGCCGTTGGCCTTCATCCAGGCTGCGTGGACCTTCTTCACCCATTCCAGGGCTGCGATCACGTTGACACCGAAGATCTTGGCGCTGACGACGGGATCGAGGTCGAGAAGGGATCCGTACGCCGGGTTGATGCCGGTGTTGTTGACCAGGTAGTCGATGCGGCCGTACCGCTCGAGCGCCGTGGCGACGACCTCCTCCTGGTGCGCCTGGTCGTCGGCGCCGCCAGCGACGGAAGTGGCGTTGTCCGGGCCCAGCTTCGCCACGGCCGCATCAAGCGCGTCGGGCTTGCGGGCGGTGATGACGACCTTGGCGCCCTCCGCGACGAGTCGCTCGGCAATCGCCAAACCAATGCCGCGACTGGCACCGGTGACGATCGCTGCCGTGCCCGCATGAGTTCCGCTCATGACTACCTCTCCAGAACTATGGCCATGCCCGCGCCGTATCGGACAGATGACTGCCAGGGACACCTCAGGGCGTCGCCGGGGACTCACGCTTGAATTCGGCGCGCGCGACGGTGCGCCGGTGCACGGCGTCGGGGCCGTCGACGATGCGCAGGACCCGCGCCCAGGCGTAGAAGTAGGCGAGCGGGAAATCGTCGCTCACACCGGCAGCGCCGAAGACTTCGATCGCGCGATCGATGACGGCCGTCGCAACCGCGGGAGCCGCAACCTTGATGCCGGCGATCTCCGAGCGGGCGCCGCTGGCGCCGTGCTTGTCGATGAGCCACGCGGTGCGCTGGACGTACAGGCGGACCTGGTCGATCTCGATGCGTGACTTCGCGACCAGTTCCTGCACCACGCCCTGGTCGGCCAGGCTGGTGCCGAACGCGACCCGGTTCTTGGCGCGCTGGACCATCAGCGCCAGGGCACGCTCGGCCATGCCGATCGCGCGCATCGCATGGTGGACGCGACCGGGGCCGAGCCGCGCCTGCGAAATCAGAAAACCGTCGCCCTCCTCGGCCAGCCGATTGGCGACGGGGACGCGCACGTCGGTGAAGGCGAGCTCGGAGTGGCCGTGCTGGTCCTGGTAGCCGAAGATCGGCAGTTGACGCACGATCTCCAGGCCGGGGGTGTCACGGGGGACGAGCACCATCGACTGCTGACGGTGCGCAGGCGCCTGCGGATCGGTCTTGCCCATGACAATAAAGATCTTGCAACGCTCGTCCGCCACGCCGCTGATCCACCACTTGCGGCCGTTGATGACGTACTCGTCGCCGTCGCGCACGATGGAGAGTTCGATGTTGGTGGCGTCGGAGGAGGCGACCTGCGGCTCGGTCATCGCGAACGCCGAGCGAACCTCGCCCGCCAGCAGCGGATCGAGCCATTGCCTGCGCTGCTCCTCGGTGGCGAAGAGTTCGAGCGTCTCGATGTTGCCGGTGTCGGGCGCCTGGCAGTTGATTGCCTCCGGCGCGATCACCGGCGACCAACCGGTGATTTCGGCCACCGAGGCGTACTCCAGGTTCGTCATGCCGCTGAGCTTGGGCAGGAAGAGGTTCCACAAACCACGCTTGCGGGCCGAGGCCTTCAGCTGCTCCATGATCGGCGGGTAGGAGTGCTCGCCGTGCTCGCGCAGGTGGTCATGCCACACCTGCTCGGCCGGGAAGATTTCTTCGTTCATGAAGTCCCACATGCGATTGCACATGTCGTGGGCCTTGGCCGACAGCTCGAAGTCCATCACGGCTTCCCTTCGTCGAGGATGGCGAGCCCGCGGCTCGCGATGCGTTCGATCTCGGCGTCGAGATCACCGAAGTCCTGTCCGGCCATCTGGCCGCCGGCGACGCGCGCGGCGATCCCCTGGGCGATTCCGGCGAACTTGAAGTGCGCGAAGGCGACGTACCAGTGCAGCTGGGCCAGGTCTCGGCCGGAGACGTTGCCGTAGCGCTCGGCGACATACGCCCGACCGGGGAAGCCTGGCTCCGCGGTCAGGTTCGGCGTCAGGGTGAGCCTGGGCTCGCCGGTCTCCACCCAGTAACACAGCAGCATGCCCAGGTCGGCGAGCGGGTCGCCGAGCGTGGAGAGTTCCCAGTCCAGAACGGCGTTGACCCGCGAAGGGTCCGCCGCGTCGAAGATGCAGTTGTCGAGCCGATAGTCGCCGTGGACGATCGAGGCGCGCGCCGGTTCGAGCCACTCGTGCTCGGCCAGACGCCTGGCGAGCTCATCGACGACCGTGACGTCGTGGGTCTTGGCGCTCTCCCACTGCCTGGTCCAGGTGCGGACCTGCCGGGCCACGAAACGCTGAGGCCGCCCAAAGTCACCGAGCCCGATCGCCTCGGGCTCGACCTCGTGGAGCACGGCGAGAGTGTCGACGAGGGCGTCAACGACGGCGACCCGCTCCGCCGCGGTGGGGACGTGCCCGTCCAGAGCGGAGTCGGTCATCACGACACCGGGCACCTTTTCCATCACGTAGAAGGGGACGTCGAGCAGGTCGGGCTCACGCTGCTCGAGGACGATCGCCGCCACCGGCACGCCGGTGGCGGCCAGGGCCCGCTGCACCCGTGCCTCGCGCCCCATGTCGTGGGCACGCGGGAGCAGTGGACCGGTCGGAGGCCGGCGCAGGATCAGCGAGCCGGCCCCGCTGGTGAGCTCGAAGGTGAGGTTGGACTTGCCGCCCGTGATGAGCAGCGGCTCGAGGTGAGCCCACCGGTCGTCGCCGGTCGCCCCCGCGAGGAGCTGCCCCAGTTGGCCGGGGCGGATCAGATCGGTGCCGTCCACAGGGTGACTATAGAACGCTCGCTCGGTACTTGCTATTGGCTGCCTGTGAAACTGGGAACACTCGGTCGCTTGGTGTTCAGCTATTCTGAACAACGTGGCGAGCACTCTAGGATCCCGGATGCGGGCGGCACGGCACCGCCGCGGACTCTCGGTGCGCGCGCTGGCGGACCGGCTCGGCGTCAGCGCGGCGACGATCAGCGCGATCGAGAACGACCGGACCGGAGTGTCGGTGGAGCGGCTGCTCAAGCTCGCCACCGCGCTGGACGTGTCCGCCGGGTCCCTGCTGCACACCGCTCCTTCGTCCCATCCTCCGGCCGGAACCAAGGCTTGGAGGGTCTTCGGGCCGTTCGATGCCGACCCGGTGCTCTCCGCGGCGATCGAAGAGTTCGTACGCACCGGCTATCACGGAGCGACCATGCGCACGATCGCGGCCCGGGCCGAGATGAGCATCCCCGGCATCTACCACTACTACGAGAGCAAGCAGGCGATCCTGGTGCGCATCCTGGATCTCACGATGGACGAGATCGACTGGCGCATCCGGGAGGCCGCCAGTGACGCCGACAGCCCCCTGGCACGTCTGGCGCGCCTCGTCGAGGCGCTCGCGCTCTTCCACACCTCACGGCCCGAGCTGGCCTTCATCGGAGCCAGCGAGATGCGCAGCATTGCCGAGCCCGACCGCAGCCGCGTCGCAGCACGGCGAAACGAGGTGCAGCATCGGATCGACCTGGAGATCGCCCACGCCGTCGAGCGCGGCGACGCGCACGTCGCCATGCCGCTGGAGACCGGGCGGGCCATCGCCACGATGTGCACCTCGCTGCCACAGTGGTTCGACCCTGCCGGCCCGACGAGCCCGGCCGAGATCGCCCGCGAGTACGCCGAACTGGCGCTGCGGATGATCGGAGCCCGGGCTGATCCGGAGCGGTAGAAGTGATGCGGCGCTCCCGGCACGCGCCGCGAACACACGCACTGGCTGCTCAGCGGCCGGACGTTCGCAGCCCCTCGAGCAGCGCACCGACGCGCTCGCGGAACACCTCGACGTTGCGCAGCTTGACGTGCTCGTAGCCGCGGACGAGGTCCGGGAGCTCCACCAGCTCGGCGACCTGCGCGACCGTCGACGGCGACAGGACGGCCAGCGCATCAGCAACGGCCGACTGGTACTCGCCGACCAGCGCTCGCTCCGCGCGACGCACCATGCCGATGCCGAACGGGTCGAACGGCGTCCCGCGCAGGCGGCGGCCGGCACGCAGGACGACGAACACCGGGACGAACCAGGGGCCCAGCGTGAGCTTGCGCTTCAGCCCGAGCGCGCGGAGCACCGGCGGGTGCAGGCGGAACGACATCCGCGCATCGGCGCCGAACTCCGCATTCACGGCTTCGCGCAGCGCCGGGTCCAGCGACAGCCGCGCCACCTCGTACTCGTCCTTGTAGGCCATCAGCTTGAACAGGTTCCGTGCGTACGCGGTAACGAGATCGTCCGCGACGCCTGCTCCGGCACACCGCGCGCGAACGGACTCGACGCTGCGCGCGAAGCGTTCCGCGAGTCGCGGCCCCTGGTAGGCGACCAGCTCCGCGCTCAAGCGGTCCACGACAGCGCGCAGGGCCGACCCCTCCTCGGCACGCACGAGCGCGGCGCAGGCAGACGGTCGCGCGGACGAAGCAGGTTGACGGGCCGGCATCGCGGCGGCGAAGCCGTGCGGGTCCACGACAGCCTGTCGACCGCGACGGAACGCCTGGATGTTGGCCTCCACGCGCACGCCGTTGAGCGTGAGCGCCTGCTCGACGACGGCCGGGTCGAGTGGGATCGCTCCGGCCTGTACCGCGACCCCGACCAACATGATGTTCGCGAACTGGTCGTCGCCGAGCAGTGCGGTCGATGCCTCGCGGGCGTCCAGGGTCACGTGGTGACGTCGCCGGGTCGGCGCGAGGGTTCGTGCGACGAGGTCGTCGACGTCAGGGAAGCTCATCGAGACGTCGGTGACCATGGCGCCGGTGGGCGTCCTGGACGTCGACAGCACGGCGATGGTCCGCCTGCGGTCGGCGACACTCAGGTTCTTCTCGTCGGCCGCCACCAGCAGGTCGCACCCGAGGTAGAGGTCGCACTCCCCCGCGGCGACCTTGTTCGCGCCGGCGAGCGGCGTGCGCGAGAAGCGCAGGTCCGACACGACCGCGCCGCCCTTCTGGGCCATGCCCATCTGATCGAGGCTCTGGACCTCGAACCCGGACGCCGCCGCGGCGGTGGCCAGCACCTGCGCGGCCGTCACGATCCCCGTTCCGCCGATGCCGGTGATGCGCATCGTGAACGAGTCGGTCGGTACCCGCATCCGCGGCGCCGCGAGGTCCTCGGCCATCAGTGGACCGGCCGTACGTTGCGTCGCACGGCCTCGCCGGGCCGGGCCGACCGTCACAAACGACGGGCAGTCCCCGTCAAGGCACGAGTAGTCCTTGTTGCACGACGCCTGGTGGATGCGCGTCTTGCGGCCGAACTCGGTGTCGATGGGCTGCACCGACAGGCAGTTCGACTTCGCGCCGCAGTCGCCGCACCCCTCGCACACCCGCTCGTTGATGAAGGCCCGCGCGGTGGGGTCGGGCGCGAGACCGCGCTTGCGCTTGCGGCGCAGCTCAGTCGCGCACTCCTGGTCATGGATGATGACGGTCACGCCGTCGACGGCGGCCAGCTCCTGCTGCACCGCGACGAGGTCGTCGCGGTGGCGCACCGACGCGCCCCGAGGGAGGCGGTTCCGCCGGTACCGCTTCGGATCGTCGGTCGTGACGACGACGGCGCGCACACCCTCGGCGAGCAGCTCGGTGATCAACGCGGGCACGCCGAGCCGGCCGACGGGCTGCTGCCCGCCCGTCATGGCGACGGCACTGTTGTAGAGAATCTTGTACGTCACGCGAGATCCTGCCGCGACGGACGCCCGCACGGCGAGGCTGCCCGAGTGGTGGAACGTCCCGTCGCCGAGGTTCTGGATCAGGTGGTGCGTCGACACGAACGGCGCCATGCCGATCCACGGCACCCCCTCGCCGCCCATCTGCGTGAAGCCGTAGACCTTGCCCACGCGGTCGGGGTTCATGAAGCTCGCCAGTCCTGAGCACCCGATCCCCGCGCCGACCAACGAGCCGTCGGGCACCTCGGTCGACCGATTGTGCGGGCACCCCGAGCAGAAGTACGGGGACCGGGTCGCGATCGGCAGCAGCGTGCGCGGACGCTCGGGCCGCTCCGGCTCGACGACGTCGACCCGGTTGGCGCGCAGGCGCCGATGCAGCGCCCCGGCGATGACCTCGGGGGGTAGGTCGCCACCAGCCCTCAGCAGCACCGCGCCGTCGACGTCACGCCGACCGGTGACGACCGGGGCGTCCGAACGTCCGTAGAAGTGGTCCTTGATGGCGAGCTCGACGAAGGCCCTCTTCTCCTCGACGACCACGATCTCGTCCAGTCCGTCCGCGAACTCGTCCAGGATCGTCGGCTCGAGCGGAAACACCATGCCGAGTTTGAGCAGCCGGACGCCGGATCCGGCGAGGTCCGGTCCGAGCCCGAGACGACCGAGGGCGTGGCGCACGTCCCGGTAGGTGGCTCCAGCCGATACGACACCGATGCGAGCGCGTTCGTCGCCCTCGATTCGGTTGAGTCCGTTGAGCCGCGCGTAGCGCCGCGCCAGTTCCATGCGCTCGACGACGGCGGACCGCTCGAGCCGGCCGAGGGCCGGCTGCAGGAACGATGCCGACACCACGTGGTGATACGGCACCCCGTCCACCTCGCGACTCGGTTCGACGGGCTCGACCGACGTCGCGCCGATCCTCGTCGTCGCGCCGCCGTCGACCACGTTCGTGGCCAGCTTCATGCCGGTCCACAGCCCGCTGAACCGCGACATGGCGATGCCGTGCAGCCCCAGGGTGAGGATGTCGTGCGGATCGGAGGGCGAGAGCACTGTCATGCCGATCTCCGCCATCGCCATTTCCGAGCTGCTCGGCACCGTCGACGACTTGGCGATCGAATCGTCGCCGACGAGCACGAGCGCACCACCGCGAGGGTCCGCACCCCCGAGGTTGGCGTGACGGAGGGCGTCAGTGGCCCGGTCGAGACCGGGCGCCTTGCCGTACCAGATCCCGACCACCCCGTCGCACGTCCGGTCCGCCGACGCGGACGCGAGCTGCGATCCTTGGACGACGTTCGCGGCGAGTTCCTCGTTCACCGCCGGACGGACGACGACCCGGTGCTCGTCGAGCAGCTTGGCGTTCCTGGCCAGTTCGACGTCGTAGCCCGCCAGCGGCGACCCCTCGTAGCCCGACACCATGGTCGCCGTGTCAAGTCCGCGCCGCAGATCGAGGCGCCGCTGCTCGATCGGAAGCCGCACGAGCGCCTGAAGACCGGACAGGAACACCTCGCCCTCGTCCCGCTCATATTTGTCGGTCAGGCTCATCGCCGTTGAGCCGAGTGCCGTCACACGTCGCTCCTCGCGGTCAGGGTGCTCCTGCAAGCCGCACCAGCTTGACTGTGCAGACGCACGACTGTCACCGGATGCGGTGCCAGAATCGGGTGTCAATCTGCGGTACCGTTTGTGGGCGATGCACAAAGGGAACGCGCGCGACGAGCCGGCCAGCCGGCGGCTGAGCCTGCGCATCATGGCCGAGCTCGACGCGCTGAGCGCGACGACGACCCGACGGATCCGCCAGCAGCTGCCCTCCTACGCGCCGGTGCCCGCGGGTGAGCACGAGGAGGCCGTGCGCGAGCAGCACCGACGGCGCCTGGCCGCACTGGCCGAGGGACGCGACATGGACGTCGACGACCTGGAGGCGGCGGCGTCCCTGGCCCGTCTCCGCGCCGGGCAGGGGGTGCCCATCGGCGACCTCATCAGCGCCTACCACCTGGGCGACCAGGAGCTCTGGGCGCGGATACGCGCGGTTGCCGAGCCGGCCGACGCGCACGAGCTGCCGGAGATCACCACCCGTCTGCTGCAGTCGATCCATGCGATCTCGACGGTGCTCGCATCCAGCCATGCGGCCGTGACCCGGCTGCAGGCGGTGCATCACGCGACGGCCTCGCAGCGGCTCGTCGAGCTGCTCGGCCGTCGTACCGTTCGCGACGAGGCGACCGTTCTGGCACGCTCCGTCGGGCTGGACCCGGACGGCACGTTCACGGCCGTCGTCGCCCGCCCGGCGGGCACCGCGACGACGGCGCGCGACCTGTCGCAGCGCCTGGACCGCCTCCCCGGCACGCACGTGGTGGGCGACCTCGACGGCCGGCTCGTGGTCGTCAGCCAGGGCGTCGACGATGTCCGCCAGCGCGACGCGGTCTCGGACGTCCTCGGCGAACGGGTCGCCCAGGGGCACGCCCGGACCGGTCTGGCCGGCGCGGCGCTCTCGGTCGCGGACGCGGTGCTCGTGTTGGACGCGGGACTGCCCAACGTCGCGACGATCGGCGACGACTGGCTCGTGGCGGCATTGTCCGCCAGCTCCGAGCACCTGCTGCCCCTCGTCGCCGCGGGCCTCGAGGTCGCTCGTCGCTCGCCGGCCTACGGCGAGACGCTGCGGATGATGGCCGACCGCTCGATGTCGACCCTGGACGTGGCTGCCGCGCTCCATGTGCATCCCAACACCGTCAGGTATCGGCTCGACCGGTGGCACGACTCGACGGGACTCGATCCCCGGACGTTCCAAGGCCTGGCACTGTCGGTGCTGTGCTGCCACCTCGTCGAGCGCCACCACGCCGCAGAACCCGGTGTTTGACCGCGGAGTCGTCGGCGCGTCCGAAGGTCTTACTTGCCGTGTGTGCCGACGTCCCTGCCGAGGTAGCGGACACCACCCGTCACCGCGGCGTCGCGCGCCGCCTCGACCGCCTCGACGTTCCGCAGCCCGTCCACGAACGATGGCGCCGAGGCGTCGCCGTCGCGGATCGCCGCGGCGATGTCGTCGAGGGATCGGGCAAACATCTGTCCGTAGCGGTCGGCGGACGTCGCCGGGCGCGGCGCGTCCGGCAGCGGGGCGAACGCACCGTCACTGGGCCGCCATCGCAGCTCGTCGCCGTCGAGAACGGCCAGCCCGCGGTCTCCGACGACCTCGAGAACCGTCCCGCGTCCCCTCGGCCCTGCCGCGCCGTCGAAGCACACGACGGTCGCGCCGGACGCCAGCTGGATCAGGGCGGCGTACCCGTCGTCGACCGTCGACTCGAGTGTCGCTCCGGAACGACGCTGTGGCCGCGGCACGTCGGTGCGCAGCACGGCTCCCACCGACGCGATGTCGCCGAAGAGATGGCGAAGGAGGTCGAGACGATGGGTACCGTGGGCGTTGAGCCACCCGCCGCCCTCCTCGGCGGAGAACCACCACCGGCTCAGCACGTGCTGCTGCTCGACCACCAGGCTCGTGAAGTCGGTCAGGCACACGTAACGGACCTCGCCGAGCCGGCCCTCGTCCAGCAGGCGGCGCAGCGCCGCGACACCGGGAGCGTGACGGAACTCGAAGTTCATGAACGTGCGTACGCCGGCCTCGTTCGCCTCGGAGAGGAGCGCGGACGCCTCCGCCACCGACGGGGCGAACGGCTTCTCGCACATCACGTGCTTGCGGTGACGCAGCGCGGCCCGCACCCCCGATGCGTGCCGCGTCGGCGGCGTCGCGACCGACACCAGGTCCACCGCCGACGCGGCGAGCTCGTCTTCGGAGTCGGTCGCGAACGCGATGTCGAATCGGTCGGCAACCTCACGTGCACGGTCGAGGTCCGCGCTGCAGACAGCCGTCACCTCGAACGCCGGGTGCGCGATGAACGCCGGGATCTGCATTCGGGTCCCGGTGCCCGTCCCGATGACGCCCACGCGGATTCGTGAGGTCATGACACTCCTCTCGGCACGGCGTCGGTCGGCACGACTCGCCGCATGGCGTCCCTGGCGCGAAGCAGGCGCTCGCTCAGCGGGAGCGCCTTGAGGCTGCGTGAGAGCGTCTCGCAGACGACGTCGAGCTGCGGGCAGCGGACGAGGAGCTCCTGCAGCCAGGTGGCGAGCGGGATGGAGCCCTCGCCGGGCAGCAGCCGGTCGACGGCCGCGCTGGGCGGACTCCCCCACCGGTCGCGGGGCGCGTCGCTCACCTGCACGGACGTGACGACGCCCGCCGGCAGCCGGCGCACGGTCTCGGAGGTTCCCGCGGCGCACCAAAGGTGCCAGGTGTCGAGCATGACGCGGCCGTTGCGCGGACGTCCCGCCAAGGCGAGCACGTCGCGCGCCGCCGCCAGGTCGGGCACGGCAGTCCACCGTCGGCGCTCATCAGCACCCACGACGCACCGATGGGCACCGCCCTCGTGCCCGCGAGGGTCATCGGCCTCACCGAAACCGCCACCGCCGGGGCTGACTGAACATCTCGACGCATCGCAGGATGAACTCCGCCGTGTCGTCCGGGTGCGAGATCACGACGTGGTGCATGCCGCCTTCGATCTCCTGCGAGACCTCGACGCGAAGCACGTTCAAGGCGTGGTCCAGGACCTCTCCGCGCACCAGCGCACTGTTGGACCCCCAGCCGAAGGCCGTTCGGACGGACACTCTCGAGGCCGCGAGGTCGACGCCGGGGTCGTCGTACGACGCGACCGCGATGGGGTCGTACCGCCAGCGCCACCCGTTGGGCGTCTGCTGCATCGCGTAGTGCACCACCGGCGTCATCGCCGCGGCGTCCAGCGGCTCGTGCTCGGGCATGAGCCGGAACCGCGTCATCAGCCGCTCGGCGGACGACTCGAACCGCGGCGACTGGGGAACCGGCGGGGCATACGGCGCCAGCTGCGATGCGGGTCGCAGCAGCGACTCGATGAGGACGAGCCCGCGCATCGTCCGCGGGCGCAGCTCGGCGTACCGCAGACCGAGCCGGCCCCCCAGACTGTGCCCGACGTACACGGGATGTCCGTCGAGCGCATGGTCGACGACACCGATGACGTCACGCACCCACTGATCCGTCCCGTAGGAGGTGCGGTGGCCGCTCCTGCCGTGCCCGCTGAGGTCGACCGTCGTGACACGGCACGACGACGCCAGCGACGGCACGACGCCGTGCCACCACATCGCATTGGCACTGGCACCGTGCACCAGCACGAGCTCCGGGCCCCGATCGCCGCGCTGCCAGTAGTGCACGTCTGCGCCGTCGACGACAACGGACGCCGGGTCCCCCAACGGATGGCCGCCACCCGGCGTGACGGCGGTGGCGTTCACGACGCCTCCGTCATCAGCCCGGCGAACTCGTCACGCAGCTGACGCTTGAGGATCTTGCCGCTGGGATTCTTCGGCAGGGTATCGACGAAGACCACGCGCTTCGGAGCCTTGAAGCCGGCGAGCCGTGACCTGGCGTAGGCGATGACATGGTCCTCGTCCACGGCACCGTCGCCCGTGGGTACGACCGCGGCAACGACAGCCTCGACCCACCGCGGGTCCGGCACGCCGAAGACAGCGGCCTCGCGCACGCCGTCGACCTCGTACAGAACGTCCTCGACCTCCCGGCTCGAGACGTTCTCGCCCCCGGTCTTGATCACGTCCTTCTTGCGGTCGACAACGCGCAGATAGCCGTCCTCGTCGAGCACCCCCAGGTCGCCGGAGTGGAACCAGCCGCCGCTGAACGCCTCGGACGTCTTCTCGGGGTCGCGGTAATAGCCCAGGGTGATCTGGGGGCTGCGGTGCACGATCTCGCCCACCTCGCCGGCCGGCAGCTCGCGACCCTCGTCATCGACGATGGCGATCTCGACGTTCAAGGCCGCACGACCTGCTGACCCCGGCCGCGTGCGCTGGTCCTCGGGACCGAGTGCGGTCGCGAGCGACGCGAGCTCCGTCTGCCCGTAGAAGTTCCAGAACCGCACGTTTGGCAGACGCTCGTCCATCTCCCGGAAGACCTCGGGAGGCATGGCCGCCGCGCCGTAGTACCCCTTGCGCAGCGAGGTGAGGTCGCGCGTCGCGAAGTCCTCGCATGCCAGCAGGGAAATCCACACCGTCGGCGGGGCAAAGTAGTTCGTCGCCCGCTCCAGCTCGATCAGGCGCAGCACCTCGCGGGGGTCAGGGCCGGGGAGGATGATGCTCGTCGCGCCGAGGTAGACGTCGGTGCTCAGGAAGTTGTCCATCTGCGCGCAGTGGTACAGCGGGAGCGAGTGGATCTCGACGTCGTCGGTCTCCATGCCGCCGGTCGAGATACAGCTCATGTACTGCCACATCAGCGACCGGCTGCCGAGCAGCACGCCCTTGGGACGCGACTCCGTGCCGCTCGTGTACATCAGGCGGATCGGCTCGTCGTCGTCGAGGCGTGGTGCGCTGAAGCCGTCGGCCGCCCAGGACATCCACTCCTCGACGTCGG
The DNA here is from genome assembly GCF_022095675.1 of Dactylosporangium sp. AC04546. Lineage (GTDB taxonomy): Bacteria > Actinomycetota > Actinomycetes > Mycobacteriales > Micromonosporaceae > Dactylosporangium. The sequence continues at coordinate 98,836 of NZ_JAHYSG010000006.1, read as the reverse complement.
CCCAGGACGCCGGATGGCCCGCGACCGATCCGCCGATGCCCGCACGCCTGGGTACATGGTGCGTGGTCCGCGCGAGCGCCTGCTCTGCCACATCCGTCAGCCCCGGACCCACGACGAGCGCGGCGGCCTCGCTGTGGTCGAGGATGTAGGCGACCTCGTCGGCCTTCAGCATGAAGTTGATCGGCACGAACACGAGGCCCGACCGCGCGGCGGCGAACGACAGGACGGGGAACTGCCAGCAGTTGCGCGACACGATGGCCACCCGGTCGCCCTTCACGAGCCCGTCCGCGGCCCACGCGGCGCACACCCGGTCGATCGTCGCGTCGAACTCGGCGAACGACAGCCGCGTCGCGCCGTCGACGAGCGCCGTCTTCGTCCCGACCCGCCGGGCGGACCTCCTGGGGATGTCGCCCACCTGCTGCGTGCGAGCCCGCGCGATCGCCTCGGCCACCTCGTCGTGTACGTCCTCCGTACTCACGAGATCCCCTCGCTGTCCCTCACCATGACGTGCTCAGCCGTCACTTGACACCTGTGTAAAGTACGCAGGGAAATGTAACGCGCGGCGCGTCCCGGCGCCACAACCTGAGTGTCTTCCGCCCCCCGAACCGCCTTCAGGAGTGCACATGCAGCGTGGCGCGACGGTCGTCGTGGGTGGCAGCGGCGGTCTGGGGCAAAGTCCTGTCGATCGTGCCCAAGGCGGCGCTGTGGGCCCTGGTCAAGGGCATCGCGCACGAGGAGGGCCGCCACGGCGTGCGCGCCAACGCCGTCGGGGTCGGCGTGATCGAGGCGGGCATGACGCTGCGCGGCATGGAGACGGGCGACTTCGACGCGCGCTTCCTTGAGGGGGCGCGGCGGGCCACGGCTTTGCGCCGGCTCGGTCGCGCCGAGGACGTGGCCGCCGCCGTCGCGTTCCTGACCTCGCCCGAGGCGGGATACATCACCGGCCAGTTGCTCAACGTGGACGGCGGACTCGGCGGCTGAGCACGCCGGAGCGCAGGAAGGAATCGCATGCATCAGCGGACCTGGCAGGGCTTCACCACCGGTCTCGACGGTGAGGGGATCCTCGTCGTCACACTCACCGGCAGCAACGCCGTCAACGCCATGACCCAGGGCATGAAGCGCGACCTGGCCGAGATGCTCGCGCAGGCGCACATGGCCGACGACGTTCGGGTCGTGCTCTTCACTGGGGAGGGCAACGCGTTCTGCGGAGGCGACGACATCTCGGGCGGGTTCCACTCCCCCGACCACGCACCCGCGTCCGTCCCGCTGTTGCCCCCGACCGACGGCCTGAGCATCCGGCGGTACGCCTCCCTGCGCCTCGTCTCGCACGCCCTGACCCGGGCGGTGCGCGACATGGACAAGCCGATGATCGCGGCGATCAACGGGCATGCCATTCAGAGCGGCCTCACCCTCGCCCTGGGCTGCGACTACCGCATCGCCGCCCCGGGCGCCAAGCTCGGCAGCGCCACGCTACGGTTCGGCTTCCTCCCCGACGAGGGCGGCCACCACCTGCTCGTCGAGTACCTCGGTGCACCTCGGGCGCTGGAGTTCCTGCTCGGCAACAAGATCGTGACGGCGATCGAGGCCGAACGTCTCGGACTGGTGAGCGAGGTCGCTGACGACCCCGTCGCCGCGGCGCGCGACCTCGCCGACCGGCTGGCGCGCCAGCCGCAGGTCGCCCTGCGGCTGCTCAAGCGGGCGGTGTGGCGTGCCCAGCACGCATCCCTCGACGCATCCCTCGACGACATCGCCCTGCGCGCCGCGCTGTCCGACGACCACCCCGACGCCCACGAAGGCGTCGCGGCCTTCCGCGAGCGTCGCCCAGCACGGTTCAACGCCTGGCTCGCGGGCGGCGAACCGGGCGCCGAACCGGGCGCCGAGTAGGGATGCGGTCAGCCGTGCGCAGCAGTCGGGCCGGACGCGCTTGTGGCCTGCGCCCGAAGCGCGGTGATCAGCGTGACCCCGCTGCGCTTCCAATCCTCGCGCTCGATGGGTGCCCCGAGGACGTGCAGGTAGTACCACGACCGCTCGAGCGCCAGAACGACCATCATGCCCACGGACTCCGCGTCCGCACCGTAGCCGAGCGCGGCCCCGATCGACGACCAGCCGAAGCGCGACGCCTTGACGCCCTCGTGCCGCAGCACCTCGTCCGTCGCGGCCGCCTCGTTCCAGACCATCGTCATCGCCTGGTCGTAGTCGAGGAAGTCCAGGTAGCGATCGATCCAGTCGGCGAGCGCGGCCTCGTCGTCGACGACGTCCTTGAGCGTCGTGACGAGCTCGTCGAACTTCGCCTTGCTGGCGACCTCGAGGATGATCAGCAGGTCGCGCTTGGACCCGAAGTACGTGTACACCGAGCCGCGCGAGACGTCAGCGTTGCGGGCAATGTCACGGATCGTCGTGCCGTGGTAGCCCCGGCGCGCGAACAGCGATCTTGCGCTGTCGAGGACACGCGCGCGGGTCGCCTCGGCCTGTGGACCGGTGAACTCCTCCTCGCCGCGCGTCTGCGCCTTGACGCTCATGACAGAGCTCACGGCAGGGACGTAGTCCGGCTCCAGGTCCTTGCTCACACTTCCTCCTCACGCCGGCGGGGCGTTGACATACGGACCCGGCGGCCTGGCTGGGCAGCGCATCGTTCGGCGCCTGCCGTCACGACGACCTCACCCCGACCCGAGAGCGAGACACCATGACGGACCGAGCAGAACTTACTCCCGATCGGCAACTGCGTGGGCTCCGAGCTTCCCTGGCGAACGGCCAGTCGCTGCTGGCGACCTTCTCGATCATCCCGACGCCCGAGGTGTGCGACCTGATCTGCGTCGCAGGTTTCGACGCGGTGATCATCGACATGGAACATAGCACGCACTCGCGCAGGACCGTGGAGTTTGCGCTCACGGTCGCCGCGTCCCGCGGTGTGCCCGCCGTCGTGCGCGTGCCGGACGGCACCCCGGCCACGATCCAGGCGGTGCTCGACAGCGGCGCGGACGCGGTGCTCGTGCCGCAGGTGACGTCCGCACAGGAGGCCCGGGCCGCCGTCGCCGCCGCCCGTTTCGCGCCGGAAGGGCGACGCGGCGTCAACCCGTGGGTCCGCGCCGCGCGGTACGGGGCGGACGAGAACTGGCTCACCACGGCCAACTCGGCGGCCGCGGTGATCGTCATGGTGGAGGGCGGCGACGCGATCGAGCAGATCGACGAGATCCTGCAGGTACCGGGGCTCGACGCGGTGTTTCTGGGCCCGGTCGACCTGGCGGCGTCGATGGGTCTTGGCGGCCAGCCGAATCACCCGCGTGTCGTGGCGGCGATGAGCGAGATCATCGCGAAGGCGGACGCGTCCGGGGTCGCGGTTGCTGCCTTCGCGCCCGACGTCGAGCGCGCCCGAGACCTGCGGCGCCAGGGCGTCCGCCTCATCGCGTGCCTCGAGGACACCGCCCTGTTCCTGACCGCGCTCAGGCAGGTCGTCGACGCGATGCGCGACTGAGCTCACGAGCCGGCGCGACCCGGGCACCTCAGAACCCGGTGCCTGGGTTGAGGATCCCGGCCGGGTCGAGAGCGGCCTTGATCGCGCGGTGGACGTCGAGCGAGACGGGGTCGAGCTGGTTGCGGAGCCACTCTCGCTTGAGACGCCCCACGCCGTGCTCGCCGGTGATCGTGCCGCCGAGGTCGACGGCGATGGACGCGATGCGTCGCGCGAGCACGTGTGCACGCTCGATCTCCTCGGCGTCCGACGACGCCAAGGACAAGATCGGGTGCACGTTGCCGTCACCGGCGTGCCCGACGGTCGCGACCGCGATGCCGGCCTCGGCCGACGCCTCCTGGATGCGCTGGAGCAGCTCGGCGAGGCGGGACACGGGGACGCAGACGTCTTCGATGATGCTGGGACCTCGGGCCATGACGGCCTCGCCGGCAATGCGCCGCGTGCCGATCAGCGCCTCGGCCTCGAACGCGTCGTCCGAGGCGAGCGCGAGCGACGCCCCGGCGGACTCGAGGAGGTCGACGAGCCCCTCAGCAAGTCCGGGGCCGGGATCGACCTGCGCGATCAGCAGCGCCGCGCAGGAGCGGTCCAGGCCCGCGGGCCGGAAGTCTTCGACGCAGTTGATGGTCATGCGGTCGAGCAGCTCCAGGATCGTGGGACGGATCCCGCTGCCCGCGATCGATTGCACGGCACGCCCCACCCCCGCGAGATCGTCGAACTGACCGACCACGGTGCGCTGCGGCGCCGGAGCGGCCTGGAGGCGAAGCGTCGCCTGCGTCACGACACCCAGCGTCCCCTCGGAGCCGACGATCAGGCCCGTGAGGTCGTAGCCGGCAACATCCTTGATCGTGCGCCCACCTGTCGTGAGGACGCGGCCGTCCGCGAGCACGACGCGGAGCCCTGCGACCGACTGGCGCGTCACGCCGTAGCGCACGCACCTCAGGCCGCCGGCGTTCGTCGCCACGTTGCCACCGATGGTCGAGATCTCGAAACTGCCCGGGTCGGGCGGGTAGAACAGCCCGTGCACCGCTGCGGCACGCCCGACGTCGGCGTTGACGACCCCCGGCTCGGCGACCGCAAGGCGGTCGACCGGGTCGATGTGCAGGGCCGTCATCTGCTCCAAGCTCAGCACGATCGCGTCGCGGTCCGGCGCCACGCCGCCCGAGAGGCCGCTGCCGGCGCCGCGCGGGATCACCGCGATGCCGCGGGCCGACGCCCACCGCAGCGTGGCGACGACGTCGTTCTCCGACCGCGCACGGACGACGACCAGGGGCGGGCGACCCTCCACGAGGTCGGCCCGGTCGCTGGCGTAGGTGACCAGGATGTCCGGGTCCGTGATCAGACGATCCGCATCGAGCTCGTCGCGCAGACTGTCCAGGAAGGTCTCGGTCATCGCGCCGGAGAGTCCCAGGAACCGATGCGGGTGAAGTCGTTCGCGAGCCGTTGACCGATCTCCCGTTCGAGCTCGGCGGGGCGACCGAGCAGGGCCTGGTTCTGCAGCGCCCGCTTGAGGTACGTATGGAGGTCGAACTCCCAGGTGAAGCCCATCGCGCCGCAGACCTGCAGGCTCTGGCGCGCCGCGACGCCCGCCGACTGGTCGGCGGCGAGCTTGGCGCACGCTGAGGTGAGCGACGACTCGTCGGCATCCGCCGCCTGCGCCACGACCTCGGCCGCGTCGATCGCGATCCTGACGTCGGCCAGCCGGTGCTTGACCGCCTGGTAGCTCGACAACGTTCGTCCGAACGCGATGCGGGACTGCACGTGCTCGTGAGCCAGGTCGAACATCGCCCGCGCCAGGGCGATGTTCTCGTGCGCGAGGCAGCGCCGCCCGAGGCCGAGCGCACCCTCCCAGGCCTCCGCATCGAGGCTCGCGACGATCTCCGCGCGGCCCGACACACGGCGCAGACCGCGCGTCGGGTCGAGTCCCTCGACCCGCTCGGTCTCGAGGCCGGACGCTGCCACCACGTACGCCTCCTCGTCGACCGCGACGAGGAGGCTCTTGAGGGGGGCCGGGCTCATGACGACGCCGTCGACCTCGACCGCGTCGCGCTCACGTCGCGACCCGGTTCCGGCGCTGTGCAGCACCGCGTTCGGCAGGACGTCCGCACTGCCGAGCCGCTCGATCATGTGGTGGTCGAGCGCCCCGACCTCGACGCGTGCGACGGCCTGCTCGCGGAACAGCAGCCGGCGGGCACCGACCGGGTCCTCCTCGGACAGCTCGGACCAGCCGAACTCGTTCAGCTGATCCATCGTAGGCGTGGCGTCGTTCTTCACGAACAACTTGCGCAGGACGTCGCGCGCCACGCTTTCGATCTCACTGTCCACCCTTCGGCTCCTTCGGCATGTGGAGCAGACGCTCCGCGATGATGTTGCGCTGGACCTCGGCCGCGCCGCCGTAGACTGTCGCCTCCTGCGCGTACAGCCACTCCGAGCGCCAGCCTTCGGCGAACGCGTCGTCCGACAGCTCGAACGGCGACCCGATCAGCCGGCGCGCCGCGTCGGCCACGGCGAGCTCGGTGTCTCCCAGGTGGGCCTTGTCGATGCTGACCTCGGGTCCGAGCACCTCCTTGCGCGCCAGCCGGGAGACGGTTCGCCGGCTGAGCTCGCGCAGTGCGACCAGCATGACGTACACGCGACCCACGACGGCGGCGTCGTCGACCGAGCCCCAGCCGCGCGCGGTCAGCGCAGCCAGCTCGCGATGCATGTGGGCCTGACGCTGCCACGCCCACATGCCGCGCTCGTACTGCAGCAGGTACATCGCGCAGTCCCACCCGTGATCGAGCGCGCCGATGAGCTGGTCCCGCGGAACGACGACGTTGTCGAAGTACAACTCGGAAAACTCGTCCGAGCCGTTCGACGCGACGATCGGCCGCGTGGTCACGCCCGGGGTCCGCATGTCGACCCACAGCAGGGACAGGCCCCGGTGCCGGCTCTCCGGCGTTCCGGTCCGCACGAGCACGGCGCCGTAGTCCGCACGGTGACCGTACGAGGTCCAGATCTTCTGGCCGCTCACGACGAAGCCGTCGTCCGTGATCGTCGCGCGCGTCCGGACGGAGGCGAGGTCGCTACCCGCGCCGGGTTCGGAGAAGCCCTGACACCACAGGGCCTCGCCACGGAGCACGCGAGGCAGGTGCTCGCGGGCGATCGCCGGCGCGAAGGTGATGATGGTCTGGGCCAGCACCTCGAGCGCGCCGAACGACTCCGGGATCGGCAGGCCGTGCTCGGCCAGCACGTCCACCACGACGGCGCGATGGCGTTCGTCGCCACCCAGCCCGCCACAGTCCTCCGGCCACCCCCACCGGGTCCATCCGTCGGTCCAGAGCAGCGCTCGGATGCGCGCGTCCTGCTCGAGCGCCGCATCGACGTCGTGCTTGCGCTCGCGGAACGGGGCGATGTCGGCCTCGTGCTGGCGCATCCAGTTCGTGAGCTGCAAACGCAGCTCCTCAGGGGTCGGCGTCATGACGTGAAGTTGCCCACCATGAACGGGGACCGGTTGAGCGCGGCACCGTCGACGACGATGTTCTGGCCACTGATCATCGACGCGAGGTCCGACGACAGGAACAGGACCGTCGACGCGATGTCGGACGGGTAGGCGACGCGACCGAGCGGCGAGAGCGCCTCGTAGGAGGATCGCCGTTCCTCGCCGATCTTCTCCGACATGCGCGGCGTCCATACAACGCCCGGGGACACGCAGTTCACCCGCACTCCCGCGGGCCCCAGCTCGACGGAGGCGGACTTCACGAGGGAGATGACCGCAGCCTTGGCCATGCCGTACACGGCATGGCGATCGGCGGCCACCATTCCGCTCGCGGACGCGATGAACACGATCGACCCGCCGCCGCCTGCCACGAGGCGCGCGCCGCCTTCGGTCGCGAACAGGAAGGCGTGCCGAGCGTTCATGTCGAGGTTCCAGGTCCAGTCCTCGTCGTCGAGGTCGCTGAGGTCCTTGAACCGCGCGATGCCGACGATGTCGACGATGCCGCGCAGCGGCCGGCCGAGCGACTCGGCCAGGTCGAGTACCTCGCGCACGCCGGCGCGCGTCGTGATGTCGGCCACCGCCGGTGTCCCGCCGACCTCGCCGGCCACGGTGCGCGCCAGTTCCTCGTCGCGGTCGACGCACACCACGTGGGCGCCCGCTGCGGCGAGGGCGTGGCACGTCTGCCGGCCGATGCCCTGGCCGCCACCGGCCACGATGAACGTCGTGCCGTCCAGCCGCAGCAGCTCGGTGTATGCGGGGACCTCGTTGGGGTCCGGCGGCCTCGCGGTCATGCTGTTACTCCTGTCTGGTTGGTGTGATCGGCGAGCCAGGCCAGGCCCCGGCGGATCGCCGATCGCGGCCCCTCCTCGTCGATGCGCGGTCCGAGGATCTCGAGGTCCGCGACGCCGTCGAACCCGCCCGTCGTGAGCGCCCCGACCAGGCGGGGCAGCGGCATGTCACCGTCACCCGGCACGACCCGCTGGCCGCTGATCGTGGTCCCGCTCGCGAAGTCGCCGACCTGGACGATGCGAACGTCCCGCGCCGCGCTCTGCAGCAGCGCGGAGACGCCGCGCTCGGGCCAGACGGCGACCAGGTCCACGCACAGGCCGATGCCGACCGACCGGCAGACATCGATCTGGTCGCGCAGCGTGAACACGAAGTTCACGTCGGTGCGCAGCGAGTTGGTGCTCTCGATCAGCAGCTCGACGCCGCGCTCGCGCGCCGTCTCCAGGACCGGGCCGACCGCCTCGGCAAGGGCGGCGACCGCCTGGTCGAACTCCAGCGTGCCGGCCGATCCGGTCGTTCCGTACACATACGGGGCGCCGATCTCGGCGGCCGCCTCGACGAGGCGGGTCAGGGCTTCTCGCTGCGCTGGCCAAGCCTCTGGCCGGTCCAGGCGGAACCAGTCCGCACGCAGCAGACACTCGACGGGCCGGGCGTCGTCGCGCAACTGCGTGATTGCACGCTCCCACCCGCTGTTGGCGAGCACCCACTCCGGCACCGTCAGCCCGACGCCGGGCAGGTCCTCGAGCCCGGCCAGGACGTCGTCGACCGTGGCTGCCGGCCCGAAGGCGATCGCGTTGACGCTGTGCTTGATGGTCATGACCTGCCTCCTCCTCGTGATGCGCTGCGCGTCTGGAAGGCCTCGAGCCGCCGCCGGAACTCGCCGCCGAGGACCAACGGCGAGTTCGCGATCCGCTCGACGTCGCGGGCCGTCCGGCGGTCGACCTCGGCGACCATGTCGATCGTGAGCTTCGCGACGCCGAGCGCCTCCGGCGGCAGCGAGACGAGCCGTTCGACGAACCGGTCGACGGCCCCGGCGAAGTCCTCGTCGTCGTGGACGTCGTGCACCAGGCCGATGGCAAGCGCCCGCTCGGCGTCGATGCGCATGTCGGCCATGGCCAACCACTTCGCCCAGTGCGGGCCGACCAGCCGGGTCAGCCGGCTCACACCACCGGATCCCGGGATCACGCCGAGCTGGATCTCGGGCAGCCCGAACGTGGCCGATCGAGCCGCGAGCCGGAAGTCGCACGACACCGACATCTCCACGCCGGCACCGAGGCACGGTCCTTGGATCGCCATGACGACCGGCTTCTCGATGGCCTCGAGCTCGTCGTAGAGCAGGTGGTGCTCGCGGTACTCCCGACGCTGCTGCGGCAGTGTGGTGGCGTACGCCCCGGGCCCGCCTGTGGCGAGGTCGATGCCGGCCGTGAAGTACTTCCCTTCGGCCGCGATGACCATCACGCGTGCCGCGTCGTCGTCGCGCAGACGCCTGGCTGCGGTCCACAGCAGGTCGGTCACCTCGGGGCTGATGGCGTTGCGCTTGTCGGGCCGCGTGATGGTCACGCGTACCACGCCGTCGGCGACCGTGAGACTGGCGTGGGACTGCGGGGAGGTCGTGTACGTCATGATGTCCTTCCTGCCGAGTGCGTGACGCGGCGGTGTTCGCCGGTCACAGCGTGCGCGCGAAGTAGGCGTCGGCGATGGTGGCGCGGACGCCGGGTGCGTCGGCGTCGACGCGCTCGACGACCCGGCCGAGGTCGAGCACGACGAGGCGGTCGGCGCAGGCGAGGGCGAACTCGATCGACTGCTCGACGAGCACGACGCCGATGCCGTCGGCCCGCAGCTGCCGCACGGTCTCGAGGATGTCGCCGACGATCGTCGGCGCGAGTCCGGCGGTCGGCTCGTCCAGCAGCACGTACGACGGTCGCGGCATCAGCGCCGAGGCGATGGCCAGCATCTGCTGCTGACCGCCGCTCAGCGCCGCCGCGGGTTCGTTGCGCCGCTCGCGCAGGAACGGGAACCGGTCGTACGCCGCGTCGATCTGGGCCTGCATCTTTGCGCGGCCGAACCGCGCGGTGTAGGCGCCGATGACGAGGTTCTCCTCGACCGTGCGGCGGCGGAAGACCCGCTTGCCCTCCTGGACGAAGGCGATGCCGTCGGCGGCTCGGCGGGCCGCCCTGCGATTGCCGAGGGAGACACCGTCCAGGGAGACGCTGCCGGCGTGGACGCGGTTCAGCCCGACGATGGCGCGCAGCAGGGCGGTCTTGCCGGCGCCGTTGCGGCCGACCACGCCGAGGACCTCGCCCGGCTTGACACCGAGCGTCACCTCGCGCAGGACCGTCAGCTCTCCGTAGCCGCTCGTCAGGTTGTCGACGCGAAGCGCGGACTCGGTCACGATGCACCTCCCTGCTGGGCGGGCCCGGTGCGCACCGGGCTCGTCTCGTCGGCCGGATCGAGGTGGGCACCCAGGTCCGTGCCGCTGATGCCCGCACCCGCGCCGAGGTACTTCTCGAGAACGTCCGGGTGGGATGCGATCTCGTCGGGCGTGCCCTGAGCGAGCAGCCGCCCGCCCGCGAGGCACACGACCGTGTCGGCGACCGCGCGAACCAGGGAGAAGTTGTGCTCGACGAGGACCACGGTCGCGCCGGAGCGCTTCAGCAGGTGCAGCGCCTCGACGAGCTCCTGCACCTCGTCGCGGTCCAGACCGGACGCGATCTCGTCGAGCAGGACGACCTGCGGACGCCCCATCAGCGCCCGCGCCAGCTCGACGATGCGTCGCGTGCCGAGCGACAGGTCTTTCGCCGGCATGTCGGCCCGGCCGGCCAGGCCGAACGCCTCGACGAGCTCGTCGGCTGCTTCGCGCTCTCGTCGCTCCGCCTTGAGGTACCCGGGCAGCCTGAGCGCAGCCGAGAAGAAGCCGCTCCGCGAGTCGCCGTAGGCCCCCACCATCAGCGTCTCGCGCACCGTCAGGTCGCGTGGGATCAGCGGCGTCTGAAACGTCCTGCCCACGCCCATGCGGCGGATGCGGTCCGGACGCAGCCCGTGGATCGCCTTGCCGTCGAGGGTGATGTCACCTCCGCTGTCTCGCCGCAGGTAGCCCGAGACGACGTTGAGCAGCGTCGTCTTGCCCGACCCGTTCGGTCCGATCAGGGCCGTGATCTCGCCGGGCCGGGCGGAGAACGAGACACCGTCCAGCGCGCGGACGCCGCCGAAGCTCACCGCGACATCCCGCAGATGCAGTTCGCGGCCGTCGATCGGAGGGAGCGTCAGCGCACCCGGGTTGGCCTCGTCCGCGCTCGACGATCGTCGCGAGGCGACCGCGCGCTTCCACAGGCCGGACAGCAGCCCGACAGCCCCGCGTGGCAGCAGCACGCCGATGAGCACGAGCATCGCGCCGTACGCGACCAGCGTGTAGTCCTGGAAGACGCTGACCCGCTCCGGCAGGTAGGTCAGCAGGAACGCCCCCACCACCGGACCGAGCACCGACTGCGACCCGCCGATGACGGACATGGCCAGCAGCAGGATCACCAGGTCGAATCCGAACGACGTCGGCGAGACGAAGGCGTTGAGGAACACGAACAACGACCCGCCGAGTCCGGCGGGGATGCCCGCGATGGCGTAGGACCGCAGCTTCATCTGGAACGGGTGCGCTCCGCACGATGCCGCCAGCACCGGGCTCTCCCGCATCGTCACCAGGATGCGGCCCTGGCGGGACTTGACGATGTTGCGGAACAGGAAGAGCCAGATGCCGCCGACGACGACGATGGCCGCATAGAGCCCATCCGTGCCGAGGTCGGTGCCGAAGACGCTCGGCAGCGGGATGCCGGACAGACCGTCGGGCCCGCCCAGCGTCTCGCCGAACAGTTCGATGACCGACGGGATCAGCAGGACGAGGAAGAACGAGGCCATGGCGAGCGTGAACCCGCCGAGTCGCAGGCCCGGCCCGCCTGCGATCAGCCCGACCACGACGGCGACGACGGCTGAGGCGACAAGGCAGAGCACCAGGTCGGTGTGGCCGTGCGTCGAGAGGTACGCGGTCGTGTAGGCGCCGGAGGCGAAGACCGCGGCCTGGCCGAGGGCCAGCTCACCCGCCAGACCGAACGACAGGTTCAGGCCGCTGGTCGTGATGCCCATGATGGCGACCAGCATGACGATACGTTGCCAGTACAGACTCAGCCCGAGGTCCGGCGCCGCAACGAGCAGCGCGATGACGAGTGGCCATCCGAGGATGCTGACGCGACGGAGCCAATGCCTCGCCGGCCGCGTTGTCGTGCCCTGCGTGCTCATACCGACCTCAGCTCCCGCCGACCGAACATGCCCTGCGGGCGGGTGAGCAGTACCGCCATGAACAGCGCGAAGATCACAACGTCCTTGGCACCGGGATCCAGGTAGCGGGCGCACACCGACTCGATGAGGCCGAGCACCAGCCCGCCGGCGAGCGCGCCGACGAAGCTGCCGGCGCCGCCGAGCGTCATCGCCACGAAGCCCTTGACGGCCATGATGAGCGGCAGCGACACCACCGCGAACGTCTTGACGGCGATCACCGGTCCGAGCAGTCCGGCGACCGCGCCGGTGACACAGAAGCCGACGATGGCGAACAGCCGCGTGTCGATACCCCGCAGCTGGGCTGCCTCCGCGTCCTCGGCGAGCGCGAGTGTGGCGAGCCCGACCCGGGTCTTGCTCGCCCCGATGTGCAGTCCGAGCGCGACGACGACCGCGAGCACGACGAGGACGATGTCGACGGCGGCGAGACGGCCACCGCCGAGGGAGAACGCGTGGCCCGACCCGAGGAAGTCGACCTCCTTCGGATCGGCACCCCACGCGAGCAGGATGACCCCAGTGATGACCGTGCCGAAGCCGACCGTCGTGATGAGCTCGGTGTGGCCGGTCGAGCCGGCCAGCGGCCGGATGGCGGTGCGCTCCTCCGCGAGCGCCACCAGGCCGCACGCCCCAGCGCTGATCACGAGGACCAGCGCCGGCGGCAGGGACTGGACCGTGATCCCCCAGTAGCCGATGAAGCCCGCCAGGACGAACAGGTGCGCGTTGGCGAAGTTGAGCACGTTGGCCGCCAGCTGGATCAGGTTGTACCCGACGGCTATCAGGGCGTAGACCGCGCCGGTGGCGAGGCCCGCGTAGATCACGGTCATGATGTGCGCCGACCTTCCGTCAGCTCGTAGCCTTGAATCCGCCGTCGACGATCGGACCCGGCGGTAGGAAGATGTACTCGCCGTCGGTCACGCCCGGAAAGTGCGACGAGGACGAGTACTTCAACTCGCTCGTCAAGAAGGCGTCGCGTCCCGGGCTCTCCCCCGACTCCAGCACCTTCACGAGATCCTCGAGCTTGCTCGACCCGGCCTTCTTCGCCGCGTTGGCGACGAGCGTCAGCCCGTCGTACGCGAGCATGCCGGGCTGGGCGAGCGTCTTGGGGTTGCCGCCCTCGGCCGAGTACCCGTCGAAGAATGCCTTCTGGACCTTGTTGCGGTCAGCGGGGGCGACGTACTTCAGGCACGCCTGCGCCAGCAGCGTCGATTTTGCGTACGCCTGCGCCGAGGAGTACTCGTCCGGGCCTCCGCCCGTGCCCGACGCGCCGGAGCCGCCCACGGCGGGGATGTCGGTCGCGTTGGCGGTGAGCCGTCCGCGGTACAGGGCGGCGCACGCCGCGCCCAGGCAGTCCATGTACACCGCGTCCGGTTTCGCCGCCTTGACCTTCTCCCAGGCGACAGACAGGTCGACCTGCGTCGGGTCGTACGTCACCGGGACAGTCTTGGCGCCCGAGTCCTTCACCGCCCCGGTCGCGCCGTCGAGGCTGCCCTTGCCGAACGCATCGTTGGACGTGAGGATCGCGAGCGTCTTGACGTTGTTGTCGGCGACGTAGGTCTTGAGCTGGGCGATCTGGTCGACCGCCGTCGGCGACAGGCCGAAGTGGTACGGGAACTGCTTCGGGTCGTTGAGCAGCGGTGACGAGGTCGTGGCCACCGAGAGCAGCTTGTTGCGGGTCAGCACCGGCAGCAGCGCCTGCGACTCGGCGCTCGCGATTCCCGCATAGACCAGGTCGATCTTCTTGCCGTCGGTGATCGCCTTCTGCAGAACGTTGACCGCCTTGGTCGGGTCGCCCTGAGAATCCAGCGCGGTGATCTCGATCTTCCGGCCGTCGATGCCGCCGCCGGCGTTGATCTCCTTGGCCGCGGCCTTCAGGCCGGCGATCTCACCCGCGGTGAGCGACTGCAGGGCGCCCGTGACGCCTGACACGAGCACGACGTTGTACGCGCTCGACTCGGCCCCGTCCGAATCCGATCCGCCGCACGCCGCCAGCGTGGCAGAAGCCAGCGCAACCGTGACGATCGCTGCGAGCTTTCGTTTCATGGTCCACCTTTCGTAGGGATGTCCGCCTCGGCGCGGTGGAACAGGCGGTGTCCGCGCTTCGGACGTCAGGCGAATCTAGAAAGCGGTTGACACATGTGTCAACCATGTCGAGCAATTTGGGCCACATGCCATTTGAGCAGCCTTGACACGCGCTTGACAGTAGCGTCAAGCGCGTGGGCATGCTGCGGCCCGCGCCGCGCGGGGCGCGGCACGGACGGGGCGCAGAGGGGCGCGGCGGGGCTCAGGCGCTCCCGTCTCGCAGCCGCGCGCGCAACTTGAACTTCTGGATCTTCCCGCTCGCGGTCTGTGGGAGCTCGTCCACGACGATGATGCGCTCGGGCACCTTCTGCTTCGCGAGCCCCGAGCTCGCCACACGCTCCAGGACAGACCGGGCGTCAACGTCCTCGACGGTGGAGCCCACCCGCGGAGTGACGAAGGCGACGACGCGTTCACCCAGGACTTCGTCCGGCAGGCCCACCACCGCCACCTGCGAGAGCTCCGCGTACTCGTGCAGGACGTCCTCGACCTCCTTGGCGCTGATGTTCTCCCCGCCCCGGATGATGATGTCCTTGCTGCGGCCCGTGACGCGAAGCCTGCCGTCCTCGACGACCCCCAGGTCACCGGTCCGGTACCAGCCGCCCGCGCCCAGCGAGTCCTCCTCGTGCGCGGGGTCGAGGTAGCCGACCGTCCGCATCGGCGCATCGACGACGAACTCACCGATCTCTCCCGGCTCGGCCTCCGAGCCGTCCGCGCGAACGACCTTGATCCGCACACCTGGCTGCAGCACGCCGTCCGTCAACGCCCGCGTGTCGAAGGCGTCCTCCGCCGTGCCGGCCGAGATCGTCGGGCATTCGGTGCAGCCGTAGGTCCTGGCCGCGACGATGCCGATGTCGCCGGCAGCGCGGATGAGCGCTGGGGGAACGTCCGACCCGCCCACGCTGAAGAACCGGAAGCTGCTGATGTCGTGCTGCTCGCGCGCCGGACTCGTCACGATGCCGCTCAGGAACGGCGCCGCTCCGGCGGCGACGGTGCACCGGTGCTCCTCGATCAGCCGGACCGCGGCCTCCGGGTCCCACCGATCGAGATAGACGCTCGGGATGCCGGTCAGGGCCGGCACGAAGACTCCGCCGAGCAGGCCGGCCATGTGGCCGATCGGCGAGACCGCCAGGACGGCATCGTCCTCGCGGACGCCCCAGACCTTGGAGTAGCTGCGCGCCTCCCAGCTCATCGTGTCGTTCGTGTGGAGGACGCCCTTCGCGTCGGCGGTCGTCCCCGACGTGAACTGCAGCAGCGAGAGCCGGTCGCCGTGCTGCTCGGCGGCATCGACCCGTTCGGCACCCCTGGCCAGGAAGTCGGACCACTCCAGGTCGGCCGACGGGGTGGCTCCGACGCTGATCACGGTGCACGGGTTCGGGGCACCGTCCACCACCGTCCGCGCCATCTGCCCGTAGTCGTAGTTCCTGAACTCGTCGGGCACGACGAGAACCTTGCTCGCCGCCTTCTCCAGGATGAAGCTGATCTCGCGCTCACGGTAGATCGCGACGATCGGGTTGCTGATCGCGCCGATCCGCACCGCCGCAAAATGGAGGATGGCACCTTCGCGCCAGTTCGGCAGTTGCCACGAGACCACGTCGCCCACGCCGACACCCAGCGCGGCGAGCGCCGACGACGCCCGCTCGACCTCGGCGAGCAACTCGCCGTACGTCATGCTCCCGGCACGGTCGACGATGGCCGTCCGGTTGGGCGACTTGGACGCGGTCGTCTCGAGGTGCTGGAAACACGTAGTGCCGTCCCAGTACCCCTCGTCGCGCATCCGCTGCGCGCGCTGCTCGTCGATCGTGATTGCACGGACCATCTCTATGCCCTCCGCCGGTAGCGACAGCCAGGCTCTTGTGACCTCGGCGACAACAGGGATACCGTAGCCGACAACTTGACACCCCTGTCAAGCGACCGGACGCGACCCTTGAGCGGAGCGGGACCTTGGGGCACCTGGAGGAAAAGACCGTCATCGTCACCGGAGCGGCCCGCGGTCTCGGGCGCGCCTACGCCGAGTCGGCGGCCGCCGAGGGCGCCCACGTCGTGCTGACCGACGTGCTGGAGCGCGTGGAGGAGACGGCTGACGAGGTCCGTCGCAGCCACGCCCAGCCCGGCCGGGAGGTCAGCGCGCACGTCGGGACGGTGACCGATCCGGGGTTCTGCGACAGCCTCGTCGAGGCGACCGAGCAGCGGTACGGCCGGGTCGACGCCCTCATCAACAACGCCGGGCTGTACCTCGAGGGCAGGTTCTGGGACCTGGATCCCGCGCAGGTCGAGCGCCTGGTGACCGTCAACGTCCTCGGTGCCATGTTCATGGGTCGCGCGGTGGGAGCATCGATGGTCAAGCGCGGCGCCGGCGCGATCCTCAACATCTCCTCGGGTGCGTCGTTCGGGTACCCCATGGTCTCGGCCTACTCGGCCAGCAAGGGCGCGGTCGCCTCGATGACCTACAGCTGGGCGCTCGACGCCCTCGACCGCGGCATCCGCGTCAACGCGATGTCCCCGGTCGCCAACACCGCGATGACCGCGACGACCGAGTTCCAGTCCAAGGTGGTGTCCGACGCGCCGGAGCCCAGCGCCATGGCGCCGCTCGCGACCTACCTCATCAGCGACGCCGCCGCCGGCATCACCGGCCAGTTCTTCCGCTTCAACGGTCGCGACCTGCACGTCGTGGCGCACCCCGGCGTCAAGGAGCCCGTCGTCACGCGCGACTCGTGGACCTTCGACGTCCTGGCCGAGGTCATCGACGGAAGGCTGAGCCGGTCACTCGAGCGCATCGGCGTGTGGCAGGCCGTGCCTCCGCGCCTCGCGGAGGCGACCGAGGTGTGAGCCCGCTCGACGTCGTGCGCGACGGGCCTGTCGCGATCCTCACCCTTGACCGGCCCCGGTCGCTCAACGCCCTGACGACCGAGCTCATGGACCGGATCGCCGACGCGCTCGGCGAGCTGGGCCGGGATACGAGCGTCGGCGCCGCCGTCATCACCGGACGCGGCGACAAGGCGTTCTGCGCGGGTGCCGACCTCAAGGAGATGAGCCGCGGCGGCCTCGATCCCCTCGCCGCGGCGCCGGACATCGGTGGCATCTCCACCGCGAGGTTCCCTGTGCTGGCCGCCGTCAATGGCGTCGCCTATGGAGGCGGTCTGGAGCTCGCCCTGTGTTGCGACCTGAGGTTCGCCGCCACGACGGCGACCTTCGCGGCGCCTGAGGTACGGCACGGATTGATCCCCGGCCTCGCCGCGACCCGCCTGCCGCGCCTCGTCCCCCACGCCGTGGCGATGGACCTGCTGCTCGGCGGCCGGCCGTGGACCGCGGAGCAGGCCCAACGGGTGGGTCTCGTCCAGGACGTCCACGCCCCCGAGGATCTCCTGGGGGCGACGGTCGCCAGGGCGCACGACATCGCGGGGCTCCCACGCGCCGGGGTGCAGGGCGTCCTGGACGTGGGCCGGTGGTGGCGCGACCACGCGATCGACGGCCACCAGCTGGCATACCAGACCGCCGCACGACGCGTCCTCGCCACCGGCGACTACCTCGAGCGCAGCAAGGCGTTCGCGGACGGCCACGAGCGCCGTACCGCATCTCCTACATCGACATCCCGCCGTCGACCGGCAGGACCGTGCCGGTGATGTACCCGGCCTCGTGCGAGGCCAGGAAGGCGACCGCGGCGCACATCTCGCTCGGTGCGGCGAAGCGGCCCATCGGGATCGCGGCGGCCAGCTCCGCCTTCTTCGCGGGCGGGACCGAGGCGATCATCCGGGTCTCGGCGTTGGGCGAGACGGCGTTGACGGTGACGCCGAAGCCGGCGAGCTCCTTGGCGGCCGTCTTCGTGAAGCCGATGATCCCGGCCTTGGCCGCCGAGTAGTTGGCCTGGCCGACGTTGCCGTGCAGGCCGGTGTAGGACGTCACGTTGACCACGCGGCCGTACTGCTGCGCACGGAAGTGCGGAACGGCGGCACGGGTCATCCGGAACGTACCGCCCAGGTGCACCGCCAGCACGGCGTCCCAGTCGTCGTCGGTGAGCTTCCACAGCACCTTGTCGCGCAGGATGCCGGCGTTGTTGACCACGATGTCGAGCCGGCCGGTGTCCTCGACCGCGCAGCGGACGACCGACTCGACGGCCTCGGTGCTGGTGACGTCGGCGGCCAGCCCGCGGGCGCCGAGCTCGGCGGCGGCGCGCTCGACGTCGTCGCCGTCGGCGTCGACGAGGTAGACCGCCGCGCCGGCCTGGTGGAGGTGCCGGGCAAGCTCGAGGCCGATGCCGCGGGCGGCGCCGGTCACGATGGCGGTGCGGCCGGTGAAGTCGAAGGCGAGGTTGGCCATCGGCGATCCCTTTCTCGGTGGGGTGTGCGGGGCGTCAGAGACCGAGGTCCCGGCCGACGAGCTCCTTCATGATCTCGTTCGAGCCCGCCCAGATCTTGGTCACCCGGGCGTCGCGCCAGGCGCGGGCGACCCGTTGCTCGTTCATGTAGCCGTAGCCGCCGTGCAGTTGGACGCAGTGGTCGAGGATCTCGTTCTGCACCTCGGCGGACCACCACTTCGCCTTCGCCGCGTCGACCGCGGTCAGCTCGCCCCGGCTGTGCGCCAGGACGCACTGGTCGACGTACGCCTGGGTGACGTCGCCCCGGGTCGTCAGGTCGGCGAGCAGGAACTTGTTGTGCTGGAAGGTGCCGATCGCAGCGCCGAACGCCTTGCGCTCCTTGGCGTAGGCCACCGTCTCGTCGAGGATCTGCCGGGCGTGGGCGATGTTGGCGACGGCCGCGCCGAGCCGCTCCTGCGGCAGCCCGGCCATCATGTGGGCGAACCCCTGGTCCAGCCGGCCGATCACGTTGCCGTCGGGGACATGGACGTCGTCGAAGAACAGCTCGGCCGTGTCGGCCTCGGGCTGGCCGACCTTGTCGAGCTTGCGGCCGCGCGTGAACCCCGGCATCGACCCCTCCACCGCGAACAGGGTGATGCCCTTGGACCGGGTGCCGGGAGTCGTCCGGGCCGCCACCACGACCAGCTCGGCCGAGAAGCCGTTGGTGATGAACGTCTTCGAGCCGTTGAGCACCCAGCCGTCGCCGCGGCGCTCGGCGCTCGTGCGCAGCGCGGCGAGGTCTGAGCCGGCCGACGGTTCGGTCATGCCGATCGCGGTCCGCGTCTCGCCCGTGGCCGCGCCGGGCAGCCAGCGCTCCCGCTGCTCCTCGGTGGTCAGGGTGACGAGGTACGGCATGACGACGTCGAAGTGGATGCTGAGCGCGGACGCCAGCGCCACGTTGACCCGGGCCAGCTCCTCGATCAGGACAGCGTTGTAGCGGTAGTCGCCCGCCTGGGATCCGCCGTACCGCTCGGGGATCTCCAGCCCGAGGTAGCCCTGCTTCCCGGCGGCCAGCCACAGCCGGTGCGGGAACGCCTTCTGCTCCGCGTGCTCGCCGACGTGCGGCCAGACCTCACGGTCGAGGAACTGCCGGACCGAGGCGCGGAACGCCTCGTGGTCGTCGTCGTAGGGCCGGCGCAGCATCAGCCGGCCCGCCGGAAGAGCGCGGCGAGCGCCTGCCCGCCGCCGATGCACATGGTCACGACCCCGAGCTCGAGGTCCCTGCGGACCAGGTCCTTGGCGACCCGGAGGGCGAGGATCGCGCCGGTGGCACCGACCGGGTGGCCGAGGGCGATCGCCCCGCCGTACGGGTTGACCCGGCCGGGATCGAGCTTCGCGTCGCGGACCACGGCGACCGCCTGCGCCGCGAACGCCTCGTTGACCTCGAACACGTCGATGTCGTCCGGCGCCGTGCCGGTCTGCTCGAACAGCCGCCGCAGGGCGAGCACCGGCGCGTACCCCATCAGGCCCGGCTCCAGCGCGGCGGTCGCCACCGCCTCGAGGGTCGCCAGGCCGGTGAGTCCCCGCTCACGGGCGACCGCCTGCCGTGCCAGGACGACGGCCGCCGCGCCGTCGTTGATGCCCGACGCGTTGCCCGCGGTCACCGTGCCGTTCTCCTGGAACGCCGGCCGCAGTCCGGCCAGGCTCTGCAGCGTCGTCTCCGGCCTGGGATGCTCGTCCTCGGTGACCAGCGCGACCGCCTTGCGGGTGCGCACCTCCACGGCGGTGATCTCCTCGGCGAACGCCGACCTCGCCGGTGCGGACGCGGCCAGCTGCTGGGAGCGCAACGCGAACTCGTCCTGCTCCTGGCGGGACACCCCGTACCGCGCGGCGACGTTCTCGGCGGTGATGCCCATGTGCACGCCGTGGAACGGGTCGGTGAGCATCATGAGCGTGCCGTCGACGAGTGCCCGGTCGCCCAGCTTCGAGCTGCCGCGCGGACCGAAGTCGTAGAACGGCATGCGGCTCATGCTCTCGTCGCCGCCCGCGAGCGCCAGATCGGCGCCTCCCCAGCGCAGCTGCATGGCCGCCGACCAGATCGCCTGCAGCCCGGAGCCACACAACCGGTTGACGGTGTACGCCGGAACGCCGTCGGGCAGCCCGGCGGCGAGCGCGACCCGGCGGGCGTTGAAGGCGTCCGCTCCGACCTGACCGATGCAGCCCATGACCACCTCGTCGACGTCGGCGGCGGCCACGCCGGAGCGGTCCAGCGCCGCACGGGCCGCGGTGGCGCCGAGCTCGTGGGCCGCCACGTCTTTGAACACGCCGCCGAAGTCGCCGATCGGCGTCCGGGCACCGTCCAGCAGGACGATCTTCTCCGCGTCTGTCACCTGCAACCTCCCCATTTTCTAAGCGATCGCTTAGAATCTTCCCATGAACAAGTAACATCTGCGGCGAAGCCACGTCAATGGAGTACGGAGCCGGCACTGCTATGACCCGAGCCACATCCGGCGACGCGACGGCGTCGCGTGGGAACGTCCGCGGCGAGCAGACCCGCAGCCGCCTACTGGACGCCGCCCTGCGCTCCTTCGCGGCCCGGGGCTTCCACGGCACCGGAACACGAGACATCGCCGAGGCGGCCGGCATGAGCCCGGCTGCGGTCTACGTCCACTACCGCACGAAGGAGGAGCTGCTCTTCGCGCTGTCACTGGCCGGCCACCGGCACGTGCTGGAGCTGATCACCGCGGCGGCGGGGCGCCGGACCGGGCCCGACGAGCAGCTGCGCGAGGTGGTCCGCGAGTACACGGCCTGGCATGCCCGCGAGCACACCCACGCCCGGGTCGTGCAGTACGAGATGGCTGCCCTCACGCCGGAGCACGCGGAGGAGATCGCCGGGATCCGGCGCGAGATCGAGGCGAAAGTCCGCGGCATCATCAGGGCCGGCGTCGACGCCGGCCGGTTCCGGCCGACGGACGTGGGGATGGCCGCCCTCGCCCTGCTGTCCCTCGGCATCGACGTCGCGCGGTGGTACCGCGCGGACGGCGCGTGGACGCCCGAGGAGATCGGCGAGCAGTACGGCGAACTCGGGCTGCGGATGCTCAGCGCCTCCTGAATGCCGCCGCCTGCGCGGCGCTCAACGACATGTTCCCCGCCGCGCCGACGCTGCGACTCGCCTACCTGGCCGTGACGAACGCGTCCACCATGCTGCGCCTGCTGCCGATGACCGTGTTGGGTAGTTGTCGGCTGTTCACGATGGTGGGTGGCCGTAGGGATTGGCGTGCCCGAGTTGTGCGTGGCCCGGCGACGACCTCTGTATTCAAGCTGGTGGGCGGGGTACCAGGGCGACGAGGAGCAGCAGCGGTATCAGTGCGGTCATCGTTGTGGTGAGGCCGAACTGATCGGCGCCCCAGCCGATGAGGGCTGGGCCGAGCAGGATGCCGGTGTAGGTGAAGGTGGTCAACCGCGACACCAGCGTCGCTGTGGGCGCGCCCGGCAGTCGGCCGACGGCGCTGAAGCTCAGCGGTATCAGCACCGACGAGCCCAGCCCGGCCAGGGCGAAGCCAGCCACCGCTGCGGCGGGGTGCGGCGTCAGCACAGCGGCCGCGAAGCCGCCGGCCGCGATCGCCGCACCCAGGCGGAACAGCGTGTTGCCGCCCCAGCGGCTGGTGAGCCGGTCGCCGGCGAGCCGGCCCAGCGTCTGACCGCCCGTGTAGACGGTGATCGCGGCCGCGGCCAGGCTGAGGCTGGCGTGCCGCTCCTCGTGCAGGAAGATGCCGCCCCAGCCGAGTGCCCCGCCCTCGCAGATCATGAGTACGGTGGCGGTCAGGCCGAGCACGAGCAGGGCGCGACTCCAGCCGCTGCGCAAGCCCGTCCCGCCTGCCGAGTCGTCCTGGCCGGCCGCGTCGCTGGTCTCGTCTTCGGTGCCGGCGGCTCCCGGCAGCCTGGGACCCAGCACCAAGCCAGCGGCGAGCAACAGGGCGCCAGCGGTGATGAGGTGGGCGGCGAGAGAGACTCCGGCGTGGGCCAGGGCGGCGGTGGACAGCGAGGCGACGACCGCGCTGATGCTCCAGGCCGCGTGGCAGCTGTTGAGTACCGGTCGGCCGGCCTGGCGCTCGGCGGCGACCGCGCTGGTGTTCATCGCCGCGTCGGTGGTGCCGTGGACCGCGCCGAGCACGGTTGCCAGGGCGGTGAACGACCACGGGCCGGGTGCGACGGCGATGCCGGCCAGCAGCAGCGGCATGACCGCAAGAGCCACGCGCAGCACTGCCCGGGGCCCCACCCGGGCCGTCAGCGGCCCGACGACCTGCATGCAGGCCAGCGCGGCCAGCGCGAACAGCAGTCCGGCAAATCCGAACCATCCGTCAGTGAGATGGAAGGTGTCCTTGACTGACGGTGCGCGCACGATATAGGTCGACAGCGTGAGTCCATTGAGGAAGAACACGGCGATCACGGGCCATTGCCGTAAAGCCGCCCGCACAGCTGGTTGCTCGACCGTGAGCTGCTCGTTGATGGTCATCCAAGTCTCCCGCTTCCGGTACAGACCCGAACGGGCCCACCTTGACGACGATCGGCAACCGATGAATCGGACAACCCCTGCCGGCGAATTGCGCACGCTTCCGGACGCCCACATCGCTGCGTGCCCGACCGCTTGTCGTCACCTGGAGCACCGACTGCGGGGGCACCGACTATCTGCAAATCTCGCCGGCAGGTGATTAGCGGGCTGCGATGCGGGAAGTCCAGCATGGTGACCGGGACGGAACTGCCGGGCTACCTGCCGATCGCCGAGCACGGCCTGATCGGCGACCTGCGCACCGTGGCCCTGGTCGGCACCGACGGCACCATCGACTGGTACTGCTGCCCGCGCTTCGACGCCCCGAGCGTGTTCGCATCCATCCTCGACGCCGAGCGGGGCGGTTCGTTCCAGCTGGCCCCGGAGGTACCGGCCAAGACCAAGCAGTTCTACTTCCCCGACACCAACGTGCTGATGACGCGGTTCTTCACGGAGGACGGCGTCGGCGAGATCCAGGACTTCATGCCGATCGCCGGCGAGTCGGGCGTTCGGCATCGGCTCATCCGGCGCATCGTGTGCGTGCGCGGCTCGGTGCCCTTCCAGGCGAGGGTCGCGCCCCGCTTCGACTACGCCCGGCAGCCGCACACCGTCCGGCGGCACGGCGACCACATCGTCTTCGAGTCCCCGGACCTGTCCCTCGCGTTGACCGCCACGGTGACGGTCGAGCCCGACGGCCCGGACGTGACGGCGTCGTTCAAGCTCCTGGAGGGGGAGTCGGCGGTGTTCGCGCTCGACCGGGTCGGCGACGACGTCGCGCCCCGCGGCTGCCCGCACGCCGAGGCCGAGCAGGAGTTCGCAGACACGGTGGCGTTCTGGCGGCGGTGGCTGTCCGCGTCGCGGTACCGCGGCCGGTGGCGCGAGACGGTGCACCGCTCGGCGCTGACCCTCAAGCTGCTCACCTACGCGCCGACCGGGGCTATCGTGGCCGCGCCCACGACCAGCCTGCCCGAGCAGATCGGCGGCGAGCGCAACTGGGACTACCGGTACGTGTGGATCCGCGATGCCGCGTTCTGCGCCTACGCGTTGCTGCGCCTGGGCTTCACCGGCGAGGCCGAGGCCTTCATGCGGTTTCTCGCCGACCGGTGCACCCTGCGCACCGGCGGCGACGGCGGGCCGCTGCAGGTCATGTACGGCATCGACGGCCGCAGCGAGCTGCCCGAGCAGGAGCTCGGCCACCTGGAGGGGTACCGGGGCTCCGGCCCGGTGCGCATCGGCAACGACGCCGCCCGCCAGCTCCAGCTCGACATCTACGGCGCGCTCATCGACTCGATCTACCTGTACGACAAGTGGGGCCAGCCCATCTCCAGCGACCGCTGGGACGCGGTCTGCGAGCTGGTGGACTGGGTCTGCGACCACTGGAACCAGCCGGACGAGGGCATCTGGGAGACGCGCGGCGGGCGTAAGGACTTCCTGTACTCGCGGCTGATGTGCTGGGTGGCGATCGAACGCGCGATACGCATGGCCAACCACCGCGGCCTACCCGCCGACATGCCGCACTGGACGCGGTCCCGCGACGCGATCTACCGGCAGATCGTGCGCTACGGCTGGTCCGCCGACCGGCAGGCGTTCGTCCAGCACCGGTCCGGCGACGTGCTCGACGCCGCGGTCCTGATGATGCCCCTGACCAAGTTCATCTCGCCGACCGACCCGAAGTGGCTGGCCACGCTCGACGCGCTCGCCGCTGACCTGGTCTCCGACTCGCTCGTGTACCGCTACGATCCCGAGGCCAGCCCGGACGGCCTGCGCGGCGCGGAGGGCACCTTCTCGATCTGTTCCTTCTGGTACGTCGAGGCGCTCGCCCGCGCCGGCCGACTCGACGAGGCGCGGCTGGCCTTCGAGAAGATGCTCACCTACGCCAACCATCTGGGCCTCTACGCCGAGCAGATCAGCCGTACCGGTGAACAGCAGGGCAACTTCCCGCAGGCGTTCACCCACTTCGCGCTCATCAGCGCCGCATTCAACCTCGACCGCGCCCTCGGCTGACGTGACCCGCGCTACCCCCTGACAGGCTTACGCGGCCTGTGGCCCGGTATGTCGCATCGGGCACCGTGCCGAGCAAGGGAATAGCCCTTGCGTGGGGCGGGTTCTGCGCAGGGTGACTACATTCGGCATCATCGGGGCGGGACACATCGGCAGCGCGGTCGCCCGGGCGGTGATCGCGCTCGGCCATGACGTCGTGATCGCGAACTCCCGCGGGCCCGAGACCCTGTCCGCCCTTGTCGAGGACCTGGGGCCGGCCGCGCGGGCGGCGAGCGCGGCCGAGGCGGGCGTGGCGGGTGACGTGGTCGTCGTCACAGTCCCGTTCGGCCGGTACCGCGAGGTTCCGATCGAGCCGCTCGCCGGCAAGATCGTGCTCGACACCAACAACTACTACTGGGAGCGCGACGGCCGGTTCCCCGAACTCGACCGCGGTGAGGCCACCACCTCCGGGCTCCTGCAGGCCCACCTGACCGGAGCGAAAGTGGTCAAGGCGTTCAACCACATCACCGCAGCCGACATCAACGCCGACGGCTCACCGGCGGGCACGCCCGGCCGGCGCGCGCTGGCCGTGTCGTCGGACTCTCCCGAGGCCGTCGCGTTCGTCGTCGACCTGTACGACAAGATCGGGTTCGACGCCGTCGACGTCAGTCCGCTGAGCGAGTCGTGGCGGGTCGAGCGCGACCGGCCGGCCTACGTCATCCGTCAGGACAAGGCGGAGCTGGAGGCGAACCTCGCGAAGGCGCCGCGCACCGTCTGATCCGCCTGGCCCGCGGGCCGGGCACGCAGGACCAGACCGCTTGTCTGGGATGCGGCGGACCGAGGAGCCGCAATGGACCACCGGGACCGACGACATCGGTGGGTTCAGACTCGACCTGTCCCCTCACGGACGAAGGTCGGTTCCGCCGCTTCCAGTCGCGGTACCGAGATGCCCAACCGTCGTGCTTCGGCCAGGGTGTCCCGGCAGACCTCACGCGGCTCCTCGGCGTCCGGGTCGGAGTGCGCCGCAAGATTCACGCGCACGGGCGCGACATGAGCGGTCAGCCAGGCGAGCGCGGGAGCCGTCAGCCAGGTGGGCGCCCGGAAGAGCAGCACACCGCCCCGGTGACGTCGCAAGTCAAGGCCGCGCGCCTTGAGGAGCGGCAGCAGCTCGCGGCCAGCCAGCAGCCCCTCGCGCAGGTCGCCCGTTGCCCCGGCCAACTTGGACAGGGAACCCAGCCGCAGGCCCTGCGAGAACAGGCCGGCATCCGACACGAAATGGACCCACAGCCAGCCACGGAAGTCAGGCTGCTCCTTGAGCCGGAACCCGGCCTCGCGAAACGCCTGGCGCACGGCCCGCTCCCGGTCGGTCGGGGGCTGGCCGAGGGTGCCGAAGATGACTGCCGGTAGCAGCGCCCCGCGGAGCACGCCGTCCTCGCCGAAGCCGCCACCGGCCTGGGGAAAGCCCCATGCGACCTGGTCGACGGGAAGGGCACCGATAGCGGCCTGCGGCTCGGTCCAGATGTTGCCGAAGACCAGCACCGTGGCTTGACCGACGCGCGGGGACAGGAAGGCCGTCGCCTCCGCGAGGCGGTGGTGCGGCACGCTGAGCACGATCAGGTCGAAGTCGTGGTCCGGCTCCAGCGCCTCGCGGTAGCGCACCGGCCACTTCTCGACGACGCGATGCCCCCACACCCGGCGCCGTGTATCCAGCAGGTCGAGATCTGTCGTGTCTCCGTACGTCGCCGCGCGGCCCGGGCGGACGTAGAACTCGACGTCATGTCCGGCCCGTTCCAAGGCCCAGCCGTAGACGGTGGCGATCACGCCGCGGCCGAACATCAGGATCTTCACGCTGCACCTCGTGGGGTACGATCGATTTGGAGGTCATCTCCACTTTCCAAAATATGGAGGTCATCTCCACTTGTCAACGCGAGGTAGCGCATGACCGCCGACAAGCCGCTGCGGGCCGACGCCCAACGCAAGCGCGAGGCCCTGCTCGCCAAGGCCCGGGAGATCTTCGACGCCGGCGACTTCTTCGACCTGCGCTTCGACGACTTCGCCCGCCTGGCCGGGGTGGGCACCGGCACGCTGTACCGCCACTTCCCCACCCGGGAGGCGCTGGCCGAGGCGGTCTACCACGGGGAAGTCGCCGCGCTGTGCGACCGCGCCCGCCAGCTACAGGCCACGCTGCCCGCGGCGGAGGCTTTGGCGATCTTCCTACGCGGCATGGTCGACCACATGGACGCCCACAAGGGCCTGGCCCGGACACTGGCCACGCTCATGGCCGATCGCTCGAGTGTCCTCGCCGAGGGCAGCCGGGCGCTGGAGCAGGCTGTCACCGACCTGGTGGCCGCCGCCGTGCGGGACGGCACCGTTCGCGAAGACGTGGGTGCCGGTGCCGTGATGATGGCGCTGCACGGCATCGGCGCGGCCCATGACCGCCCCGCCTGGCGGGCCGAGGCCGACGATGTCATCACCCTCGTGCTGGACGGGCTGCGCCGCCCGCTATGACGAGGTGCGACACGAGGTCGCATGCCGCGAGCGAAGGATCCGGTTAGTGGTACGGCGGCGACGATGCGGTCCGGGGGTGGCCACCCGGCTGATGCCGGCTACACCTGCGTGAGCGAGCGGGGCCTGGCTGCCTGGACCCCTGCTCGCCCGGGTGGCTGTTAGAACGCCGCGGTGGCGTATGTCATCCGCGCGCCTGGATACTCTGTGACGGAGTAGAGTTTTCCGCCCGCGTAGGTGAGGTCCTCGCAGCCTTCGGGTGCCGCTTGGCTGGAAGGGCTGGCCGCGTTGAGTGAACCTCCGCTTGCCTGATACTTCCAGAGCGTTCCGTTGGAGTGGCCCGCGCTCATGTTGAAGTAGTACGTGCTGCCTACCGAGATGCCGCCTTGGATATGACCTTTCGGCAGCCGGTAGGCGTCGGTGGCCTGTGCGACTCCTCCCGAGGTGGCCAGGCCGCCGGACAGGCTGGTGGTGCTCGCCAGGTTGTATCGCGCCACTCGGCCCAGGAGGTCGGGGTTGGACTCCTCGTTGCAGTACTCGCCGGTGATGAGGCGGGCGGGTGATGTGGTCCGATCAAGACTCAGGAACGAATATTTGGACGGTCCACTCGCCGTGCAGGTTGCCCCGTCGGCGTGGTAGCTGTCCTGCGTCCAGCGGCCGACCTGTGGCATGACGTATCGGTAGGTGTGGCCGTAGAACACGTTGCTCTGCCGGCCGACCTTGGTGGCGTCGCTGACGTCGGCCCCCGTCGCGCCGGCGTCGCCGGAAACGGGGCCTTGCAGGTCGAACAGCTGGTTGGTGTCGAACACGCGGATTCCGGCGCGCGTGTCGGCCACGTACAGGTAGTTGCCGTACCAGGCGATTCCACCGGCGTGGATCTTCACGGTCTTGTAGGTGGAGTTGCCACTGGCGTTGATGAACGGCTCCACCAGCAGCACCAGGCGGTAGGTGTAGGTCAACGTGTCGAAGACGGCCAGCCGCACACCCTTGCTGTACTGCCGGTGATCGGTTGGCGGGCTCTCGCAGCCGGGCTCACCGTAGTTCGATGTGCTGCAGTTGTCGTACCACGCCGTGATGATCCGATTTGGACTGCTGGAGTTCCAGCCGTCGGTGTTGGTGGTGATGCCCTGCGGATACCATTCACTGGCGGCGTTGTCCCCGTCGTTCCAGCAGATCATCGACTGGACTGTGCTCGGCGGGTTCTGGACGCATTCGCTGCTGGAGCCATATCGGTTGAGGTTCAGTCCGCTCATCGTCACTTTGGACAAGGACACGTCGAGGCCGTTGATAACCGATTGCATCGACATCAGATGACCTGGTGCCGCATCGCTGTATGTCGTGTCTGAGAACCGCAGCCGGAAGTCTGCCGTCGGCACGGCAGGACTCGCGTGCGCCGGGGCCGCGCCAAGCAACCCACTTCCGAAACTCACCAGCACTGTTGCCACCACGGCAAACATTGTGCGTCTCAATCTCAACAGATTCCCCTTCCCCGATCGACAGTTGCCGATCAACCCAAACACAAAGGGCCTCCTCTGGCATGCCGAAGGGCGTTCGGATCTGTTCGGATCTGTTCGGAACCTCCCCGGAACAGGACGATTCTCGATCTCACCGTTACCGCCCGCTGCTTGACCTTGACGAACCTCAGAGGGCAGCTAGTCCAGCCCAGGATCCTTGCTACATCTCGTGCTCCCACCAGCCGCGCGTGTCGACGTCCGCGGCGTCCGCCAGCGCCTCCAGCTCCGCGGTCTCCTCGTCGGCGAGCTCGATGCCGCGAGCTCGGACCAGCCCGTCGATGTAACTCGCCTTGGTGACGCCGATGATCGGGGTGGTCCCTTTGGTGATGGCCCAGGCGGTGGCGACGTCGGCGGCGGACGCGCCTCGGTCCTCGCCGATCGTGCGCATCCTGTCCGTCAGCGCTTGGAGCTTGGGCAGGATGCCGTTGTACGCGGCCGCCCGGTTGCTGCCCGCGGGCAACGGATGGGCCGGGCCGTACCTGCCGGCCAGCGCCCCTTGCTCGAGGACCATGTAGGAAAAGAACCGCACGTCGTGCTCGCGGCAGTGATCGAGAATGCCCGCGCGTTCGGAGCTTCGGTACAGGAGGCTGTAGTGGTTCTGGACCGCCTCCACGCGAAAGCCGGCCTCGCCGAGGATCTGGTCGGCAAGAGCGATCTGCTTCATGTTGTGGTTCGAGACGCCGACATGCTTGATCTTGCCGCTGCGCAGCAGCGGAATCAGCAGCGGCGTCCAGCGGGCCACGTCGGCAGGGTTGTGGATCCAGTACAGATCCACATATTCTGTCCCCAATCGGTCGAGGCTCTGCTCCAGCATCGCCGCGACCGGATCGTCGCTGTCGCCCGCGGCCTGCGGGGTGAACTTCGTCGACAGCTGGTACTCGCTGCGGGCGTAGCCCTTCAGCGCCTGAGCGAGGACTGTCTCCGAGTGGCCCATGCCGTACACCACCGCGGTGTCCCACAAGGTGAACCCGTTCGCTTGCGCCTTCTCGACGACCTCGCGCAGGCCGGACGCGGTCAGCTGACTACCGAAATAGCCGTCGCCCGCCTCGCCGCTGTCTCCCCAGGCCCACGTGCCCAGCGCCACCGCCGGCGCTGTCAGCGTCTTGCTCGTCATGTCCCCTACCTCCGTTACGCGTTCGATCCCAGAAGACCGCGATCGCCGCGACCGGAGAAGGTCGCGTTTCTGGGGGGTACAACCTGCACCCCCCTCGCGCCGCGACCGGCGGATACCGTGAAGGACATGGACCAGCAGCCCGGAAACCGCGCCGAGATCCGGGACTTCCTCGCCGGCCGACGCGCCAAAATCACCCCGGCGCAGGCCGGACTGCCGACCAGCGCCCACCGCCGGGTCCCCGGGCTGCGGCGCGAGGAGGTCGCCGTCCTCGCCGGCGTGAGCACAGAGTGGTACACCCGGCTGGAAAAAGGTCACATCGGCGGCGTGTCCGAAGACGTCCTCGACGCGGTCGCCCGCGCCCTACGACTGGACGACGACGAACGCACCTACCTGTTCGACCTCGCCCAGTCATCGCGGGCCGCGAGTCGCACGCCATCGCGTCGCCGGGACGTCGAGGTCCCGCCCCGAGTCCAGTGGCTGCTCGACTCCATGACGATCTCCTCGGCGTTCGTGCGCAACGGCCGCACGGACGTCATCGCCAGCAACCCCCTGGCCCGAGCCCTGTACGCGCCGATGTTCCACAGCGCCACCATCGACAAGCGCGGCCGACCCAACATCGCCCGCTACATCTTCCTCGACCCCGGCGCACACGACTTCTTCGTCGACTGGGACGCCGCCGGCAACGCCACCGCCGCCCTCCTGCGCGCCGAGGCCGCTCGCGAGCCCCGCGACCGGCCGCTGCGCGACCTCATCGGCGAGCTGTCCACCCTCAGCCCCGAGTTCCGCGACCAATGGGCCGCGCACGACGTCCTGATCCGCCACGACGGCATCAAACGACTCCAGCACCCCGAGGTCGGCCACCTCGAACTGACCTTCCAGCACCTCGACCTGCCCCTGTCCAGTCGAGCCGTGCACAACCTGATCATCTACACCGCCGAACCCGGCACCGCGTCCGAAGACCGGCTCAAACTCCTCGCCAGCTGGTCAGCCACCCCATCTCGGGCGGCAGACCCTCATTATCAGCGCGGCGCTCCGACCTCATGAGCCACGGCGACGGACAACCCACTCAGGACTGCTGATCCTCGACCAGGATCGCCTGTTTGAAGCAGCCCAGCGCGCGGGTGCCGGTGCGGGTCCCGCGGCGCCGGCGTTCGGCGTGCAGGTGGCTTGACACGAACAGCACGGTCTCACGAAATACCAGAAGGGCAATCGGACGGTGG
The DNA here is from genome assembly GCF_022095675.1 of Dactylosporangium sp. AC04546. Taxonomy (GTDB): domain Bacteria; phylum Actinomycetota; class Actinomycetes; order Mycobacteriales; family Micromonosporaceae; genus Dactylosporangium. The sequence continues at coordinate 67,534 of NZ_JAHYSG010000006.1, read as the reverse complement.
CCGCGCTCAACGCCGCCGAACTGGATCAGGGACGGCGATTGGCTGTCCATTCAGGGGCCGAGCGGTCAGGGGCAAGACGACGCCGCTGCAGATGCTCGGCGGGCTCGACCGGCCGACGTCCGGCATCGTCGAGTTCGACGGCAGGGATCTGGGGTGCCCTGCGGGAGAGCCAGGCCGCGAAGGTACGCGCCGCAGGAGAACGTCCAAGCGGCGCTGGTACCGCAGCGGCTCGGGCCCGGCAGGCGGCGGGCCCGAGCGGTGGCGGCGCTGGAGGAGATGGGGCTCGGCGGGCGGCTGAAGCACCTGCCCGCCGAGCTGTCCGGGGTCAGCAGCAGCGGGTGGCCATCGCCCGTGCCCTGGTGAAGGAGCCCCGGTGCCGGCTCTCGGTCGTCCGCTCCGCAGGCTGACCGAGGATCAGCCGCGAAAGTCGGGCGATCCCGCGAGGTCGGCCAGCTCCTGGTCGGTGAAGACCGGCTGGTCCAGCATGCCGCCGCCGGGCTGGCCGCTCGTGCCCTGGGGCAACTGCTCCACGGACACCGCACGGTCGTCGGCCACCCAGGTCGCTCGGACGACACGCGGCGCCTTGCCGCTGCCGCCCCGCCAGGACACCGCGACCGGGGTACCGGTGACCGCGGTCAGTACCGTACAACCGTCGTACGAGCCGGCGGCCTGGAGGGCGGCGGCGCACGGATCGTTGGTGCCGGGCGGGCCGTAGTCGGTGAACGAGCTGACCCGCACCGCGCCGACCTTGCCGTCGCGGTAGACCTCGGTACTGACCAAGTAGAGCCAGCCAGTCTGCTGCCAGCCCTCCACACGTGCGGAACGGGTGCGCGGGTTGCCCGCGGCCGGAGTGGTGTATCCGGCCGGTATCGCCGCAATGAGCGCGGCCAGCATCTGGTTGGCGCGCTGCTGCTGGGCTTCCGGAATCTTCGACACCGGACGTCCGGTAGGCGACTTGGCCACCCCCGGGCTGCGTGCGCCGGAGGTGAGCGGCGCGCCGGAGGTTCCCGACGCGCCGACGGCGACTGGCGCGCCGGGTACCGGTACCACCTGGATCGTGGCCGCCACCGCGGCGACCGCGGCCAGCGCGACTCCGCCGACCCACCATCGGCGCCGGTGGTTTCTGGCCCGCCGCCCGGCCGCCACCATCTCCTCCCTACTCACCGGCAGCGGCCCGGCCTCGTCGACCACCCGCGCGAACAGATCCCGCACGTCGTTGTCGTGCATCGTCACTCCTTACCTGTGGAAGCGGTGTCGGGCACGCCGAGCAGGCGGCGCAAGGTTTCCAGCCCGCGGGCGGCCTGGCTCTTGACCGTGCCGGCCGAGATCCCGAGCAGCTCCGCGGTCTCCTCGACTGACAGGTCCTCCCAGAACCGCAGCACCAGAACGGCCCGCTGGCGCGCAGGAACGGCCGCCAGGGCACGGCGCAGGATCAGGCGGTCGTCGACCCGGTCGGTCCTCTCCGGGGCACCCTGGTCGAGGTCGACGAACTCGGCCGTCGGCCGCTCCCGGCGCCACGGCCGGCGGCGCTCGTCGAGGAAGACCCGCACGAGGGTGCGCCGCACGTAGCGGTCGACGGGCTCCTTACGTTCGAGCCGGGGCCACACCAGATAGAGCTTGATGAATGCAGTCTGGGTGAGGTCGTGCGCCAGGTGCCAGTCGCCGCACAACAGGTAGGCGGTCGCCTGGACCGCCGCGCCCCGGGCGGCGTAGTAGTCGCCGAACTCCTGATCGCGGCTCGTGCCCGATCCCATGTGACCTCCCTCGTCCCTGACGCCAATACTCACGTAAGCAACGGGCCGGCGGGTTGCACGGATTACGAGGCGATCGTGGACCGGTCCTCGTCGCGGATGGCGGCCACCACGTCGCCCACCACCTCCGAGTCCTTCACGATCCGCCGGTGCTCGAGCCCGTTGGCGGGTCGCAGGCGCGCGCCGGTCCGGGTGTCGGCGACGCAACGCTTTCCGTCGGAGACCACGGCGAGCATCCGGACGCTGCTGCGGTGGCGCAGGTTGAGGAGGTGGTCGGCGAGTTTGACCGCTTCGGTGAATCGCTCGTACCCGTCGTGGGCGTGCATCTGTTGCACCTGGGCGGGTTTGTGATGTGGCGGGACGAGCAGGGTGACGGCTTCACCGAAGGCGATGGTGGTGACGGTGGCGTCGGTGCTGCGGGCGGCGTTGGCGAGGATGAAATATCAGCAGCTGTCGATGTTCGCTTGGTTGAGTTTGCTGCACGCTCGATCGGGCACCGGATGTGTCGGCAGCGCTCAGGGTCGACCGGTAGAGGCCGGGACACCGCAATGAGCGATCATGGTTGCATGGATTTGCGCCTGACCACTCCGCCCCTTGCTGGGGGACGCCGATGAACACCCGCGCGCGAGGGGCCGACTCGTCGGTCCGCTGGGTGCCGATTGCCGGGCTTACCGAGCTTGCCCGCGCACTGTTGGGCGAGCGGCGCGGTGACCGGGATGTCATTCCGGCACACGTCGGCGACCGTGTCACCGCCCTTGCGAAGCAGTGGGCCGCGCACGGGTTCACGCCCGAGACGGTGCATCCCTGGGTGGATCTCGGGCCGGCGGCTGCTGCGCTGCTGGCTGCGCGGGGCATCAGCCCGGCAGCGTTGCAGCAGCACATCGTCGCCACACAGTCGGGCGACACCAGCCTGTGGCGGGCCGTCGCGTCCGGCGCATTGTCCGCGGAGGAGGCCGTCAACCAACTCGATGCGGCGAGTCCGCCCGTGCCGACCGCCATTGCTTCCACGCCGTCACCAGTCGTATCGGCGATGGGCCCGGCACCGGCGGTGTTCTCCCATCCGGCCGCGGCGCCCAACCCGGACAACACCGACCGTCGCCGCAGATCAATGCCAGCACAGACACCGTTCCGCGTCTGACGTTTCGGGGTCACCGAGCAACGCACCAGCGACTACAGACGGCATGGCATCACCAACCTCTTCGCCGCCCTGGACGGCGCGGGCGGGCGCGGCCTGGCCGCCTGTAACGACGTTTGGAGAGGTAATGCGCAGACGTGCCGTGCCCGCAATCGCTGGGGTGCTGCTACTGGCGTTGTGCGGGGTCCTGCTTTGGCAGAGCCTGCGTGTGGAAGACCCCGAAATCGTCGTCGCTGGCGAAAGCATCTCAGTCGACGGATTCAAGCTCACCGAGGCGCGGCTCGACAGCGATACGTCCTACCGGCTGTACTGGATCGGACCATCGAGCAAGGACGTGATCGCCAGCATCCGCGCACCAGCGCTGGTGCTGAATCCGCCGAGAAGTTCCGGCCTCACTGGATTCACCGCCCTCGCTGAGGGGGAATCGACCATCAATGGTCAGCGGTACACGGTCTTTGTGGACCAGCTTGATCTTGGCTACTGGAGTGCCGAGGGGCGCCGGATCCCGGAGAAGACCGTGTTCGGGCTAGAGGGCGCTCAGGTTGCCGACTTGAACGGCGGACGAACACGCTTGGTCGCCCTCTATATTGTCGGTCCACCGCACCCCGGCGCTGCCGGCCGTACCACCTGAGCGTTCGCCGCACGGCCGACTATGTGTCCGGGTCACGCTCGGCGTAGCGCCGGCAGCTGGTGTTCGTAGACGCGGAACCACCGGTTCGCGGTCAGCCCCGGCTCCTCCAGGGTGAGGATGTCCGGGGCTTCGGCGTGTTCGCTCGAGCTGGCGCACCGCCGGGGTCGCCGTGCCGGACAGAACGCCACGGAAGCGGCGCATCGCCGCTCGGCGGACCTTCAGCCATGAGGTCCAAGATCAATGAGCGATCAGCCCCAGCCGCAGGGGCGCCGATCCATGTTTCGCCCAGCGGGGCGCCAGAGCGGCCAGCCGCCCAGGCCGCCTCGACGAGGGAGTGGGTCAGCATCGCGCACCCCGCCCGTCGCCGTCGCCGATGAGATCCGAGATCACGCCGATCATTTTCGAAATTTAGCCGAACATGTCTTGAAGCCGCCTTATGTTCACAGTAGCTTCTCGTCATCGAACATCGGGCCGCCTCCGTCAGCGCGCGGAGCCGGGTTGGGGCCGACCCGACCCCACAGCGGCCCGGACGAGGAGGTTCTGGAGAATGACAGCTCCCTCGTGGCTCAGACTTCGGCGGATGGTGATCGGCGGCATGGCCGTCCTGCTCACCGCCGCCGCGTGCGGTTCAGGTCCCGCCGAGGAGAACCAGGGCGGCGGCGCGCCGGTCGACGGCGGCACGCTGAGCGTGGCGCTCTCCGCCGAGCCGGACAGCCTCGACCCGGCCGGCGCCGCCCAGGCGGCCGCGCACCAAGTGTTCATGCAGATCTACGACCCACTGGTATGGCTCAACCCGTCCAACGGTGAGTACGTCGGCGGGCTCGCGTCGTCCTGGACGACCTCGTCCGACGGCCTGAAAACGACCTTCAAGCTGCGCACCGGCGTGAAGTTCCAGGACGGCACCGACTTCAACGCCGAGGCGGTGAAGTTCAACTTCGACCGGATCCTCGACTCCTCGTTCAAGTCGCCGGTCGCCCGGGCCAAGCTCGGTCCGCTGAAGACGGTCACCGCGGTCGACCCGGCCACGGTCGAGCTCACGTACGCCACGCCCTTCCCGTCGCTGCTCAACTCCCTGAGCCAGCACTGGCTGGCCATCGTGTCCCCGGCGGCGGTCGCCAAGTACGGCAACAGCTACGGCCAGCACCCGGTGGGCACCGGCCCGATGTCGTTCGTGGAGTGGGTGACCGGCGACCACGTCACCCTGCAGCGCACGGCCGACTACACCTGGGGGCCGTCGTTCCTGCACCAGGGCAAGGCGTACCTGGACAAGCTGATCTTCAAGATCGTCCCGGACGACGGGGCCCGGTCCGCGGCCGTCCAGAGCGGCGACGTACAGATCGCCTGGAACATGCCGGCGGCCGACTTCTCCCTGCTCAAGAAGAAGGGCTCCGACCTGACCATGGTGGCCGCGCCGTGGAGCGGCGGCTCGCTCTCGCTGTTCCTGAACACCGAGCGCGCTCCGACCGACGATCTCGCGGTCCGGCAGGCGATCCAGTACGGGATCAGCCGCACCAACCTCATCAACACCGCCCTGTTCGGGATCTACACCCCGGCCGAGGGCCCGATCTCCCCGCGGACGCTCGGCTACGCCAAGGCGGTCGAGGGCAGGTACCCGTACGACAAGGCGAAGGCCGAGAGCCTGCTCGACGGGGCCGGCTGGACGATGGGCAGCGACGGCTTCCGCAGCAAGAACGGCACCCGGCTCGCATTGAAAATCATCACGCAGGCGCAGTTCAACCCGATCGCCACCGGCGTCCAGGGCCTGCTCAAGCCTCTCGGTTTCGACGTGGCGGTGGACATCCGCGCAGCGGCCGCCGCGACCGACGCCAACGGCAAGGGCGAGGGCACCGGCGGCATCACCGGCCTGGTCGACAGCGACCCGTCCGGCATTCAGCTCTTCTACAGCTCCAAGAACTACGGCGGGTTCGACTGGTCCCGCATCAAGGACACGCAGATCGACGACCTGCTGAGCCGGCAGACGGTCGAGACGGACGTCGCCAAGCGCAACGCGATCCTCGGCGAGCTCCAGACCACGATCATGGACAAGGCCCTGATCTACCCGATCTACCAGGGCGCCTTCCTGTACGGGGTCAGCTCGAGGGTGGGCAACATGCACACCAACGTGCTCGCGTATCCCTACTACGCCGATGTCTGGCTCAAGCCGTGACACGGTACATCCTTCAGCGCGTCGCGCTGTTGGTCCCCGTGTTGCTCGGGGTGTCGGTACTGGTCTTCATGAGCCTGTACCTCACCCCGGGCGACCCGGTCACGGCCGTCGTCGGCGACGTGCCGGTGAGCGAGGAGACCCGCCAGCAGCTGCGGGCCCAGTACGGTTTCGACCGGCCGCTGTGGGACCAGTACCTCAGCTTCATGGGCCGAGCGCTCCAGGGCGACCTCGGCTACTCGTACCGCTACCAGCGGCCGGTGCTCGACCTCGTCCTGCAGAACATCCCGCAGACCATCCAGCTCATGCTGGCCGCGATGGTCATCGCGGTGCTCCTCGGCTCGCTCATCGGCACCGCGTCCGCGCTCAAGCGGGGGTCCAAGGTGGACACCGCGCTGATGGGCCTGGCCACGCTGGGCCTGTCGGTGCCCACGTTCTGGCTCGGCATGATCCTGCTGCTGGTGTTCGCGGTGAACCTGCGGTGGCTGCCGGCCATCGGCGCCGACCGCCCGGGCGCGATCATCCTGCCTGCGGTGACCCTGGCCATCGGGGCGGCCTGCATCATCGCCCGCTTCCTGCGCGGTTCGCTGCTCGAAGTACTCAACCACGACTACGTCGTCACCGCCCGCAGCAAGGGCATGCGGGAGCGGCGAGTCATCGGCGTGCACGCCATGCGCAACGCGGTCATCCCGGTGCTCACCATCGTCGGCCTGCAGATCGGCAACCTGCTGGCCGGCGCGGTCGTCGTCGAGACCATCTTCACCCGGCACGGGATCGGGCAACTGCTGCTGTCGGGCATCACCAACCGCGACTTCCCGATCGTGCAGGGCACCGTCCTGTTCGCGACGGTCAGCTACGTCCTGGTCAACCTCGTCGTCGACCTGTTGTACACCGTGGTCGACCCGCGCATCCGGCACGGGGGTAAGCCGTCATGAAGCGCTATCTGCGGCACCCGAGCTTCGCCATCGGTGCGGTGCTGCTCGTCGTGGTCCTCATGGCCAGCGTCGTCGGCATGGTCACGACCCCGCACGACCCGACCGCGCTCGACCCGCTGGCCCGCCTGGAGAGTCCGAGCTGGTCCCACCCGTTCGGTACCGACCAGTTCGGCCGCGACATCTTCAGCCGGATCCTGGCCGGCGGCCACCTCACCCTGGCCACCGGCCTGTTCGCGGTCTTCCTCGGACTCGTCGTCGGCGGTACCGTCGGCTGCCTGGCCGGCTACTTCGGCCGGGCCGTCGACCTCGGTGCCGTCGCCTTCATGGACATCCTGCTGGCCTTCCCGGCGGTGCTCCTCGCCCTCGGCATCGTGGCGATCCTGGGCGGCAGCGTCACCAACGTCATCATCGCGGTCGGGGTCGCCACCGTCCCGGTCTTCGCCCGCGTCGCCCGCGCCTCCGTCCTCAGCGTGCTGGTCCGCCCGTACGTCAAGGCCGCCGTCGCCATGGGCTGCAGCCACCGGCGAATCCTGCTCCGGCACGTACTGCCGAACATCCTCGGGCCGATGCTCGTGCTCACCACCACCACGATCGCGACGGCGATCCTCATCGGCTCCGCGCTGTCGTTCCTCGGCCTAGGCGCCGCCCCGCCGACCCCCGAGTGGGGCGTCATGCTCAGCGACGCCCGGGCCTACATGCGGCTCGGCTGGTGGCTGACCGTGGTGCCGGGCGTCGCCGTCGCGCTGGTGGTGCTGGCCCTCAACCTGCTCGGCGACGGCCTGCGGGACCTCATCGACCCGACCTCGCGGCCGGGAGGAGACTGAGATGGCCCTGCTGCACGTACACCGGCTGTCCACCGAGATCGGCTCCGGCCCGGCCGCGGTCCGGGCGGTGCAGGACGTCAGCTTCAGCATCGAGGCCGGGCAGACCCTCGGCCTGGTCGGCGAGTCCGGCTGCGGCAAGACGATGACCGCGCGCAGCATCGCCAGGCTCCTGCCCGCCGACGCCCGGGTCACCGGCGGCGAGGTCGTCTTCGACGGACAGGACCTGCTCGCGCTGCCGGAGGCGGGCATGCGCAACATCCGGGGGCACCGCATCGGCTTCGTCTTCCAGGACCCGTCGACCAGCCTCAACCCCGTGTTCACCATCGGCATGCAGCTCGCCGAACCGCTGCGCCAGCATCTCGGCCTCAGCCGCCGCGACGCCCGCGAACGCGCCACCGAACTGCTGGCCCGGGTCGGCATCCCGAGCCCCCGGCTGCGGCTGGACGACTATCCGCACCAGCTCAGTGGCGGCATGCGACAACGGGTCATGATCGCGATCGCGCTGTCCTGCACGCCGCGGCTGCTCATCGCCGACGAGCCCACCACCGCGCTGGACGTGACGATCCAGGCACAGATCCTCGAGCTGATCCAGGAGCTCAGCAGCGAGACCGGCACCGCGGTCCTGCTGATCACCCACAACCTCGGCATCGCGGCCGGGATCTGCGACCGGATCGCGGTGATGTACGCCGGCCAGGTCGTCGAGACCGGCGCCGTCGACAACCTGTTCTACACGCCGAAGATGCCCTACAGCTGGGGCCTGCTCGACGCGCTGCCGACGCTCTCCGACGACGAGCGCCTGGTCCCGATCGAGGGCGGCCCACCCGACCTCGGCAAGGCCATCGAGGGCTGCCACTTCGCTCCCCGGTGCCGCCACGCGCGGCCGGTGTGCCGGCAGGACGAGCCGGCACTGAGCCGGCGTGGCAGCGGACACGACGCACGCTGCCACGCCACCGAACCCGAAGGATGGCTGCGATGAGCGCCACGGTCGAGGTCGAACACCTGCGGGTCACGTTCCGTACCGGCGCCGGTCTGCCCGGCCGGCGGTCGGGCACCCTCACCGCCGTCAACGACGTCAACCTGACCATCCCGGCCGGGCAGACGCTGGGCCTGGTCGGCGAGTCGGGCTCCGGCAAGAGCACGCTCGGCCAGGCCATGCTCCGCCTCGTCCCGGCGACCGGCCGGGTCCGCATCGGCGAGCGGGACGTGCTGAGCCTGCCCCGCGGGGGTCTGCGCCAGCTGCGGGGCGAGGCGCAGATCGTGTTCCAGGATCCGTACGGCTCGCTCAACCCCCGCCAGCGCATCGGCGCGATCCTGGCCGAGCCGCTCGCGGTACACCGGCTGCTGCCACCCCGCGACCGCCCGGCCCGGGTCCGGGAACTGCTCGACCTGGTCAACCTGCGGCCCGACCTGGCCCAGCGGTACCCGCACCAGCTCTCCGGCGGTCAGCGGCAGCGGGTCGCGATCGCCCGCGCGATCGCCGTGAACCCGTCGTTCCTCGTCCTCGACGAGCCGGTGTCCGCCCTCGACGTGTCGATCCAGGCCCAGGTGCTCAACCTGCTCGTCGACCTGCGCGCACGGTTGGGCCTGACCTACCTGTTCGTGGGCCACGACCTGGCCGTGGTCCGCCACGTCAGCGATCGCATCGCGGTGATGTACCTCGGCCGGATCGTCGAGGAGGCACCGGCCGGTGTGCTGCTGACCGCGTGCGCCCACCCGTACACGCGCGGGCTGGTGTCGGCGCTGCCGGTGGCCGACCCGGAGACCGAGCGGGTGCGGGAACGCATCGTCCTCACCGGTGACCTGCCCTCTCCGATCACGCCTCCGCCCGGCTGCGGCTTCCACCCGCGGTGCTGGCTCTACACCCAGCTCGGACAGCCCGAGCGGTGCCGTACCGATCAGCCCGTGCTCCAGGTGGTCGGGCCGGACCAGTCGGCCGCCTGCCACTTCAGCCGGGAGCTGGCGACCAGCCCGCTCGGCCGGGCCCCTGACGCACCGACCCGCCGACGCCACGTCCCCGTACCCGTCGAAGGGAGCTCCGGATGAGCCAGTTCGAGATCGCTGAGGTACCTCGCACCGCAGCCGCCGCCCCGCCCACGTTCGCCTTCGGTGACGCGCAGATGGCCGACTTCCTGGCCCGGATGCGCAACGCCGTGCTCGCCACCAACCGGCCCGACGGCAGCCCGCAGGCCACGCCTGCCTGGTACCACTGGGACGGCCAGGTCATGCGGATCAGCAGCCCCGGCTGGACCCTCAAGGTGGGCAACATCCGCCGCGACCCACGGGTCAGCGTCTGCGTGGACGACCAGCTCAGCGGCACGTACGTGACCCTCTTCGGCATCGCCGAGATCGTGGAAGGCCCGACCGTGCGCGACGAGTCCTGGCCGGTGCTGCTCAAGTACCTCCACGAGGACGAGGCGACCGTCCGCTGGGCGCGGATCAACGCCGACAACGACCGCGTCGTCATCCGCATCACGCCGAGAAAGATCATCTGGCGCAACGCGGTGCGCTGAGCCCCTGGCCACCTTGACGGGCAAAGGTTTGTTCTATGACTGGCTTCAATGCACCGATGACCGATTCCGGGTTGCTGCGGGTCGAGCTGCGCTGTGTGCTGTGCGGGGCCGCCCACCGGCCAACGGCCGACGCGTCGGTCTGCCCGCGCCACGAGGGCCTCACCGGCATTCTCGACGTGATCGCGCCCGGCGACGGGACGCGGCCGGGCGCCGCCGGCGGCGATCCTCTCGACCGCTACCGCGCCTGGCTTCCCCTGCCGCCCGGGCCGCGGCGGCTGCCGTCGGGCTACCTCACCGCGACCCCGCTGTTGCCGGCGCCGCGGCTCGCCGCGGACCTCGGCGTGGGCGAGCTGCTCGTCAAGGACGAGAGCCGCAACCCGACGGGGTCACTGAAGGATCGCGCCTCGGCCCTGGCGGTGGAGATCGCCGCGCATGCCGGGTTCACCGACGTCGCCTGCGCCTCCACGGGCAACGCGGCGTCCAGCCTGGCCGGTGCGTGCGCCGCCGTCGGGCTGACCGCGCGCATCTTCGTGCCGGCGTCGACGCCGGTCGGCAAGCTGGCGCAGCTCGCCGCGTTCGGCGCCAGGGTCATGCTGGTGCGTGGCAGCTACGACGACGCCTATGACCTGTGCGAGGAGGCGGTCCGCGCGTTCGGGTGGTACAACCGCAACTGCGCCGTCAACCCGTACCTCATGGAGGGCAAGAAGACCTGCGGGCTCGAGATCGCCGACCAGCTCGGCGACGCCGGGGCCGACTGGGTCAGCGTCGCGGTCGGCGACGGCTGCACGGTGGCCGCGCTGGGCAAGGGGCTGGCGGAGATGCGGCTGCCCCGGGCGCCGCGGCTGCTGGCCGTACAACCGGCGGGCGCGGCGCCGATCGCCCGCGCGTGGGAGCGCGGCGGCGAGGACATCGTGCCGGTGCCGGCGCGTACCGTGGCCGACTCGGTGTCGGTCGGCGCCCCACGCAACGCGGTCAAGGCTCTGCGGGCCGTCCGGGCCAGCGGCGGCGCGTTCCTCACCGTCACCGACGACGAGATCCTCGACGCGGCGCGAATGCTCGGCACCCGGGCCGGCATCTTCGCCGAGCCCGGCGCCGCGGCTGGGATCGCCGGAGTCCGCCGGGCCCGGGCCGAGGGGCTGATCGGCCCCGCGGATCGGGTTGTCCACGTGGTCACCGGCAGCGGCCTGAAGACCGCGACGTCGGTCGGCGCCGCGTTCCCGGAGGTCGCGCCGACCCTGGATGCCGTACGCGCGGTGGTCGGCCTTGGCTGACGACCCCGGGTCGGATCGCCGCGGTGATGGACGACCAACTGGGCGAGCTGGAGGACACATGATCGGGATTGTCGGCGCCCGGGTGTTCGACGCGGTCGACGGCACCGTGCGCGACGCCACCGTCACCATCCACAATGGACTGGTGAGAGCCGTCGGGCCGGCGGCACCGCCCGATGCCACGATCGTCGACGGCAGCGGCATGACGCTGCTGCCCGGCCTGATCGACTGCCACACCCACCTGTGCGCGACCGCGACGACCGACATCATCGCCCAGATGACCGGCGACAGCCCGACCCGCGCTGCCATCCATGCCGTCCACAACGCGCTGGCCCACCTCGACGCGGGCGTGACGACCGTACGCGACTGTGGCGCACTCGGCGGCATCGCGATCGAGGTGGCCCGCGCCATCGACGACAAGCTGGTCGAGGGCGCCCGGGTACAGGCCGCCGGGCTCGTCATCACGATGACCGGCGGCCACGGCTATTTCCTCGGCCGCGAGGTCGACGGCGTCGACGAGGTGCGCAAGGCGACCCGGCTGGCCGTGAAGGAGGGTGCCGGCTTCATCAAGGTGATGTCAACCGGCGGCCTGCTCACGCCGGGCGTCACGGCCGGTCGCACGGCGTACGCGCCGGAGGAGCTCAAGGTACTCGTCGAGGAGGCGCACCACGCCGGGCTGCGGGTCGCGACGCACGCGATCGGCAACGAGGGGATCAAGAACGCGCTGCGGGCCGGCGTCGACTCCGTCGAGCACGGGTTCTACCTCGACGACGAGGCCATCGAGCTGCTGCTCGCCCGCGACGACGTCTACCTGGTGCCGACGCTCGCCGGCGTGGAGTGCGCACTTGCGTCCGGCGACCGGCTGGCGCCGTGGTTGCGGGCCAAGTCGGAGGCGGTGGTCGCCGACCGCGAGGCCAGCTTCCGGCGGGCCCACGCGGCGGGCGTACGGTTCGCGGCCGGCACCGACGCCGGCACACCGTTCAACCGTCACGGCGGGCTGCCCGAGGAGATCGCGCTGATGACGCGGATCGGGCTGTCACCGGCCGAGGCGCTGGTCGCCGCGACCCGCCACGCCGCGGCGAACCTCGGACTGGCCGACCGGATCGGCACGATCGAGGCGGGCAAGGTCGCCGACCTGATCCTGGTCGACGGTGACCCGCTCGCCGACATCTCCGCGCTGCGCCGGGTGCGGCAGGTCATCCAGGGCGGTGTCCCACGGTACCCGGCAGCGCACCGGTGAACCGGCCCGCACTGACCACGGCGGCACCGTTGACGAGCACCTCGTCGATGCCGGCGGGCATGCTGATCAGCGCGTCCTCCCGTACCGCGGTGCCGACGCGCGCCGGGTCGAACACGACGATGTCGGCCCGGTAGCCCGCCACGAGCACGCCCCGGTCCGCGAGCCCGAGCTGCGCCGCCGGCTCCGCCGTCATCCGGGCGACCGCCTGCTCGATCGGGACGAGGCGTTCGTCGCGGACGAAGCGGCCGAGCATCTGCGGCGCGTACCCCCAGTCGGAGGCGCACATCGCGTGCCCGGCGAGGGGTCCGTCGAGTGCGCCGGTCAGCCCGTCGCCCATCACCAGGAAGTCCGGCTGCAGCAGCGCCCACCGCAGGTCGGCGTCGTCGAAGACGCGCTCGACGACCACGGCGTCGTAGAAGTCGACGTCGGCCCGGCGCAGCACCTCGAGCACGACCTCGGGCAGCGACAGGTCCCACTCGCCGGCGAGGTCGCCGAGCGACCGGCCGACCAGCGAACCGTCGCCGCCGTCGGACGCGAGGAAGCAGGTCGCGGCGACACCGCCCGCGAGCGCGTCGACGAACCGCTGGTCGAGCTCGTCGAGGAGGCTCCGGTCGGCGAGCCGGCGGGCCACCTCGCGGCGCGGTGCGTCGCGGATCGACATCGGCACCACGAAGGTCGGCAGCGGGGTCGGGCCGTGCGGGAACGGGAAGACGTCGAGCCGCGACCGGGTCGGGCCGGCCCGGACCACGTCGACAGCGCGGTGGAACAGCGACCGGTCGGCGGCGGTCGGCCGGCGCACGAAGTGCGAGAGCTGCAGCCGGCACCCGGTGCGCCCGGCAACCGTGACCGCCTCCTGCGCCGCCTCGACGATCCGGTCCGTCCTGTTGCGACAATGCGAGGCGTAGAGGCCCGCGCGCTCCCCGACCGCGCCCGCGACCGTGATGAGCTCGTTCGTGTCGGCGGCCAGGCCGGGCGCATACTCGAGCCCGGTGGAGAGACCGACCGCGCCGGCGTCCATCGCCTCGGCGGCCATGGCGCGCATCCGGTCGAGCTCGGCGCGGCGAAGGGCGCGCGTCTCGAACCCGGCGACGGCAAGGCGCAGCGCGCCGTGCGCGACGAGCGGGAGCACGTTCACGCCGACACCTTGGCCGCGCAGCGCGTCGAGGTAGTCCGCGAACGTGGACCAGGTCTGCCGGTCGTCCCATTCCGCGCGCCAACCGGGGATGTTCGTCGGTACCAGCGGGGCCGACCGGTCGGTGACCGGCGCGACGCCGTGCCCGCAGTTGCCGGTCACCACGGTCGTGATGCCCTGCGCCACGCTGCTCTGCGCGCGGCCGTCGACGGCGAGCGTGAAGTCCGCGTGCGAATGGATGTCGATGAAGCCGGGGCTGACGACCTTGCCCGTGACGACGAGCGTCCTCCGGCCGGCCAGGGCGCCGGGCGCGCCGACCGCGGCGATCCGGTCGCCGTCGACCGCCACGTCGGCGACCACCGCCGGGCCGCCGCGCCCGTCGATGACGGTACCGCCGGTGAGCACGAGGTCGTGGTGGCGGGGCTCAGCCATGGAGGCTCAGCGCCGACAGCGCCGCGTTGACGATCGCGCCAGGCTGGAGGTCGTGGATCTCGTAGAGGTCGTGGACCGTACCGGACTGGCCGAAACCGTCGACGCCCAGCGGTACGCACGGCACGCCGAGCGCCGAGCCGAGCCAGGCCATGGTGTGCGAGGCCGCGTCGTGAACGGTCACCAGCGGCGCGCGGTCGGCGAAGACGGTCCGCATCGCGCCGGGCAGTGCCGGTACGCGCGCGTTGCGGATGCCCTCGCGCACGGCGGCCCGCCAGCCGGCGTAGAGCCGGTCGAGCGATGTGACGTCGACGACGTGCACCGCGATCCCCTCGTCGGCCAGCTCGTCGGCGGCCGCGAGCACCTCGGGCAGGACCGCGCCGCTGCCGACCAGGTACACGACGGGCGCGCCTGTGGCGGCCAGGTCGCCGCCGTCGCGCAGCCGGTAGGCGCCGGCGAGCACCTGGCGGCGCAGCACGGCGTCGCCGAGCCGGGCCCGGGCCGTCTCGAACGGCGCCTGGTCGATCGGCCGGGTGGTGAGCCGGAAGTAGAAGGCGCCGCGGCCCTCGGCAACCGCGCCGAGGGCGTCGCAGAACTGCCAGTCGAGGGCGGTGCCGTACGCCGGCTCGGCGAACGTGACGCCCGGCAGTTCGAGGCCGATCGAGGCGGTCAACGTCGACTGGTGCGCACCGCCCTCCGGCGCGAGGGTGACGCCCGACGGGGTACCGGCGACGACGAAGCTGGCCCCGCTGTAGGCGGCGTAGATGAACGCGTCGAGGCCACGGCAGACGAAGGGGTCGTAGACCGTGCCGACCGGCAGGAGCGGCTGGCCCGACAGCTCGCCGGCCAATCCGAGCTGGCCGAGGAGCATGAACAGGTTCATCTCCGAGATGCCGAGCTCGATGTGCTGACCGCGGGGGCCCTCGACCCAGCGCAGCATCGGGTCCGACGACCAGGTCGTGCGCTCGTCGGGGTGGAAGATCCCGGTGCGGTTGATGAAGCCGGCGAGGTTTGTCGAGGTGGCCACGTCGGGTGCCGTGGTCACGAGGTGCGAGCCGACCGCCGGGTCGCGGGCGAGGTCGGTGAGCACCCGGCCGAAGACCTCCTGGGTGGAGGCCCGCTGCCCCACCCGTACCCCAGATCGCTCCGGCACCGTTGCCCGTGGACCCGGCGGCGCCGGCCGCGGCGGTGCAGCGGCACGGTCCGCGACGATCGCGCCCGCGGGGGTCGCGGGATCGATGCGGTCCCACTCCGTCGCGACGGTCAGGCCCGTCGCCGCGCGCAGTGCGTCGATCTGGTCGCCGCTGAGCAGCGCGGAATGGTTGCGCGGATGGCCCGCGGCGGGGAGGTTCCAGCCCTTGACCGTGTACGCGAACACGACGCTCGGCCGGTCGGTCACGCGGTCACACTCGGCGTAGGCCCGCAGCAGCGCCTCGATGTCGTGGCCGCCGAGGTCGTGGAGGAGCCCGGCGAGCTCGGCGTCGGGCACGTCGGCGACGGCCGCGGCGACCTCGGCGGGCGCGCCGTCGAGGAACTGCTTGCGCAGCGGCTCGCCGTCGATGCCGAACAGCGACTGGTAGCGCTCGTTGGGCATCCGGTCGAGCCAGTCGCGCAGGGCCGCGCCGTGCTCCCGGGCGAACGCGGCGCGCAGGCGGGAGCCGTACTTGACCTCGACCACGTGCCATCCGGCGGCGGCGAACTGTGCTGCCCACTGTGCGACGCGGATGCCGGGCACGACCCGGTCGAGCGACTGGCGGTTGAGGTCGACGACCCACATCACGTTGCCGAGGCCGGCGGTCGCGGGGTCGGCCACGGCCTCCCACACGCTGCCCTCGTCGAGCTCCGCGTCGCCGATGACCGCCACGAAGCGCGCCGCCTCGCGCGGGCCGAAGTGGGCGTCGACGTACCGGCGGGTCGCGGCGGCGAACAGCGGCGCGGCGGCGCCGAGCCCGACCGAGCCGGTGGAGAAGTCGACGCCGTCGGGGTCCTTCGTGCGCGAGGGGTACGCCTGCAGCCCGCCGCGGCTGCGCAGCCGGGTGAGATAGGACCGGTCGAGGTTGCCCAGCAGGTACTGGATGGCGTGGTACGCCGGCGCGGCGTGCGGCTTGACCGAAACCCGGTCGGCGGGGCGCAGGTGGGCGAAGTAGAGGGCGGTGAGCACCGAGGCCAGCGACGCCGACGAGGCCTGGTGGCCGCCGACCTTCACGCCGTCGCCGGTGTCGCGCTCGCGGTTGGCGGCGTCGACCATCCGGACGGCGAGCCAGAGCACCCGCTGCTCGATGGCGCGCAACGCGTCGATCATGCCGGATCCCCCTGGGCCGGTACCGGTGCGGGCAGGAACGCGAGGGCGGCCCCGACGAGGGTCTCGACGCCGCGGCGCAGCGTAGGCCGCCGGTCCGGGGCGTAGTAGGGCGTGTGCTGGCCGGGCATCCGGGCGATGCGCTCGCGCAGGTCGCCGCTCGCCGCGTCCCAGAGTTGGGCCGCGGTGCTGCCGTAGAACCACATCGACACCGGGATCGCCGGGCCGGCGTAGTAGCGCCCGTCGCCGGGCTCGCCATAGTAGGCGAAGTCTTCGCTGCCCTTGTTGGGCCACGGCAGGTCGACCATGTCGTCGGCCGGGAAGAGGTCGGCGTGCACGGCCCGTACCCGGGCGGTGACGTCGGCGTCGTTGCGGACCGGGAGGGTCTGCTCGAGCAGCTCGATGTCGGGTGGCCGGGGCGCCCGGCCGGCCTCGGCGACGCCGCGCACGATCCGTTCCATCGCGGCCTGCAGCTGGTCCATCACCGCCTCGGACGTCCCGCGCAGGGTGACCTCGAGCACCGCCTCGGCCGGAATGATGTTGGGCCGGGTCCCGGCGTGGACGGAGCCCACGGTCAGCACGGTCATCTCGTCGGGGTCGACCTCGCGCGAGACGACCGTCTGCAGCATGACGATGGTCTGGGCGGCGAGCACGATCGGGTCGACCGACCAGTGCGGGGCCGCGCCGTGCGCGCCGCTGCCGCGGATGGTGATCCGGAAGTTGCGGCACGCCGAGTAGGCGAGCCCGGGCCGGTGGTGCACCATCCCGGCGCGCGTGATGGCGCAGTGCTGGGCGAGCACGACGTCCGGGCGTGGAAAGCGGCCGTCCCCGCGGAACAGGCCGTCGGCGAGCATCGCCTTGGCGCCCTGCATCGACTCCTCGGCCGGCTGGGCGATGAGCACGAGCGTGCCCGACCACAGCTCGCGGCGCGCACCGAGGAGCTGTGCGGCCCCGACCAGGCTCGCGGTGTGCAGGTCGTGACCGCAGGCGTGCATGACCGGCACGGTGGTGCCGTCGGCGCGGGTGGCGACGGCGGTGCTCGCGTACGGCAGGCCGGTGTCCTCGGCGATCGGCAGCGCGTCGAAGTCGGCGCGGACGGCCACCACCGGCCCGGCCCCGTTGGCGAGCACACCGACGACGCCGTGACCGCCGACGCCCGGGGTCACCGCGAGGCCGGCGGCGGCGTACCGCTCGGCGATGACGCCGGCCGTGCGCGCCTCGGCACCGGACAGCTCGGGGTTGGCATGTAGGTCGCGGTAGAGCTCGTCGACGGCCGGCAGGACCAGGTCGAGGTCGTTGAGGACCGCGCGGGCCCGGCCGGCGGCCTCCTGCGGGGATTCGGTCACCATCGGTTGCCTCTCAGGTGGAGTCCGTGCGCCGATCGGGTCAATGCCCGAGCCTGTTCGAGCCACAGACTAGCTTTCGTTCTTGTGTCGACTCAAGGAAGAGCGGGCACGTTTTCGAAAATCTATTGACTAGTCGAACACTCGGCGTGATGCTGTAGCGGGCCGGGCGGCCGGCCCCTCGGTGAGCAAGGAGCGGCACATGCGGATCGCGAACGTCGACGGCCGGCTGACCATCGTCACGGAGGACGGCGGCATCGACGTCGAGCGGGCGAGCGGAGGGCGGTTCCTGGCCGACCCGGCCGCGGTGTACCCCCGCTGGGCCGAGTTCCGGGCATGGGCCGGCTCGCTCGACGACACCGCCGACGTCACACCCATCGACGAGGCCACGCTGGGGGCCCCGTCGCCGCGACCGGCGCAGGTCTTCGCGATCGGCCTCAACTACGGCGCGCACGCGCTCGAGGCGGGCTACGAGATCCCCGAGGTCCCGATCACGTTCACCAAATTCCCGACGTGCATCACGGGCCCACACGGCGACCTGCCGATCCCCGGCGACACGGTCGACTGGGAGGTCGAGCTCGTCGCGGTGGTCGGAACGCGGGCGACACGCGTCTCCGCCGACGACGCGTGGCGCCACATCGCGGGGCTCACGGTCGGACAGGACTACTCCGAGCGGCGGGTGCAGACACTCGGGCAGTCGCCGCAGTTCAGCCTCGGCAAGTCGTTCCCCGGCTTCGGCCCGACCGGCCCGTGGCTCGTCACGCTCGACGAGTTCGACAATGTCGACGACCTCGCCCTTGAGTGCATGGTCAACGGCGAGATGATGCAGTCCGGCCGTACCCGCGACATGATCGTCTCGGTGCCCGGCATCGTGTCGCGCCTGTCGGCGGTGTGCACGCTGCTTCCCGGCGACCTCATCTTCACCGGCACGCCCGACGGCGTCGGCTCGGGACGGACGCCACCGGTGTACCTGCGCCCGGGCGACGAGGTGGTCAGCACGATCGAGCGGATCGGCGCGATTCGCCAGCGGTGCGTGGACTCGGCGCACGCCGCCATCTAGACGGCCCCTCGGCACCCCCGAACCCACCTACGAGGCGGGGCCTGTGCCCGTCACCCGCGGGTCCGGGCACAGGTGGCGGTCGAGGAAACGGTCGACGGCCACGGCCCGGCGGGCCCGGCTCGACGGGCGGCCGTGCAGGTTCATCAGGTGTCCCTCGCCCGGGATGCGGACGAGTTCGACGTCCCGGCCGAGGGTCCGCAGTGCCGCGTGCATCTGCTCGCTCTGCGCCACCGGGCACACCTGGTCGTCCTCGGCGTGGACGAGCAGCAGCGGCGTGGCGATGCGGTCGGCGTGCACGAGCGGCGACCGGTCCACGAACCGCGACGACGTCCAGGGCCTGCCGCCCATCGGCAGGTCCCAGAACGCCGGCGCACCGGCGCCCGTCCCCCAGGCCGCGACGAAGTCGCTGATGCCGTTCTCGCTGACCGCGGCCGCGAACCGGGTACTGTGCGCGAGCGCCCACTGGGTCATGAACCCGCCGTAGCTGACCCCCCAGATCGCCGTGCGCTGCGGGTCCACGGTGGGCAGCGCGGTCGCCGCGTCGGCCGCCGCGCACACGTCCGACCAGTCGGTGCCGCCCCAGTCACCGCGGATGGCGGTGGCGAACGCCTCGCCGTAGCCCTGGCTGCCGCGGGGGTTGAGGGTCAGCACCGCGTATCCGCGCGCGGCCAGCCGCTGGACCTCGGCGGTGTACCGCCAGCCGACCGCGCCATGCGGGCCGCCGTGCACATTGACCAGCAGCGGCCGGGTCGCGTCGCCGGGCGCCGCGGTCAGCCAGGCGTCGATCGCGACGCCGTCTCCGGCCCGCACGGACAGCGGCGCCATCGGGAGGGCGCGACGCACTGCGTCGGGGTTGGCGTCGGTCACCGCGCGCGAGCGGCCCGACGCCTCGTCGGCGACATGGACGTCGCCCGGGTTGGCCGCGTCGCTGCGCACGAACGCGACCCGGCCCCCACCGGCGGTGGGGGCCAGGCAGGCGTGGTCGCCGTCGAAGGCGAGACCGCCGGTGCCCGACGCCGGGTCGAACCAGGCGAGCGGACCGCGCCCGCCGACCGCGACCTCGGCATAGATCCGGCCGGTCGCCGCCGACCAGACGACGGGCGCCTCGCCGGTGCCCCGGGGGTCGTCGCCGCGCACCGGATTGCCGAGGCCGTGCACCCACGCGGCGGTCAGGTCGGCCGGGGCGTGCCCGGCACGGTCGGTCAGCCAGAGGCGCAGGTTGACGTCGCCGGCGGCGCCGTGCCGGTGGCCCAGGTAGGCCAGCCGGCTCCCGTCGGGGCTCCACGCGAAGCCGCGGACCGGACCCGCACCGTCGGTGACCCGGGCGAGCAGGCCCGGACCGGCGGCGGCGTCGACATGACACAGGTCGGGCCACGCGCCGAACCGGGCGGTGAGGAAGCCCAGCCGCGCACCGTCCGGTGACCACTGTGGACCGTAGGCGTCGTCGGTGACCGTCCACAGCGGACGACCCCGGTCGTCGACGACCCGGATGCGCCGGTGGCGGCGGTACAGGCCGGGCAGGCCGTCGACCCGGGATCCGTCCGGCGACTCGGCCAGCACGACGTGGGTGAACGCCAGCCGCGTGCCGTCCGGTGACCAGGCCGGCTCCGTCACCTGTCCCCCGTCGGCGCTCGCCAGCCGCTGCGCCGCGCCGGTCGCCGTGTCGACCAGCCACAGCGCGGCGCCGCGGCACACCGCCAGCCGGCGGCCGTCGGGCGACCAGCGCGGCGCGACGCCCTCGCCGAACCAGGCCGTCGGCCCGCCGCCGGCCGGCACGACGCCGACCCGGGACGCGACGGCGTCGCCGGCGTGGTCGAGCGCGCGTTCGACGTACGCCACCCGGTCGCCGGCCGGCGACAGCCGCGGGTCGTCCAGCCAGCGCAGGTCGACGCCCCGCACGTCAGTCACCGAAGTCGAGCACTGCCGTGAGCGGGGAGGCATCGGTGAACAGCGCGCGGTAGGCCGAGGGCGCGTCGGCGAACGGTACGCGTACCGCCTTCATCACGGCCAGGTCGATGCGTTGCTCGGCGAGCAGGCGGACGAAGTGGCCCATGTTGCGGTTCTCGGTCCAGCGGACGGCGTTGACCGGCAGGTCGACGTTGTTCTCCTCGTACACCGGGTCGTAGCGGCCGGGGCCGTAGGCGACCGACGGTACGAACGTGGCCTGCGCGGCGAAGAACCGCTTGCGGTCGAGGTCCATGCCGAAGTCGCCGAGCGCCACCACGCGCCCGCCCGGACGGAGCAGGTCGAACGCGAAGTTGACCAGGGTACTGCCGGGGTCGGCGGCCGCCACGATCACCGCGTCGACGCCGAACCCGCCGGTCAGCGCCCGTACCCGCGCGAGCCCCTCCTCGCCGGTGTCGGAGAGCGTCGCGACGGCACCCAGCGCGGTCGCGAGCGCGAGCCGCTCGGTGTTGGTGTCCAGCGCGACCACGTAGATGCCGGCCGACGCCGCCAGCTGCGCGATGAGCAGGCCCAGCATGCCGCTGCCGAAGACCGCGACGGTTTCGCCGAAGCGGCACCCGGTCCGGCGGAGGGCCTCGATGGAGACCGCGCCGAGGGTGACGTGCGCGGCCGCCTCCAGCGGGACCGCCTCCGGCACCGGAACAGTCAGGCTGCGCGGTACGGCGACGAGCTCGCAGTGGTACGCGCACTGGCTGCCGCTGCACGCGACCCGGTCGCCGGGCCGCAGGTCGAGCACGTCGTCGCCGACCGCGACGACGGTGCCGGCGAGGCTGTAGCCGAGCGACGCGGCGTCGGTCGGCGGCATCTGCGGCATCCGCGTCTGCCCGCGCACCGCGCCCGAGCGGATGGTGCGCCACTCGAACGCCGCGTTGGGATACTCATGGGCCTCGGCCACGCTGGTCCGGGTGGCCCGGACGATCGACCGCTCGGTGCCCGGGCTGATCACCGAGTAGCGCGGGCGGACGACCACGTCACCGGGCCCGGGCGTCGGGTCCGGCACCTCCTTGAGGATGATCTCGCCGCCCTGCGCGAGCACCCGGCGCGCCATCAGCGTGCCCCCTGCGCGACGCCACGCGCGTGCGGGCGGACCTGCGGGTTGACGATCGACCCGGCCCAGCCGGTGCGGAGCCATTCGATCGTGGCGCCGCACACCTCGCGGCGCAGGTCGCGCACCGCCTGCGGCGAGTTGGCCCCCTCGTGCGGGGTAAGGATGACGTTGTCGCGGCCGCGCAGCGGGTTGTCGGCCGGCAGCGGCTCCTGCTCGAACACGTCCAGCGCCGCGGCGCCGAGCCGGCCGGCGTCGAGCGCCTCGACCAGCGCCTCCTGCCGGATGATGCCACCCCGGCTGGTGTTGACGAGGGCGGCGTGCGGCTGCATCAGTGCGAGCGTGCCGGTGTCGAACAGGTACCGGGTGGTCTCGGTCAGCGGCACGTGGACGCTGACGAAGTCGGACTCGCGCAGCAGCTCCTCGAGATCCACGAGGCGTACGGGCGCGTCGATCGCGGGCGCGACCGGGTCGTAGCCGAGGACGTTCGCGCCGAACGCGGACGCGATCCGCGCCACGCGGCCGCCGATCCGCCCCAGTCCGATCACGCCCACCGTGCTGCCGGCCAGGCGCCGGTGCGGTGCCGGCCCGTGGCGCCACAGTCCCTGCTGGCCCTGGCGGTCGCGGTAGACGACCTGGCGGGAGAGCGCGAGCAGGAGCGCGAGCGCGTGCTCGGCGACGTCCTCGGTGCAGTACGACGGCGCGTTGGCCACCGCGATGCCGAGCTCCGTCGCCGCCGCCACGTCGAACTGGTCGTAGCCGACACCCCAGCGGATCGCGAGGCCGAGGCGCGGCAGCCGGGCCAGGACGTCGCGGGTCAGGTGCGGTGTCCACTCGAGCCAGATCACGTCGGCGTCGCGCGCCGCGTCGACCAGGGCATCGCCGTCGGCGGCACGGATCACGGTCAGCTCGGCGCCGACCTCGGCGAGCGCGGCCACCTCGTCGTCGTACGGCACGAGATCGCCGACGTACTCCACCTGCACGACCGAACTCATTGGGCGCTACCTCCGGAACTCTGCGGGTGTTGCGGGACGAACGGGGCGAGCACGTCGGCGACGTGCCGGGCCTGCGACAGGTCGTTGTAGAGGTGGAACGAGAGGCGGACCTGGGCACCCGTGCCGGTGCCGGCCGGCGGCGGCACCGACGTGACGATGTCGGCCGCACGCAGCGCGGCGGCGGCCGCGTCGCGGTCCGCCACCGGGACCGCGAGCACCGACGAGCCGGTCGGTGACAGCCCGAGCAGCTTGGCCGTCTCGTCGGCGAGGCTCACGCACCAGTCCCGGCGCTCGGCCGCCGGCACGCCCACGAGGAACTCCAGGGCCGCGACCGCGCCGACCCAGGCGTGCCAGGCGAGCGAGACGTCGTACCGCGCCGCGGTGCCGGCGAGGTCGGCGAGGGTCGGGCCGTAGTAGTGCGCGTACGCGTCGCCGGCAGACCGCCACGACGCGACGGCCGGCGGCACGCTGTCCCACCGCTGCCGGGCGATCCGCATCAGCGCGACGCCGCGCGGGCAGAGCAGGTGCTTGTACGCCGCGACGAGGACGTAGTCGAGGCCGAGCGCCTCGGCGTCGACCGGCAGCACGCCGGCCGCGTGCGTGGCGTCGACCAGCACCGCGGCGCCGACCGCGCGGGCCGCGGCGGCGACCGACGGGAGGTCCTGCACCCGGCCGTCGTTGGAGCGCACGTGGCTCGTCGCCACCAGCGTGGTCCGCGGGCCGACCTCGGCCGCGAGCGCGTCGAAGGGCACCTGGCGGACGCTGACACCACGATGGCCGGCCGCGACGAGCGCGGGCAGCAGCACCGACGCGAACTCGCCCTCGGCGGTCAGGATCTCGTCGCCCGGCGACAGCGAGCCGAAGACGACGCCCGCGCCGACCGAGACGGCCGGCAGCAACGCGATCTCGTCGGCCGGTGCGCCGAGCAGCGGGCCGGCCGCGACCCGGCACCGCTCAGCCTTGACGTCCCAGTCGTTGACCCAGTCCGCCGAACCGTCGCGCCACGCGGCGAGGGCGCCCTCCAGGGCGGCGACGGTGCCGGCGGCGGGCAGGCCGTACCCGGCGGTGTTGAGGTACGTGCGGGGCAGCGGCGCGAACTCGGAACGAGCGGCGGGATGCACAGTCAGGACCCTCCACCAAGAAACTCCGCGGCCCGCTCCGGGTTCGGTACCGCCGCGATCAACTCCATCGTGTACGGATGCGCGGGCGCCCGGAGCAGCCGCGTGGTCGGCCCCGCCTCCCGGATGACCCCGTGCTGCAGAATGATCGCCTCGTCCGCGACCGCCCGCAGCACGCCGAGGTCGTGGGTCACGAACACCACCGTCAGCTCCCGCTCGGCCCGCAGGCCCACGAGGAGCTCGAGGATCGACGCCTGGACCGACACGTCGAGCGCCGAGGTGACCTCGTCGCAGAGCAGGACCTCCGGCTCGGCCAGCAGCGCCCGGCCGATCGCGATCCGCTGGCGCTGCCCGCCCGACAGGTGCCGCGGGAACCGGTCGAGCAGGTCCGGCGAGAGGCGCACCTGGCGCATCATCGCCGCGACCGCGTCGCGCCGGTCGCGCCGGGCGATGTCGGGCCGGAACAGCTTGAGCGGCCGCTCGAGCGACTGGTAGACGGTGTGCCGGGGGTTGAGGGTGGCGTCGGGATTCTGGAACACGATCTGGATCGCCCGCCGCAGCGCGACGGGACGCTCACCGGCCAGCCCGGGCAGCACCGCACCGCGATAGGTGATCGTGCCCGACGACGGCCGCACCAGGCCGGCGATCGCCCGCAGCAGCGTCGACTTGCCGCTGCCGCTCTCCCCCGCGATACCCAGCGCGCGGCCCGCCGGCACCCGCACCGAGACGTCGTCCACGGCCACGAACGGCTCGCCCGAGCCGGGCCGGGCGAAGACGACGCCGACCCCGTCGACGGCGAGGATCGCATCGCCCGCCGTCCCGGCCGCCGGCGCCGGTACCTCCGCTGGTGCCTCCGCCGGCCGTGCCGCCGCCGTGGCGGGGGCCGGTTCGGCGGCCGGGTCGAACGGCGGGAGGTCGTCGAGGCGGACGCACCGCGCGGCGCGGTCGCCCGCGAGGATGACCAGCGGGACGTCGACGTCGCAGGCCGCCTGGCGCAGGTGGCAACGCTCGGCGAACCCGCAGACGTGCACCGGCACGGACGGACGGGGAATGCCGGGAATGCCGTGCAGCGGCCGATCCGAGGCGATCGTCGGCACCGCGCCGATCAGCGCGGCGGTGTACGGGTGCCGCGGCGCCGCGTACACCTCGGCCGCGACGCCCTGCTCGACGACCTGGCCGGCGTACATGATGGCCAGCTCGTCGCAGACGGTCGCGAGCAGCGCGAGGTTGTGGCTCACGTAGAGCGCCGCGATGCCGGCGTCGCGGGCGAGCGCCACGATCAGCCGGTTGACGTGGGCCTGGGTGACGACGTCGAGGCCGGTCGTCGGCTCGTCCAGGATGAGGACCTCGGGCTCGACCGCCAGCGCCAGCGCGAGCGCGACGCGCTGCTGTTGGCCGCCGCTGAACTGGTGCGGGTACTTGCGCAGCGCGGTCTCGGGCTCGGGGATCTCGACCCGGCCGAGCCACTCGACGCTGCGCTGGACGGCGGTCGCCGTGTCGAGGCCGCGGTGGCGGCGCAGCACCTCGACGAAGTGCCGCTGGACGGTCAGCGCCGGGTTGAGCGAGGTGGCGGTGTCCTGCGGCAGGTACGCCAGCCGTGCGCCCCAGACCTTGCGCAGCTCCTTGATCGAGGCGCGGTCGAGGTCGTGGCCGTCGAACGCGACCCGGCCGGCGAGCGTCTCCTGGCCCGCGACCCGGTAGCCGAGCAGGGACAGCGCGAGCGTGCTCTTGCCGGATCCGGACTCGCCGGCCAGGCCGAGGATCCGCCCGGGCCGCAGGCGTACCGACACATCGGCGAGGACCTGGGTCAGCCCGTCACGCGACCGGTAGCCGACTGAAAGGCCGTCCGCCGCGAGGTCGCCGTCACGTTGCGCGGTCACCCGCGCGGCCTGCGCCGTCATCGGCATCCTTCCGTGGATACCCTTGCCTTCAGGCACGGGAGGAAACGGAACCCCTGCGGAGCAGGCCAGCCCGAGCCGATCCGCCAATCGGAAGCATCGGTGTCTACCCGTGTGGCACGGCAGGATTCACTGACTTTGCTACGTTGTACGTCGTGGCTGGGGTCGTGCAGCGGGCGTTCAGGTACCGCTGCTACCCGACCGAAGCGCAAGCCGCTGAGCTGACCCGGACGTTCGGATGTGTCCGCAAGGTCTACAACCTCGCGTTGGCTGCCCGGACCGAGGCGTGGACACAGCGCCGGGAACGGGTCAACTACGGCGCCACGTCGGCGATGCTCACCTCGTGGAAGCAGACCGAGGAACTGGCCTACCTCAACGACGTCTCGTCTGTGCCGTTGCAACAGGCGTTGCGGCATCTGCAGGCCGCGTTCACGAACTTCTTCGCCAAACGTGCCCGCTATCCGACCTTCAAGTCGAAGAAGCGGTCGCGGCGCTCGGCGGAGTACACGCGAAGCGCGTTCCGGTGGCGTGATGAGAAGTTGACCTTGGCGAAGATGGCCGAGCCGTTGGACATCGTGTGGTCGCGGCCGCTGCCGAAGGGTGCGTCGCCGTCCACGGTGACCGTGTCGCATGACGCGGCCGGCCGTTGGTTCGTCTCCCTGCTCTGCCAGGACGTGATCGCCGAGACTCCTGCGACCACCGCGACGGTCGGGATCGACGCCGGACTGGACAGCCTGCTCACCCTGTCCACCGGAGAGAAGATCACCAACCCTCGGCACGAACGCGCCGACCTGGCTCGCCTGGTCCGCGCCCAACGGAACCTGTCTCGCAAGCAGCCAGGCTCCAGCAATCGGGCCAAGGCCAGGCGCAAGGTCGCCCGTGTCCACGCCCGGATCACCGACCGCCGGCGGGATTACCTGCACAAGTTGACGACTCGGATCGTTCGTGAGAACCAAACGATCGTGATCGAGGATCTGGCCGTGCGCACCATGGTCAAGAACCACCGCCTCGCCCGCGCCATCTCGGATGCAGGGTGGCGGCAGTTCCGCACCATGCTGGAGTACAAGGCCACTTGGTACGGCCGCGCAGTGATCGCGGTCGACCGCTGGTTCCCGTCCACCAAACTGTGCTCGGCCTGCGGTGTCCTGGCCGAGCACCTGCCGCTGGATGTGCGGTCGTGGACGTGCCGGTGCGGCACGACCCACGACCGGGACGTCAATGCGGCCCGCAATATTCTGGCCGAGGGGCTCTCGGTTGCTGCCTGCGGAGCTGGTGTAAGACCTCAACGGGAGTCCTCCCGGACGGGGCGGTCGGTGGTGAAGCAGGAAACCTCTGGGGTGACCCGGGGAACCCCCTCCCACTGGGAGGGGGATGTCAAACCATCAGCCGTTCGTGGATGCGGTCTCCGAAGAACTGGGTCAGCGCGTCGGCGATGAGGTTGACCGCGATGGCCAGCACGCCGATCAGCAGCGCCGGCACGAGCACTCCGACCGGCGAGACCAGTAGGAGCGTCCGGTTCTGGGCCACCATCACGCCCCAGTTGGAGCTGGGCGGCTGCACGCCGAGGCCGAGGAAGCTCAGCGAGGCGATGAACATGATGGCGTACGTGAAGCGCAACGCGATCTCCACGAGCAGGGTCGGCCCGATGTTCGGGGTGATCTCCCGGAACAGGATCCAGCCCAGCGACTCGCCCCGCGCGCGGGCGGCCAGCACGAACTCGCGCGGTGCGATGGCCTGCGTCGACGACCGGATCACCCGCGTGATGTAGGGCGCGTAGACCACCGCGACCGCGGTGACCACGACCGCGCCGCCGCCGCCGAACGCCGCGACCACGACGAGGACCGCGAGGTACGACGGAATGGCCAGGGCGATGTTGATGACCCAGGTGACCACCGCGTCGACCTTGCCGCCGAGGTAGCCGGAGACGAGGCCGACGAGCGTGGCGACCACCATCGCGGCGGAGACCGCGAGCAGTGGCAGCAGGATCACCGAGGCGCCGCCGTGCAGCACCCGGCTGAGGATGTCGCGGCCGTAGGCGTCGGTACCGAGCCAGTGCGCGGCGGACGGGCCGAGGATGGGCTGGTCGCTGATCTCGTTGGGCGTGTCGGGCGCGACGAACGGCCCGATCACGACCAGCAGCAGGAGCAGCAGGAGCAGCGCGACACCGATGCCGCCCTGCGGGATGGCGAGGAAGCTGCGCCACCCGCGTCGGCGGGGCGCTGCGACGTCGGACGCGGTGACGGTGCGCAGGATGTCGGCGCTCATCGCACTGCGTCCCGCAGCTTCGGGGTCACGTACACGACGATCGCGTCGGCGGCCAGGTTGGCGATCACGAACAGCGCGCCGATCATCAACGCGAGCGCCTCGACGACGGGCGCGTCGCGTGACGCGGCCGACTGCGCGAGCAACTGGCCCATGCCCGGGAACCCGAAGAGGGTCTCGGCAACCACCACGCCTCCGATCAGACCGGCGAACTGAAGGCCCAGCGCGGTGACCACCGGCGGGGCCGCGTTGGGCAGGATGTGCCGCAGCGACAGCGACGGCTCGGAGATCCCGCGCAGTACCGCCGCCCGCACGTAGGTCTCCGACGCCACCTCGCGGGCGTTGGCCCGCATGAGGCGGATGATGTACGGCACCGTGCCGAGCGCGATCGTGACGCCGGGCAGCACGTACGCCGACGGGCTGTCGAACACGCCGCCGGCGCTGACCGCGGTCGAGTCGACCGGGAGCCAGGCGAGCCAGATCCCCAGCACGATGGCCAGCATCAGGCCGAGCACGAACTCCGGGAACGCCGCGACGATGAGCGTCACGAACGTGAGCGACGCGTCCCGGCGGCCCCGCAGCCGGACACCGGAGTAGAGCCCGATCGGCACCGCGACGACGACGGTGAGCAGCCAGGAGAACAGCACCAGCACGATGGACGGGCCGAGTCGGGGCGAGATGACGTCCCAGACCGGGCCGTTGGACTGGTACGAGATGCCCAGGTCGCCGCGGAAGAGCCCGCCGAGCCAGTCGAGGTAGCGCACCACGACGGGCTTGTCGAGGCCGTGGATCTGCTGGAAGGCGGTCACCTGGGCGTCGGTGGCGTACTGGCCGAGGATGTCGCGGGCCGGGTCGCCGGCGATCGCGGTCAGCCCGAAGATCACCACGGTGATCGCGAAGAGCGTGACCACGAGCGTGCCGAGCTGGCGGACGAGGTACGGCAGGCGGCGGGGCGCCCTGCGTGTGCGAGGGCGCCCGGCCTGCGTGGCGGTCTGCGTCATGGGGTCAGGCGAGGTAGGCGCCGGCCAGGTACATGTGCGCGCCGTTGGCGGCGGACAGCCCCTGGACCTTGCGGTTCTTGCCGTACACCTGGCCCTCCCAGCCGGGGATCACGTTGGCCGCGGTGTCGTTGACCATCGCGAGGGCGTCGCCGAAGAGCTTCTTCTGCTGCGCCTGGTCGGTGGTGGCGGTCGCCTTGGCGACGAGCTCGTCGAACTGCGGGTTCGAGAAGTGGGTGATGTTGAGGTCGCCGCCCTTGCCGTACAGCCGGGGAAGGGCCTGCGAGACGTGCAGCCGGGCCACGCTGATGCCGATCGCGGGCTTCTTCTTGAAGATGTCGGTGAAGAAGGTGGCGTGCGGCCACGTGATCACGTTGGCGTTGATGCCGCCGGCCTCGGCGGTGCTCTTGAAGCTGACCGCGGTGTCGAGCTTGTCGCCCTCGTAGGCGTAGACGTCGAACCCGAAGGTGCCGCTGACGCCGGCCTCCTTCAGCAGGGCCTTGGCGCGGTCGGGGTCGTAGGGGCGCGGCTGCAGACCGGACGGGAAGAAGGGGTCCGCCGGCGGGATCGGGATGTCCGGCGAGATGATGTCGATGCCGGGCGCCACGACCGACATGATCTTCTTGCGGTCGGCGGCGTACTGCATGGCCTGGATGATCTTCTGGTTGTTGAACGGGGCGGTGTCGCCGAACATGGTCAGGCCGACCCAGCCGCCGTTCTTGAGCATGTACGGCTCGACGCTGCCCTTGAGCAGCAGCGTGTTGGCGCCGGTGATGTTGTCGACGACGTCCTGACTGCCGGAGGTCACCGCCTGCAGCCGGGTGGCGTCCTCCGCGATGACCACGATCTGTACCGCGTCGAGGTACGGCTTGCCGTCCTGCCAGTAGCCGTCGAAGCGGGCGAGCGAGGTCCGCGCGGCGGCGTCGAAGCCGGTCAGCGTGAACGGCCCGGTGCCGTTGCCGGACTTGAAGTCGGTCGTGCCGTCCTTGACGATGCTGAAGCCGGCCGCCGAGACCAGCACGGGGATGAACGCGTTGGGCTTGGTCAGCGTCAGCTTGACCGTGCTCTGGTCGACCGCCGCGATGCCGGAGGGCTGCAGGTAGGGGCCGATCTGCGCCAGGCCGACCGCGGCGAGTGCCGGGTCGAGGATGCGCTTGAACGAGTAGACGACGTCCTGCGCCGTGAGCGGGCTCCCGTCGTGGAACTTCACGCCCTGGCGCAGCTTGAACGTCCACGTGAGCGCGTCGGGGGTGGACTCCCACTCGGTCGCGAGGGCGGGCGTGAGCTGGTAGTTCTCGTCCGCGCGGACCAGCGTGTCGTAGCAGTTGGTCGCGATCAGCAGCGGCATCGTGCCGCCGGCCTTGGCCGGGTCGGCGACCTGGGTCGCGTTGCCGGCGGCAACCGCCCAGCGCAGCGTGCCGCCCCGCTTGGGCGTGCCGGCGGCGCCGCTGGACGACGATGACGGCGTGCCGTCGTCACCGCATGCCGAGAGCCCGAAGAGTCCTGCACCGAGCGCCGCTCCAGCGCCCGCCTTCAACATCGTCCGCCGATTGATCAGATTCGTCATGGGGGTCTCCGATCGCTTCAGTTCATGCGTTGGTGGGTACTGCGCAGGGTCAGCCAGCCGCGTGTCGGACGAAGTCCTCGTCGACCGTGATACCGAGACCGGGACCGTCCGGAACGGACATCCGACCGGCGGCGAAGGCGAACGGCTCGCTCGCGAGCTGGGTGCGCATCGGGTTGTCGAACCGGTCCACCTCGAGCAGCGGGGAGTCCGGCCCGACCAGTTCGGACGGTTCGGGGATGAGGCTGATCGCCTGGAGTGTCGCGGCCAGGAGCACCGCGCCGCCCCAGGCGTGCGGTACGCACTGCCGACCGCGTAACGCCGCGAGGTCGGCGACGAACAGCAGTTCGCCGATTCCGCCGCAGATCGCGACGTCGGGCTGGACGATGTCGACCGCCGTGCGGTTGAGGAAGGCGTCGAACGCACCCCGCGTCTCCAGGCCCTCGGCCGCGGCGATGGCGATGTCGAGCCCGCCGAGGTGCTCATACCCCGGGTACGTCAGGCCGCCACGGTGCCGGATGAGCGGCTCCTCGAGCCACCGGAAGCGCAGCTCCGCCAGGGCCCGGGCGACCTCACGGGCGCGGGGGACCGCGTAGGCGCCGTTGGCGTCGACCATGAGATCAACCTCGTCGCCGACCAGACGGCGGACGTCGGCCAGGATCGGCAGCTCGCGGGTGGGTGCGAACCGTCCGATGCGGATCTTGCAGGCGGTGAAGCCGTCGCGGACGGCCGCGGAGACCTCGTCCGGCCAGCTGCGCTCGGGGTCGACGCCTTCGACGTACCCGCCGCTGGAGGCGTAGCCGCGGACACTGTCGCGCCGGCGGCCGCCGTAGAGGGCGGAGACGGACACGCCGAGCCGGCGGGCGCGCAGGTCGTCAAGGGCGATCGCGATCGCGCTGAGCGCGAGCTGATCGGCGGTCGCGATCCGAAGCTCGTCGATCAGCGTGCGTATGTCGGTGGCGTCCCGCCCGACGAGAAGTTCACCGATCTCCTCGATGGTCGCGGCGACACCCGCGCGGGCGTAGGTCTCGCCCCAACCGTCGAGGCCATCGCCGTCCCGTAGTCGGACGAGAATGCTGCGCCGTTCCCGGTAGGTGGCGCCGGACGGACCGGCCGCCGCCGTGACCGGTTGGCAGAGCCGGAACACCTCGACCCGCTGGATCGCCATCGGCCCACGCTCCTCGTCGATGAAGTGCCTGGCAGGCCCCTTGATCGCCGAGTATGTTCAACGGCTCTTCGAGGTGTCAATACATTTTCGAATCTCAGCGGTGATCTGTTACATCTCCGGTCACATTCGCGGGCTGCCACCCGCCGAGAAAATTCCGGTACCGTGTGATTCGCCAGGTTCAGCGGTACCGCCGGCTCAGTCGGATTGGCGACGGCGGGCGGGCCCACGCGGCGGCGCGGGTCCGTGCACACTGATCCCGATAACGGCGCCGGCGGGGTTCGGTCAGCCGCGGCTACGCGGAGCCTGGCGCGGACCACCGCCGTGCCGGTGGTGGATGATCGCCAGGTGGCTGCCGCTGGTCAGCGCGTCCGGGTTGGCCCTCGGTGGTGTTCGACAACACGCGCCGGTTTCGACAATGTGCCGATGTCTCAAGATTCTCCTAGACTGTCAGCCATGCCACGCAGTGAAACCCGCGCGGAGCGCATCTACACCAACCTCCGCGGCGACATCCTGACCGGACGACTACTCCCCGGTCAGCGGCTGCCGTTCGCCGAGCTCGGCGCCCGCTACGGCACGAGCGTGGGCGTCCTCCGCGAGGCGCTGTCCCGCCTGGTCGAACAGGGCCTCGTGCTGTCGGAGCCGCAGCTCGGCTTCCGGGTCACACAGGTGTCCGAGGAGGACCTGCGCGACCTGACGGGCACACGCATCGACATCGAGACGCTGTGCCTGCGGCACGCCATCACGCACGGCGACCTCGCCTGGGAGTCACGCCTCGTCGCGGCGTACCACACCCTCGACCGCACGCCCGAGCTCGCGTCGACCCAGCCGCCGACCGTCAACGAGGACTGGGCCACCGCCCACGCCGCGTTCCACGCGGCCATCCTCGAGGGCTGTCCGAGCCGGCGGCTGCGCGACATCGCCAACTCGCTGCGCGATGCCGCCGAGCTCTACCGCCGGTGGTCGCGCCACCTCGGCGGCGAGAACACCCGCGACATCGCCGGCGAGCACCGCGCCCTGCGCGACGCGGTCCTCGCACGCGACGTCGAGCAAGCCGAGGCCGCGCTGACCCAGCACATCTCGTACACCACGCACGCGCTGCTCGCCTCCGCGCCGGACGACCTGATGACGTCGAACGACGCCACACCCGCCGGGGCCGCACCCGCCTGACCCGGTCGCCGGCCGGCGTCCCCGCCCGTGGCGGCCATCCCGGGTGTCATGCACTGCGCGGCGGCGTCGGCAACGACGGCGTGCATGCTTCAGGGCGCCGCTGACGCGGCGCGCTGACCCTGATGTTCGAGTTCGGCAGGCCGCCGATGCTGATGGACGCGCACTTGGGCCACGCTGACGGCTCGGTGCAGGCGCTCTACGAGCATCCACCTCGATTCAGCGGCGCCGGCTCGTGGGCTGGCTGGCGAGTGCGGCGGCCAGTCGGGCCAGCTGGGCGGTCGTCGCCGGGTCGGCCGGGGCGGCGGCGCCGAGCTCGGCGAGGTACCGCGCGTTGAGTCGCTCGACCTCGGCTGCTTCGAGGCCCCAGGATCGGGCGATTTCGAGCAGGTAGGCGCCTTCGTCGGTCAGCATCCCGTCGCGGAGCGAGCGGTCGAGTACGTCGAGGTACGCGTCACCTCGGTGGTCTCCTGTGGCCGCGGCCCCGACGCGGGCGGCGATCCCGGCGAGGCTTCCGCTCGGCGGCGTGTGGACCGCTTGTCGCCGCCCCGATCTCGGTATCGCGGGCTGGGCCGTCAGGGCTGCGAGCATGCCGTCCTGGTCCCGGAGCCACGGCACAGGGAACGTGGCTGGCCGGCACCCGAGATCGGCCACGTCGTCCGGCGCCAATAGCCGCAGGGCGTGCCGGAACAGGGCGGCTGTTGCGGTCGCGTCGCCGAGGGCGGTGTGGGCGTCGTCGAGTGGAATCTTCGCGGCGGCGCAGCAGTCGGCGAGCCGCCGCGACGCGCCGCCGCCCAGCCGGTCCGCGAGCTCGAGCGTGCAGATCGCCGGACGGGGGTGGGGGTCGAGGCCGAGGCGGCGGTACTCGGCCTCGAGGAACCCGACGTCGAAGCGGGCGTTGTGCGCGACGAGGATGTGCCCGTCGAACCGGTCGGCGAGGGACCGGGCGATCGCCGCGAAGTGCGGAGCAGACCGCAGGTCCTCGTCAGTCAGGCCGTGCGTGTGCGTCGGCCCGGCATCGCGGCCGGGGTTGACCAGCGTCGTCCAGCGGTCCACGACGTCGCCGGTCGGGTCGAGTCGGACGACTGCGATCTCGACGATGCGGTCGTGATGCTGGGCGGCGAACCGGTGGTCTCGACATCGACCACCGCGAACGGGGTCCGCCCGAGCACGGCCGTCGCACCAGCCGCCGTTGCGGGTGCCGGCAGGACGAGGTCAGGTCCTGCCGGCGTGGCAGCAGCGAACTCGCGGATCGCGTCCCAAGCCGCCGACACGTCAACGGCTCGGGCCGCGTGGGCAAGGGTGGCAAGATCGTCGCTGAGGTACTCGTCGTACTTGTCGACGATGCGGTCGCCGGCGAGCGCCGCCAGGTCGATCGCAGACGGCGGGTCCGTTGCGGCCAGAGCGCCGAGGTGCGCCCGCAGTTCGGCCGGGTCCGCGCCGCGCACCGACAGGGCCGGTCCTTCCAGCCCGGCGCTGAGCCCGCGGGCGGTCAGCGCCAACGCCAACGTGCCCATCACCTTGTCGCCCCGCCACGGGAACAGCAGCGTGTCCCGGCCTATGCCGATGATCGGCCGCTCGTCGAGCAGGAACCGTCGATACGCGTCGCTGCCCTCCTCGAACAGCGCGCGGGCGGCGGCGTCGAGGTGGCGCGGTGGGGTCCCGGTCCTATACAGCTCGAGCATCCGGCGCCGGACGGCGTCCGCGACCGTGCCGCCGCCACCGGCGAACGGCGGAACCCGTCCACCGGCCGACGGGCGCAGGTCGATGACCTTCTGCCGGCCGTCGACGGCGATGACCTCCCAGCGCCGCCCGCTGAAGATCAGCAGCATGCCCGGCGCGATCGGATGGTCGATCGGCAGCGTGCCGAGGGTCCGGCCGGCGGCGATCAGGCGGTACTCCTCGACGGTGCGGAACGCGGCGTAGAACGTGTAGTGGTTGATCAGCCGGTCGCCCGTGCCGCCGGCCAGCAGCAGCCCACCGCGGTCCTGAACGAGTAGGTCGGCCGCGCCCATCGCGCGCAGCAACGCGGCGAACGTCGCCCGGTCGACCCGGGCGAACGGCCCGTGCCCGCACAACGCCTCGAACAGCTCCGCGGGACGGGCGCCGCCGCGTTGGGCGACGACGGACAGCACCTGCTGGAGGAGCGTCGACAGGTGCGGGTTGTCCCGGTCCGGCGGCTCGTACCAACGGGCGAGGAGCAGGTCGACGACCGCGGCGGCCTGGAACACTCCTACCCGCAGCGCGTCGATGGGCGAGGACTGCCCGTCGAGGGCGGGCTCGGCGACGTACATCCGCAGCACCGCCGGCTGGTCGCCGCGCCGGCCCGACCGGCCGAGGCGCTGGCGCAGCGCTGCCACATGGTGCGGTGGCCCGATCTGCACGATCGAATCGACCGAGCCGATGTCGATGCCCATCTCCAGCGTCGACGTGCACACCGCCGTCACCGGCGTCGAACGGTCCTTGAGCCGCGCCTCGACATGCTCGCGGATGTCCTTGGCCAGGTTGCCGTGGTGCGGGAGGAACTCATTCGGCACCCGCAGACCCTCGGACATGCGGGTGAGCCGGTCGGTGTAATGCTCGACCGCCGCCCGGCTGTTGGCGAAGACCAGGTTGTCACTGCCTCGCAGCGTCTCGAACAGGTGCTGAGCGATCGCCGTCTCGTGCAGAGGGTCCTCACCCTCGTCCGGTCGCCGGGCCACGTATCCGCGCAGCTGGAGCCGGATCTCACCGGCGTCGTCGGCACCCTCGACGATGACGACGTCAGGGCCACGCCCCGGCCGCAAGAAGTCGGCGGCCGCGGTGAAGTCGCCGAGCGTGGCCGAAAGCCCGACCCTGGGCACGGCGCGTCGCACGACGAGTTCGAGACGATGCAGCGGCGATTTTCCTCAGCGATGACGGCGCCGTCACCCGCAGCCGGCAGGAGTTGGTCGGAGGGCTGCCGAAGGGTGCACAGGCCGGGGAGACGCTGCGCACCCGGGACGTCGGAACCCCCGGGCAGATCTACCAGCTCGACGACACCGAGAGCTTCGGACAGACGGTCAATTTCCTCGCCGGCTTCACGGCGGTGTTCATCGTCGGCCTGGTCCTGACCCGGCCATGGCGGTTCAGAGCATGGCTTCGATCGAGGTCCAGCCGACCTGAGCGACCTTGACGAACTGGGTGGCCAGCATTGCTGGTCACCCAGTCCCAGCTGCGGGGTCAGGGCCTGGGAAAGCTGCCGCACCACCGCAGCACCGTCGACGGGCGTCGATGGGTGAGTGCCGAACGCCATGGAGGCGCACATGTGCGGACGCATGCCCGACGCGCAGATCGCCACTGTGGACGCTCACGTAATTAAGGATGCGAGATCAACTTGGCATGTTTTGTCGGATCGCTTGGATGGCGCATGTTCGGGCCGTCACGGCGAGTGATCTTGCGTGGTTACCCAAGTTTCGCCGCTAGGGGACGCATTCAGTTCTGTGTGCGCGGCGTCATGACTCGTTGACTGTTGTCGAAGTGTCTCCATATGGTTTCGATGCGCACTGTCATGATCGTATTACGGGGAGGTTAGAACGTGCGGAACGCGCCCTGGCTCAGTCGAAGTTGTTCCATCCCTCTTGCCGGACCGTCCAGTCGCCACTTTGGTCGTAGTTTCAGCTACGTCCTTGCGCTGGCGCTGGTTGTAACGCCGGCTGTTGTCGTGGCCGCGCCGAAAACAGTGCAAGCTGCGCCGGCGGCGCAGCCGACGTGTCCGGCCGAGCGTCCGGATCGTGCCGCGGCGCTGCTGACGGCGCGGTGGTGCGGCGGGAAGGTCGAGGTGGCTGGTGAGCGGTCGGAGACGCTGCAGGTATGGGCGAACGCTGATGGTTCGCTGACCGCGGAGCAGCACGCCGGGCCGGTGCGGATGCGTGACGGTAAGGGCGGCTGGAAGCCGATCGATGCTTCGCTGCAGGTCGACGCCGATGGCGGCGTGTCGGCGAAGGCGCACCCGCGTGGGTTGAAACTTGCCGGCGCCGCCGGCGATGGTGACCACGAGCTCGTGAAGCTCGGTTCCGGCGACGACGCGGTGGGCCTGCAGTGGCAGGGCAGGCTGCCGAACCCAACCGTCGAAGGAACCCGGGCCACGTACGCGGACGTGCTCGACGGCGTGGATCTGGTGATCGAGTCGACCCGGACCGGCTACGAGCAGTTCTTCGTGGTCAAGACCCAGGAGGCGCTGGCGAGGTCGGAGAAGCTGACCCTGCGTTTGAAGGCGCCGAAGCTCACGGTGTCGCCGGACGGCGCGGGTGGCCTGCTGTTCAAAACCAAGGACGGCAACAACGCGGGCCGGATCCCGGCGCCGTCGATGTGGGACGCCACGATCGGTGAACAGTCGCTGGACCACCTGCGGGTCGGCAGCGTCGCACTGTCCGCCGTGCAGCACGACGCGAACATCACCTTGGAGCTGAATCCGGACCCGCAGTTCTTGGCGTCGCCGGGCCTGGCGTACCCGATCACGATCGACCCCTCGATCTACCCGACGTTCGACACGTTTGTGCAGACCGGCTGGGTAGATGACCAGTCCGGCTTGACCGATCTGAAGCTGGGCTTCTCCGACGACGGCGGGTCGTGGACGGCCCGGTCTTACCTGACGTGGGACACGGCGTTCCTGGCCGGCGCGCAGGTGAACTCCGCGACGGTCTACCTGTGGAACTACCACTCGTGGTCGTGCACGGCAGCGGCCTGGGAGGTATGGGACACAGGGTCGGTGTCCACCGCCACCCGCTGGACGAACCAGCCGACGTGGAACACGAAGCACGGCACATCGACCCAGACCAAGGGGTTCAGCTCCTCTTGTAACGACGGCTGGGTCTCCGCGTCGGCAACCAGTTTCTTCCAGCTGGGGTCGACCTCCAGCGTGCTCACCATGGGCCTACGGGCCAGCAACGAGAGCGATCACCTGTCGTGGAAGCGGTTCCATTCCTCCGAAGGGGCCAACCCTCCGTACGCGGTGGTGACGTTCAACGGCACCCCGCAGGTCACCTCCCGGTCGACCGATCCGTCCACCGAGTGCCTGACCGGTTCCAGCCGGCCATACGTCAACACGACGCAGCCGAAGCTGCAAGCGCAGGTGACCGACCCGGAGGGTTCGCCGGTTTCGGCGACGTTCGAATGGTGGACTATTGGCGGCAGCCTCATCAGTTCCACCACCGTCGGACCGCAGACATCCGGTTCCACCTTCGAGGCCACCGTGCCGTCCGGCGCGATGAGCAACAGCGGTACCTACAGCTGGCGGGTGCGCGGCACCGATGGCGGCACCACCGGCGCCTACACCGCGTTCTGCGAGTTCACCGTCGACACCACAGTACCCGGCACCCAACCAGGTGTGTCATCGACGACGTTCCCGGAGGACGCCTGGACCGGGCAGCTCAGCGGCTACACCGCCAGCACCGTCAGCACTCCATACGTGGCCGGCACGACCACGCTGGCGTTGACCGGTGACGACGCGGTCGAGCAGCTCAGCCTGCCGTTTCCGATCACCTATTACGGCCAGACCTACAGCACCGCCTGGGTCGACACCAACGGCATGGTGTCCTTCGTCAACCCCAACGGCTCCCACCCCGACGACATCGTCCAACTGCCCAACAGCGCCGACCCCAACGCAGCGGTGTACGTCTTCGCACAGGACCTCGTCGTCGACGCCAACGCCAGCGTCCGCACCGCCGTGCTGGGTACCGCACCGAACCGGCAGTTCCTCATCGAATGGAACAACCCCTACCAGTACGGGTTCGCCTCCCGGCGACAGAACGCCGAGGTGCTGTTCAGCGAAACCGGCGGCACCGTCACCTTCAACTACTCCGGCATCGACAACGCCTACGAGCAGGGCTCCGAGGCGCTCGCCGGTATGGAGAACGCCGACGGGACCAGCGCCACGCAGTACTCGTACAAGACCCCCAGCCTGAACAACGACACCGCGGTCGTATTCACCTACAGCGCCGGCACCCCGGCCGTGTACGCCGGAACCGCAGCCAGCTTCACCTTCACCCCCGGCGGCACCACCGACGTGGCGTCGTACGTTTACGACCTCGACATCCCGTCGCCCGGCACCTCGATCGCGGCGGCGTCGCTCGGTGGCAATGCCACCGTGTCCGTGACACCGTCTACGGACGGTGCGCACACCCTGTACGTGCAGGCGGTCGACCGCGCCGGGAACAAGTCACCCGTGCGCTCGTACCTGTTCTACGTCGGCTCTGGTTCGATCACCAGTCCGACGGTCGGCACCATCGCGGCCGCCACGACGATTCTGCAGGCCACCGGCCCGGCCGCGGCTACCGGCGTGACGTTCCAGTGGCGCCGCGCCGACACGGACGTGTGGAGGACGATCCCGGCGGCCGACGTCACCTACACAGCTGGCGGCGGCATGGTCACCTGGCCCGTCGCGAAGACCGCGGCGCTGACCCCGTCGCTGAACTGGAACGTCCGGGTGACTCTGGGCGGCGCGACCGCACTCGGCGGCCCGCTGCAGGTCCGGGCGGCCTTCAACGGCGCGGCGGGCACCCCGTCGTTCACGACGCCCGGTCTGCGGTTCACCCTCGACCCCGATCGGGCCGACGCCGAGAGCACCGACATCGGGCCTGGCTCGGTCAACCTGCTGACCGGCGCATACAGCCTCTCCAACGTCGACGTCAACGTCACCTCCTACGGCACGAACCTGACCGTCTCGCGCGGGTTCAACAGCCGACAGGCCGGCGTGTTCGACAGCACCCACATGTTCGGTCCTGGCTGGACATCGACGGCCACCGCCGGCGAGGTGCCCTACGCCGGGCTGGTCGTCAACGGCTCGCTCATCCAGGTCAAGGTTCCGGACGGATCCACCATCGGCTTCACCGCCACGAACGCAACGACGTTCGCCCCGGAAGCCGGCAAGGAAACGCTGACGCTGACCTACACCAGCGGCACCGACACCTACACCTTGAGCGAGAACGACGGGGACACGGTCGCGTTCCGCCGCACCTCGGGGGCGCCGGCGGGCCAGTACACGGTATCGTCGGTGACGTCTCCGGGCAGTGGGCAAACCACGGCGATCTCGTGGCAGACCGCGACCGTCGACGGCGCCACCGTGACCCAGCCGACGCAGATCCTCGCGCCGGTGCCGTCCGGCGTCACGTGCACAACCCTGGTCCGCGGCTGCCGGGCACTGACGTTCACCTACGCCTCGACGACCACCGCAACGGGTACCGCCCAGGCCGGATGGGGTGACTTCGCCGGACGGGTCACGCAGATCAGCCTGACCGCGTGGGACCCGGGGACCTCGGCGATGCGGACCGTCGCCGTGGCCGGCTACGTCTACGACGCCAACGGCCGCCTCACTGCGCAGTGGGACCCGCGCCTGGACAACGGCGCCACCCACCTATGGACCACGTATGCGTACAACGCCGACGGGACGATCGCCACGATCACGCCGATCGCGCAGGAACCGTGGACGCTGGGATACACGACGATCCCCAGCGACGCCGGCGCAGGCCGCCTCGCCACGGTCACGCGCTCCGCGCTCAGTTCCGGCACTGCGGTGACCACCGTCGTGTACAACGTGCCGGTGTCGGGGGCGGGGGCGCCGTACGACCTGTCGGCCGGCCAGATCGCCCGCTGGGCGCAGACCTCGCCGGCGCTCACCGCCACCGCGGTGTTCGACCCCGGTCAGGCGCCTGGCGGCAACCAGGCTGCGGGTACCTTGCCGTCCTCGTGGACCCGGGCGACGGTCAGCTATCTCGACGCGAACGGCCGCCGCGTCAACCATGTCGCGCCCGGCGGGAACATCGACACGACCTGGTTCGACGACTTCGGCAACATGAATCGCACGCTCACGGCGGTCAACCGGGCCGCGGCGCTGGCCGCCTCAGCGACGGACACCGCCACCGACGAGGCGGCCCTGGCCCGGTCGAAGTCCAACCTCACGACATACTCGGCGGACGGGCGGCGGGTGGAGGCAACACTCGGGCCGCTGCATCGCGTGCGGCTCGCGAACGGCACGACGAAGGACGCCCGCGACCTCACACTGACCACATACGACGAGGGCATCCCGGTCGGTACCGCGGCGCACAACTTCGCCACGACGGTGGTGACCGGGCTGCGCTACTGGGACCCGGACGGCACTCAGCACGACACCGACCTGCGGACCAAGCGGACCGTCTACGACTGGACCCTGCTCCAGCCGGTGCAGATCATCGAGGACCCGGCCGGGCTTGCGCTGCGTACCAGCACCGCATACGACGCCACGACGGGCCTGGTCACCTCGGTGACCCAGCCGGCCGGCGGCGGCGCCACCAATACGCCCTCGACCATCGCCACGATCTACTACAGCACCGCGGCCAACAGCACCTACGCCGAATGCGGCGGCCGCCCGGAGTGGGCCGGGCTACCCTGCCGAACCCAACCCGGCGGCCAACCCGCCAGCGGGCCCGAACTGCCCTACACCGTCATCACCTACGATCTGCTCGACCAGCCCGCGACACTGACCGATCGGACCTCGGCCGGTGTCCAGCGCACCACCACGACCACGTACGACGGTGCGGGGCGCATCTGGACCGTGGCGGTCACGGCGGCCACCGGCACGGCGCTGCCGACCACCCGGTACGTCTATGACACGGCCACCGGCCAGGCGGTCAACGTCCAGACCCTCAACAGCGGCGGAACCGTCACGGCACAGTCGACGACGGTGTTCGACACGTTGGGCCGGGTGACGTCGTACACCGACGCCACGGGCAACGTCACAATCACCGGCTACGACCTGCACTCACGGGTCTCCAGCGTGGCGGACGGCAAGGGAACCCGCACGTACACCTACGATCAGAACGGCGAAAACCGAGGCCTGCCCACCCAGGTCGTCGACTCGCAGGCCGGCACGTTCACGGGCACCTACGACGCCAACGGCGCGCTGGCCACCGAGAGCCGACCGAACAGCATCGGGGTGGTCCACAAGCGTGACGAGCGCGGCACCGAGGTCGCCGTCACCTACACCCGCGCGGGCTGCGGCCAATCCGACTGCACGCTCTTCACGCAGAGCGCCGAGCCTGGCGCCGGCGGCCTGCTGTCGGCGCAGGTGTCGACCCTGTCGGCGCAAACCTTCGGCTACGACGCGGGCCAGCGCCTCACCACGGTCAACGACACCGTCGACGGGCAGTGCTCCGTCCGCACCTACGGGTTCAACACCGCAACCGACCGCACCGCCTTCACCATGTACGGCCCCGGCGCCGGCGGCGCCTGCCAGACCACCACGGCAACAAGCAGCCGGACCTGGACCTACGACACCGCGAGCCGGGTCACCGGCGGCGGCTACGCCTACGACGCGCTCGGCCGCAGCACCACCGTCCCGGCAGCCGACTCTCCCACGCCCGGCGCCGGCAACATCACCGCCGGGTACTACGTCAACGACCTACAGGCGTCGCTGACGCAGAACGGTGTCACCAACAGCTACACCCTGGACGTCAACGCCGACCGGGTCGCCTCATGGAACGACGGCACGAACACCCACGTCAACCACTACACCGGTGGCGCGCAGGACATACCGGCGTGGACCGACGAGGGCGGCGGCGTCTCGACCCGCCCGATCATCGGTCTCGGCGGAATGACCGCGCTGACGACGAGCGCGGGCGGCGCCACCGACGTCGTGTGGCAGCTGCAGGACCTGGCCGGGAACCTGGTCATGTCGGTCGCCGCGACCGGCACGACGCCGTTGGCCACGAGCGAGACGACCGAATACGGCACGCCGCGCAACCCGACGCTGACCGGCACCATGCGGTACGCGTGGCAGGGCGCCGCCCTGCGGGCCGCGGACCAGCCGACCGGGATCGTGCTGATGGGAGCCCGGCTCTACACCCCGGCCACCGGACGTTTCCTGTCGGTCGACCCGGTGGCCCGGGGCAGCGCGAACAGGTACGACTACTGCTCTGGACAGCCGGTCGGCTGCTCGGATGTCACAGGACACAATAAGATGGACTGCATTTCGTGGTCGAAACTCAAGATCATCTGGAAGCCTTGCGGCCGAGTCTACAACGGCAGGTCCCATGGCGTCTGGATCGCGGACGAGCCGAACCCCTACGGCAAAGGCGCGAGACGCGCGTATCTCTCGGCCTACCACAAGTCCAACTGGCCGGGGACGCACATGGTGGATGTCGACTCACTGATGGACCCGCAAGAGTGGATGATGATCGGCTACACCTGGTACCGGCCGCGGCGCTGGGCGGTCATCCACGGCACCCACCTGACCCTGCGGCCCTGGCGGCAGCAAGAGATCTGGGGCCACCCTCGATGCCCGTGCCGCAACTTCTACGGCCCAGGCTACTGATCGACCTGACCCACTGAGCACAGAGCGCCGGCCGGGCAGGCACTGCCCGGCCGGCGCTCTGTCATCCGGCGGCGACGCGACGCCGGCGAGCCGCCCGCACCCTCACGAAGACGACTACCGCTACCGCCACCGGTGCCAGCAGGCACAGCACGAACAGCGCTTCCTGCGCGACGACCGACCAGCGGGCGGGCAGCATCGCCGGTGCCGGCACCGGACCGTCGAACCGCCCGTTGCGGAGCAGGTCCTGGGCGA
Source organism: Dactylosporangium sp. AC04546 (assembly GCF_022095675.1). Taxonomy (GTDB): domain Bacteria; phylum Actinomycetota; class Actinomycetes; order Mycobacteriales; family Micromonosporaceae; genus Dactylosporangium. The sequence goes on along the minus strand of NZ_JAHYSG010000006.1, from coordinate 24,078 downwards.
TGTCGATGGAGCTGACGTCGGCCGGCGGTTCCAGCACCACGTTCACAGCGGCTCCGGGTCGGAGCGCCAGCACGCGGACGTGCCGGGTCCCCCACGCGTCTGTGTCGTCGGTGGTGGCTGCGGTGACGTCGTCCTCCGACTGGTACTGCACGACGACCAGGGCATCGCCGTGCCAGCCGAGCGCCCGCACCGCCGCGCCGGTCACCTCGGGCAGTGCCGGCCCCTCGCGGTCGGTGCCCGTGGCGGCGTCGATGTACGAGACCCGCCACCGTCGGGCGTCGCGCTGGTCGTGGTCACACTGGAACGGGCAGTCGTCGACGGTCAGCAGCGCCACCGTCGAACTGTCCGAGGTGTAGGCGCCCGAGCCCGCCAGTCGTCGGCTGCCGAGGTCGCGGGTCCACAGCCGGCGGCCGGTGGCGTCGTAGCCGCGCAGTTCGGTGCCCTTGCCAGCCGGTCTCGCCGCGACGAACCCCCGGCCGTCAGGGGCGAACGCGGCCCCCCAGGCCGAGGCGTTGCGGTCCCACCGAAGCTTGTCGTCGACCGGCGTCACCGCGCCGCTGGCCAGGTCGACCAGGACGTACCGCACCGGCGGGCCGTCGAGCGGGGAGCTGACGCCGACCTGGTCCTGCAGGACCAGGACGGCGCCGCTGTCCGGCCGCCACGCCACGACCACCGCGCAGCAGGTTGTTTCGCCACCGCTGTAGCCGCGGCTGCGGCCGGTGCGCAGATCGGTGACCACCAGCCACCCGGCCGGCCCGCCGGTCAGCATGCTCTGCGCGACTAGGTTGCCGTCCGGCGACAGCCGCACGTCCTGCCCGGCTCGCTGCTTTTCCCCCGGATAGCGCAGCACGCGGTAGTCGCCGTTGCGGCCGAGCACGGCGATCTTGTCGCCCTCCTCCTCGAACAGGTCGCCGGTCAACCCCGAACTGTCGCCGCCGAACAGCACCGTGGCCGAGCCCGGCGGCGCCATGTCGACCGTGGCCTGCCAATCGTAGGGAAGCCCAACACTGCGGGGGACGACCGGGCCGCCGTCGGCCGGCTGGGGTTCGGGGTGCAGCCCGGGCAACACGGCCACGAACGCACACAGCAGCGCCACCGCGACGACGGCGACGATCCTGCCCCGAAGCCGCTGCCGTCTCCCACGCAGCCACAGATCCTCGGGCAACCGCGCAGGCGACATCCGCTCCCCCAGCTCACGCATCGTGTTACGCAACGGCACGGTCATGACGGCACCTCCGTCGATTGGGCCAGGTCGGCCAGCTCGGGCGCTCTGACGCGTAACGCGGCCAGAGCGTCGCGGGTCTGGCTCTTCACCGTCGACACCGAGCAGCGCATCACCTCGGCGGTGGCCGTCTCCGTCAGGTCCTCGAAGTACCGCAGCACCAGCACCGCCCGCTGCCGGGGGGTCAGCGTCGCCAGCGCGGCCTGGACCGCCAGCGCCGTGGCGACGGTGTCCGCGGCGTCGGGCACGGGGCGCTCCGGCGGCCGCTCGGTGAGCTGCACAAGGCGCCACCGCCGGCGCCACAACGACACATGCTGGCTGACCATGGCGCGCCGCACGTACGGATCCGGATCGCCGCCGGCGCTCACCCGTTCCCAGTGCCGGGCGACCCTGATCAACGTCGCCTGCACCAGATCCTCCGCGGTGTGCCGGTCACCGCACAGCAGGTACGCCATCCGCGACAGCGCCGCCAAACGGCCCGACACATACGCATGGAACGACTCCTCAGCCTCCACCACACCTCCCTGTCCAGACACACGCTCGCAGACCCGAACGCGGGTGGGTGGCTGAGGGTGTGTTGTCGCTCACGCAATTCCCCGGGGCTGCGCTCAGGTATTTCCCAGGTGGTGAGCCTCGAATGTAGTTCTACGTGGTGGTGTCCTTGGTTGTCGAGCCGGCCTATCGGTGCGCCGCTCTGCAGGTGCGCGCTCATCGGCGTGAGCGTGCATCCGATCATGGTTGAACACGGTTTCAGGGTGTCGTCGCGGCCATTGCTCAGTTCGCCCGGCCGACATGGGACGCGATCGCGTTGTGTTCCGGTGGTGATCGGATGTACAGCAACCGTCGAGCACAACGGACACCGATCCAGCACGGGGGCATCGCTACGGGGATCAACGGTTCTTAACTGCGGATAACCCTAGGTATGCAACAGCACTGAAGCCTCGGGCGTTAACAGTCGGGAACGCCCGAGGCTTCGGCGTGCCACGCTCGGGTCGGCGCCCCGCCAGAGCCGCTTGAAGAACGTATGGAAGTTTTCACCCAACCAGGGGCAAGAGGGCGGCGGCGGGTCGATCACCACGACGCCGCGCTACGGGCGCCCAGAACGAACGCCATCACGCCGGCCAGAACAGGTGCTGAGCTCGGGCGCGCGCTGGTCCCCAAATGATCCCCAGGTGCGGGCGGTCTAGACGATCTATTCCAAGGGTTTAGTGGTCTGTCTCCTTGACGAATCCTTCGCGACCCGCGTAGCTCCGCTTGTCGCGATAACCAGATTCGCGGTGACACCCCCTCACACCCTGCCGCACATTCCAGGCCACGGCCACGAACAGGCAGATTCGAGTTCCAACTGATCGCCGACAACGCCCGGCTCTCGACTGCGGTCGAGTGTCAGGGATCGATCGATCCGGAGGAATCGGATGTCCGGAACGGAACAGTCCACGGTCGTATGGAGGCAGTTGGCGGGACGCGTCCAGCCTCGCTACCGCGGCGGCAAGCATCGCCGGGTCGTCCGGCGCAGGTGGCGGCAGTGGATCGCGCGCGCTGTCAGAGCCTGCCGCCGATGAGCGCCAACGGGACTCCGCCGGCTAACGCCGACGCGGTGGGAGCGGCGCCGATGGCAGCGGCGGTCTGGCGGCTGGCTCGCCGCGTCCGCGCGAACGCTGAGCGAGTCGTGCTGGTCGGGACCGGACTCACACTGCCGGACTATGCCGTGCTCGAGCTAGTCCGGACGCGACCAGACTTGCGGGTCGCTGAGGTCAGCCGACACGTCACCATGAGCTTCCCCCGCTTTGATGGAACGGTGGTTACCTGCCTCCGGCTGGGGCAGTCGTGAGGTTCTCTGGTTTCGTCTGGCGGTGCCAGGCGGTCTCGTATTCGTCTGGGCTGCGGTAGCCGAGTTCGCGTTGGATGTGGCGGGTGTTGTACCAGCCGATGTAGGCGAAGATCGCGTTCTCGGCCTCGTCCCGGGTCCGCCAGTTCGTGCGGTAGACGAGTTCGATCTTCAGGGCGGACCAGAAGTTCTCCATCAGCGCGTTGTCGTAGCTATCGCCGACGGAACCCAGGGAGGGCAGGATGCCGTTGTCCGACAAGCGTTGCGTGAATCGGAACGACGTGTAGTTCGAGCCCCGTCAGCTGCGGCTGACTGCCGAGCTCTTCGCCGTCCTGACGGGCCACCTGCCCGTTCCGGATCTGGCGAGCCCGATCAACCCGGTGATCGGCCCGGCAGTATCGATCGGTCGCGGCGCCCAACACCGAGCCAGATTAGTCGTTCGCAGTAGAGGCCCTGCTCTCCCGCAAACTCGGGCTGGCCGATCCGATCGCCGACGGCTCGTTCACCGCAGTCGCCACCTCGCGGTTCCTCTCGCTGGAGCACGTCGAGGATCCGCTCGGCACCGAACTCGGCGAGTGGACAGCGATGCTGACCTTCGAGGTACGTATCCACTCGGGCGCCGACGCGCTGCCGCGGGAGACGGCGAGCTACTTGCGGTTCGTATGGGCAGAGTCGGCCAAACTTCCGCAGGCCCTGGCGCATCACGACGCGCTACTGCTCGACGAGACACTCACGCCATCGAGGTGTGCGTGCAGGGCCTTTGGCTACGCGTTGCAGTGCAGGTGCTGAAGGCCAATGCCGCGCGAACCACGCCCGAGGAGATGGAGCGACGCTTGGGCGACCCGGGCTTCACCGCGGCGATGGAGTACATGCAACGCCCCGGGACCGAGTTCTTCCCCGGAGCTGAACCTCGACTGTCCGGGGCTACGTGTACTGGCCGAGGCGGCGCGATTGGCGGAAAAGACCGTCGAGGCGGATGGCCTCGGCGCGGGCTGCCTCCGCCTCGGCGGCCAGGGTCGCGGCGGTCTCCGCCGTGCTCTGGCGTTCACGGGTCAGCGTCGCGAGGTGGATGGCCGCGGCGGCGTCCAGGTCCGCGAGCCAGTCGTCGGCGCGGTGACGCAGGACCCTGATGTCCGCGGCCGCGTTGCGGCGCGCCTGTTGGCGTACCTTCTCGTGGGGTGCCTTGGCGAACTCGTGGATCGAGCGGACGCCGAGGTCGGCGAACCTGCGGCTGCGGTAGCCAAAACCGGTCACCCTGTCGCGGGCGCGGTCGAAACGGTCCTGCTTCCGCGCGTCCAGGGACATGTCGGGCAGCGGGATGCCGGCGCCCGGAAGGTGGGCGGTGATGAGCCGGTGCTGGTCAGCGACGGTCTCGCTCAGCTGATCCGTCGCCGTCTCCAGCGCCTCGGGATAGCGCTCCGCGACCAGCGTCAGCAGCTCCTTGCGCGTCCGGGCCAGGGCGACGGCGGTCACCAGCGACCGCTCCTGGGCGGCCAGCGCGTTTTCGACGGCCGACCGGGCCCGGGCGAGTGCCTCGACCAGCGCCGACATCCGCGTGGCGACCCGGCGTCGCGCCGCGTCCGCCTCGTCGGCGGCCCGCCGCAGCTGTGCCCGCTCGCGTTCGGCGGCACCGGCGGCCGCCCGCAGGTGGGCACGGACCCGCTCGGTGAGCCCGGTGAGGACCCGCGCCCGGTGGGCTGTCGACCGGCTGGCTGCCTGTCGGAGTACCGCGGCCAGCATCGCGCCGGGCGCGTCCCTGAGGTCGGGCGGCGGATCGCGCAGTTCGAGGGGGAGCACGGTTGAGGGGCGGTGGCGGCCGTGGATATGGAGCAGATGGTGCAGCTCCCGGATCTTCTCGCCCAGCAGAGTCTGGCCCAGCGTCCCGCCTGGCGGGACGTCGCGGTCGTCGGCCTCGCTGCGCATCAGCGCTGACCAGTGGGTGAGTCCGACGAGGACGGCCGCCGCGTCCTGCTCCGTCTCGACGTCGCGCCAGACCTCGGACAGGACCTCCCGGGACCGGACCCCGTCCATCTGCCGGGCGTCGAGTAGCACGATCGTCGCATCCGGTAGCCGGCCCAGCACCGTCCGCGCGGTCTCCCGGTGGTTCGCGGTCGCGGCCCCGTACCCGGCGGTGTCGATGAACGTCACCTGCCGCAGCGCCGGATGGCGGGCGTGGCAGACCACCTCGGCCAGGGGCAGGGCCAGGGCCGGCTCGGTGAGCCGGCAGGGCAGCCAGTTCCCCGGTACCGAGGCCAGCGACACCGCGTCGTCCGGGCGGGGCGAAAAGCGCACCGTAAGGTGCAGCGGCCGCTCCACCGCCCGTACCCCGTCGACCAGTGCGACCACCTCCGCCGGGCCGGCCACGCCGCCGTCGGCCAGATGGAACGAGGCGTCACCCTCCTGCGCCCACGTCCGCAGGGCGTCGGCCGCGCTCCGGTCGATGCCGGTGAGCGGGTCGGCGAGCGTCAGTACCACCTCGGGGCGGAACCGCAGGATGACGAGGTCCGGATCGCCGAAGGCCACGCGGGTGGCGACCGCGGTCGTCGCCGTCCGCCCGACCGGCAGTGCCGGCAACCCGAACCAGTGCTTGACCAGCGACGTCTTGCCGCCGCTGAACCCGGACACGAGCGCCACCTGGGGCAGCTCCTCCGCCCAGCGTCGGCGCACCTCGGCCAGCTCGTGGAGCAGGCCGGCAGCGGCCGGGTCACCCGTTTGCTCCAGCAGGAGCGACGCAGCGGTGAGGGTCTCCTGGGCCGCGGTTGCCTTCACCTGACTGTCGCGCCGAACGCGGCGGCCAGCGCGGTGAGGTCGCGGCGCGCGGCCTCGACGCGACGCAGACGGTCGGCGAGGCCGGCCCGGGCCGCCTCGTCGGGCGCGAGCGTGTCCCGCAGTACCGAGGACAGCTCGTCGAAGACGCCGTCGACGAGCGTGTGGAGCTGGTTGGAGATCTGCCGGGCGTACCGGCTCTGCTCGGCGAGGAACCGGGCCCGCAGGGAGGTGATCAACGACTCCTGGCCCTCCTCGAAGTCCGAGATGAACTTGCGGATGTCGAACGGCACCATCACTAGCGTGGCGACGGTCAGCACACGGCCCACGGCGGCCGCGGCACCCGCCTTGGCTCCGGCCTTCGCCGCCTGGGCGGTGCTGGCGGCGACCGCCTCGGTGGTGGCCGCGGTGGCCGCTCCGGCGACAGCTGTGGCCACCGGCGCTGCAACGGTGTCGGCGACCACCTCGGTCGCCGCTTTGGCGCTGGCCTTGGCGAGGGCGGCGGTGACCTGACCGACGAGCGCGGTGACCACGCGGCCAAGGGCGGCGTACAGTCCCTTGTCGACCATGCGGGTGGCGCCGCGGACCGTGCCGACATCGCGGCGAACGGCCTCGGGCCGGCCCGCTTCCGGGGTGCCGGCGACCTCGAGCTCCGCCTGGAGGTCGTACAGGCACGCCTCGACCCGGCGGAGGTACTCCCGTTGGAGCCGCCGGTCGAAGTCGTCGCGTTCGAGGTGGACGGTCAGCTCCTTGGTGATCCGCTCGGTGAGAACCTCGCCGAGCGGCCGCGCGACGTGCAGCAGCGTGCCGGCTCGGTTGAGCAGGACCCGGCCCAGCTTGAAGTCATCGGACAGGACGTCGGCGGTGACCGAGCCGAGCGCCTCGGCCATCTCCTTGCCGAAGGTGTCGGCCACCGCGGAGAGGTCGCCCTCCAACCGGGTGCGGGCGGGCGCCACCACGTCGCGCATCACGGCGAGCCACGCGCGCTGCCGCTCGCTCCAACTGGCGGCGTTGGCGGTCAACGCGGTTTCGATGTCCTCGGCATCTTCCAGAAGCTGGTCGACGGTCGATCGGCAGCGGCCCAGGATCGATGCGACGCGGGCCCCCGGGCGGCGCGCGGCGTTGCCGAGCGCCACATCGACCTGGGTGGCGCCGCACCGTGCCGCCTCCTCCGCGAACGCCGGGTCCTGCGCCAGCGCCGGATCGGACCGCAGCCGGTGGTTGAGGTCTCGTGCGACGGGGCAGTCGTAGAGGATCACGTCGTGCAGGTACACGCCGAGCTGCGCACGTATCTCGGCGACCACCGCCAGCAGGTCGGGGTCGGCGTGGGGGTCGAAGGCGGGATCGTCCGCGCGGCCGTCCAGGGTGCGGGTCACGATGCCGAGAACGGCGTCGCGGCGGCGGGCGAGGGCGGCGGTGAACGTCGCCAGCTCCTCCCGGTTGGCGGCCGCGTCCGGGAAGAAGAGCCACACGATGAGGTCGGACTCGTCCTCATGAAGGTAGTCGAGCGCGGCCCGCTCGAACTGCTCCAGGCTGTCGCCCAACCCTGGCGTGTTGACGAACCGAACACCGTTAAGCACCGGATCGTGCAGGTGGAAGCGGACCTCACGGGTGCGGATGTGCTCGGCGGCGCTGGTGTGCGCCCGGTCGACGAACCGCCGCCCCTCGTCGATGGAGCCGAACCCGACGACGCTGCCGTCCAGCAGGACCCGCTCGGCACGCTCGGCGGCCGTGTTGGGCGCGTACGTCAGCACCGAAACCACCCCGTCGGTCGGCCGCCCGGACGTGGGCAGCAGCCGCCGGCCGAAGAGTGAGTTCAGGAATGACGACTTCCCCGCCGACACCTGCCCGACGACGGTCAGCGTCACCGGTGCGTCGAGCCGGGACCGCAGCCGGTCAGCGAAGCCGGTGTCGCGCAGCAGCGGGCGGTGGGTGAGGTCCACGCCGGCGTCGACCGCGACGGCGCGGAGCTGATGGGTGGCCGCCGCCAGCTGGTCGATCTCCGGGCCGGACCGCAGTCGCTCCCAGGTCCACATCGGCACTCCTTCAGCTCAGCGGACCATGCCGCGCTCGTAGGTGACCTGCGCCGCGAGGTCGTTCCGCCGCCAGGTGACGGAGCGGGTCAGGGCGCTGTGGTCGAAGATGAGGTTGGGCACGGTGCCCAGGTCGTGGACGTACTCCCGAGGGAACACCTGACGCGACCGGTCGACCAGCACCACGACGTCACAGGCGACTCGCAGGCTCACGATCCGGCCGGTGTTGCGCCGGATCGCGGACCACTCCGCGGCCGTCCGCCGCCGGGCCGGCACGCTCAGCAGGACCAGCAGACTGACCCGCACCCCGTTGGCGGCGGCCTCCAGCACGACGTTGCCGCCGTGGCTGTGGGCGTACACGGTCTCGAGACCGTCGAGGCGGCGGGCCGCCAGCCAGGTCTTAAGGTCCGCCGCCGCGGCGATCCGGGCGGCCTTGTCGTACGCGCTGGACCAGCGGAAGTAGTCGCTCTTGGCGTACAGCTCGGGTGAGGCGCCGCCGCGCAGGTAGGTGAAGAGGTCGCCGCCCGGACGCCACCACGTGCCCCGCAGCCGGGACCACGTCCCGTGGGCGATCATCGACGCGGGGCCGGTCCCCGCCGCTCGGCCCGGCGGCTGCGCTTCGCGGGCGCCCGCCGGTGCCGCGCCGGCAGACAGCTGGGCCAGCCCGGTGGCCGCCATCTCCGCCACCACCTCGTCGTACCCGTCGAGGGCCTCTCGCAGGATGGCCATCGCCGCCGGGTCGGCCTCGCCGCTGATATGCGGCACTTGCGTCGCCGCGGCCACCCGCGCGGCTGGAGCTCCGACCGTCAGGCCCAGGTGGATCAGGGTGGCCGCCGCAGCCTGCGCTTCCGCCGCGCTGCCTCGCATGACCGCGTGCCACAGGGTCGTCCGCGCCTCGGCCGAGGAGGCAACGCCGAGGGTGGCGGCTCTGCCCTGGAACTGCGGCGTCGTCGAGAGTCGGCCCAGCACTGACTCGGCGTCCCTGCGGCGGAACGGGCGAGGCAGTTCGGTCACCCGCGGCACCCCGAACGCGTCACCGGCGGCGTCGTCGGCCACGTCGGTCAGACCGGACAGCCGCGCGCCCATCATGAGCAACGCGGCGGCCTGTGCCTGGCCGGTCTCCGGGGTGTCCCGCCGGAAGATGTCCTCGACCCTTGTCACCAACCGATAACATCATCGGCGGTACGCCGTGTCAGCAACCGAAGATCTACTCCACAATGAACGATCGGCGGCATGATTCCGGGGTGTGCGAGCCGACGCCCGGTCGGACCTGCGGCATCCGCGGGCGCGTTCAGCGGCGTTAGCAGACGATGCCGTCACCGTCGTGGTCCGTGTACCAGCTGTACTCGGTCTCGCCCTGGTAATACGGGCCGTAGCCGTGTGCGTTGGCGTCCGCGCAGGTGCGGAGACGCGGGTCCGGCGCCCCCGGCGTCAACTGCAAGGGTGGGTTGACCCACGGCTGATGCGTGAAGCACAGGCCGGTCTCGCCGCCGTGCCCGGACCCGTCGCCGGTGTCGGGGATGGCCGCTCCGATGGCGTGACTCGGACGGCGCCGACGCCCTGCCCATGTCACGGCCTGCGCTACGTGTTCCGGGGTCACCGCCCGCCCGCGTAAGGCAATACGCCAGGACGGGCCGCGCCTAGCCGACGTGGCCCGCCGGGCGGGTGTGTCGACGGGGACGGTGTCAGCGGTGCTCAACGGCCGGGACGGTGTCGCGGTGCTCAACGGCCGGGACGGTGTCGCGGCGGCGACCCTCCTACGGGTGCAGGAGGCGATCGCGGATCTGGGCTACGCCAGCGGGGCGATCGACGGGCCGACCGCGCCGCACTGGCGCCGGGGCGGCTTCGCCACGTGGCTGTTCCAATCGGTGGTGACCGGCTGTATCCGGCGAAGGCGCCGCAGCCGCGACGGCCGGTGCCGCTGCTGGCCGATCCGTGGCCGGAGGTGCCGGTCCGGGGCCGCAATGCGGCGGGCCGCGCCGAGTGCTGCTGGGCGCCGATCGCGCCGGGGCTGACGCCGCACGGGCGGCGGCACACCTGCAAGACGATGATGGTGGAGCTGGGGCGTGGCCCGGGATGTCCTGGACCTCGGCGTCGCCCGCTGGCATGACGGAGGCCGGACCGCGGCCCTCGAGGCGTGGCGGCTGGCGGGCACCGCCGCACCGCAGACCGGCAACGCGGTGTGGCAGGAGATCGCCCTCCGGCTGACCCAGCCCCAGCCGGAGGACGCCTGGGGCTGGTGAACCGGCGTCAGATACCCAGCCGGCGCCGGGCTTCGGCCAGGATCGTCAGGGCGGACTCGGGCGGAAATCCGGCGCCGGCGGGCACGCCGGCGGACAGCAGCGCAGGACCGCGAAGCTCCACCGGGTCTTCGCGTAGCCGCGCGACGACGTGGAGATGCACGTGCGGCGGCTCGGCTTCATTCAGCAGGTACACGTAGACCCGGGCGGCACCGGTGATCTCCTGCATCTCTCCGGAGACCGCTTGGGCCACCCGGCCGAGATCCGCGACCTCGGCGTCGTCGAGTTCGGTGAGCGCGCTGCGGTGCCGGCGGGTCTGCACGACGACCAGGGCCGGTTGGATCATTCGACGGCGCCGTTGCCCGACCAGTTGGGGGTAAGCAGCACGGATGCTCCGGATGGCGCCAGCTCCGCCCCAATCCGGCACGGTTCGCAGCCAGGCGCGGGTGTCGGAGTATCCACGGACCGAACCTACCCGGGCCGGTGGCCTGTACTGATCCAGAACCCGTCGCACACATTGTGAGCTGGGACTCCTCGGATTGGGTACATCAGAACGTCCCTCATCCAGCCAGGACACCAAAATGTCAACGTTGCCTGGGTCGTCACCCATTCCCAGCCACCACCTTCATCGACAGCCGACTTCGCAGCCTGCCAATTGCCGTCCACAGTCCGGACATCGACTCGAACACCCGGCCGCATCCGCACCGCATTGGGCACGAGCGCGCGGATCGCGGTTGGTGTACGCGCGCCTACATTTCGGACGGACACGGCCGAAGTGGGACAGCTTCTCGGGTGGCCCGTGCGTCATGTGCGGCGGCGGAGCAGCAGCGTGAGGACTTCGCGGGCCGCACGGCGGCGGGCCGGCGAACGCGCGAGTGCAGCGGTAGGGCCGTGGCCGAGATCATGCGGTGGACCGTTCGCTGCCTATTCTGGGCCTCGTGGCGGCGCTGGCCTGACCTATCGCGGTCACGGCCACCTGCTCGGCGGCCGGGTCCACGGCGGCTGGGTCTACGGCGGCAGGGTCCGCGTTGGTCGGAGCGCATGCCGGCAAGAGCGAGCGCAGCTGCGCCACCTCGGCCTGGAGCCTCGCCACCTGTCCGGTCAGGTCGGCGAAGACCTGGTTCACCCAGGCCATCCACTCGTTCAGGGAGACGGATGTCCCGCGCTGACCAAACTCGATCATGATGCGGGGTACGGCGACCGGCGATGCGCCGTCGGTTCCGGCGGGGGTGCGGCTCGCGTCGGCCTCGGTCACCATGTCGGCCTCCAAACGATGTTCACTACCTGCTGCTGGCCGTTGAATGTGGTGCGGGCCGTGACGTGGATCTGGCTCTGCTCGAACCTCATGGTGACCTCGATGCCCCGCTGCGCCAGCGGTAGGTGCATCGAGTCCGAGACATCCACGTTGATGGTCGCCACTTCGGTGACATCAGGCTCGTCGGGATAGGTGACGTCTGGGCGGGGGCAGGACAGCAGCTTGAGCCTGACCGTAAGGTCCTTGGCTCTCATCGGGCGGTACCGCTTGGTGACCAGGTCGCTCGAGGTGACCTGTTGCCGGATCCGTACGAAGGTGTCGAACCGGCGCACCGAGGCCCGGCCTCCCTCGTTGAGCAGGCGCGCCGTCGAATCAACTCCGGACTGGAACCGTTTGCTGACTTCGACACCGCAGGTAAACGGAGCCCGCCAGCTGGCGAAAGTCGACGCGCCGTAGGCGAAGTGAACGGCGCCGGTGAGGACGGCGATGGAGGGACGCTCGGGCACGAGCAGGCGTACGCCCTGGATCGCCAGCTAGGTGCTCAGGCGAGTCTTCAGGTAGGGCGCTGCTGCACAGCTGGGAACGCGCCAAGCGCACCTTCCGCCCGGACGGCGGCGACCCGATTCTCGTCCCGCTCAGCTCCCCGACCTATGCCGCTCTCGTGCAGGACTGCGCCAAGGCCGGCGCCTCCGCCGCGGAGATCGGCATGATCCCTACGGAGATCGTCGTCAACAACGAGGAGGCGACCGCGATATTCGACAAACAGGTGGACAAGAAGGATCACGGCCGGCCCGTACAACAACGATTTGATGTTCAAGGCCGCCGTGGCGGCGGGCCTGCCCGATGACCGCGATCGGTTGATCCTGGTGCCCGAGCCCACCGCCGCCGCACTCTACTGCAAAGCCAAGGGCGAACAGGTGCTGTCCGCTCCCGGAACCCGGTTGTGCTGGAAGATCCTGCGCTACTGTCCGGCCTGCGCCAACGCAGTCGACGGCGAATACGCTGAGCAACTAAGGGACATCTCCCAACCCCGACCCTGTCCACTGGGGGCAATCGTCGATGATCTCTGGGTGCAGGTGATCTCCGCGGCCCGGCCTGAGTGGATCTTTCCCTTCACCGGAATGCAGCCTGCCCAGTTCCGTAGGTTGGTCCGGTTGGTGGCGGAGCGCGGTGGGGAGTCGATCGCCGATGGGCGGCCTGGCCGACCGGGTGCTGCTGGTGGCCGTGTACTGGCGGACCAACCTGACCATGCGGCAGATGGGTCTGCTGTTCGGGGTGTCGCACTCCGCCGCGCACCGGGTCATCGACACCCTCGGGCCGCTGCCGGCCCTGGCCCCGGTACGGCGGCGGCCAGTCGACCAGATTGCCATCGTCGACGGCAGTGCGCGAGGCTAAGGTCACGCCGGCCGGGCTGGAGCCCAACCCGAAGCGGCGCATCGACGACCGGCACGTGGTGCTGGCCGGCCGCCAGAATCCGGTCGTGTCGCTCGTCGCCGCGACCCTGGCCCGGATCCGCGACGAAGCCCTGCGCCTCGCCGGGCAGATGCCGTTCGCGGTGACAATGACGTACCCGGCGGCGTGGGATCCGGCCCGGCGGGCGGTGCTCGTGGAGGCGGCGGCTCAGGCCGGGCTCCCGCAACCGACGCTCGTGCCCGAACCGGTGGCCGCCGCGGGGTATTTCACGGCGGTGCTCGGCAAGCGGCTGGATCCAGGTCAATGCCTCGTGGTGTACGACCTCGGCGCCGGCCGGTTCGACGTGAGCCTGGTCCGGCGTACCCCGGACGGCTTCGAACCGCTCGCAAACCGGCGTCTGGACGACGTCGGCGGGCTGCACCTCGACGACGTGCTGCTGCGGCGGATCGCGGCGGCCGCCGGCGCCGCCGACCCTATGCTATGGCAGCAGTTGACCGGCCCGACCGATCCGATCGGCCTGCGCAGTCTGTTGCAGCTGCGTGACGACATACGTGAGATGAAGGAGTCGCTGTCGCGGCACCCGAGCGCGCGGGTGCACGTACCGCTGCTGGAGACGAGCATCCAGGTCACCCGGGAGGAGTTCGAGGCCGATGCCACGCCGCTCCTGCACCGCACCGTCGACGCGACCGTAGCGGTCATCCAGGAGTCGCGGATTCCCCGGGAGCAGATTGCAGGCGTCTTCCTCGCCGGTGGGTCGACCCGGATTCCGCTGATCACGACGCTGATGCAGTATGCCCTCCGACTGCCGCCGACGGTGGTCGATCAGCTGGAAGTGATCCTGGCCGCGGGGGCGCTGGAGCCAGCACCGCTGTCGCCGGCAACGATGCCCACGGGCTTTCAGCCGGTCATGCCGTTCGCATCGGCGCCGACCTCACCGTCGCCGACCGCAGGGCTAATGACTTCGTCACCAGGATCGGCGACGACGGGCTTGCCCACGCCCCGGGACGCGGCGCCCGCACGGCTCACGCCGGCCGCCGGCGAATCGAGCACAGGGCTGCGCTGGCGGCACCTGAACCGGCGCACCGTCCTCAGGCTCGGCGTCGGCCTTGCCGGCGGGGCGGTCGGCGCGGTCGGCGTCGGTGCCTACCTGTTCGGCGATCTGGTGCCGGGCCGCGCTGCTCACGATCACGCAGCCCCGCGAGGTCGCTGTTTACGCGAGCACGTTCGCCGACCTGTCGTCGATGGCCATCGTCGGCCCGGCCGCCCGCCGGATCATCACAGACGCTATCGCGGCGATCGACGCGCAACTCGTCAGCTGCTTCGAGCGTACGGAACATCGACCTCGGTTCGGGGAGCCAGCGAGATCTTGCCAACTTCGATGCTCGCGAGTTCCGGCACCACCGCTGTTGCGACGCCTTCGGCAGCCGCCGAGCGTGTTCTCCGCTTACGCATGTTGACGAGCTGTCGAGCTCACACGATATCGTCGCGGGAGAAGCGTGCGTCGGTGCCGCAACAGCGTCGGCACATGATCGGATCGGGCCGCAGGGACGAGGGGCGGCCGGTGTGCCTTCGGCCAAGGATCGCCCGAGCGGCCTCGGCGATCCGCTCGTGCGGGGCGATCACACGGCAGTCGTCACTGGCCGCGGCCAGGCGGGGTGCCCCAGCGATCAGGCCCAGGCCTGCTGGCGCGGTCGCTGAGCCTGAGTATGTCTACCGGGCGCTGCGGTCAGTGCCGTCCCCGTCCGGACCGGGGGTGTCCTGTCCGAGGCCCCGACGGATCGTGCTCTCTACGGGTGAGTACGCGCCGTCGGCCCGTTCCAGTTCGTACGGCGCGGCCGGCATCAGCGGCGGCTGGGCCATGAAGCGCGGCCGCACCCCATGGTGTGGTTGCGCCGCGTGGACCAGGAATGGATGGCACAGGAAGACGTCGCCCGGGGACCCGGTGGCGAGGGCGAGTGGCCGATGGCCGGACGCCGCCACCAGATCGGGCGCTACGGCCAGCCCGCTCGCCCCGTCCTCCCCGTATTTCTCCAGCACCTTCGGCACGTCGAGGTGTGAGCCGACCCGGATCCGGGTCGGGGCGTCCTGATCGCCGACCTCGCTGAACAGGAACAGCATCAGCAGCGCCCGGCCCCGGGAGCGCACATTCGTGAAGTACCAGCTCTCGCCCTCCGGCAGATAGCTCCCCTCGATGTGCCAGCCCGCGTCGTCCGGCTCCTGTTCGTGCGGGAAGCGCAGCGGGAACGTGCCCAGTGAGTAGCGCGGCTGCCAGCGTCCCGCGCCGACGAGCAGGTCGTAGGCGTGATGGAGGAACGGGGAGTTGGGTGCGGCGGCGAACGGCCCCTGCGCCATGCCGGCCACCCAGTGCACAGGCTGCGTCCACGTCGCTGGATCGTCCGGCTCGCAGCCCGTCTCTCGCCACAGCAGCCGCGCGCAGTCCGCGGCCACGCGCGGCGCGACGGCGCCCTCCAACTTCACGAAGCCGTCGCGAAGAAAGCGGGACACCAAGGTTGCGTCGTCCATGCTGTTATCGTGCGGCGACACTTTCCCAATCACCCGACATTTTCTGCACCGCCTTTGTCGGGTCGTCACCGAGCGCCTCCTTGCTCCTCCAAGCGTGCGTCCGTGCCGCGACAGTGCCAGTCATGATCGGATCGGGTCACAGCTACCGGGCGCGACCGGCGCGTCTTCGAGCAAGATTGACATCGGACGGAGGCTTCATGATCTCGGCACTCAACCGGCTGGTCGACCTCGTCGAGGAGAGCCTGACCGGGGACTTCGACGTCAAGGACGTGGCCAGGACGCTGGGCACGACCGAATACCACCTCCGCCGGATGTTCTCGTCGTTGGCCGGTATGCCGCTGTCGGAGTACGTGCGCCGCCGCCGCATGACCGTCGCCGCCGCCGATGTCATCCGCGGTGAGGAGGACTTGCTGAGCGTCGCCGTCCGGCACGGATACGGCTCGACCGAGGCGTTCGGGCGGGCGTTCCGGACGGTCCACGGCGTCGGCCCTGGTGAGGTGCGCCGCGCCGGAGGCCCCCTTCGCACACAACCACAGCTCAGGTTCCGCCTGACCGTGGAAGGGAGCGAACGCATGGACACCCGTATCGTCGACCACCCCGAGTTCCGGCTCGTGGGGCACGCTGCCCCCGTCTCGCTGGTCCACCATGGCATCAACCCGCACATCCAGCAGCACATCACCGCACTGCCAACGCAGGAGCACCTGCGTTTGAAGGCCCTCGGCGACACCGAGCCGGCGGGCCTGCTCGCGGTCAGTGACGACCTGGACCCCGACCGCGCCGAGGGCAGCGAGCTGACCTACCTGCACGGGGTCGCCGTGTCCCCGGATACGCCGGTCCCCGGCGGCCTCGACATCATCGAGGTCCCGGCCGGCCGATGGGTGGTCATCCGAACCGCGGGGCCGCATCCACAGACCCTGCAGAAGACCTGGGCCACGACCGCAACCGAGTGGTTCCCCTCCAACCCATGGCGCCTGCGGCCAGGTCCGGAGATCGTCGCGGTGCTCGAGCATACGAACGACTTCAGCACCGCTACCTGTGAGCTCTGGCTCCCCGTCGAACCGGCATAACGACCCGGTAAATCCCGCTCCCTACCGAAGAGGGAAACGCGGTTGGCCGGCGACCGGTGGCACGTGAGAGGCCTCGGCGCATGACCGCCTCCCCGAGCAGGTTGCCGTGCCGCCGGCAGACCTCGATCACCTGGGTGTTCGTCGCGTGCCATTCGGCGTACATGCCCCGGACATCGAAGTACTTCTCCAGCCGGCCGGCGAGGTCGAACGCGACCTCGTCGAGGCCCAGTCCGCACGCCTGGCGCACGGTCGCCGCCAACGCCGCCCGCTCCGCGTCGAACCACAGCAGCGGATCGATCTCCTCGGCCGGGAAGTCCACGGTCGTCCGCGGCGCGATCCCACCGATCGGCGCGTAGCAGGGCCCGGGAATGTGCACAGCCATCCGCTCGGCGATCGCCAGCCAGGCGCCGAAGCCCCGCGACCGGGCCTCGGCCCGCTCAGCGGCGGCGTCCTCGATCTCGGCGCGCTCGCGCGCGTACAACCGAACCAGGTCGTGGAACCGATACCGCACCTGTCCGGCAACGTCCGGTCCCGCGGTGGTGAGCAAATGCGCGCAGCGGCAGGGTGTTGAGCGCCATGAGCGACAGGTCTCGCGGCAGCTCATCGGGGTCCAGTCCGCCGACGCTCCAGGACGACACGGCGAACACTGCCGTCAGGACGGCAGTGAGGGCGAGCACACGTCGCGGTGAGTCGGTCCTCGACTGCTGACGCTACATGGAAGCGGCTCTGCGCGTGGCCTTCGGTCCGTCCCACGACCCGTCAGCTGCCGGTCTCCCCCTTTGCCCGGCGGCGTACCTCCCGCTCGGCCTCCTTGCGGGCCCGCCTCGCGGCCCATCGTTGCGGCTCGCCGCTCAGCATGCCTCTGGCGGTCTGGACCAGCAGCACGGCTCCCCACGGACCGGCAACCCAGCCGGGCCAGAAGTAGTTCACGTGGCCCGACAGCACAGCCATGGTGCCCCAGATCGCGACGCAGACAGCGTTCGCCCTGATCCACGACTCCCACGTGCTGGCCAGCCAGCGCCTGGTGGCGCCCGCGTAGCCACTGTCCGGACGCAGCTGCCACGTCGTTTCCGCCCCGGCCAGCGCGCCCGACGATGCCGGCAACGCCAGCGTCTGTGCGTCCGACCTGGTCATGGGCAGGTCGACCAGCAATGCGTCAAGCTCGGCATATGTCTTGGCAGCATACGCGTCCCGGAGACGTTCGTCGTACTCATGGAGATTGAGTCGCCCCTCATCGAGCGCCACGCGAAGCCGCTCCGCCACCCGCTCGCGGTCGGCGTCCCCTGCTCGAAGCACATTGGCATCCACGCAGCGAGCATGCCAGAGCCCAGCATCGATCGCACCCCCATCCGGACGCGGCGAGATAGTCCCGCCTCCTGAGCTTGAGCCGTTGATCGAGCTCCTTTCATCGCGACGGCGCTGCTTGCGGAGAGCGTGGCGAGGGTCAAGGTCCGGTTCGACGAGGGAAGGTCGGATCTTGTCGCGAGACCTGTCGTCAGCCGGGTCGCGTCTGCCGTGCGTGGTGGGTGCCGAAGGCGGCGAGGGCGAAGCTGCAGCCCTGGCCTTCACTGCCTAGCAGGAGGTCACCGATCATTTCGCGGAACTGTGCGCGCCGGCCGATGCCGATGAGGCCGCATCCTCGCCCGCGCCTGCACACCGGTGCCGGCCGCTCACCGCGGCCACGGACGCTTGGACCAATCCGACAAGATCACCTGCCGGTGCTGGGTCCTTTGTAGACAGTGAGCTGCAATGTCTGGCCTCGGGCTGCCGTGAGCAGTCGCCATTCCGGCTATCGGCCGTCAGTCCCTGGACACCGAGGGCAACGGAGCAACCGGCCAGAGGTCGTCCGGCGCTAGCGTCGACAACGGAACGCTGAGGGCGCAGGCGAGTACGTAGGCCGTAGAGAGCGTCGGTACGTATCTGCCGTTCTCGAGGTCCGCGATGTGCGAACGGTTGTGTCCAGCGCGCTCACCGAGTTCGTGTTGGGTGAGGCCAGCAGCTCGGCGGTGGTGCTTGAGCTGCCGACCGAAGGCGATGGCGAGTTGGCGGGAATCCAGGACGGACACGGGATCACGCTAGCGTTCGCCGACGACGACCGGTGAACCAGACGTTCGCGCGCCTAGCAATCGAGACACCGCACACAAACGCCACTCCCCTGCGCCAGTCACCTACTACTGGTGATCGTAGATTACCGTGAGCAGCTGTGGCAACGAGCGCAGCCGGCGTGGGCGTGACAGTTTGTGCACCGTCGAACGGGCCGCATGGTTGCCATCGGCCGGCGTCGCCGACCCTTGACTGGAAAGACCCGCATTCGCAGCAGGGTGCGCCGCCTCGAGCGTTCGTCAGCCGGGGCGGCGGGCACCCATGTACGGCATCTGGTCGATGCGCGCCATCCTGACGGGTACGCCGGCACGGGATGCGTGCACCATCAGGCCGTTGCCGACGTACATCCCCACATGGTGGAGGTCGCTGTAGAAGAAGACCAGATCGCCTGGACGAAGGTCTGCTTTGCTCACCGCGGTGCCCTGCTTCCACTGAGCGCCGGTGTAGTGGGTCAACGACACGCCCGCGGCCTTCCACGCGTACTGGGTCAGACCCGAGCAGTCGAACGAGCCAGGCCCGCCAGCACCCCACACGTAGGGCTTACCGATCTGCG
Source organism: Dactylosporangium sp. AC04546 (assembly GCF_022095675.1). Taxonomy (GTDB): domain Bacteria; phylum Actinomycetota; class Actinomycetes; order Mycobacteriales; family Micromonosporaceae; genus Dactylosporangium. The sequence continues at coordinate 5,075 of NZ_JAHYSG010000006.1, read as the reverse complement.
CGCACGCCGTCTTCACCGCGGTACCGGCCGCACCGCCGATGTAGACGGCCGGACAAGCGCCGATGTACAGCGAACTCGTCGGAACGCTGCCGCCGCCGAGCCTGTTCCGCAGCGCCTGCAGCCGGTCGACCTCCGCCTGGATGGTCTTCTTCTGCGCCGCGAGCTCGGCGTCCTGCGCCTGCTGCTGTTTCACCAGGGCGTCGACGTTCTGCAGGTCGGCGGCGTACTGGTCGCGCAGCGAGGCGACCTGTGCGATCTGGTCGGCGTTGGCCTTGGCGATGCGGTTGAGCAACACGAGTCGTTCCGCCATGTCCTGCGAGGAGCCCGGCGACAACACCACGGTGAGGGCGGTCGGTCGGCCGAACTTGTACTGCTGCGCCGCGATGCCACCGACCTGCCGCATGGCCGCGTCGACCTGCAGCTGCAGCGGCTTGAGCTTCTCGGTCAGCGCCGCCGCCTTCTTCTGGTTCTCCAGCAACTGGCTGTGCAGGTTGTTGTACTGCTCGATGACCGGTTCGAGCTTCTCCCACGCTTCGTCGAGCTGCTTCTCAACCTCCGGCAGCGAGGGCTCCGCGTGCGCGGTGGTGGCCGGCAGCAGTCCGACCAGGACGGCCGAGGCGAGGACCAACAGCCTGCCAACGGTCGAACGACTGCAGCGGGTCCTGCTCACCGAGTAACTCCTTCGCTCCTACCGCCGATAGGACTCGACCGGAACTCGAGCGCGACATCAGCCATCAGCATCGCGAACGCATCGCTCAACCAATGGATTTCCGGCCGGTCAGGCGGCCATGCAGCTGCGCACGCTTCGGGGCCTTCCGAGGGAAGAAGGCCGACAGCCGAAGCAAGCCGTGCCCCACCGTAGAGAAGGTGAGGCACGCAATCAAGATGACCAGTGGCAATTGTTCCCTTGGCGACCGCGTCGTTGCGCTCCGCGACCAAGGCAAGCACACAATCACGCACAGGGGATTCGGCCAACGTGTGCTGGGGCAAGGCATGGGAGTCCCGCTCGAAGCACAGCACCAGCTACTAGGCACGATCGTTGCTTACGTCAAGCCGTGCCGGGCCACGGACTCTGCGCCACGTGGAACCACCGATCACTCAGGACCGCAGCTGACACAACGCGTGCCTGACGGCAGAGAGTGCGGACTCCACCAACGTCAGGCACGCGACATCGAAACCGCGCTAGCCGCACCGCGACACCCGCCACCTCATGAGGAATCTTCGCTCAGCTTGACGGCGTATGACGGGCAGACCAGGTCCGGCCGCCATCGGCGCTGCTCACAATGTCGCCAGCACGCAACGCAACATACAGTTCGGTACCGTTCGCGCCGACCGCGTCCACCGCCCCAGTCACCGCTCCGGTCGCCGTCCAGCTGGCGGCCTGATCGGCTGATTGGTGCACGTTACCGGCGGCGTCCACCGCCCACAGCTGGTCCGCTGCACCCCACGCAACAAGCGTCGCAGCGGGTGCACCGGGCACGGGATTCCAGGTCCCGCCACCATCCACGGACATGACTATCGCGGCCGACGCCGCGGCGATGAGCACCTCAGGATGCTGCGGGTGTCCCGCCAGGCTACGCACCGCAGGCACCGCCACGGTGTCCCAGCTTCGCCGGTCGGTGCTGGTGTAGAGGGTGCGGCCGTGCGACTCGTACCCGTACGTCCGGTCGCCGGTGACCGTCAGAGCATGAAAGTCGGCATCACCGCCCAGCGCCAGGGTGCGCCAGGTCCTGCCGGCATCGGTCGACTCGATCAGCCCGAGATTGTGCGGGCCTCCGTCACGCGGATCCGGATGACCCGAAGCAAGAAAGTGATTCGGCCCGGCTACCGCGAATCCCATCAGGTCCGGCTGGCGGTCACCGACCCGGTGCAGTGGCTGGTGCCCGGCAAGCCGGTACAGGCCGGTGTGGCTGGCGACATACAGCCCACCGTCGCCTGGATTGACTGCGAGAGCGTGGACATGACCGATCCCTGAACCGCCCGCGGCATGCGCGGGGGCATCATGGGCGTCGGCGCGATCGCCACTCCCCGCCGAGCGGTGCCAGACCAGCAGCGCGGCGGTCACAACCACCGCCACGGCGATGCCCGTCGCGATCCGCCGCCGGCTTCCATTTGCGGGCGGCCGCGCCGTTGGACGGGAGGCGCGGATCACCGACGAGGCCGGGTCACGGGACTGTGGCCCGCCGTGGCGGGGCGAAGGCTTCCTCGCCTGCCTGTTCAACGCTCATCCTCCGCCATCTCCTACTGTGAATAGGACATGATGCCACAGTACCCGTTGTTCCGCATCCAGTTCTCATGCACTGCGGGAGAGTCGGCTCTCGAAGCCTTTGTTCCAGCCGCATTCACCTGCTGACGACGAAGCTGACATCGATCACCACTCGACGCCGATCTCCTACGTGAGGTAAGAAAGGTGGCAAGAGTGCGGTCGGGCGGCAGACCGACTGATCGATCGGGCGATGATCGACCAACAGGTATGGCTAGCCGACTGGGACGGTGGCGATGGACGGGCTGGTGCTGAGGACGGCATATCCAGGCGATGACTGGACACCAGAGCCACTGGACCCGGAGCCGCTGGATCAGGTCGTCGAGCCCGCCTTTCGCGAGCCTCGTCGATACCGGCGTGGGCCCTTCGTCGCCGCCGCTGTCGTGTGCACGATGCTCTGTGCGCTGGTCGCTCGCCCCGCCTCCGCCGACCCGGGGCAGAGCATTCCGGACACCGGCTCGCGGCCGATCGTCTCAGGCGACCTGGTCATGCCCGGTCAGAGCGCCGCGCCGGCCACCGTGCCATCGGCGAATATCTCGACGTCTGCGCTTCACGGGCCGTTCGCGGCTCAGCTGGCAGCCGCTGAGGCCGCGGTCACAGCACTCGGCCAACGACGCCTGCAGGCATCGCTGCATCTCGAAGCGGCGCAGGCCACGCTCACCGACGCCGAGGAGAAGCTCCGCCTGGCCGCCTCACGTGTCGCCGACCTGCGTAGCAAGGCCGATTCCGCGGCCGCCGACGCCTACAAGCGCGCCGCCGGCCTCGGCCCACTCGACGAATATGCGCACGATGTCCACCAGTTCGAGCTGCTTGTCCCCGGTCTCGGCGGCCAGCCGGGCGGGCAGGCAGCCGCCCGTGACCTCCTTCGCGCCGAGCAGGAGGAGGCGGCCGCCAAGGAGAAGGTCGACCTCGCCCGCAGCACGGTACAGACCTCGCAGCGCGTCTACACGCCAATCGACGCCGACTTCAACGCCAAGAACGCGGCGTATCTCAAGCTGAAGAGCGACAACGAGGCCGCGGTCTTGCGGATCGAGGCGGCACAGGACGAATACGAGCAGAGCCTTGGCGGTCCGAGCCTCCCAGCCAATCCGATCATCGACGGCATGCAGGCCAACCCCAAGGCCATCCAGGCCTTGAGCTACGCGATGAGCAAGATCGGGAGTTGGTACGTCTGGGGCGACGAAGGCCCCAACACGTTCGACTGCTCCGGCCTGGCGTACTGGGCCTACGGGCAGGTCGGGGCACGCGTCCCGCGCGTCGCCAACGATATGTACCACGGCACACCGAACATCCGGCCGACGAAGAACCGGCCCGGCGACCAACTGCTCCCAGGCGACCTGGTGTTCTTCGCCAACGACCTCAATGACTGGCGCTCGATTTACCACATGGGCATCTACATCGGTAACGGCAAGATGGTGGTTGCGCCGACCACTGGCCAGAAGGTCAAGGTCTCGCCGGTCCGGTGGTCCCGGCTGTTCGGCGCCTCGCGGATCTTCCCCGCGGTGCCGGCGCCCAACCACACCACGCCGCCACCGCCCAACCCGACTTCCACCACGATAAACCCCTCGCCGTCTGCGACCACCTCGAAGCCGCCAACCTCGAAGCCGCCAACGTCGGCGCCGCCCTCCTCAGCGCCGCCGTCGTCGCGACCGCCCTTGTCTGTGCCACCATCGTCGCAACCGCCATCGTCGCAACCGGCCTCATCGCAACCGCCATCGTCGGCGCCACCGTCGACGGCGGGCGCCTCGACGAAGGCGACCGAGTCGACGAGCAGCGCAGCAAACACGGCGGCGCAGACAACGAGCTCGGCGTCCGGAAACTGACGCCCCACGGCCCATCGTGACGGCGGCGGGTGATCCAACAACCGCCGCCGCCCACCAACGTCGGGGCTCTTCGACGACCTAGCTTCGCGCCGTCGCTGGGTACTGGACCTTGTGACGCAGTTCGACGAGCCGGTAGACCTGGTCCTCGGCCAGGCGGAACAGCGGTACTCGCGGGAAGGCACGGTGCAGCATGCGGGCGGCGCGCAACATCCAGTAGTGCCGGCCGGAGCCGTGAGCACGCTCGTGCGCCATGACGGCGCGCAGCTCGTCCGCGCTGAGCTTCCGCAGCGCGCCGGAGGTGACGACCACGTCGCGGTGCCCGCCCTGGCCAGGCGCGGCCCGCCCGCCAGCAGCAGCCCCGCAAACGCGGCCACCAGGACAGCGGTCACCGGCCGGAGATCTTCCGCTCGAACGTGTCCAGCGCAGCGCGCAGCGCGACGGCCTCTTCAAGCGTCATCTGCCGCACGAAGTCCAGCAGCGCCACCTGACGGTCACCGCTGTCGGTCAGGGCCTCACGCATCAGGTTGGCGCCGTACTGCTCCCGGCTGATCACGACAGCGTAGCGGTGCGCTTTGCCGTCTCGTTCCCGCTGCAGCCAACCCTTCCGGAACAGCTTGTCCATGACGGTGAGCACGGTCGTGTACGCCAACGGCCGCTCCACCGTGAGAGCGGTGTGCACGTCACGGACCGTGACCGGCTCGGCGGATCCCCACATCTGCTGCATGATCGCAGCCTCCAGGTCCCCGAACCCGCGCATCAGCACCTCCGCGACCGTTCCACCCCAGATTTGCTCCGATCGCCGATAGTACGGGAGTGCAGGCGGCACCTGCGATCAAGCACGATCCGGCCATGCACCGAGCAGTTCGGCCACGTGAAGTGTTCCGCAGTCGTGCCGGACAAGAGCGTGTCGGCGTCCAGCGGCAGTCGCTGACACGACGTCGACGCCGACGGGGTTGGCTACCAGCGCGACACGCATCCCGCCCTCCCGC
>NZ_JAHYSG010000005.1 GCF_022095675.1 Dactylosporangium sp. AC04546 | reverse complement strand
CCCCGTGACCGCCCCGAGCCCCGGCACCGCCGAAACCCCCCGCACCGCCCGAACGATCGCTCGAAGGGAGCTGACCGCCCCGTGACACTCGCGACGACAGCAGCACTGCGGTTCGACCGCGTCGACAAGACCTTCAAGGACGGCACCGTGGCCCTCACCGGTGCCGACTTCGCCGTGGCGCCCGGCGAGTTCGTCTCCGTCGTCGGGCCGTCCGGCTGCGGCAAGAGCACCCTGCTGCGCATCGCCAGCGGCCTCGACACCGCCAGCGCCGGGCAGGTCCACGTCGGCGCCGACCGGCTCGGGTACGTCTTCCAGGACGCCACCCTGCTGCCCTGGCGCACCGTGCGGGCCAACGTCGAGCTGCTGATGGAGCTGCACGGGCTGCCGAAGGCCGAACGCCGCCGGCGCTGCGCCGAGGCCCTCGAGCTCGTCGGGCTCGCCGGCTTCGACAAGCACATGCCGCACGAGCTGTCCGGCGGCATGCGCATGCGGGCGTCCCTCGCCCGCTCCCTCACCCTGTCGCCGGAGCTGTTCCTGTTCGACGAGCCGTTCGGCGCGCTCGACGAGATCACCCGGGAGCGGCTCAACGACGAGTTGCTGAGCCTGTTCCGGCTGCAGCGCTTCGCCGCGCTGTTCATCACCCACTCGGTGATGGAGGCGGTGTTCCTGTCCACCCGGGTCCTGGTCATGACCGGCCGCCCGGGCCGCATCCGCGCCGAGGTCACGATCCCGTTCGAGTACCCCCGTGCGCCGTCGCTGCGCTTCACCGCGCAGTTCGCCGCGCTGTGCGGGGAGATCTCGGACCAGCTGCGCGGAGCGCAGGCATGAGCACCGTCGCCGAGGCCGAGAAGGTCGCGCTGAGCACCGTCGCGCCGCCCCGCCGCCGCTCGGTGCGGCTGTGGCGGGCGCTGCCGCCGGTCGGCGTGTTCGCCCTCATCATCGGCGGCTGGTACGTCATCTCCTACCTTGTGCTGGACGACGCCCGCCGCTTCCTGCTCCCGCCGCCGCACGAGATCGTCGACGTCGGCTTCCTCGACCCGCGCAACCTCGAGAACCTCATGCACGGGCTGTGGCTCACCACGGAGGTGGCCCTGCTCGGCCTCGCGATCGCCATCGTCGTCGGGGTCACGGCCGCGGTCCTCATGAGCCAGGCGAAGTGGCTGGAGATCTCCGTCTACCCCTGGGTCGTCATCCTGCAGACGATCCCGATCCTCGCCCTGGTACCGCTGATCGCCCAGTGGACCGGGTTCGGCTTCTCCAGCCGGCTGCTCGTCTGCGTGCTCATCGCGCTGTTCCCGATCATCGCGAACACCCTGTTCGGCCTCCAGTCGGCCGACGCCGGGCTGCGCGACCTGTTCCGGCTGCACGGCGCCGGGCGGCTCACGCTGCTGGTCAAGCTGATGTTCCCGGCGAGCCTGCCGGCCATGTTCGCCGGCTTCCGCATCTCGGCCGGCCTGTCGGTCATCGGCGCGCTCGTCGGCGACCTGTTCTTCAAACAGGGCGAGCCGGGCCTGGGCATCCTCATCGACGTCTACCGCGCCCGCCTGCAGTCCGAGCAGATGTACGCGGCCGTCTTCCTCGCCAGCCTGCTCGGCATCGCCGTGTTCCTGTTCTTCGGCTGGCTCGGCCGGCGCGTCGTCGGCAAGTGGTACCAGGCCAGCCGCGGCTGATTCGAACCCACCCCCAGGGAGCGTTGCATGAACCGTTCGAAGTGGACAGCCTTCCTCACCGCGCTCACAGCCACCTCCGCACTCGCGCTCACCGGGTGCGCCTCCGACGACGGGACGGATGCCGGCGCCAGTGCCGGTCCGTCCGCCTCGGCCGGCTCCGCCTACGACCTGGCGAGCGTCTGCCCGTCGACGATCGTCGTGCAGACCGACTGGAACCCCGAGAGCGAGCACGGCGGCACCTACCGGCTCGTCGGCCCAGGCCCGAAGATCGACGCCGAGAAGAAGCGGGTCAGCGGCGCGCTGGTCGCCAAGGACGGCACCGACACCGGCGTCGACATCGAGATCCGCGCCGGCGGGCCGGCGATCGGCTTCCAGAACGTCGCCGCCCAGATGTACGCCGACACCTCCATCACCCTCGGCTACGGCGGCAGCGACGACGCGATCGCGCTGTCCAAGACCCAGCCGACCCTCGGCGTGTTCGCGGGCCTGGAGAAGAGCCCGCAGATCATCATGTGGGCGCCGGACGCCCACCCCGACTGGCAGAGCATCGCCGACATCGGCAAGACCGACACCAAGGTGCTGTACTTCCAGGGCGCCGCCTACATGGACTACCTCACCGGCAAGGGCATCCTGAAGAAGGCCCAGGTGGACGGCTCCTACGACGGCGCGCCGGCCAACTTCGTCGCCAGCGCCGGGAAGGTCGCCCAGCAGGGCTTCGCCACGGCCGAGCCCTACATCTACGAGCACGAGATCAAGGCGTGGGGCAAGCCGGTCAAGTTCCAGCTCATCGCCGACGCCGGCTTCGACTTCTACCAGCAGATGCTGGCCATCCGCACCGGTGAGAAGGAGAAGCTGGCGCCCTGCCTCAAGAAGCTGGTGCCGATCATGCAGCAGGCCCAGGTCGACTTCATGACCGACCCGGCGGCCACGAACAAGCTCATCCTGGAGCTGGTCGAGAAGTACAACAACGGCTGGACCTACAGCCAGGGCGTCGCCGACAACTGCGTCAAGCAGATGAAGGCGCTCGGCATCGTCGGCAACGGCAAGGACGCCACGATCGGCAACTTCGACGAGAGCCGGCTGTCGTCGCTCATCGACATCACCAAGCCCATCTTCACCGCGCAGAACAAGGAGATGAAGCCCGACATCAAGGCGGCCGACCTGGCCACCAACGAGTTCATCGACCCGTCCATCGGCCTGAAATGACCGACGCCACCGCGCCGGCCGGGAGCCACCGGGCTCCCGGCCGGGAGCCGGCCAGAGAGCCGGCCCGGCTGCCCGGCGACGCGCAGCCGCTGCCACCGGCCACCGTCGACAGGCTGACCGACGACCTCGTCGACGCCTTCGGCGCCGCCGCCGTCCGCCGCGACCGGGCCGGCCGGCTCTCCGCGTCGGCCGACTGGGCGCACATGAGCCCGGTCCTGGCCCCGCTGCTGCCCGGCGGGGTCGCCGACGTCGTGGTGTTCCCGCGCGACGCCAGCGGCATCGCCCTCGCCGTCGCGCTCGCCCACCGCCACCGCGTCCCGGTCACCCCGCGCGGGCAGGGCACCGGCAACTACGGGCAGGGGATCCCGCTGTACGGCGGGATGGTCCTCGACACCAGCCGCGCCACGACGATCCACCGGGTCACCGACGGGGCGGTCAGCGCCGACGCGGGCGCGTCGTTCGTGGCGCTGGAGAAGGCGGCCCGGGCCACCGGCCAGGAGCTGGCGATCCTGCCCTCGACGGTCGGCAGCACGCTCGGCGGGTTCATCGCCGGCGGCTCCGGCGGCACCGGGTCCCTCGCCAACGGCGCGATCTGGACCGGCTACCTGCATGAGCTGCGCGTCGCCGCCTGCACCGACGAGCCGAGCCTGCACGCGGTACCGTATCCGCAGAACACCGCAATGGCGCACGCGTTCGGTGTCAGCGGAGTGATCGCGGGCGCGACCGTGGCGCTGCGCCCGGCGGTGCCGTGGACGGCGCTGTTCGCCGCGTTCGACACCCTCGAACGGGCCGCGGCCGCCGGCGAGGCGCTGTTCGAGCTCGCGCCGACGCCGCGGCTGGTCTCCCTGGACGAGCCCGGCATCACCGAGACCTACCGGCCCGCCGACCCGGCGATGCCCCCGGGCGCGGTGTCGCTGCGCGCGATCGTGTCCGTCGGCAGCGTCGAGGCCGCCGGGCGGATCGTCGCCGGGCACGGCGGCACGGTCACCGACGTGCGGGCCAACGGGCCGGCGCTGCTGGCCTCCCTGTCGTACAACCACGTCACCCACCGCGTCCGCAAGCTCCGCCCGGAGCTGACCCACCTGCAGTGCATGGGCCGCGGGCTGGTGCACCGCCGCGCCGAGGTCGCCGCGACGGTCCCCGACTCGCTGGTGCACCTGGAGGGTTTCGACATCGGCGGGTCCCGCACCTGGGTCGGGATGCTCTTCACCCGGTTCGTCGACACGCCGTCGCTGTACGCCGGGATGGACGCCCTCGCCCACGTCGAGGTGGACGTCGACGACCCGCACACGTGGGTGCTGCACCACGACCGGCTCGGCCAGGTGCGGGCGGCGGCCCGCCGCTTCGACCCCGACGGCCTGCTCAACCCGGGGAAGCTCCCGCCCGCCTAACGCCGGTCGGCGAGCACGGTGTGGGCGGCGTTGCGGCCGCTGGCGCCCCACACGCCCGCGCCCGGGAACGTGCCGGCGCCGGTCAGGTAGAGGCCGCGGACCGCGGTGCGGTACCGGGTCAGCTCGGGCGGCCGGCCCAGCAGGGCGCTGAGCGGGCCGCCGGCGAACGAGGGCGCGTAGCCGCGGGCGAGGCCGAAGTCCCGCTCGTAGTCCTCGGGCGTCATCGCCCGCCACGCGCCGACACCGTCGAGGAAGCCCGGCTCGGCCAGGGACGCCAGCCGGGTCAGCCACCGCCACGGCTCGTCCGATCGGGACCAGCCGCCGGCCAGGGCGTACGGCGTCCACAGCACCTCGAGGCTGAGCAGGTGCCCGCCGCCGGGCGGGCGCATCGCGGGGTCGCGCACCGACGGCACGTTGATCAGCAGCATCGGCGGATCGGTGACCCGCGGGCCGGGGCCGGCGGCCAGCACGTGCGGCGGCGGGCTGACCACGGTGGTCGCGACGTGCGGGGCCACGTCGACGCCGGCCAGTGCCCGCAGGGCCGGCGGCGCGGCGACCACCGCGTCGACCTTGGACTCATACCCGTCCGGGCGGGGCCGCGCGGGGCGGCGCAGCCTGGGCGGGAGCCAGTCGACGAGGACCGTCCGCGGGTCGACGGCACACACCACGGCCGGCGCCTCGAGCTGCGTGTCGTCGGCGAGCCGGACGCCGCGCACCGCGCCGCCCTCCACGACCAGGCCCGCGACCGGGCTGGCGGTGCGGATCGCGCCGCCGTGCGCGGTGACGGCCGCGGCCAGCGCGGCGGGTAGGGCGCCGCTGCCGCCGGCGGGCCGTCCGACCCCGGCGAGGTGGCGCACCACGGGGCCGACGGCGCCGATGCCGGTGCCGGCCGCGGCGGGCGACACGCCCCACACGCCGGGCCCGGTCGCCGCGAACGCCGACTGAATCCACGGCGGCAGCCCGAAGGCGCCGAGGACGTCGATGAGGCTGCGCCGCCGCCAGGCGAGCAGCGTGGCCGCGGTACGCGGTGACGCGAGGCGCAGCAGCCGCCCGGCCGACGGCGGCGCGGCGGCCGCGGCGAGCACCAGCCGGGCGAGCGGCAGCGTCGCGTCGACGTAGCGCCGGTACGCCGCGCCGGCCGCCGGCGGGAGCCCGCCGACGGTCCGCTCCACCGAGCGGTACTGCACGAACGCCGGCTCGTCGCCCCAGCCGATCGCCACCTCGACCGGGTCGACGTCGAGGTAGCGCAGCCCGTACGCGGCCAGGCCGAGCTCCTCGACGATGCCTGCGGCCAGGACCATGGTGTGGTCGCAGTTGCAGATGTTGACCCGGGCGCCGATGGCGTCCACGGTCGACGCGCAGCCGCCGACGGTACCGCGGGCCTCCACCACGGTGACGGCGAGCCCGGCCCGGGCCAGGTAGGCCGCGCAGGTCAGCCCGTTGTGGCCGGCGCCGACGACGATGACGTCAGGGGCGGCCATGGGCGAACCGTGCGATCTCGGCGAACGCCTCGCCGGCCTGGCGGAGCATGCCGGCGTAGAGGGCGGCGCCGTGCCCGGCGGTGGCGAGGGTCGGGTCTCCGAGCGTGCCGTCGGTGCCGAAGTCGTCGCTGGACCAGCCGAACGACACCGGCCCGCCGAAGCGGACGTGCTCGAACCCGGCCAGCCGCTGCGGCACGTTGCGGGTCGCGAGGTCCATCCGCACCAGGTCGGGGCGCAGGTGCAGGACCAGCGACGTCTCGTCCTTGCCGCCGTGGATGCCGGTGCCGAGCTCCTCGGCGGGTGAGACGCCGCCCTGGTCCGGCGGCAGCGACGGGTGCATGACGAACGTGGCCAGGCCGAAGTCGAGCCGCAGCTCGCGGGCGCAGACGTTGAGCAGCGCACTGTTGCCGCCGTGGCCGTTGAGGAACACCAGCTTGCGCAGCGGCGTGTTCGCGACGCTGCGCCCGAGGTCGTGCACGACGGCCATCAGGGTCGCGGCGCCCAGCCACAGCGTGCCGGCCGCCCAGGCGTGCTCGTTGGACTTGGTGCACGCCAGCGGCGGCAGCAGCCACAGCTCGTGTTCGTCGCCGTGGGCCGCGACGGCGTCGGCGGCCAGGGTCTCGGCGACGAGCAGGTCGGTCAGCAGCGGCAGGTGGGGGCCGTGCTGCTCGACGGCGCCGACCGGCAGGACGGCGATCCCGTGCGGGGGCAGCGCGGCGACGGCGGGCGAGGTGAGTTCGGCGAGCCGGCGCGGGCTCATGGCACCCCCAGGAGGTCGACGGAGCGGGGCAGGACGACGTGCGCACCGAGCACGCCGTCGACGACCTGGGTGACCTCGACGTCACCGGCGACGCTGAGCCAGGCCAGCGCGAGGTCGGGTGCGACGCCGTCGTTGCCCAGGAGTCGTACCGCGGCGGCGGACGCGGCGCGCACCGCCCGGCCGAGGTCGCGGTCGAGGCCGCAGACGATCCACGACGCCGGCGTCCGGGCCACCGGGGCGTCCAGCTCGAAGCGCCCCTTGTGGACGGTCAGGCGGAGGGTGGCCCGCAGCGGCGCCTCCAGCGCGGTGGAGGCGAGCTCCCCGTTGCCCTGGGCGAAGTGCGGGTCGCCGGCGTAGAACAGCGCGCCGGGGGCGAGGACCGGCAGGAACAGCGTGGTGCCGGCGACGAGGTGCTTGAGGTCGAGGTTGCCGCCGTACGGCCCGGGCGGCCCGGAGTGGACGTCCTGCGCACCCGCGGCGACGCCCATGATGCCGAGGAACGGCGCGAGGGGGACGCTCAGCCGCGGGTCGCCGTCGAGGTACGCCCGCCCGGCGGCGACCCGGCAGAACGTGCTCACGACCGGGCCGGTGAAGCCGGGCGGGCGCTCGGCGCCGAAGACGTCCTTGGCGTGCCGGTCGGTGATGACGCCGTGGTCGGCGCGCCGGTCCAGGGCCAGGACGTCGACCTGCAGCAGGTCGCCGGGCTCGGCGTCCTCGACGCGCACCGGGCCGGTGACGAAGTGCGGGCCGTCGTCCGGGCGGCGGGCCAGCCGCGGCACGACGTCGAGCAGGTCGGGCAGGGGTTCGACGCCGTGGCGGGCGAAGAACGCCAGCGGGTCCCCGCCCTGGTCGGGCAGGGCACCCTCGTGGCTCAGGGTGTCCAGGGTGAGCACGGCGCCCGAGGCCACCGTGGCGACCGCGTCGGCGCCGGCACCCGGCAGCCGGCCCCAGCGCAGCGTGTCCGCCGTGGACGGTATGTGGGTCACGGCCGGTCCAGCAGCGGCAGGACCTCGGTCGCGAGGCGGGTCAGCTGGTCGCGGACCCGGCTGTAGGGGTCGCCGGGCATACCCGGGAACAGCACGAGGTCTTGCAGGCCGAGCTCGTCGCGGTACCGCCGGATCACCGAGGCGACGTCGCGCGGGCTGCCGACGGCCCACACGCCCTGGTCCATCGACTCCTCGAGGGTGGGCCGGTGGCCGGCGGGCGCGGGGCCGCCGTCCGGTCCGGTGTAGCCGCGGCCCCAGCCGTAGGGGCCGAGGAACCTCCAGAACTCGTCGTGGCCGGGGCGTGCCTCGTCGACAGCCTGCGCCGTGGACGCGGCGACGGCGACGTTGAGCACGAGCAGGCGCCGCTCCCCCGGGCCGAGCCCGCGGCCGTGGTGCCGGGCGAACAGCGCGCCGAACTCGTCCCAGTCGCGCCGCAGCCGCTCGCGTTCCTTGAGCCAGAACACGCCGCCGTAGCCGCGGCGCGGTACCTCCAGCAGCGTCGGCGGGCTGGTGACCGCCTGCCAGGTCTCGAACGGGTACACGGGGCGGGGCACCAGGGTCAGCGTGGACACCTCGCCGCCGCGGTCGGGGATGCCGGGCGGCGGGAGGCTGAAGTGCTTGCCCTGGAACGCGAAGGTCTCGGCGCCGAAGGCGGCCTCGATGACGTCGAGGGCCTCGCCGGTGAGCTCCCGGTTGCGCCGGTCGGCCTCGGCCGCGTCGGGGTTGTCGTGGCTGCCGACGGAGAGCCGGCCGGCGGTGAGGGGCAGCATCTCCCGCGGTACCGTGCCGCGCCCGACCCCGAGGATCCCGCGCCCGCCGCTGAGGTTGTGCACCAGCGCGAAGTCCTCGGCCAGCCGCAGCGGATGCCACTGCCCGACGACGTTGAACATGGTGCCGATGCGCAGCCGGCTGGTCCTGGCGGCGAGGAACGCCGAGAACAGCAGCCCGTTGGGCACGACCTCGTACCCCTCGTGCTGGAAGTGGTGCTCGGTCAGCCAGAAGCTGTCGAAGCCGAGGCGCTCGGCCAGCACGCCGCACTCCAGCAGCTCGCGGTGGGCGTGCAGCACCGCCTGCTGGTCGTACCGGCGATCGAGGGGGTCCGGGCCGGACGCGCCCGCGTCGGGCATCTCGACGCCGCCGAAGAGGAAGACACCGACCCGCATGCGCACCGCCAGATGTTGATGGGATCAACATTCCCAGGATGCTGTGGCCAGGTGTCGTGGTCGTCAGCGGCCCGTTTCGGCGGGGAAAACTCAGCCGTTGGTGCTGACGTTGTGCTGCACCATGACGACGCGGACGGGGCCGGGGGCGGCGCGGCGCCACCGGTGCGGGATGCCGCCCGCGTAGTACAGGCTGCCGCGCTCGCGCAGCACGACCAGCGCGCCGTCGACGTCGACCTCGATGGTGCCCTCGGCGACGTAGAGGAACTCGTCGCCGGGATGCACGTAGTACTCCTCGAAGGCGTCCGGCGCGCCGGTGAACTCCAGCGGCAGCATCGCCCGCTCGCCGTGCACCAGCGAGCGCACGCTCCCGTCGCCGGAGTTCAGGCTGGGCAGCGCGTCGTGGCCGGGCACGATGGAGACGGCTTCGGCGCCGGGCAGCGCGAGCAGCGCCTGGGCGGTGGTGTCCAGCGCGGCGGCGACCGCGGTCAGCGAACGCATGCTGGGCCGGGCGACGCCCCGCTCGACCTGGCTCAGGAACGGGTGGCTGAGCCCGGCCCGGGCCGCGACGTCGACCAGGGTCAGGCCGAGGCCGCGCCGCCGGGCCCGGATCGCGCCGCCCAGCTGCCGCAGCAGCTCGTCAGCGCTCAACGGCCCGGGTCGGGCATCGGGCGCAGGATCGTGAAGTCGCCGAAGTCGTGGCGCAGCGCGGGGCGGCGCAGCAGGTCGGCGCCGGGGACACCGGCGCAGCGGCCGGCCGCCACGTCGGCGAACGCGGCCGCGGCCCGGCGCAGGAACGCCGGTCCGACCCGGTAGCGCAGCGTGTGCGCGGGGAAGATCGACGACACCGAACCACCAATCTCATCGTCCAGCCACCGCAGCGTCGCGGCGAACCGCCCGATGTCGGTGTCGGGCGTGTGCGCCCAGAAGTCTCCGGTGATGAGGGTATCGCCGGCGAAGAGCAGCCCGTGCGCCTCGTCCAGCAGGCAGATCGAGTCGGGCGAGTGGCCCGGCGTGAACAGGACGGTCAACGCCCGGCCGCCGAGGTCGATCCGCTCCCGGTCGGCGAGGGCGGCCGGGGCCGGGCCGGGCGGGACCACCCAGCCGTCCGCACCGGGCGGCAGCGGCCGCGGCCGGGTCGCGGCGGCGAACAGGTGGAAGAAGCGGTCGTCGATAGCCCGGATGGCGTCGTACGCGGCGAGCTGCTCGCGGGCGACCGCGAGGTATGCGGCCAGGTCCGCGGGCGGCACCGCGCTCGTCAGGGCGGCCGCCGCGGCCGGGTGGGCGGCGACGTCGGCGAAGCTGCGGTTGCCGCCGCGATGGTCGCTGTGCCCGTGGGTGTTCACGGCGAGCACCGGCCGGTCCGTCAGGCGCCGCACGACCGCGGCGACGTCCGCGATGCCGAGGCCGGTGTCGACCAGCACGGCCCGGTCGGTACCGGCGACGAGGAAGCAGTTCACGTGCCCCGGCTCGGCGACGAGCCAGGCGCCCGGCCCGATCTCCTCGACCGCGAACCAGTCGCTCATGCCGGCAGCGCGCGCAGGACGGCCCGGTCCTCGTCGTCGGTCGGTGCCACCGGGCCGCGCCGCACCAGGTCGGCGAAGCCGTCGTCGGGGCACATCAGGGTGAGGCTGTACATCCGGCCCTCGCCCTCGTTGTGGATGTGGTGCACCGTCCCCGCGGGCAGCACGATCGTGTCGCCCGCCGCGACGGCCACCTCGTGCCCGTCGCAGACCGCGCGCCCGCGGCCGCGCAGGAACACGAACGTCTCCACGGCGCCGGGGTGGGTGTTCGGGGGTTGCGCGCCGCCCGGGTCCCACGCCTCGAGGATCACCGTCACCGGCGACGCCTCCGGCCCGGCGAGGACGGCCAGCCGCACGGTGTCGCCGGGCGTGATGTGGTGGAACTCCAGCGCCGCGGCGCCGACGAGGATCGGTCGCATCTCACGCTCCGGTCAGGTGGTTGGAGTCGGCCACGAAGCCGAAGCACTGGGCGACGTTGTACAGCGTCGCCTCGTGGCAGAACGCCGGGGAGGTGGTGGCGGCGCAGTCCTCAAGCAGCACCACGTCGTAGCCGAGGCAGGCCGCGTCGGACAGCGTGGACAGTACGCACTGGTCCGAGTTGACCCCGGCGAACAGCAGCGTGGTGACGGCGAGGTTGCGCAGCACCGAGTCGAGCGGGGTGTCGAAGAAGCCGCTCATGCGGTACTTGTCGACGAGGATGTCCTCGGGGGCGGGCACGAGCTCGTCCACGATCGCCGCCGACCAGCTGCCCTGCTGCAGTGTCGGCGTGCCGCGGGGCCCGGCCGGCGTGCCGATGCCGGCGCCCCGGCCCTGCGGGTCGTAGACGTGCAGCACGCCCGGCGGCAGGTTGGCCCGGTCCGGGCGGTTGCCCCAGTTGAGCCAGACGACCGGGGTGCCGGCGGCGCGCAGCCACGGCACCGCCCGGCGCAGCGGTTCGATCGGGGCGCGGGCGGGCGTGATGTCGACGCCGATGGAGGCGAGCCAGCCGTCCGGGTGGCAGAAGTCGTTCTGCATGTCGACGACGATCAGTGCGCAGCGCGTCAGGTCGAGCGTGACCGCCTGCGGCCGCGCCGGGAGGGTGACGACCCGGGGCTCGGCCGGAGCCCGCCGCAGGTCCACGCCGCCGTCGGCGCCGACCGTCCAGCCGTTGCGAGGGCTGCCGATGTTGACCACACCAACATGCTGCCCCCGTGTCGTTTCGCCGCGGTTACCGGACGGAACCGCCGCCGCTCCGGCTCGCTCGTCGTCGTGGGCGGGCCGGAGCGGAGCCGGGCCCGCCCACGCCGCGGCGAGCGGTCAGACCGTGAAGTTCGCGAACAGCAGCGAGGCCAGCGCGAGGGCCAGCACGATGTTGACGACGGTCGCGCCGGCGAAGACGGCGACCGGGCGCCAGCCGGCCTCGCGCAGCGACCGGACCCGGAACTCCAGGCCGATGCTGACGAACGCGAAGATCAGGAACCAGGTCCGCAGGTTCGTGGCCACCGCCTGCGCCGCGGTGTTGTCCGCGGCGGCGGCGGTCTTCGCGTACCAGGTGCCGATGATCGACGCGGCCACGAACCCGAGGACGAACTTCGGGAACCGGCGCCACAGCTCGATGGCACCGGGCCGCTGCGCGGACTCGGAGCGCTCGACCTTGAACGCGAAGTACGCGGTGAGGGCGATCGCCACGAAGCCGATGAGCGCGTTCTGGGTGACCTTCACGATCGTGGCCACCTTGAGCGCGCTCTCGCCGGCGAGCGCACCGGCGGCGGTGACGGCGGCGGTGGTGTCGATGTTGCCGCCGATCCACGCGCCCGCGACCGCGTCGGACAGACCGAGGACGTCGGCGAGGTACGGCAGCAGGAAGATCGACGGCAGCGCGAACACGATGACGAGGCTCGCGGCATAGGCGAGCTGTTCCCGCCGCGCCCGTACCGCGCCGGCCGCGGCGATGGCCGCGCTGACGCCGCAGATCGACACCGCGGAGGCGAGCAGCGCGCGCAGCTTCTCCTCCAGGCCGAGCTTCCCGGCGAACCACCAGGTGAACAGGAACACGCCGCTGATGAGCAGCAGCGCCTGCAGGATCGCCGGCCCGGCGGCGGTCACCAGTAGCGACAGGTTGATGGAGGCGCCGAGCAGGACGAGACCGGTCTTGATGAAGAACTCGGTGCGGAACCCGCCGGCCAGCCGGTCACGAACGCCGGTGACGGTCAGCACCAGGTTGCCGAGCAGACCGATCGCGATCGCGTAGATCGGGTACTCGACCGACTTCGAGATCCGGGCCAGGCCGGTGCCGGCGAGCCAGACGGGGACGTTCTTGTCGAGGTACTTCGTGGCATAGCCCAGCACGACGACGAGCACGATGCCGACGCCGATCCAGGCCAGGTTCGGCGGCGCGGCGGGGGCGACGGCGTCGGTCTCGTTGCGGGGCGTCTCCTCGGCGGCGGTGGTGCCGGGGCTCTCCTCGGCGGTGGTCACTGGAGGACCCCCTTCGTGATGACGCCGCTGAGGATCAGGACCAGCAGCAGCAGGCCGACGACGGTGGCGGCCCAGTCCTCGCTGATGCGCGGGCCGGACCGGGTGGGAGGGGGCGCGGGATCGTCGCTCATGGCAGGCTCCTTCGGCGCACCTTGGGGCACGCTGGGGGTACGGATGTCCGAAGTGGACGGATGGGGAGGGTGGCGGCGCACCGGGTCCGGAGGACCGGGCGATCAGCTCCAGAGTGGACAGACGCTGGCCGCGACGCGGCCGAAGTCCACGTAGCGGCGCCTCGTCAGCAACGGGTAGGCGGCCACAGCGTGATTCCACCACCCACATGCGGCACCGTCAATGGAGTAGCCCATAAATCCCATCTGGTGAGTATGATGGTGCTTGACAGCTACCCGGACCTGGACCACAGTCGTCCAGTGCGGGAAGGGTGACCAGCGCGGTCCTGGTCCTGTGGAGACGCTGCTCGCCTGGCTCAAGGCGCAGCTGGGCAGCCGGATGACGATCGGTGCGATCCGGTCGCTGCACGGCGGGGAGAGCCCGTGGTGGATCGACGTGACGGCACCCGACGGGTCGGCATGCCCGGTGGTCCTGCGGTGCCCGAGCAGCCGGATCGGTGCCGATCAGATCGCGACGAACGCGGCGGCGCTCACCGTCGCCGAGCGGCACGGCCTGCCGGCTCCCCGCCTGATCGCCGCCGATCTCGACGGCCGTGCGGCCGGGACACCGGCGAGCCTGGAGACCGTCGTGCCCGGTTCGAGCACCTGGCCGGCGGCACCCTCCGTCGAGCTGCTCCTGGCGGCGGGCGCCGCCATCGCCCAGGTCCACACCGTGACTCTGGACCCGCGACCGCACCTGCCGCTGCGCCCCCGCCCGATCGCGGTCGACGACTTCGCCGGCGACCGCCGGATCGGCACGATGCCGAGCACCGCACTGCTCCGGCTGGCCGACGAGCGGGTGCGGGCGATCACGGCGCCACCCGGACCGGTCGTCTTCGTCCACGGTGACGTCTGGCCCGGCAACACGGTGGTCGGCGACGGCGGCGGGGTGCACGCCCTGATCGACTGGAAGACCGCCGGCGCCGGGCACCCCGGCGTGGACCTCGGCGAGCTGCGCAAGCAGGTCGCGATCCTCTACGGCGACGACGACGCACCGGGGCACGTGCTGGAGGGCTGGGAACGGGCCCGCGGCGCGCGGGCCGGCGACCTCGCGTACTGGGACGCCGTGGCCGCGCTCAACACGCCCACCGAGTGCTACAGCCCGGACGCCACGCTCCGGCGCGACGCGTTCCTGCGGGCCGCGATCGCGCGGTTGTAACCACGTTGTCCAGCCACACGGTGTCGCCTAGGCTCGCGACGAGCACCAACGTCCATCCGGCACGAAGAGGAGATCGGTCATGAGGACTTCCGGCGGTTACTCCGGTACCCCGTCCGTCTCCACCGCCGGAAAGGCACTTCGTGTTCCGTCTGTTCGAGAACCCGGTCGACCCGTTCCCGTCCGGTCATGACCGCACCCCCGCCGCCGACGTGCGGCGGTTCCTGCTGGACGAGCTCCGCCCGCTGCGGCCCGTCGTAGCCGCGGCCGCCGCCACCACGCTGCTGTGCGCCGCGATCGAGGTGTGGCTGATCGGCTATGCCGGCCGGCTGGTCGACACCCTCGCGGCCGGCAGCCCCGCCACGCTCTGGGCGGCCCACGGCACCGAACTGCTCGCCGTCGCCGCGCTCGTCCTGCTGGTCCGTCCGGCGATCAACCTGGTCAGCGAGGCGCTGGACGACATCGCGTTCCGGGCCAACGCCCGGCCGCTCGCCCGCTGGCGGGCCCACCGGCACGTGTCCCGCCAGTCCGTCGGCTGGTTCCGCGACGACCTCGCCGGCCGCATCGCCACCTGGGTCCGCGACGGCGGCGACGCCGCCAGCACCGCCGCGTACTCGGTCATCCACACCCTGCTGTACGTCTTCGCCTACATCGCGGGCTCCGTGTGGCTGATGTCGGCGATCGACGCGCGGCTGCTGCTGCCGCTGGGCGGCTGGATCGTCGCCTACGCGCTGCTGATGCGCTGGGCGGTGCCACGGTACCGGCGGGCGTCGGAGCGCCTCCAGGACGCCGAGTCGGCGCTGACCGGCCTGCTCGTCGACTCCTACGCCAACGTCGACACCCTCGCCCTGCTCGGCGGCCAGGACGCCCGCACCGAGCACGACCGCCGGGTGTTCGCCCGGGCCCGGCGGGCACACCTGGACCTGCAACGGGTCGAGGTGAGCATCAACAGCACGATGATGGCGCTCGGCAGCGCGCTGCTCGTCGGCCTCACCGGCTACGGCATCGCCCTGTGGCGCACCGACGCCGCACCCCTGGGTCTCGTCGCGGCCGCCCTGGCGCTCAGCTTCCGCATCACCGGACTGGCCGAGTGGCTGCTGGACGCCGTGTCGTCGCTGTTCGGCTCGGTCGGCGCGCTGCGGCGGGCGCTGCGGACCGTCGCGCAGCCCCTCGCCGTGGCGGACCGGCCTGGCGCGACCGAGCTGCGGGTGCGCGGCGGCGCGATCAGGTTCGCTCAGGTCAGCCACCACTACGGCCGGGGCGCGGGCGGCCTGGACCGGCTCAGCCTCGACGTCGCCGCCGGTGAGCGCGTCGGGATCGTCGGCCGCTCCGGCGCGGGCAAGTCCACGCTCGTCGGCCTGCTGCTGCGCTTCCACGACGCGGAGTCCGGCACGATCACGATCGACGGCACCGACGTCACCGGCGTGACCCAGGAGAGCCTGCGCGGCCAGATCGCCATGGTGGCCCAGGAGGCGACGCTCCTGCACCGCTCGGTCCGCGAGAACATCGCCGGCCCCGGACCGTCCGACGATGCGCGGGTCGACGCGGCGGTACGGCGGGCATCGGCGGGCACCTTCGTCGCCGCGCTGCGCGACGCGGACGGCCGGGTAGGCCTCGACGCGCACGTCGGCGAGCGCGGCGTGCGGCTGTCCGGCGGCCAGCGG
Organism: Dactylosporangium sp. AC04546; assembly: GCF_022095675.1. Lineage (GTDB taxonomy): Bacteria > Actinomycetota > Actinomycetes > Mycobacteriales > Micromonosporaceae > Dactylosporangium. The sequence continues at coordinate 188,240 of NZ_JAHYSG010000005.1, read as the reverse complement.
CAGCGGATCGCGCTGGCCCGCGCGTTCTACCGCGACGCGCCGATCCTGGTCCTGGACGAGGCCACGTCCGCGCTCGACTCGGAGGCGGAGGCGGCCATCCACGACACGCTCGCCGAGGTGATGGCCGGTCGGACGGTGATCGCGATCGCGCACCGGCTGTCCACGATCGCTCACCTCGATCGGATCGTGGTGCTCGACGCCGGCCGGATCGCCGAGCAGGGTACCCACGCCGAACTGCTGGACCGCGGCGGCCTCTACGCCGACCTGTGGTCACGGCAGTCCGGCGGCTTCCTCGGCACCGCGGCGGACCGGCCCTGACCGGCGCTGATCAGCCCTGATCAGGGCTGATCGCGTGCTGATCAGGGCTGATCGCGTGCCGGTCGGCTACCGGGGGTCGGCCGGCGCGGCCAGGACGGACAGGAGCGTGGCGGTGATGACGTGCGGCGCCTGGTCGGTGTCGAGCCGGCCGGCCGCGCAGTCGTCCGCGGCCGCGTGCAGGATGCTGTAGACGACCGTGATCAGCCAGCTCGTCGGCAGGTCGCGGCGGAAGGCGCCGGAGTCGCGGCCGCGCGAGATCAGGTCCTCGACCCGGCGCATCGGCTGGTCGTGGTGGGCCCGGATGCGCTCCTCGGGCAGCTCCAGCTCCGCCGCCTGCCGCACGGCGTGGAACTGGTGGACGAGCTGCCACGACGAGCCGACCAGCCGGCGCAGCGCGGCGCCCGGGTCGCCGTCCAGGTCGACCCCGCCGAGCACCTCCTCGCAGTGGGCCAGCAGCCGGGCGAACACGGCCTCGAGGAGGTCGGCGCGCGTGCGGAAGTGCCCGTAGAGCGTCATCCGCCCGACCCCGGCCTGCTGGGCGATGTCGGCCACGCTGGCGTGCCGGTCGGCGGTCAGGCAGACGAGCGCCGCGTCGAGGATCGCCTCGATGTTGCGCTGGGCGTCGGCGCGGCGCCGGGCCGGACTCGATGCTGCGGACATCACACCCCCTATCTCAAGCAAGCCTATACGAGTTACGCTCGCGCCGTAACTCGTACATGCATGCTTGAGTTAGAGGGGATGACCGTGACCGTCCACACCGCCGCTCCACCGGCCTCGCGCTGGCTCGTCCTGGGCCTGCTGGGCGCGGGCCAGTTCATGCTGATCCTCGACATCACCGTCGTGAACGTGGCGCTGCCGCACATCAGCGCCGACCTGCGCCTCGACCGCACCGCCCTGACCTGGGTCGTCACCGCGTACACGCTGATGTTCGGCGGCCTCATGCTGCTCGGTGGCCGCCTCGCCGACCTGCTGAGCGCACGCCGGACGCTGCTGGCCGGCCTGGCCGTCTTCACCGCCGCCTCGCTGGTCAGCGGCACGGCCGGGTCGGCGGCGACGCTCATCGCCGGGCGGGCGTTGCAGGGCGTCGGCGCCGCGCTGCTCTCCCCGGCCGCCCTGTCGATCGTCGCCACGACCTTCAGCGGTACCGAACGGCACCGCGCACTGGGCGTGTGGGCGGCGCTCGGCGGGAGCGGCGCCGCGATCGGGGTGCTGCTCGGCGGGCTGCTGACCGCCGGGCCGGGCTGGCGCTGGATCTTCTTCGTCAACCTGCCGGTCGGCGCCGTCGTGCTGGTGGCCCTGGCCGTGCTCATGCGCGGCTGGCCGGCGGCCCGCCGCCGGGAGCGGCTCGACCTGCCCGGCGCGGTCCTCGTCACCGCCGCGACCGCGGCGGCCATCTACGGCCTGACGAACGCGGGCGACGACGGCTGGACCGGCGCCGGCACGCTCGTGCCGCTCGGCGCCGCGGTGCTGCTCGGCGCGGGCTTCGTCGCCCTGGAGCGCCGGCTGCGCGCGCCGCTGGTCGACCCGCGCCTGCTCGCCCACCGGCCGATGGCCGCCGGGGCGCTGCTCATGCTCGTCGCCACCGCGCTGCTCGTCGGCGGCTTCTTCGTCGGCTCGTTCTGGCTGCAGCACGGCCGCGGCTACGGCGCCCTGGCGACCGGCCTGGCGTTCGTGCCCGTGGCGGTGGCCACGGTGCTCGGCGCGCACCTCGCGAGCCGGGCGGTCGGTCGCACCGGCGGGCGGGCCGTGGCGGTCACCGGCCTGACGGTCGCGGCGGCCGGCGCCGCGACCGCCGCCGTCTGGTCCGGGCCGGCCGGCCTCGTGACCGGCATCGCGATCGTCGCCGCCGGTGCGGGCGCCACGTTCGTCGCCGCGACCACCACCGCACTCGCCCACGTCGCGCCGGACCGGGCCGGGGTCGCGTCGGGTGTCGTGAACACGTTCCACGAGCTCGGCGGCGCGATCGGCGTCGCGGTGGTGTCCAGCGTCGCCGCCGCCAGCCTCTCCCCCGGCGCGGGCGGCGACGGCTTCGTCGACGCGCTGGTCGTCGCCGCCGTCACCGCGATCGCCGCCGCCGCGCTCGCCCTGGTCGCGGTGCCGGGCGGACGCCCGCCCGCGGGCGCGGTCGCCCACGTGCACTAAGGCTCTACTGGTACGCCGGGTCGCTCCAGCGGCCGATGCTGCGGGAGCGGACCGGCTCGATGTAGCGGGGCGCGGCGCTCAGCGGGAAGCCCGCGCCCCAGTTGGTGGCGTCGCCGCGCATCTCGACGCGGGCGTTGTCGGTGTACCAGTCGACGAGGTCGGCGTCGGAGCGCACCAGCCAGGTGCAGCCGGCCTCGGCGTCCGCCGTGAAGTCTCCGTGGCGGATCAGCGGCGGGCGCCAGAAGTACGTGCCGGGCCACATCTTGCCGAAGTTGTACTCGAAGGCACCGTCGAGGCAGTACGCCTCCTCGGAGCAGGGGTGGTGGGCCAGGGGCACCTCGCGCCAGCCCGGCTTCGCCTTGATCAGGCGGGTGTAGAAGCCCGTCTTCTCGTCGCGGTGCAGCAGCTTGATGTACAGGCCGGGGACCGGGGTGCCGCCGAGGTCGAAGCGCATCGGGCTGCCGTCCCTGACGTCGATCCACGGCATCCGCGCGGTGTCCAGCACGACGAGCCGCTGGTCGGGGCGGACGGTGTCGAGGGACGCGCCGGCGGGGTCGAAGTGCCAGTCGCCGTACTCGCGGTACAGGAGGATCTCGGTGCCGGCGGTGACGGTGAGCGGCGGGGTCCACACGCCCTTCGGGGCGGTCCAGTAGCCCTCCGGGCCGAGGACCGTGTCGCCGATGACGACCTGGCCGGACAGCACGTACCACTCGGTGTCGGCGTGGTGGACCCCGGCCGGGCGGGACCAGTCGCCGGTGAACCGGACCTTGAGCGACGCCGAGCCGTCCTCCTCGTCGTAGCTGAGGTTGCGCTGCCCGGCGGGGCCGGTGGCGTGCTGGAACTCGGCGACGTGCCAGATCAGGTCGCGTTCGTCGACGATCTCCACGTGCGGGCGCATGGGGCCTCCTTCGGTCCTGTTTCCGGTGCAGAATGTATCGGTTACTAGTTTCGAGTACAAGGTGTACCGTGAACGCTCGTGACCCGCCCCGGCCGTCCCGCCGGCCCCACCGACGACACCGCGACGCTCGTGCTGACCGCCGCGCTCGACCTGCTGCTGGCCGAGGGCGCCGCGGCGCTGACCGCCCAGCGGCTGCACCAGGTCACCGGCGTGTCCCGCTCGACCGTCTACCGGCACTGGCCCACGCCGGGAGCCGTGCTCGCCGCCCTGATCGACGTCGCTCCGGTACCGCCCGCCGAGCCGACCGGCGAGCTCGCGCGCGACCTGCACGCCGCGGTCGACCAGCTCTGCGACCGGCTGCGCGACCGGCCCGTCGGCGCGTTCCTGCAGGCCCTCGTCGTCGCCGGCGAGGCGCGGCTGCGCCACCGCTACGTCAGCGACCTCCTGGCCCCGTTCCACACGGTGCTGCGCGCCGCCGGCGTCGCCGCGACCGACCGCGAGGACGCCGTCGCGACGATCGCCGCGCCGCTGCTGCTCGACGCGCTGCTGCTGGACCGCCCGGCCGCCCGGACCCGGGCGCACCGCATCGTCGACGACGTCACCCGGAGGCTGACCAACCCATGACCAACGCCGTCGGACCCCGCGCCGTCTTCGGCGTCATCGTCCCCAGCACCAACACCGTCGTCGAGCACGACTACTGGACCGCCCGCGTGCCGGGCGTCGCCTACCGGGCCGGCTCGATGTACATCCCCGACCCCACGATGGCCGACGACGCCGGCTTCGAGGCGCTGCTCGCGCAGATCCGCGCCGCCATCGACACCGCCGTCCGCGACGTGCTCACCGCCGAGCCGGACCGCCTCGTCATGGGCATGTCCGCCGAGACGTTCTGGGGCGGCGTCGAGGGCAACGCCGCCTTCGAGCGGCGCCTGCGGGAGCGCACCGGCCTGCCGGTGACGACCGGCGCGAGCTCCTGCCGGGCGGCCCTGCACGCGCTGGGCTGCCGGCGCATCGCGGTCTTCTCGCCGTACCAGCCGATCGCCGACCGGGAGGTGGGGCGCTTCTTCACCGAGGCCGGCTTCACCGTCACGGCGATCACCGGCCTGCGCTGCCCGACCGCGATGGACATCGCCCGCGTCCCCGACGACCGGCTGCGGGACACCGTCGCGCAGCTCGACGGCCCGGACGTCGACGCGATCGTCCAGGTGGGCACGAACCTGTCGTTCGTCGCCCTCGCCGACCGCCTCGAACAGGAGCTGGGCAAGCCGGTGGTCGCCATCAACGCCGCCACGCTGTGGCACGCGCTGCGCGAGCACGGCCTGCCCGACCGGGTCACGGGCGCCGGGCGCCTGCTCCGCGACCACTGACCGTCAGTCGGGGACCGCGATCCCCAGCCGGCGGGCGTGCTCGCGGTTGGCGGCGCTCAGCGCGTCGATGTAGCGGGCGAGCATCTCGTCGGCCGGCAGGGGCCGGGACAGCTGGACCTCGAACCACTCGCGGTCGGCGTGGAACGCGGACTTCACGTCCGGCTGCGCGGCGATCCGCTGCTCCAGCAGGTCGTCCTCGTCCTCTCCCGGGCCGGTCTCGACGATCGACTTGACCTCGTCGGTGAGGCTCAGCTCGTACTTCCAGCCGTCGCCGGCCACGTGCAGGAACTCGCACAGCTCCTCGCGCCGGATCGCGAACTGCTCGGGGTCGTCCTCGACGACGGCGAGGAACACGCGCGGCGCGCGGGCCAGCGCGGCGGCCACCGGCCCGGTCGCGGTGAGCCGCCCGGCGGCGTAGCCCGCCGCGTTGCCCGGGTAGTGGTGGTCGGGCTCGATGCCGGCCACGGCCGGCCCCGCCGTGGACTCGCGCCTCGCCGCGGCGTCGGCCGCCGCCTGCCGGGAGCGTGCGACCTGCTGCCGCTCGGCCGTCGGCCGCCCGGTCAGCCAGCCGTCCAGCTCGGCCCGCTCAGCGGCGGTGAGCTGCGCCCCGCAGAGGAACGCGACCAGCTCGTCGACGTACTCACCGGGTGGGGCGGGCAGCCGGCCGGTCCGCAGGTCGAGGCCGCGGCGGACGAACCGGGTGCCGCGCGGTGCCGGCGAGCGCGGTGTGTGGTGCCAGGCGTCCGGGTCCGGTGTCTCGGTGAGCCGCCAGATCAGCTCGTCGTACTGCTCGCGCAGCGCCGCGCGGAAGCCGGTCGGGTCGGGCCGCTCGGCACCGTCGCCGAACACCACGTCGCCGAGCCGGGCCTTGCCCTCGTTGGCGACCCGGCGGTCGGCGGTGAACGCCGCCTCCACGGCGGCGGCGTTGAGCTTGCCTTCCGCGTGGAGCTCCGCGAGGACCCGCGCGGCGGCCGGCCGGCCGGTGAACCCGACCGGGGTGGACAGCAGCCGGCGCAGCAGCCGGATGCGCGCCGGTGACGGCGGTGCCGCGATCGCCTCCTCGGCGAGGGCGTCGAGCACCGGCTGGCCGGGCCGGGTGTCGCCGGAGTCCACGATGGACAGCAGGGCGGCCGTGCGCCGCGGGGTCGGCCAGGGCGCGTCGAGCACGTCGGCGGCGAACACCAGCCGGTGCGGTGACCCGGCCGGTGGCGCGGTGGCGGGGTCCGGCGGCGGGAACACGGCGTCGCACAGCGCCTCGAGCTGCGCCACCTCGTCGTCCGCGTCCATCAGCAGCGCGAGGAACGGCTCGATGACCTCGCGCGAGAACGCGGCCACGGTCTGGCTGAAGCCGGCCCGGTCGCCGTCGCCCGCCTGGGCGCGGGCCTGCGTGACGAGCTCGCTGAGTGCGGCCATGTGCGGCGCTCCTTCCCCCGTTGTCCGGCTGAGCGGCCACCGGGCACCGTACCAGGAACGGGGCTCAGTCCGGGGGCGGCGACGACTCGTCGAGCACGCGGCCGATGCCCTGCGTCGCGACCCGCAGGGCGGCGACGAGCTGCTGGCGGTCGCGGCGCAGGCGGGCCACGACGATGCCCAGCGCGGCCACCACCTCCGTGCCGCCGCGCAGGACCGGGACGGCGACGGAGCTGGCGCCGATCGTCATCTCGTCGGCGGTGGTGGCGTAGCCGTCGCGGCGGACCCGCTCCAGCTGGGCGGCGAGCAGGTCGGCGTGGACGACGGTGTACGGCGTGACCCGGCGCAGCGACCCGAGGACCTCGGCGACGACGTCCTGCGGGGCGTGGGCGAGCAGGACCTTGCCGACGCCCGTGCAGTGCATCGGCAGGCGGCCGCCGACCCGGCTGACGATGGGCACGGACTCGCTGCCGCCGAGGCGGTCGAGGTACAACACCTGGGTTCCCTCCCGGACGGCGAGGTGCACGGTGGCCCGGGTGGCGGCGAAGATGTCGTGCAGGAACGGCGAGGCGAGCTCGCGCAGGCCGGTCTGCACCGGGGCGAGCAGGCCGGTGCTCCAGATCCGCCGGCCGACCACGTACTGCCCCGACCCGTGGCGGGCGAGCGCGCCCAGCTCGACGAGCTCGGCGACCAGGCGGTGGGTCGTCGCGAGGGGCAGGCCGGCCCGGCGGGACAGCTCGGACAGGGTGAGGCCGCGGTGGCGGTCGTCGAACGCGCCGAGCAGGGCGAAGGCCCGGGACACCACGGACGCCCCGGGGGTCGACAGCCGTCCGGCCATCCCCTGCTCCCTTCCACTGAGTGGAAGCCCAGCGTAGACCACCCGGGCCGCAGGCCGTACGGTTGCACCCCATGACGCCGACCCTCCCGTCACAGCGGGAGATCTCCGCCGAGATCGCGGCGCTGCACGCGGGTGAACCTCCCGCGCGGCAGCCGCTGCTGGCCTTCCCGCCGTACCGCGGCTCGATCCTGCGCCACCCGACCAAGGACCTCCGCCACGCCGACCCCGAGGGCGCCGAGCTGCTCGCGCCGGTCTTCGGCGACAGCGACGTCGACCCGCTCGAGGCCGACCTGACCATCCAGCACGGCGGCGAGCCGATCGGCGAGCGCATCGTCGTGCAGGGCCGGGTCCTCGACGGTGACGGCCGGCCGATCCGCCGCCAGCTGGTGGAGATCTGGCAGGCCAACGCCGGCGGCCGGTACATCCACAAGCGCGACCAGCACCCGTCCCCGGTCGACCCCAACTTCACCGGCGTCGGCCGCTGCCGCACCGACGGCGACGGCAACTACCGCTTCGTCACCATCAAGCCCGGCCCGTACCCGTGGCGCAACCACACCAACGCCTGGCGGCCCGCGCACATCCACTTCTCGCTGTTCGGCACCGACTTCACCCAACGGCTCGTCACGCAGATGTACTTCCCCGGCGATCCGCTGTTCGCCCTGGACCCGATCTACCAGTCGATCACCGACCCGCAGGCCCGGGAGCGGCTCGTCGCCACCTACGATCACGACCTGTCCGAACACGAGTGGCTGCTCGGCTACCGTTGGGACATCGTGCTCACCGGATCGCACCGCACCCCGCTGGACGCCGCATGAACCCACCGCCGAGCACTCCGGGACAGACCATCGGGCCCTTCTACGGCTTCGCGCTGCCGTACCCCGGCGGCCACCAGCTCGTCCCGCCGGCACACCCGGCCGCGATCCGCCTGCACGGCACGGTGTACGACGGCGAGGACGTGCCCGTTCCCGACGCGCTGCTGGAGATCCGCCAGGCCGGCCCGGACGGCGTCGTGCCGGCCGTCGAGGGTTCGCTGCGCCGCGACGGCACCCGCTTCACCGGCTGGGGTCGCGCCGCGACCGACCCGGGCGGCCGCTACAGCTTCACCACCGTCGAGCCGGGCCCGACCACCCCCGGCCGGCCGCCCTTCTTCGCCGTCGTGATCTTCGCCCGCGGGCTGCTCGACCGGCTGTTCACCCGCGCGTACCTGCCCGGCCCGGGCGTCGGCGACGACCCGCTGCTGGCCGGGCTGGTCGCCGAGCGCGACACCGGCGGGGACCTGCGCTTCGACATCCACCTCCAGGGCCCGCACCAGACCACGTTCCTCACGTTCCCCCGGCACGCGGCGGACCCTGCGTGATCACCGCGGCCAGGCTCGGCGGAGGTACCACGTGACCGTCACCCGGACCGCGGTCGGCATCGTCGGCGCCGGGCCGGCCGGGCTGATGCTGTCGCACCTGCTCGCCCGGGCCGGCATCGACTCCGTCGCCGTCGACCACCGCACCCGGCACGAGATCGAGACCACGCACCGGGCCGGCATCCTCGAACGCGACAGCGTCCGCCTGCTCGTCGACGCCGGCGTCGCCGACCGGGTCCTCACCGAGGGCCACGAGCACCGCGGGATCGACCTGCGCTTCGGCGGCGAGAGCCACCGCATCGACTTCCAGGGCCTGGTCGGCGCCTCCACCTGGCTGTACCCGCAGACCGACGTCTTCGTCGACCTCGCCGACGCCCGGGCCCGCGACGGCGGCGACGTCCGCTTCGGCGTGCGCGACACCGCGATCACCGACGTCGTGGACCGGCCGGTGATCCGCTACACCGACGGGGACGGCCTCGGTCATGAGATCGCCTGCGACTACCTCGTCGGCGCCGACGGCTCCCGCAGCACCTGCCGCCTCGCCTTCCCCGAAGCGGCCCGCCGGTGGTACTTCCGGGAATATCCCTATGCCTGGTTCGGCATCCTCTGCCAGGCACCGCCCAGCGCCCCCGAGCTCATCTACGCCCGCTCCGGCCGCGGGTTCGCCCTCATCAGCCAGCGCACCGCGACCGTCCAGCGCATGTACCTGCAGTGCGACCCGGCCACCGACCCGGCCGACTGGCCCGACGAGCGCGTCTGGGCCGAACTGCAGGCCCGCCTGGCCGGCCCGGACGGATTCCGCCTCAACGAGGGCCCCATCTTCGAGCGGACCGTGCTGCCGTTCCGCAGCTTCGTGCAGGAACCCATGCGACACGGCCGCCTCGTGCTCGCCGGGGATGCGGCGCACACGGTACCGCCGACCGGCGCGAAGGGCCTGAACCTCGCGCTCGCCGACGTCCGGGTGCTCGCCGAGGTCCTCGAACTCGCCGTCAAGCGGCGCGACCCGTCGCACCTCGACGCGTACACGGACCGCGCCCTCGCCCGCGTGTGGAAGGCCCAGCACTTCTCGTACTGGATGACCACCATGCTGCACACGCCGCCCGGCGCCGACCCGTTCGACGTCCGCCGCCAGGAGGGCGAGCTCGCCGCCCTGGTCGCGTCCGAGGCGGGCCGCCGGTTCCTCGCGGAGGGCTACACCGGCTGGCCCGCGCCGTGACGTCGCACGTCGTCACAGGCTCATGAGGACGACGCCGGCGGTGATCAGGACGGCCAGCAGCACACCAGTCGGCACCGGAAGCTCCTTCGCTCGGCGTGTCAGCGGGCCGCGAACGGGTGCAGCGCCCGCAGTGGCACCCGGTGTGCGCTGATCTCCCCGGCGGTGTCGGCGACGTACAGCCGGTCGGCGACGACAGCCACCGCGAGCGGCGGGTCCGGCAGGGCGACGACGTGCCGGGGCGACCCGGTGAGCAGGTCCCACACCGTGAGTGCGGTCCCGGCCGCGGCCGCCAGCACCGGACGGCCGTGCAGGACCCCGAGCCCCGGCGCGCTGAGTTCGGCCACCGAATGCGGCAGTGCCGGGCCCACCGGCCGCCGCAGGGTCAGGTCGAGGACGCGGTACTCCTGCCAGTCGGTCTTCACCAGCAGTGCCGGTCGCTGACCGAGGGCCCACGGGCCCCAGCGATAGCCCCGCACGAACGTGGGCGGTACGACCGGCCGGCAGGTGATCGCGTCCCACAGCCAGCAGCGCCAGTCGGTCCGTGGCGTCTCGTCGGCCGGTTCCAGCCACGCGTACGTGCGCTCCGCCACCGTGACGAGATCTTCCACCCGCCAGCCGTCCGGCGCGCTCCAGGGCTCCCGGAGCGCTTCGCCGGTACGAACGTGGTGGTAGTGGATGCGACGCCAGTCGCTGCTGAGCACTGCCGGGCGTCCGAAGACCGTGCCGGCCGCCAGGGTGAAGATGCCGTCGTCGTGCGGTTCGGACCGGTCGAGCAGGACCGGGCCGTCGAGGGTGAGCCGGTGGACGGTGTAGTCGGAGCCGCGGCCGCGGACGATCGAGTACGTCTCGCCGGCTGCCGCGAGCGTCGACAGGTGGGTGTCGGGGCGGGAGAAGCACCAGTCGTAGGGCATCGGCCAGCCGCCCAGCCGCCGGCCCGTGTCCGCCTCGTGCAGTGTGCAGACCGTGACCTGGTCGACCGTGCTGAACATGCCGACGGCGACGACCACACCGTCGACCGTGGCCGTCCGCAGGGCGCCGAAGTTCCAGGTCCGCACGCGACGCATCGTACGGTCAGCCGAGCAGCCCCTGGCCGATCCAGCCGCCGGGTTCGCAGCCCGGCGGGACGGCGAAGACGGCCGAGCCGATCGAGGTGATCCATTCGTTGAGCAGGTCGGCCTCGGCGAGGTTGCGCTGGATGGGCAGGAACTGGGCGGCGATGTCGCGCTGGTAGGCGGCGAAGATGAGGCCGCTGTCGGCCGTGCCGTCCGGGCCGGGCGGCTCGTCGTAGTTGTACGGGCGGCGGAAGATGCGTTGCCGGTCGCCGGCGACGTGGGCGCGGGCGACGTGGGAGAACTCGGAGATGACCGGGAAGCCCAGCGCGTTCCTCGCGGCGAAGTCCGGCGGGTCGGTCTCCCGCTGCCCGGTCAGCGGCGCGCCGTCGGTGAGGCGGCGGCCGACGGCGAACTCCTTGCCGACGGTGTCGGCGGCGTCCCACGCCTCCAACTCGGCCCGGATGCGGCGGACCACGAGCGTGGTGCCGCCGTGCAGCCATGCGGGGCCGTCGTCGGTCCAGACCGCACCGGCGAAGACCGCCGAGCCGGGGGCCGGGTTGCCGGTGCCGTCGAGCTGCCCGAGGACGTTGCGCTGGGTGGCGCCGTCGTCCTGCATGCCGCGGCCGCGGCGGAACCCGCGCTGGAGCCATCGGACGGTGGCGAACGCGCGGCTGTCCTTGACCAGCATCCGCTGCGCGTGGGCGACGGTGACCGGGTCGTCGGCGCAGATCTGGATGAGCAGGTCGCCGCCGGACCAGCGGTCCTGCAGCTTGTCGATGCCGAACGGCGGCAGTGGCTGCAACGAGGCCGGGCGCTGCGCGGCCAGGCCGGCGGCGTCGAACAGGCGCGGGCCGAAGCCGAACGTGACGGTGAGCCGGGCCGGGACGTGTGCGAGCTCGGGCTGGCCGTCGGCGAGCGGGGCGGTGCCCTGGGTGAGGCGGGCGGCGTCGTCGGTGAGCAGCCGCATGAGCCGGACCAGGGCCGGCCGGTCGACGCCGGCGGTCAGGTCGAGGGCGAGGAACACGGCATGCGCCTGGGCCGGTGTCTCGATGCCGGCCTGATGCGGGCCGTGGAACGGCACAGCCTGCGCACCGAGGTCCACAGTGGACGTTGTTGATGGCTCGCCGGTGCTGCCACCGGTCGCGGCCGCGGTGGCTGCGGCGCCGGCGAGGGCGCCGCCGACCGTGAGGGCACTGCCGGTCAGCAGGGATCGCCGGCTGACCGGGTGCCGGGCTGGCTGCGACACGTCAGCCCATGCCGGGCATGTAGGACTCGTTGCCGCCGGCGAAGTCCTTGCCCAGTGCGGTGAACCGGAACGTGGTGCCGTCCTTGAGGGTCAGGGTGACGGTGATCTCGTCGCCGGGCTTCACGGGCGTGGTGACGTCCATGAGCATGAAGTGGTCGCCGCCGGGCTTGAACTCGTGGCTGCCGCCGGCCGGGATGGCGAACCCGCCCTCCTTGGGCCGCATCGCCATCTTGCCGTCCACTGTGGTCGTCTCGTGCAGCTCAATCTTCGGCGACGCCGTGGACGTGGCCGACACCACGACGATCTCGGCACCGGTCGTGTTGACCAGGGTGGCGTAGGCCGCGGACATGCCCGACTGGGCCGTCTTCACCCACGGGTCCTTCACGACGAGGGCGGCCTGCGCGCTGGCACTGGCCGGGGCGGACTGGCCGGACGGTGCGGTGCTCGGTGACTCGTCGGATCCGCAGGCGCCCATGGCGGACACGAGGATCGCGCCGGCGACGGCCAGGACACTGCGGTGGCGCAACGACATCAGACATCCTTCGCTGTGGGTGGCGTACAACAGCGAGGTAGTCGCGCGATCGTCCGCACAAGTTCCCGCCCCGGTGGCGTTCCCTTCCGGACGGCGGGTCAGGATGGAGCGCATGCGACTGTCCATGACCGTCCGCGCGACGCTGGCCGCCGCCGCGGCCGCCGCGCTCGTCCTGCTCGTCCCGGCCCAGCCGGCGTGGGCGCACGCGAAGCTCCTCAAGAGCGACCCCGCCGACGGCGCCACCGTCACCGCTCCGGTGGCGGCGGTGACGTTCACCTTCAACGAGATGGTCAAGCAGCAGTTCAGCACCGTCGTGGTGACCGGTGTCGACGGCGCGTCATACAGCGACGGCGCGCCGAAGTCGGTGGACAAGACGCTGACCCAGCCGGTGAAGGCGTTGCCCGCCGGTGTGGTGCGGGTCGCCTGGCGCACGGTGTCGGTCGACGGGCACCCGATCGAGGGTCAGTTCACCTTCACCAACGCCGCTGCCGCGCCGACGACCGCCGCGCCGAGCAGTCCACCGCAGGCGACCACCGAACCCGCGTCGGCGCCGTCGAGTGCGGCGGCGACCGTCGCGGCCGACCCGGCGTCCGATGACGGCGGCGCTGGTGGCCTGCTGTGGGCGGTGGTCGGCGCCGTGGTCGTCGTGCTGGTCCTGGCGGGTGGCGTGGTGTGGTGGCGTCGCCGGGGCACCTCGGCCTGAGTCCCGGGCCGTCGAGCGACGGCCCGGGAAAGTCCGGTCAGGCGTCAGCCGGGGACGGTGACGCCGGCACCGGAGGCTTGCGCCGGAGTCGGCGGACCAGTCCCACCGCGGCGTCCAGCACGAGGAACGCCAGCAGCGTGACACCGAAGACCGGCAGCGCCCAGCCGATCGCGGCGGTGACGAGAATGCCGGCGACGAGCACCGGCAGGCGCAGCCGGCGCCAGGCGCCCCGGGCCGGTGGCGGTCCGGCGGCGGCGCGGCGGTCGGCGCGGGTGGGGCGGCGCTGCCACCACATGCGGTAGCCCCAGACGATGACGCTCAGCAGCCCGATCGCGAGCGCGGCGAGCAGCAGCTGGTTGGCGAGACCGAACAGCCTGCCCATGTGGGCCTGGATCCCGAACTTGGTGAGCTGGGCCAGCACCGGCCAGTCGGCGAAGTTCGAGCGGGCGGCGACGGTGCCGGCGACCGGGTCGACGGCGATGCGGTCCAGGTGCACCGGCCAGACGTTGTCGGTCTGGGTCACCGACCACGCCGCGCCCTCCTCGGCCGGCGGCGCGATCTCCACCGCGCCGGTGAACCCGGCTCCCCTGGCGACGTGCAGGACCGCGTCGATCTGCGCCGGGTCACCGGCCGCGGCGGCGCCACCCTCGCCGTGGTGACCGCCGCCGCCGGACGGCGCACTGCCCCCGACCAGGGCCGTGTTGAGCTCGGGGGTGCGGGAGTCGAGGCTGTCGAGGGCGAGGCCGAAGTTGTCGCCGGCCCAGCGCGACCAGGTCAGGCCGGTAGCGGAAAGCACGAGCAGACCGGCGACGAGCCAGATGCCGGTGGCGGCGTGGAAGCTGCGGGTGCGGCGGACACCCTTGGCGGCGTCGAGGTCGTAGAGCAGGGTCGCCTCGGCCCGCCCGCGGGCCCGACTCGTCCCGGCGCGGCGGCGCCACTGCCGGTTGCACCACAGGACCAGCCCGCCGAGGGCGAGCACCCACAGCCAGCTCGCGGCGGTCTCGGAGTACACCCGGCCGACGTCGCCGAGGTGCAGGTTGCGGTGCAGGTCGTCGAGCCACGTCGTCAGCGGCGTCGAACCCCACCAGGTGGTGAGCTGCCCGCGGATCTCCCCGGTGTACGGGTCGACGTAGACGGTGTGCTGCTTCTCCCCAAGCTCCGGCACGTTGAACGTGACCCTGGTGGTCGCGTCGGGTGCGGACGCCGGTTGGACGGAGGCCAGGGTCCCGTCCGGGTGCGCCGCGACGGCGGCGGCGACCTGCTCCGACAGCGGCTTCGGCAGGCCCGGCCCGACCTGGGCGACGTGCAGCTCCTTGTCGTAGACCAGGTTGTCCAGCTGCGGGGTGAACACGAACAGCAGCCCGGTCACGGCCGCGACGACGAGCAGCGGCGCCATGAGGACGCCGGTGTAGAAGTGCAGCCGGGTGAGCAGCGGCACGATCGACCACGACCGCGCCGCGGCGACGGGTTTCTCGGGCAGCTCCTCGGCGGCGGGCGAGACGTCGGTGGCGATGGACACGGATACCTCCGGACGGGCGGATGACATTTGCAGGCGCCGATGACTGCGGGGGGTCGGGAAGTAGTCGTCCGCGCGTCCGCAGAAGTTCCGTCAGACTTTTCAGCGACGCTCAGTGGCCTCCGCGGCCCGGCGCAGGAACGCGTTGTAGCGGGCCAGGTCGTCCTCCTCCCCCGTCGCCTCGGCGCGGTCGGCGGCCCGGTCGAGGCGGCGCTGCTCGCGCTCGTCGGCCCGGATCCACCGCACGACCAGCAGCAGCAGGATCGCCACGGCGGGGAGCTCGCCGAACCCCCACGCCAGCCCGGCGCCGACGTGCTGGTCGGCGAGCAGGTCGCCGGCCCAGGACGGGTGGACGGCGGTGTACCAGTCGGCGGCGATCACGGTCCGCGACTGCATGAGCGCGACGCCGAGGAACGCGTGGAACGCCATCCCGGCGAAGTGCACGAGCACCAGGATCGGCGGCGCGACCGCCCGGCGGCCCGGGTCGGCGCCGATGAGCACCCAGAAGAACAGATACCCGGCGAGCACGAAGTGCACGAGCATCCCGAGGTGTCCCAGGTGGTACCGCATGAGCGTGCCCAGCAGGTCGCTGAAGTACAGCGCGTAGAGGCTCACGACGTACACCGCGAGCGCCACCGCGGGGTGGGACAGCACCCGCAGCACCCGGCTGTGCAGCACGAGCAGCAGCCAGTCGCGGGTGCCGCGCACCGACGGGTCGGCCGGCGGGCGTAGCGCCCGCAGCGCGAGCGTGACCGGGGCGCCGCACACGAGCAGGATCGGCACCACCATGGCGAGGACCATGTGCTGTGCCATGTGCGCGCTGAACAGCACGTAGGCGTAGCGGGCGAACCCGCCGACGGTGAACGCGCCGAGCAGCAGCATCCCGCCCAGCCAGGCGGCGGTGCGCGCGACCGGCCAGCGGTGCCCGCCGCGGTACAGCCGCCACACCCCGGCGACGTAGGCGGCGGCGCCGAGCGCCACCACCGCGATGAAGAACGCGTCGAGCAGCGGCGGCCAGAACACCCGCGCGGCGCTCAGCGGCGCGGGCGCGGCGAAGCCGAGCAGGTCGGTGACCGGGTCGGTGTCGACCGGGTTCGCCGGCACCGGCGTCGGCGTGCGCGACAGGGCGACGGCGAGACCGAGGGTGGCGGCGAACACCAGCAGCTCACCGGCGGCGAGGCGCCGGAACGCGCCGGGCCGCCGCTCGTGCAGGGCCGGCAGCGTCCGCCGCCGGTGGGCGGCGCCGAGCGCCCCGACGGCCAGCAGCGCCGCGGCCTTGCCGAGGACGAGCCACCCGTACCGCGACTGCCACAGCTCGGCGAAGGAGCCGAGCCGCACCGCCGCGCTCGCCGCACCGCTCACGGCGACGGCGACCCAGCAGCCGAGGGCGAGCCGGCTGTACCCCCGGGCCGCGACGGCGAGGGTCGCGTCCCGGCGCAGGGTGAGCAGCGCGGCGAGGCCGCCGACCCACAGGGCGGCGGCGAGGATGTGCGCGGCCAGGCTGGTGACCGCGAGCTGGTGGTTGCCGGCGCCGGCCGAGTGCCCGGTCAGGGCCGGCGGTACCAGCGCGACGCAGGCCAGCAGGGCCACGACCGCGGCGCCGGTGCGGGTGAGCACCAGCCGGCACGCGACCGCCACGGCGAGCGCGACGCACGCCTGGACGAGAGCCGAGCGGCCCTGGGCCACCGACCACGCGAGGCTGCGCACCCCGGCGAACGTGACCTCGGTGACCGGCACGCCGAGCAGGTCGGCCAGCGTCAGCGGCAGCATGGCGAGGGCGGCCAGGACCCACCCGGCCGCCCACCAGGCGGCCCGGCGCAGCATCCGGTAGGCCGCCGGGCCGAGCAGCTGCCCGTCGCCGCCCGGCAGCAGGAACGCGGCCGTGACGCACCATCCGACGGTCAGCACACCGGCGACGTCCAGCCCGGCGCGCACCAGCGGCAGGCCCCAGGTCGTGACCGGCCCCGGGTCGGGCAGCCCCACGATCGCCCGGCCGGCGATCCCGCCACCCCACCGCAACGCGACCACCAGGACCGTCGCCAGCAGCACGACAGCGCCGAGGGCGACCATCCCACGGCGTGATACTTCCGGACGAATCATCATTTACCGTGCACTAGCTTGTACATCACGCAGTTGGTCGGTGGAACTGCCGCCGAAGTTCCCGTCGAAAGGAGCGCGTCATGCGCCTCACCCAGCTGGCCCGCGCCGGCGTCGCCGTCGTCGCTGCCGCCGCCGCGGCCCTCGCCTTCCCCGCCGCGGCCGGCGCTCACGTCACCGTCAACCCGGGCACGGCGACGCAGGGCGGCTACACCAAGGTCACGTTCCGCGTCCCGAACGAGAAGGACACCGCCAGCACCGTCAAACTCGAGATCGCGATCCCCACCGACAAACCGGTCGCGTCGGTCTCCCTGAAACCGGTCGCCGGCTGGACCGCCGTCGCCGAGAAGGGCAAGCTCGCCACCCCGATCAAGACCGACGACGGCGAGATCACCGAGGCCGTCTCGAAGATCACCTGGACCGCGGACCCCGCGTCGGCGATCAAGCCGGGCACGTTCCAGGAGTTCGACGTCTCCCTCGGCCCGCTGCCGGAGGCCGACCAGATCGTGTTCAAGGCCCTGCAGACGTACTCCGACGGCGAGATCGTCCGCTGGATCGACGAGCCCGCCGCGGGCGCCGAGGCCGAGCACCCCGCGCCGGTGCTCAAGCTGTCCAAGGCCGGCACCGCGGCCGGCAGCACGGCGGCGCAGGACGCCGCCGCCACCATGAACGACGGCGCCGACGACACCGACGGCACCGCCATCACCCTGGCCGTCGCGGGCCTGGTCCTGGGCCTCGCGGGGCTGCTCGTCGGCGTCCTCGCGTACCGCCGCGCCGCCTGACGGTGTGAAGCCCGCCGAAGAGCGCATCCCGGTGTGTCCATCTGGCCGGGTCGCGTTCGTAGTCATGGCACGGGGCCGCACACCGCGGGCGAAATGGGCTGTATCTGGACATGAGGGGAATCTGTCTTGAAGTACATGCGGTGGCACTCGACTGGGCCGCCCACTGTCCCGGCGCGCGTGGCGGCGGGTCGGTCGTGGTGCGACCTGTTGCGGAGTTCGAGGTCTGACGTGGTCGAGAGCGCGGCAGGCGGGTCGAGCGGTATTCAGTCCCTCGTCGAAGAAGTCTTCCGCGAGGAACGTGGCCGGCTGCTCGCCGCCCTCGTCGGCCGCTTCGGTGACCTCGACCTGGCCGAGGAGGTCACCTCCGACGCGATCGAGGCGGCGCTGGTGCACTGGCCGGTCGACGGCGTTCCACCCAGGCCCGGGGCGTGGCTGATGACGACAGCGCGCCGCAAGGCTGTCGACCGGCTGCGCCGGAACCGGGCCTACGCCGCCCGGCTTGCCGTCCTGCAGATAGAGGCGGACCGGGCCGGTCCGCCTCTATCTGCGGATGTGGACAGCGATCTGCCCGACGAGCGGCTGCAACTGTTCTTCACCTGCGCCCACCCGGCGCTTGCCGCCGAGGACCGCACGGCACTGACCCTGCGCTGTCTCGCCGGTCTGACGACGCATCAGGTCGCGCGGGCGTTCCTCGTCCCGCCCGCGACGATGGCCAAGCGGATCGTGCATGGGGTCGAGCACCAGCCACAAGGGTGACCTGGCCGAGCCGTCGCACGGCTTGTTCGAGCCGGATGTCCATCCCGCCGTGCCCTGTTCGTAGTTGCTCGGTAGGCGGACCGCCTCCGCCTCAACAGCCTCGGAAGGAACGATGCCATGGCCGCCTCGACGTCCGCCCGCAGCGAAGTGACGTCTGACAGCCGCCGCACCACGCGCCTGATCACCTGTGGTGCGCTCGCTGGTGTCTTGTTCATCGGTGTCTCGTTCGCGCAGACCTTCGCCCGCCCCGGGTTCGAGCTACGCCAGCACGCACTGAGCGCGCTCACCCTCGGCGGCCTCGGCTGGTTGCAGGTGTTCAACTTCGTGGTCACGGGTCTGTTGGCCGGCGCCTGCGCGCTGGACTTCGGCGGGCGCTGAGGTTCAGCCGGGCCGGCACGGCAGGTCCGATCCTGATCGGTGTCTACGGCGTCGCCATGATTGGCGGCGGGATCTTCACGCCGGATCCCGCGCTCGGCTGGCCGCCCGGTGCTCCCGCGGGGCTGCCGGTGGAATCCAGCGTCAACAGCGTCGTGCACACCATCTTCGGCGCCATGGCCTTCCTGTCAATGATCGCGGCCGGCCTTGTGTTCGCCCGGCGGTTCGCCGGGCAGGGGCACCGCGCGTGGGCGGCGTACAGCTGCGTCAGCAGCATCGCCGCCTTCGTCCTCACCGCGCTGCCGTGGAGCGAGGAAAGCGCTAGCCTGCGCTTCGCCGCCGGTGCGGTGCTCATCTCGAGTTGGCTCGTCGCCGTGTCCTGCCGTATTCGCCGCGAACAGGAGTGACGTCGCCGGCACGGGCCGCTCGTCGGCCGCGCGCGAGCATCGTCGAGGGTGACGACCGTCGCGCGGCCCGGTCGCGCGCGACGTCCATCACCCTTCTTCAATGCAGGGCGGCCTTGAGCGCTACGAGGGCGACGCCGAAGCTGCCGGCGACGGCCGTGGACACGAGGCGCTCCGCGGTGCTGAGCCGGCCGGAGCGGCCGACCTCCCAGCCGGCCAGGGACAGCAGGGCGGTGTTGCACGCCAGTGCCAGCAGTACCGCCGGAAACTGCTCGACACCGAACAGCTCGAGCACGACGAGGACCGCCAGGGGCAGGGCCGAGGCGGTGACGATCTCCCACCCGGTGGACAGCTGCCGCCGCACGACCGGCCACGCGGGCCGGTGGCCGTCGTGGATGCGCTCGGCGACCAGCCGGGCGTAGCGCTCGGCGCTCCAGTACACGGCGAGGGTGACCAGGACGGCCAGCGCCGTCGCGAGCGCCGAGTGGGCATGCGACGTCGCCATGACGGCGCCGCTCACGATGAGGCCGTAGATGCCGGCCGCGGTGCCCTCCTCGGTTTCCCGCAGGAGCAGCCGATTCGGCACCCGCGCTCACCTCCCCGCCCGCTCGCGTCGCTCGGGTATGCCCATCGTGGCCGCCGCCAACCCTCACCCGGTCGGGGCGATGCGGCCGGCCGCGCGGGCAACGGAGGATCGGTGCGTGCCGATGCCGCCGCGGGCGATGGTCCTGGCCCTCGCGCTGGCCCAGTTCGTCTGCAGCTACGCGGGCGCGGCGATGAACGTCGCCATCGCGCCGATGGCGCAGGACCTGGGCACCACCGTCTTCGGTGTGCAGACGACGATCAAGGCGGCCTCGGCCTGGGCACCATGCTGACCGCGTCGGTGAACCTGGTGCAGTCCGCGTTCCCCGACCGCGACCAGGGCGACATCTCCGGCCTGTCCCGCTCGGTGTCCAACCTCGGCTCGTCGCTGGGCACGGCCCTGGTGGGCTCGGTCATCGTGGCGGCCACCCACCCGACCGGCCGTACGCCGCGTCGCTGGCGGTCCTGGTCGTCGTCGCCGTGCTCGGCCTGGTCCTGGCATTCCTGCTGCCCCGGACATCCGACGCCTAGTTCTCGCCGCGAACCGGATCACCGCGCAAGCGGCAGGTAGGTCGGTTCGGTCGCGCGGCCCTTCACCGCGACGATCTGCGCGCCGTCCGGCCGGACGTTGACGGAGGAGAACAGACCGCTCGCCAGCAGCGTCGGTGTGTCGCACGCCGTGATCCGGCATTGGTAGAGCCCGTCAGCGTCGCCGTACCGGGCATTGGCCACGAGCACCCCGTCGTCGGTGACAGCGACTCCCCCGCGGACGGCTGAACCGGGCGTCGGCCACGTCGACCCGGCCGGTGACCCGGTCCTGCACCACGACATGCGACTCCCCGTCGACGCCCGCCGGTACCTCCGCGGTGGCCATCGTGCCGTAACAGACGGGGTCGCAGAGGTGGAGGAAGAACGAGAGATACCGCTCGTGCGGCGACAGGGAAGGGCTGCTGGCCAGCACACGCGCGGTGCAGCCCGGCCCATCGGCCGGCGGAAGCGCCGACGCAAGGGCCACGGCGCCGCCCGGCAGCGGCACCGTCACGTCCAGCGGACGCACCTGCCCGTCGACGACCGTACCGACGCCGTAACAGCCCACGGTCATGTAGCCGATGAAAGCGGAACGGTTGGACTCGGACCAGGCACCACCGTAGTAGCTGGACATGGGGACCAGCCCCGCGGTCGACACCGAGGCCATCGGCTCGGCCCCACCGGTCTGCGGATCGAACGATGCGAACATAACCCCAGGGTTGTTCCCGCCGCACGACACGGCGAGCCCGATCCGCGGCGACGGCAACGGGAACACGGTCATCACATTGGCGGCGTAGCACACGGCGCCGAGCGACACCTCGCGGAGACGGCCGCCGGGCCGCCCGGTCCACAGCTTGGCGTCCTCGTCGAAGCGGTCCGTCACCAACAGGACGTCACCATCCGACGTCCAGCCCGCCTCCTCCAACCGCTCACGGGTAGCCGACACATCCGCCGAGCAGCGTCAGGACAAGCCCGAACACCTCCAACAACCCGGTACGGCCCGACCCCATCGATGTGTGCCCCGCGACTCGCATTGGGTGGCCCGCCACATCAACTCCTCGAAGATCACCCGGCCGATCGGCATGGTATCGCCAAGTCGATGCGCCACCTCTTCCGACCGACGAGCGGCTGGCGGATCAGAGTTGGAGCACGCGGATCTCGTCGTCGTCGGCCCCGCCGCTCAGCACCGCGGCGACATGCTTGCCGTCCGGGGCGATCGACACCCCACTGTAGTCGCCGTCCGCGAGGCGACGGACCTTGCCGCCGGGCAGGTCGACGCGCCACAAGGCCCAGTCGCCGTCGCGCTTGGCGGCCACGACCAACGTGCCGCCGTCCCGGGACAGTGCGGCGCCGCGGACATCGGCGAAGCCGCCAAGCACCTCGTGGCCGAAGCCGTCCGCGCCCGCCCGATACAACACCTGGGGCGCGAGCAGTCGCTGGTCACCCCGCAACCCTTTCGCCTGGAGCGAAGCGAAGAAGTACAGGTCCGGGCCGGCTGGCAGCGGCCAGGAGGCGTCCGGCCGGTCGGATTCGCACGGCTCGCCCAGCGTGAAGTTGTCCACTCGCACCCGATCGCCTGCGGCGTCGACGTAGAGCGGGCTCGCGGCGTCGACGTCCATCCGGCCCAGGCGGCGGCACGAAAGCTGGTCCCGGGCGTCGAAATAGCCGCGTCCGGTGCCCGGGTCCCAGACCGCTGTCACCCAACTCGACAGCGAACCGGCCCGCCGCTCGGCCTGCGGGGTCCTGCCGGCGTCGTACTCCAAGACCTCGGTCGTACCGGAGTAGCCGCAGCGGGCCGAGACGGCCATCCGACCGTTCGGCAACGCCCGCAGACCATACTCTTCGGCCTCGCAGCCAGCGCCCGCCTGCTCGTCGCGCACGTCCTTCCCGCCGGGACGGACGCTGCGGAGCTTATTGGGCGCCTGGTTGATCCGCGCTTCGTAATACACCCGCCCGTCGGACAGCCAAGCCACATCCCCGATCCATACCTTCTCTCCCAGCCTGCAGGAGGAGGCGGCACCGGCGATCAGCACCGCCATCAGCACCAGCGTGGTCCGCAACCCAGCCGTTCGCATCAAGCCCGTTACCCCGTCCCCTCAGTCGCCCTGCGTGTTCAGCGCCCACGTCGCACCGCTGTCCAGCAGCATCGCGGCAATGACCCGGTTCTCCAGCGCCTTCTCGCAAGAGTTGCATTGCCCGGACGGGTAGGCGGGTGAGGTTCGACCGATGATGACGCCGCTGAAATTGTTCCACATGTCGATCTTGCTGTTGACCGTCCCCACCTTCTGCGTAGCGCGCGTGTCATCGACCTCGTGAGCCGCACCCAGGACGAGCGCGGCATGCATATCGACTTGGTACTTGTTCGTCAGCAGCGCGAACCAGTAGGCGTGACGGAATGCGTTGCGTTGCCCGTCGTCCCAGCCCAGCTCTTTCGCCAGTGCCTCCGCGCGGCCGCGGGCCGCGAACGCCGTCAACGCTGCGTTCTTACATGCTTCCGCCCCGTATTGAATACACCACTGGATTTCCGCCCCGTTGAACTCGCAGTGATTGTCCGCCTCCATCGCCTCGCAGCCCGCGATCGCCCACGCCTCGACTTTATGCTCGTGTGCCAGGAACTCGGCGTTGAGCTGCAGCGCCTCGTCGATCAGCTGCTGCTGCCGTTCCTGCTCGTCTGGTTCGTCATATCGGGTGTCGCATGGATTGCCTTTTGCACCAGGGTTGGCGCACGGGTCCTTCTTGGGGTTGCTGCCACCGCCGGGTAGGTCTTGGTGGTCGCACATCGTCGGGTTCGAACACGGCGCCGGCTTGTAGTCACCGGGATCGTGGTCGGTCCAAAAGCCCGTCGGATCCGATGACGTCACCGGGCTGTTGTTCGCGTACGAGTACCCGTTGCTCTGCTGCGGATCTGCGGGGTCGGTGATGGGGTCGTCTGAGATGAAGCGGCCTGTGCCGGGTTCGTATTCACGGGCGCCGAGGTGGGTCAGTCCGGTGTTGTCGCGGATGCCGTTGACGAAGCCGTGGGGGTTCGGCCAGGTGGGGTCGGTGCCGCGGGGGTTGCCGAACGGGTCGGTCTTGCGGCGGGTGACGGCGAGGGTTGTGCCGTCAACGGCCAACTGGCCGGTACCGTGGTGGTCGGCGATGACCCAGCTGATGCCTGCGGCGGTGCGGGTGGACGGGCCGACGTAGCGGGTGCAGGTGGTGGTGGAGCCGACCTTGCGCAGCTCGAAGGCTCCGAGGTAGACGGTGACGCCGGCCGGGTCTTTGCTGACGATGCGGTTGCCGTCTGCGTCGTAGATGTAGCTCGTGGGGCCTGCGGTGTCGGTGACGGTGGCGAGGTGGCCTTCGTTGTCCCAGGTGAGCGCCTGGCCGGGTTTACCGGTGATGCTGCGAGTGGTGGTGTTGCCGGCGGCGTCGTACTGGTATGTGTCGGTGCCGGTCCCGCCGCCGGTGGCGGTGACAGTGCTCAGGGCGTGGGGCTTGCCTGTGGTGGTGTAGGCGTAGGTGCGGGTCGTGTCGGTGCCGCCGGTGACGGCGTGACGGAGTTCAGCCGTGCGGTTGCTGGTGGCGGTGTCGTAGCTGTAGCTGGTCCAGTACGGGTCGGGGCCGCCGACGACGCCAGTGGATGGGCTGGCCTGGCACGTACCACTCGTGGTGGTCCAGGCTTCGGTGAGCTCGCGCAGCGTGTCGTAGTTGAAACACTGGTTGGACACGGTGGCACCGGCTGCGTTGAGCTCGCGGATGTTCTTGACGTTGCCGGCTGCGTCGTAGCCGTACTGCTCCTTGAGAGCCAGGTCCCAGTTAGCGGTGTTGGTCTGGTTCTGGATCTCGACGTGGTCGGTATTGAGCCGCCCGGAGAACTCCTCGACGGTGGTCGTTCGCTTGATCCTCTTGGTACCGCTGCCGAGGAACTGCTGATACAACGCGCCGTGCCAGTAGTAGCTGGTGCCCTGCACGTACGTCGTCGCCGGACTCGACATCGTCAGCGACCGGCCCGTGTTGTCGTAGGTCGTGGTAATCGTCTCGGCGGGCAGGTCGGCAGCGGCCGGGTAGGTGGTGGTGGCGACTGAGCCGTCGATGTTGTAGGTGTTCGTGGTCGTGTAGCTGCCGGCGGGTAGGCCGGGGACATCGAGGCTTGACGGGATGACCGTGGTCGAGCCTAGCAACTGGTAGCGGTCGTCGTAGCCGGTGACGCTGGTGGTGAAGGAGTCGGTTCCGACGTATCGGGTCGACGAGGTCGGCAGGCCCTTGGCGAGGGTGTCGTAGCTCCAGGCGGCTCGCTTGAAGCCCGCGGTGGTGGTGCCGTCGTGGAGCGCGGTCTTGCGGCCGAGGTCGTCATAGGCGTAGGTGAGGCTGATGTTGCGGGCGTTGGTGACGGTGGTGAGGCGGCCGGCGTTGTCGAACGTGGAGAGGGTGGTGCCCTTGTCCGGGTCGGTGCTGGAGTACGGGCGTCCGCGCAAGTCGTACGCCGTGCTCCAGACGTTTCCGGCCTGGTCGGTCGTCGACGTCAGGCGGTTCAGCCGGTCGTAGGCGTAGGTGGTCTTTGTGAAGGTGCCACCGAGGTTGGTGCCGGTGAACTGGCGCAACTCCGTGGTGTTGCCACGAGCGTCGGTCAGCTTCTGGGTGGTGGGGCCGCCTGTGGGAGGGATGGTCGCGGTTCGGTCGCCCTGGTAGACGGTTTCGGTCTGCCATTTCAGGGCGTTCTGGGCCCAGAGGCCGTCGATCGTCTGGCGACCGAGGTTGTCGTAGGTGTAGCGGTGCTGGATCGGGACGCTGGCGTCGGTGTAGCCGGCGACGGCGGTGCCTGGTGCGGAGTTGTTCCAGAACGAGGCAGTGCTGAGGATCAGGCCACGGCCGTCGTACTGGGTGTCGTTGATGACCCGGCCGCCGAGCGCCTGCGATGCCGGCGCCTGGGTCTGGCGGAGGCGCATGCGGCCGTCGTACAGCGTGTAGCTGGTGATCTGATTGCCGTTCGGGCCGAGCACCTTCGTCGTGACGACGTTCGGGACGGTGGCGGTGTTGCTCAGCGTGTATGTGTACTCGATGTCCGGCAGGGTCGTCGTGGGTGCGGTGACCGGCGTGAAGGTGATCGCCTTGTTCGTGGCCAGTTGGGTCTGGTTGCGGGAGAACTGCGTGCCGGCGGTGCCGGCGCTGTTCTCGATGCCGACGGTGGCGGCGCTGCCCTGGTCGTGGCCGTTGGTGTTGACGTCGTTGTAGTTGAAGACGATGGCGCCGTTCTCGTGCAGCGTCACCGTGAACGTCACGCGAGTGGAGCGGCCGGACAGCAGAGCGTTGTACCACTCGATGGTGAACTGCCGGTTCGGCGCGGTGCCGGTTGCCTTCGTGGCGACCGCCGAGCTGGCGTCGAGTTCCAGGTTGTCCCAGAACGGGTAGATGGCGGCGTTCGGCGGGGCCGTGCTGGGCAGCGCTGCGGTCGTGGAGTCCGGGTTGGCGCCGGCGAAGGAGAGCAGTCCGTTCGTCGACAGCGACGCCGTGGCGTACGACTGGCCGTAGAACTTGAACGCGAACGGCAGGTTGATCTGGGCATTCGCGTTGTCGCCGGTCAGTGCGACCGCGGTGCCGGTGGACCGGATGTCGGTGAACGTCTGCGTTGCGGTCGACGTGGTGTAGTCGGTGATGGTGCCGTGCGGCAGGTACACCCGCGTCAGCCGGCCGAGCGGGTCGTAGTTCAGACTGGTGCGCTTGCCGTTCGGGTCGGTGGTCGAGGTCACCTCGCCGCGCAGCGGGTTGTATCCGGTGGTGGTGATGTGCCCGAGCGGGTTGGTCGTGTTGATGGACCGCACCGGCCCGTCGACCGGGTTGTAGTTGGTGATGGTGTGCTTGTCGAGGGCGTCGTAGGCGTCGGTGACCCGGCCCCGCACGTCGTACGCCGCGCGGCTCGCCTGCGCCCACGTCTGCGAGCCGCCGCTCACCGACGCCAGTCTGTTGGTCTTGGTGACCAGGCCCTTCGTTGGTGGAGCGCCGACTCTGGTCGCGCCGTCGTAGAAGGTCTGGCCGCCAGCGAGGAAGTCGGTTCCGGTCGGTACGGCGGCGCAGTTCGTCGTCAGGGTTTGGACCGGATAGTTGATGTACCACAGGGTGGTGTTCGGGTCGGCGTAGCCCGTCGTCCTGCATGTCTCGTCGCCGGTGATGGCGATGTCGCCGTGCTCCTTGACCGTCACCTCAAGACCGTCGGTGTTGTACGTCCAGGTGGTCCGGGCGGTTCGCCACGTGCTGCTCACCGGCAGCCAGGTTCCCACGTCGGTCTGGGCGTTGCGGATGTATTGGGAGTTGATGGTGCCGAGGTTCCACGTCGCCGTGCGGGTGCCGGTGACGGACGTCCACGGCGTGTGGATCGTGCGTTGCACGATCGCAGTACCGTCCATGACTCGCTGTTCGCGGACGGTGCCGCGCAGCCCGACGCTGTCGGTGACCACGGTGCCGGTCGAGTCGGTAACGGTGACTGACCGGCTTCCGCTGCTGATCCGGTCGCCGTTCATGCCCCGGTAGTACAGGGTCTTGGATATCGACTGCTGGCCGCCGACCGGGCCGCGGGTGGTGGTGACCATGCTGTAGCCGGCGAAGTCGGTCCATGAGCGATGGGCGTCGATGGCGGACTCGTCGCTGGCGTAGTGCCACAGCACGTTGGTGCTGGAGCCGTCCCAGTCGTACGTGTAGGCGGTGCGCTCGGGCGATGCGCCGGTCAGCGTGTCCCAGTCGGTCACGTCGGTCACGACGTACTTGTGGTACCAGCTGTAGCTGGTGCCGTTCCACTGTGGATAGCACCGTCTCGGCTGCTGGTCCCACGGGTTCTGCCCGACGTTGGTCGGGGTGCACTCCTCGGCCGAGTAGTTGGCGGTGGTCACGTGGCCGGCGCCGCTCTCGATGCGGGTAAGGCGGTAACGGCCGTAGCGTGGCGTCGTGGCCGAGACCAGGTTCGCGTAGGTCTGGCCGCCGAAGTGCATCTGCGGGGTGGTGATGGTCTCGTTGTTCCAGTCGTTCCAGCCGTTGTGGTTGAGGAAGTCGAACCACAACGACGGCGACACGTCCTCCTGGACCGGGTCCGGGAACGTGTGCGAGAGCGTCCAGATGTCCGCGGTCCACCAGACGGGCAGCGGGTTCTCCGGCGTGCTCGCGCGCAGCTCGTAGATCTGCGTCGTGATCGTCGTCAGCCGGAACGGGGTCCAGTACGTCGGGCTCTGGTTGCTCGCGCAGGACGTGGCAGTGACCGGGCAGTGCTGGTCCCACGGCGTGTCCGGCCAGTTCTCCGGATGGTTCTCACACACCGTCTCCAGGCACCGCACGCCGGTGCCGAACACCACCCGCATCGGCGCCGTCGTCGACGCCTCACTGCCGGCCCGCGTGCCGTACTCGATCCGGTCCAGGGTCGAGGTGATGTCGTAGACGTGCGTGTCGGTGCCGTTCCAGTTGCCGTACTTGCCCTGGTACCGGTTGTAGAAGTACGTCATCGAGTTGCCGCGTGGGTCGACGACGTAGTCGAGGTTCCACCGGTACGTCATGTCGCATCCGGACCAGTAGTCGTGCGTCGCGTTGTAGCACGGCTCCCATGAGTGGTTGCTGTACACCAGAGTGTTCTGGGTGCTGTTCGTCGACTGGGTGTCGCCGGTGTAGCGCTTGTTGACCCCGAAGTAGTACTGCGTGCCGTCCTGCGCGGTCAGCTTCCAGTACCGGCCCTGCGTATCACCGTTGCCCTTGCTCGTGTCGGAGATCTGCTCGATCCGGGAACCGTCGTCGGACTCCAGGTGCCATCTGCCGTTCGGCCCGTCCTGCAACACCAACCGGCCGGACCGGCCGCCGAACGACATCGTGAACACCCGGTTCTCGAACACGCACAGGTCCGCGTTCGTCCACCCGTCGTCCTTGCACGACCGGTAGGACTGCTCGATGTACCCCGGCGAATAGTCCCAACCCTCACCGACCCACGACGCCTGGCTGTTCTTCGCCACCGTCCGGCCGTCCACCGACCCCGACGAGTACGACAGCGCGATGTCCGGCACCGGGCCGCCGAGGCCGGGCGGCACCGCGATCGGCACCCGGTACGTGAGCTCACCGCCCTGCGTCCCCGCCGCCCAGCTCGACGTCTCGCTCAGCGACGTGCTCGTGTAGTTCCCGCCCGGCCCCGACGGCCCCGCCGTCAACGCATACACCACCTGACCCGCCGCCTTCACCACCGGCGACGAGCCCTTCGTCGACCCGCCGGCCGACATCGCCCCGGGCTGCACATCGGTCGATCCGGCCTTGCCGCCGGCCGCGACCGCAGCGTCCGCCGCGCCGGTGGCGGCGAACACCGAACCGCTGCCCGCGGCGACGTCCGCGACGTCGTAGGAGACCACCTGCGCCGCCGCCGAGTTCACCGCGCCCTCGACCGGCGTCTGCACCTGACACTCGGACTTCTCCGGCGTCGTCAGCACGCACCCCGGCAGCTGCACCAGCCGCAGCCGGCTGCCGTAGTCGGCGCCGTACGCCGTCGCGAACCCCGAGTAGTCCACGTCCACCGCGACCTTGCCGGTGCCGGTACCGCCGTCGCCGCGCACCAGCGTGAACAGCACACCCTGCACCTTGGCCTTGTCCGTCACCGCACGGTCGGCCACCGACAGCCGCACCGCCGACGGGCCCTGCACCGCCTGCAACCGCGCCTCGGCCTTCGGATCGGCCTGCGCGTCGGACGGGCTCAGGCCCTGCTTACGCAGCCGCACCGGCAGGCCGCCTGCCTTGCCGGCGCCACCGGCCTGCCCGGCGATCGCGGACCGGCCCGCGCCAGCGTTGCCCGTGTCCACCGCCAGCGCCGCGGTCCCACCGGCCGGCCACTTCGGCGAACCCGCCTTGAAACGCGGCACCGTGGCCGACTGCGCCTGCGGCACCGACGTGCCCCGCACGCCGGTCACCGGCACCGAGGTGGTCTTCGGCAACTCCGGACCCGCCTGCCCGGGCGCGGCGCTCGCGGACGGCGGCGCGGCAAGCAACGACACCAACAGGATCCCCGCTGACATCGGTACCAGCCAGCGCCGGCGCAAGCCGGCCGTGAACCGGCGCAATGACGACGCATGCCGACGACGAACCATGCCAGCCTCCCCGTGAGCTGATCACATCCAGGCATGCAAGACCGTAGAGATGCCGATCGAAGCTGGGAAGAAACTGAGAGTGATCTCCACGCGGCGTTACGCCGGTCGCCTGGGATCGATACCCTTCACCTCCCCAACTTGCATATGCAAGTGATGTGAATCACACAGCACATAGCGCAGCGTCACGGAATGCTCGCATGGCGGCGTCGGCGAAGCATTGGAACGGGGTGAAATGTCATCTGTGGTATGAGATGTACCGTCACCGCAGCTGCGGCGCCCCGCCGCGCCCGAAGGCCGGGCTCCTGCTGGAGTTCGCCGCGCTTGGCACCGAGGCGAGCTCCGCCCGCACGTCGCAACTCGGCCGGACTCAGCCGCACGCGGTGCTGCTGTGGGCGGGCGTCAGTAGCCGGACATGGGACCAGTCCCGCGGTCGACACCGAGGCCATCGGTTCGGCCCGACCGGTGTGCGGATCGAACGATGTGAACATGACCCGGGGGTCGTTCCCGCCGCACGACACGGCGAGCCCGACCCGCATGCCCCGGCACGAACCCGGCGATGTGGGACCCCCCATCTACGCCTCCGGCACCGGCATCCGCCGGGACGCCGCGGCCGCGCGGGTAGCGTTGGCGTACTGCAAGGGTTGCCCTGTCTGGGCGGAACATGCCGGCGACGTGCTGCGCCGCCCGCCGGTGGTGTGATCCGTGCCGGGCAGGTCGTCGACGGCGAGGGCATACCGTCCCGTGACTGTGAACGGTGCGGCGGGCAGATCCTCAGCCGCAACCGGGCGCCGGCCCGGTTCTGTTCGGCCGCGTGCAAGAACCAGGCCCTCTACGAGGCTTCCCGGAACGAAAGGATCGCCGCATGACCGGCACGTTGGTTGTGTTCGAGGGCGGTGAGGGGGCTGGGAAGGGCACCCAGATCCGCCACCTCGAACGTCACCTCGCCTTCCAAGCGGTGGTCACCCGCCAGCCGGGCGGCACCGACCTCGGCGCCGACATCCGCCGAATACTCCTCGACTCGGAGCCCGGCACGGTCGACGACCGCACGGAGGCGCTCCTGTACGCGGCCGACCGGGCCCAGCACGTCGCCCAGGTGGTGAAGCCCGCGCTACTGGTCGGCAGGACGGTGATCTCCGACCGGTGGGTCGACTCGTCGATCGCCTACCAGGCCGCCGGCCGCCGCATGGACCGCGTGTGGATCGAGGCCCTGTCGACGTGGGCGACCGCCGGGATCGTCCCCGACCTCACCATCCTCCTCGACATCGACCCGCTCGACGGGCTCCAGCGCGTCGCCCACCGCGGCTCCGAGGACCGGCTCGAGCGGGAGACCCTCGACTTCCACCGGCGGGTCCGGCAGGCCTACCTCGACCTCGCGGACGCGAGCATTGGGCGGTACCTCGTCCTCGACGCCACCCGGCCGCAGGACGAGCTCGCCGACACCATCGCCCGCCGCGTCGACCGCCTGCTCGGCACGGTGACCGCGTGACCCCCGACCGGTCGGCGGCGATGCTGCCGAGGAACGGCGCGCCCGGGTCGCCGGCGAGGGCGGCGGCGACCGCACCACCCTGCGCGTACCAGGTCCCGGGCCCGTAGAAGACGCCGTACCGCAGCGACATGGCCGTGCCGAACTCGCCCGCGATCGCCTCCGTCTCCCGTCGGCCTCCGCGGTCGCACCCCGCGGCGGCGCGGCGGTGTCGAGCGGCACGGACTCGTCGGCCGGCCCCTCCCCCGGCTCGTACGCGAACGCCGGCGACTGCACGACGAACCGTCCGGCACCCGCCGCACGGGCGGCGTCGACGAGGTTGCGCGTGCCCTCCCGTTGCGCCGGTCGTTCGCCGCCCCGTCCGCCCGGGCCAGGTCGGTATCACCGCCGGGTGGTCCCCGGAGGTGACGCTCGTCGTCAGAAGGTGACGAAGTCGGGGTTCGGGGTCCAGTCGATCGACCAGCGCTCGTTGTTGAAGAACGTCGACAGCTGGGTCCGCGTGGCGCGGCCGGTCCGCCGGAGGCGGGCGACCTCGCGGCAGCGCCACGAGATGTCGATCTGGACGTCGGAGTCGGTCGCGTAGGCGAAGCCCATCATGGTGGGGTTCTCCCGGCGGTACTGCCGGACGATCCATGTGTGGGCGAAGTCGAACACCAGGCAGGTGTTCGGCAGCCGCCGGGTGTTCTCGTGCCGCAGGTCGGGGTCGATCCCGGCCACGTAGATGCCGGGGCTTCCCTGCAGTGACAGGAACGCCGGGTGGGCGATGCCGTCGCCGTCCAGCTGCACTCGGTACCGTTGCGGATCGAAATCGACCGTATATGTACGCACGAGGCCACCTTTGCGTCCGGCGGACGGATCTCCATCGTGCCATGTGCAGATCCGCCCGGCCAAGATGCCACCACGCTCCAGTCGCGGGTCAGCGCAGCGCCCACTGCTGGTTGGTCTGGCCGTTGCAGGCCCAGAGGATGATCTTCGTGCCGTTGGCGGTGCCGGCGGCGTTGGCGTCGAGGCAGAGGCCGGACTGGACGCCGGTGATGGTGCCGTTGGCGTTGACGTTCCACTGCTGGTTGGTCTGGCCGTTGCAGTCCCAGATCACCACCGTCGTACCGTTCGTCGTGCCGCGGTTGTAGGCGTCGAGGCACTTGTTGCCGTAGACCGTGAGCTGCTTGCCGGTGGTGTACGTCCAGGTCTGGTTGGTCTGGCCGTTGCAGTCCCACAGCTGCAGCTGCACGCCGTTGGTGCTGCCGGAGTTCGGCACGTCCAGGCAGCGGCCCGACTGCCCGCCCACGATCCGGTTGGTGGGACTGTCGGTGCCGGTGACGGTCAGCAGCACGGCCTCGCCCGCCGCACGCTGGTGGTGTAGCCGGTCGTCACCGTCCCGAGGTTGGTCGCGGTCCACAGGTTGCGCACCGCGGCCGAGCCCGTCAGGCCGAGATCGGCCCAGCGCGCGGTGATCGATGCCGCCGCGCCGGTCCGGTTCAGCAGCACGACCGCGCGGCGTCCGCTGCCGGAGAGCACCCTGCTGTACACCTGGAGCCCGGAACGGTCCTCGGCGACCTTGACCCCCTGCCGGCCGAGCGCATCCTGGTCGACGGCGATGACCTCCCGGTTGGTGAGCACGGCGCGGGTGTCGGCGCTCATCTGGTCGAGCCGGTTGCCGGCGAGCAGCGGCGCGCCCGAGATCGCCCACAGGCTCAGATGTGTGCGGTTCTGCGCGGATGTGAACCCCGGCATGCCGGCGATGAGCATGTCCGGATCGTTGTAGTGTCCGGCGCTCTGGGCCCCGGGATGCTGCGCCGAGTCGAAGTTCGCGAGGACCCGGCTCATCGACGGGCTTTCGCCGTAGAAGATGATGTCGCCGCTGGTCCGCCAGAGGTTCGACATGGCCGGCGCCCACTCCCACGGGTTCGCGACACCCCAGTTGCACACGGACAGCACCATCGGCCGGCCGGTCTGCGCCGTGGCCCGGCTGACGGCGTCGCTGATCGCCTGGTACGTGGTGCGCGGGTTCAGTCCCTCGGCGGAGCCGCCGCACCAGTCGACCTTCACGTAGTCGAAGCCCCAGCGGGAGAACTGCAGGAAGTCCTGGTCGTAGTGACCCTCGCTGCCGCTACCGGGGGCGGCGGGCCGCCCGGTCGGGTAGTAGTACCCGCAGCCGTCGCGTCCGGCGTCGGTGTAGATGCCGGCCTTGAGCCCCTTGCTGTGGATATAGTCGGCGATCGCTTTCATGCCGCCGGGCCACTCATTGAGGTCGACGGTGATGTTCCCGGCGGCGTCGCGGGTGCCCTGCCACCAGCCTTCGTCGATGTTGACGTACTGGTACCCGGCGTCCTTCATGCCCGCCGCGACCAGGGCGTCGACCTGCCCCTTGATGACGTTGTAGTTGATCTGGGCGGCGAAGCTGTTCCACGAGGCCCACCCCATCGGCGGTGTGGTGATCGGCGCGGCGGCCGCGGCGGCGGGCCGGGCGCCGCCGAGCACGGCCAGGACGCCGAGGGCGCCGGCCAGCACCAACGGGAGGGCCAGCGTGGCGAACTTTGTTAGCGCTAACATCGAGCGCAGCCGACGCGCTTGCGACATGATCATGGAATCCTCCCAGTGGCGGAACTGGTGAACGAGGCCAGGATGGCCTATAGCATCACGATCGTCAATACGCGAACTGTGAGCGCTCATCTGTGCGGGAGCGGCGGCGCACAGCCCCGGTCGATTGCTCCGGACCCGGGGCTGTGCCGCCGTCCTCAGCAGACGATGCGCAGTGGCTGCTGCAGAATCCCGACGAAGGCGCGCATCCACTGTGCGGCGAGGGAGCCGTCGATGGCGCGATGGTCGACCGAGAGGGTCACCCGCAGGACGGTGGCGGCGGCGAGGTCGCCGGTGTCGGTGACGACCGGTTCCCGGCGGGCCGCACCCACGGCGAGGATCGTCGACTGGGGCGGGTTGATGATCGCGGCGAACTCCTCGGTGCCGTACATGCCGAGGTTGGTGACGGTGGCGCTGCCGCCCTCCAGTTCGTCCTGCTTGAGGCCGCCCCGTTTGGCGCGTTCGGCGAAGTCCCGGGCCGCCGCGGCGACCTGGCTCACGCCCATCCGCTCAACCGCCCGCAGTACCGGGGTGACCAGGCCACCGTCGGTGGCGACAGCGATGCCGAGGTCGACGGAGGGGAACACCCGCATGCCGTCCTCGGTCCACACGACGTTCATGGCCGGGACCGCCGTGTGCGCCTGGGCCACCGCCTTGACGACCAGGTCGTTGACCGAGATCTTCACCGGGGCTGCGGCGTTGAGCTCTGCCCGCAGCGCGAGCAGCGCGTCGACCTGGGCACTGCCGCGCAGGTAGAAGTGCGGCACGTTGGACTTGCTCTCGGTGAGCCGGCGCGCGATGGCCCGGCGCAGCCGGGAGTGCGGCACCAGGCCGGTTCCCGCGGTCGCTGCGCCCGCCGCCCGCCCGCCGCCAACAGCCTGCTCCGGCGCCACGACCGAGTCTTCGGTCGACGCCGAGGTCGAGGTCAACGCCGAGGTTGAGGTCGACGCCGAGGTCGAGGTCGACGCGGAGCCCGCGGCCGCGGCCGGCGGCGCGGCCGGGGCCACCGCGCGCTCGCGGTCGGCGATCGCGGCCTCGACGTCGGCCCGTACCACCCGCCCGTGCGGACCCGACCCCCGCAGGGTCTCGAAGGCGACGCCGGCCTCCCGCGCCAACTTGCGGGCCAAGGGACTGGCGAACACCCGGGACCGTCCGCCGGCACCGTCCACATGTGAGGCGGCGGCGACGTCGACGGGCGGGGAAGCGGGCGAGGCGGCGAAGCCGAGGCGGGTCAGGGTGGCGTCGACATCGTCCACCGTTTCATCGGGGTTCGCGATCAGCGCGATCGCGTCGCCGACCTGGACGTTGGCACCCTCGGCGACCAGCATGCGCAGGATCACGCCGGGGGCGGGGGCTTCGACGTCGACGGCCGCCTTGGCGGTCTCGATGGTGGCGATGACGGCGCCGGCGGCGAACGGCTCGCGTTCGGCAACCGGCCAGCCGGCCAGGATCGCCTCCTCCGTGTTCGCCGCGATCTCCGGCATGCGCAGCAGCTCAGCCACGATCACCACCGCCGTTGAGCTCGGTGAGGCGGCGGGCGACGTCGTCGGTACCGGCGATGGCGGCACGCTCGAGCACCTTGCTGATGCTGGGGGACGCGACACCGCCGGTGACCCGTTCGACGGGCGCGTCGAGCCAGTCGAACCAGCGGCGGTGTATCTCGTCGGCGAGCCAGCCACCGTACGACGTGCCGAGGGCGCCCTGTTCGGCGATGAGCACCCGGTTGGTCTTGCGCACGCTGGCGCCGATGGTGTCCCAGTCGATGCTGGCCCGGTCGAGCCAGCGCAGGTCGATCACCTCGGCGTCGACGCCGGTCCGCTCGACCGCGTCGAGCACCGTGCCGGTCATCGCCAGATAGGTGAGCACGGTGACGGCGGAGCCGGTGCGGCGTACCGCGGCGCGACCGACCGGCAGGCAGAAGTCCCAGTCGCCGGCCGGTCCCTCACCGGTGGCGGGATAGAGGTCGACGTGTTCGAGCACGAGCACCGGGTCCTGGCAGCGCAGCGCGCTGTTCATCAGGCCGACGTAGTCGAACGGCGTGGACGGCGCGACGATGCGCCAGCCGGCCGCGGTGGC
Organism: Dactylosporangium sp. AC04546; assembly: GCF_022095675.1. Classification (GTDB taxonomy): domain Bacteria; phylum Actinomycetota; class Actinomycetes; order Mycobacteriales; family Micromonosporaceae; genus Dactylosporangium. Next base: position 152,908 of record NZ_JAHYSG010000005.1, on the reverse strand, counting down.
GAAGACGCCGGCCGGGTCCATCGAGTGCTGGGAGCCGTAGCCGGTGCCCATGGCGACCTTGGCGCGCAGCACGAACGGGACCGGGTCGTCGCCGCCGAACATGTGCCGGGCCTTGCCGATCTGGTTGAACAGCTGGTCGGCGGCGACCCACATGAAGTCGGCGTACATGAACTCCACGACCGGGCGGTACCGGCCGTCCAGGGCGAGCCCGCCGCCCAGGCCGGCGAACGCGTTCTCGCTGATCGGGGTGCCGAGCACCCGGTCCGGGTAGGTCTCCTTGAGGCCGCGGGTGGCGCCGTTGGTGCCGCCGCTGAGCCGGTGCACGTCCTCGCCCATCACCACGATCCGCTCGTCGGCGGCCATCCGGCGGTCCATCACCCTGGCGACGGCGTCGACGAACTTCATCGTTGCCGTCGCGCCGTAGTCGTCGCGGTCGGCGGTACGGACACCGGCGAACTCGGACAGGTCCCCGCGCACGCCGACGTCGGCGAAGGCAGGGTCCGGCCACTCGGCCGGCCGGATGCGCCGCTCCTGCGGTTTGCCGCCCGGTGCCGGTTCGAGAAGAACCCCGCCGGTCTCGGCGAGCAGTTGGTTGGCGCGGTCGAGGGCGCCCCGCTGCTGCGCCGTCGACAGGATGCCGCGCCGGGCCAGGTGCCCCTCGAGTTGGGTGATCGGGTCGCGGGCGCGCCAGCTGTCCTCCTCCTGGCGGGTGCGGTAGCGAAACGCACTGCCCGGGAACGGGCCGTTCTGGTGGTAGTACCGATAGACGTCGGCCTCCACCAGGGTCGGGCCGTCACCGGCGCGCATGGCCTCGACCGCCTCCCGCATCGCCAGGTGCACGGCGAGCACGTTCATGCCGTCCACGCGCCAGCTGCGGATGCCGAAGCCGGGCCCGCGGGCGGACAGGCGCGGCTCGGCGGTCGACTCGTCGACGGTCGTCGACACCGCGTAGTGGTTGTTCTCCACGAAGAAGCACAGCGGCAGGCGCCAGGCGGCGGCCAGGTTGAACGTCTCCAGGGTCGAGCCGATGTTGATGGCACCGTCGCCGAAGTACGTCACGGCAACGGCGTCGGTGCCGGCGCGGCCGTGCGCCCACGCGGATCCGGCGGCGAGCGGGACGCCGCCGCCGACGATGGCGTTCGTGCCGATCGCGCCGGCCTGCTTCCACTGCAGGTGCATCGAGCCGCCACGGCCGTGGCTCCAGCCGCGGTCCAGGCCGCAGATCTCGGCCAGGGTGCGCAGCACCACGTCGCGCACCTCCGGTGAGTAGTCGGCGGTCGGGTCGATGCCCTTCGGTTCGACGTGGGCGAGGGCCTTGGCCAGGAACTGGTGATGGCCGCGGTGTGAACCGTTGACCGTGTCCCCGGTGCGCAGCGCCAGGATCGAGCCGACCGCGCCGCCCTCCTGCCCGATGCTGGAATGGGCGGGGCCGTGGACCAGCCCTTCCGCGGCCAGTTGGAGCACGTACTGCTCGAAGGTCCGGATCAGGATCAGCTGGCTGTACATCGAGGTCAGGAGCTCCGGTGCGGCGGCGTCCCAGTCGGCGTCGGTGACGGTGAACTCGACCCACGGCTGGTCCGGTGTGAGCGGGCGGCGCTCGGGCATGTGACTGCACCCCTTCACTGCATCGCGGCGGCGCAGAGTGGCCGCATCGCCGCAGTCTCGCAGTACATGGATCCAATCTCAAGATGATCGCGGCTGTTTTTCGAGACGTCGCGGTGGTATGAATGCCAAAATGGATCCATACGGAGGTGTTCATGGCAACGCTGCCGGGGTTGACCGGGGTCGACCACATCGGCTTCACCGTGCCCGACCTGGAGCAGGCCCGACGGTTCCTGGTAGAGGTGCTCGGCTGCGAGTACCTGTACTCGCTGGGCCCGTTCGAGCGCGACGACGACTGGATGGCCGAGCACCTGGGCGTCGGCCCGCGCGCGGTCATGCGCCGGCTGCACCTCTTCCGCTGCGGCGGCCAGGCGATCTTCGAGGTGTTCCACTACGAAGCGCCGGACCAGGACCCGCACCCGCCGCGCAACAGCGACGTCGGCGGCCACCATGTCGCCCTCTACGTCGAGGACCTGGACGTCGCCGTCGACTACCTGCGGCGGTGCGGCGTGACCGTGCTCGGCGACCCGACCGCCAGCTCGGGTCCCAGCGCCGGGCAGCGATGGGTGTATTTTCTGGCTCCGTGGGGAATGCAGTTCGAGCTGGTGTCCTATCCGGACGGCAAGGCGTTCGACCTGGCGGGGCCGGCACGCGATGGACGTGACTGACGACATGACCGACGGCCCGGCCGAGTCGGCGGCGAGCCTGCGGGTGGCCGCCTACCTGCGCCAGGCCATCCTCGACGGACAGATCCCGCCCGGGCAGCGGATCCGCCAGAACGAGGTCGCCGAGCGGCTCGGTGCCAGCCGGCTGCCGGTCCGGGAGGCGCTGCGCATGCTCACCGCCGAGGGCCTCACCGAACAGGAGCCGAACAAGGGCGCCCGGGTGCTGCGGCTGGGCGCCCGGGAGCTCGACGTCGTCTACCGGATGCGCGAACGGCTGGAGCCGTTGGCGCTGGCCGAGAGCCTGCCCCGGCTGGACGACGCGGTGATCGCGGAGCTGGAGGCCCTGCAGCGCGCGATCGAGCGAAACACCGACGTGACCGAGTTCCTGCGGCTGGACCGGGAGTTTCACCTGCTGACCTACTCGCGCTGCGAGGTCGAGCCGCTCGCGGGCATCGTGGTCCGGCTGTGGAACTCCACGCAGTACTACCGCCGGGCGTTCATGACGATCATCGGCGAGACGCGGCGCTGGATCGTCAACGCCGAGCATCAGCTGCTGTTGGACGCCGTGCGCCGGGGTGATGTCGTGGACGCCGGCCGGGTGCTGGAAGGCCACATCCGGCGTACGAGAGTCGAACTGTCACACCACCCGGAGATCTTCACCGCGAACGGCTGAGCGGGCCCGGCCGGCGCGACGGGTCGCGCCGGCCGACCCGATCAGCAGCGTCCCGAACGCGCCGGACGGGAAGCCGGCCCGTGTTCCGCGGAGAACCGGCAGCCGCGCGCCGACTTGCGGACCTCCGCCTCGGCGAGCGTCGCGATGGCCATCAGCTGCCCGCTCCGTCCCGGTTGTTGATGTGCGACTGGGCGTGGCGCTGCAGCGGCAGCGGGCCGGCGGTCGTGTAGTAGCGCTGCCCGGCGACCAGCAGCTGCTCGGCCGGGAACTTGGTGATGACCTCGGCGCCGTCGGCGGTCACGACGATCTCCTCCTCGATGCGCGCGGCGCCCACGCCGTCGGCCGACGGCCAGTACGTTTCGAGCGCGAACACCATGCCCTCCTCCAGCACCTCGGGGTGCTCCAGCGACACCAGCCGGCTGAAGATGGGCTTCTCCCAGATCGACAGGCCCACGCCGTGGCCGTACTGCAGGGCGAAGGCGGCCTCCTCGTCGGCGAAGCCGAACTCCTGCGCGGTGGGCCACACGCTGACGATGTCGGCGGTGGTGGCGCCGGGCTTCACCAGCTCGATCGCCCGGTCCATGTACTCGCGGCAGCGCGTGTAGGCGTCGACCTGCGCGCGGGAGGCGCTGCCGACCGCGAACGTGCGGTAGTAGCAGGTGCGGTACCCCATGAAGCTGTGCAGGATGTCGAAGAACGCCGGGTCGCCGGGGCGGATGAGCCGGTCGCTGAACACGTGCGGGTGCGGGGAGCAGCGTTCGCCGGAGATCGCGTTGACCCCCTCGACGTGTTCGGAGCCCAGATCGTAGAGGCGCTTGGCGACCAGGCCGACGGTTTCGTTCTCCCGGACCCCGGGACGCAGGAACCCGTACAGCTCGTCGTAGGCGGCGTCCACCATGGACGCCGCCGTGGTGAGCAGGGTGATCTCGTCGGGCGTCTTGATCCGGCGGGCCTCCAGGAACACCTGCTGCCCGTCGACCACCTCGATGCCCTTGGCGCGCAGTGCCTGCAGGACCGGCATCTCCACCACGTCCACGCCGACCGGCGCGGTGTGCAGGCCGTAGCGCTCCAGCTCCTCGAAGATCTTCTGCGCGACCGCCTCGGCGATGCCCGCGTCGGGGTGGAACGCGCCGCGCAGCACCGAGATGCCGGCGCGCGCGCCGCTGGTGCCCCTGGCCCCCTCGGCGGCGTCGTCGCCGGTGCGGTAGTCCAGCCACGGCGCGTACAGCTGGTGGTGGCGGGCCGCCGAGCCGAAATCCCACAGCACCGGCTCGCCGCCGCGCGGCAGCAGCGCGAACCGGATCATCTTGTCCATCGCCCAGGTGCCGATGTGCGTCGCCGTCATGTACCGGATGTTGTGGAAGTCGAACGTGAGCAGCGCGCCCACCTCCGACTGCTGCAACCGGTGCTTCAGCTTCGCCAGCCGCTCGCGGCGCAGCCGGTCGACGTCGACTCGGCTCTCCCAGTCGACGACGTTCATGCCGAAGGTGGCTGTCCCCATGGTGTGCTCTCGCTCTCTGCGTTACTTCGCGTCCCGGCCGTCGACGGCCGAGTAGGTGTACGGGTTGTCGATCCGCTCGTCGGCGGGCAGCGCCGGGGCCATCCCGTCCCGCCATGCCTGCTCGCCCATCGTCGAGCGGAGGAAGTCCACGGTGCGGTCCACGTCGTCGTGGACCGCACCGAGGTCGATCCCGCGCAGCCGGTGCGCGTGCTTGACGACCCGGCCGTTGACCAGCACCGTGTGCACGTCGCCGCGGCCGGCCTGGTAGACGAGGTGCCCGTACGGGTGCAGGATCGGGCGCATCGCCGGCGACCGGTCGTTCTTCACCAGCACCAGGTCGGCCTTCTTGCCGGGCCGGATGCTGCCGAGGTCGGCGTCGCGGCCGATGGCCCGCGCGCCGCCGAGCGTGGCCCACCGCACGACGTCCTCGGCGCGGGCCTCGTTGACGGTCACCGTGCGGCCCTCGGCGTGCGCCTCCAGGTGGCAGCGGGCGCGGTCGGCGTTGAGCGTGGCGCGCATGGCCGAGAACATGTCGCCGCTCCACCACACGCTGGTGTCCTGCGACAGCGACACCGGGATGCCGTACCGGCGCAGCAGGTGCGTGGGCGGGTAGCCCTGTCCGGCGTTCATCTCGCTCTCGGTGGCGACCGAGGCGGTACCGCCACTGGCCGCGATCTTCCGGTACGAGTCGTCCGACAGCGTGGAGCAGTGGACGTACGTGACGGTCGGGTCCATGAACCCGGCGTCCCACATCTGCCGGATGCCGACGTCGTTGGTGGCCTGCCAGACCCCGGCGTGCGTGGTCACCCGCAGCCCCAGCTCCCGCGCCGCCTCGAACGCGGCGCGCTCCGGGAACGCCGGGTCGCCGGTGACGTCGAACGCCAGCTGCAGCGCCAGCATGTCGGTGTCGGCGCCGGTACGCCGGGCCACGAACGCCCGGAACGCCGGATCGTTCGTCCACTCCCACGGTCCGCCCAGCAGGTTGCCGCACGCGAGCACGAACCGGCCACCCGCGGCGAGCAACGCGTCGGCCGCCGCCTCGGCGTGCTCGACCGTCCGCAGGCCGTGCGACCAGTCGACGGTCGTGGTGACCCCGGCGTCCACCGACTCCACCCCGGACAGCAGGTTGCCCGCGGAGATGTCGCGCGGGCGGAAGTGCGGGCCCCACTGCAGGTAGTAGAAGGTGAAGTACTCGCTGAGCGTCCAGTCGGCGCCGAAGCCGCGCAGGTTGGCCTGCCACATGTGCCGGTGGGTGTCGATCATGCCGGGCATCAGGATGCCGCCGCTGCCGTCGATCTCGATGGCGCCCTCGGGCACGGCGAGCCCGGTCCCGACCGCAGCGATCCGGTCACCGATGACGAGCACGTCGCCGCCGGTGATCACGCCCGCGTCGTCGACGGTCACGACCGTGGCGCCGCGGAACACCAGCGCCGGCGCGGTGTCGAAGTCGTCCGTGGTCATCGGTACCTCCTCATCGGGTCAGTCCCGCCGACTCGGCCTGCATCGCGTAGAGCGCGAGCAGGTCCAGGTCCCCCAGCCCGCGGCCGACCGCGGCCTGGATCAGCTGGTGTGTCAGGCCGGCGAGGGCCATCGGGACCTCGTGATCCCGCGCGGCGCCCAGCCCGAGGTCGAAGTCCTTGCGCAGCAACGTGGTCGTGAACGTGGGCGTCCAGTCCTCGGCGGCGAGCGCCGGTGTCCGGCGGCGAACCCATTCGGAGCCGACCACGGTCTCGCCCAGGAACCGCAGGAACGCCTCGCGGTCCGCGCCGCTCTTCTCGGCCAGCGCCGTCACCTCGGCGAGCGCCTGCACCATCACGCCGAGGTACAGGTTGTGGCAGAGCTTCACCAGCCGGCTCTGCTCGCCGTCGCCGACCCACACGGCGGTCTTGCCGATGCCGCGCAGGAGCGGCTCGGCAAGCGCGAACTGCTCCCGCGGGCCGGACGCGACGAAACACGCCGCACCGGCGTCCACCACGGAAGGGTTGCCGCTGACCGGCGCGGCCACGAACCCCACACCGGCCGCGGCGGCGAGCGCACGCGCCTGCGCCGACGCGGCCTCCGACACGGTCGAGCAGTCGACCACCACCCGCAGCCCGGCCGGGCATGACAGCAGGCCGTCCGGACCGTCCAGCACGGCCAGCAGGTCCTCGGAGGTGGAGACCATCACGAACACGACCGGGCAGGCGGCCAGGCCGGCGAGTGACCCGGCGGCCACCGCGCCACCCGCGACGAGCGGCACGACCTTGTCCGGCGTGCGGTTCCACACCCGCAGCGGCGCGCCGGCGGCGAGCAGGCGGCGCCCGATCGCGGAGCCCATCCGACCGGTGCCGAGCAGGCCGACCGGCTCACGCATCGCCGGACACCTTCGCCGGCTCGACCCGGGTGCCGGCGCACAGCCGGTCGCCGAGGTACTCCCAGTCGCGGCTGAACCGGTACGAGTGCTGGGCCGGCGGCTGCGGCGCCTGCGTCTCGATCCACTGGGTCTTGCCGTCGGTGCGGTTGTAGAACGCGTGCTCGCAGCCGGATCCGGTCCACAGCACGTCGCCGGGGCGCATGACGAACTGCCGGCCCTCGACGACCGCCTCGGTCTCACCCTCGGTGAAGATGTAGGCCTCTTCGAACGGGTGGTCGTGCGGATGCGCCGCCGCGGTCGGCTGGTACTCGACCATGAACATGGTGTGCAGCTGGGCGCTGATCCGCTGGTCGGCGAGCATCCGGATGCCGATGCCGCTGTACGCGAGCATCGCGGTCGCCATGCTCGCCGACACCTCCGGCGCCGTGGGGTCGCTGCCGCGGGCCAGCCGTCGCAGGTCCATCGAGCCCTCGTCGAACCGGAAGAAGTTGCGGTTGCGCGGGTCGCGCAGGTCCACCGTCTCGGCCTGTCCTCCGGCGAGGTCGCCGGGCAGGAAGAAGGTGTCCCGGCGGCGGTTGTCCAGCAGCAGTCGCACCGGCGCCGACATCTCCAGCCATCGGGCACCGGCGCTGCCGGCGACGAGCTGGTGCGCCACCGCGACCGGTACCACCGCGCAGTCGTTGCGGCGCAACGTGAGTGTCTGGCCCAGCATGGTCAGGGTCAGTTCGCCGCCGAGCATCCACAGGCTCTTCTCGTAGGAGTGCACCGCCGCGTCGATGCGGCCGCCGGGATCGAGCGTGGCGGCGCTCATCGTCATGTGGTGCGAGCCGTACTCGCGGCCGATGAGATCCTGCCGGCGGAAGCCGGTGCTGTGCCCGCGGTAGTCGTCCGGCAGCACGGCCTGGGCGTCATCGATCCGGGAGACGTGATACATGGTGTGCCTTTCCTTGAGGGAGTGGGCTCGCTACGCGGTGGTGAGTGCCACCACGGCGCGTCGCCTCCGCCGCCCGCGCAGCAGCGGCACGAGGGCCGCGGCGACGACGAGGATGCCCTGGATCCAGTACTGCCAGGCGATGCTGACCGACAGGAAGCTCAGCGAACTGGTGACGGTCTGCAGGAACAGCGCCGTGGCCAGGGTGGCCAGGGCCGAGCCGGAGCCGCCGAAGATGCTCGCGCCGCCCAGTACCACGGCCGTCACCGACGCCAGGGTGAGGGCCTGGCCGACCGAGGAGTCACCGACGCCGGTCTGTGCGTAGAGCGCGATGCCACCGCCGGCCGCCAGCGCACCGGCGAGCAGGTAGGCCAGCAGCCTGGTCGGGAGCGTCCCGACGCCCATCCGGGACGCGGACAGCGGGTCCGAGCCGGTTGCCCGCAACGCTCGGCCGGCCCGTGCCCGGCGGACCAGAACGTGCCCGGCGATCCCGATCAGTACCACGATCACGAACACCATCGGCACGCCGGCGACCGTGGTGCCGAGCGCGGCGAGCAGCGTGTCGCCGGCCTGCCCGCCCGGCAGCGGCCGCAGCAGCTGCGCCACGCCGACGACGCCGATCGAGGTGATCAGGGTCGCCACCACCGGTGGCAGGTTGACCCGGGTGACCAGCACGCCGTTGACCAGGCCGACCAGCGCTCCGGCGGCGAGCCCGGCGAGCACGCCCACGGCGAACAGCGCGGGCGGACCAGCGCCGAAGAACGAGGCGGTGACCACCGACAGCGCGACCACCGAGCCGACCGACAGGTCGATCCCGCCGGTCATCACGACGATCAGCTGCCCGAGGCCGACCACGGCCAGCGACGCGGTCGCCAGCAGCAGCTGCCCGATGTTCAGCATGCCGAGGAAGGTCGGCGAGTGCACCGCGGTCGCCCCGCCGACGAGGATCGTGAGCAGCAGCATCAGCGCCGCATGGGTCTCGCCGCCGAGCAGCCGCCGCCGGCGGCGGTGCCGGCCGCCGGCCGCGGGTGCGGCCACGGTGCGCTCGGTCGCGAGTACCGCCGCGCCGGTGATGTCGCGTTCGGAGAGGGTGGCGGCGGAGAGCTCGGCCTGGATGCGCCCGCGCGAGAAGACGAGCACCCGGTCGCAGAGCCCTTCGAGTTCGACCGCGTCGGTCGACAGCACGATCACCGCCGTGCCGCGTCCCGCCAGTTCGCGCAGCACCCGGTAGATCTCCAGCCGGGCGCCGGCGTCGACGCCCTGGGTCGGGTCCTCCACCAGCAGCACGGCGGGGTCGCCGATACCGGCCCGGGCGAGCAGTACCTTCTGCTGGTTGCCGCCGGACAGGGTGCCGACGGGGGTCTCCAGGCTCGCGGCCTTGACCCGCAGCGCGGCGACGGCGGGTGACACCAGGGCCCGCTCCTTGCCGGGCATGAGCACGGAGCGCAGCAGCGACACCCGGGTCAACGAGAGCGCGTCGACGTTCTCGCGGACGGTCAGGTCGCCGAACACGGCCTCCTGCAGCCGTTCCCCGGACAGGAACGCGATGCCGTGCCGGGCCGCCGCCGCGGGGCCCGCCAGGGAGACCGACCGATCCTTGACGGTGACCCGCCCGTCGGCGCGGACCAGCCCCGCCAGCGCCCGCAGCACCTGGCGCTGCCCGTTGCCTTCCACGCCGGCGAAGCCGACGATCTCGCCGGCCGACACCCGGGCGTCGACGCTGGTGAACCCGGCGCCGCTGAGCCCGTCGACGGTGAGGACGACGGGTGCGGCGCTCAGGTCGGGCTTGTCGGGGAACGTGGTGTCCAGCGACCGACCGACGATCATCTCGACGATCTGCTCGTCGGTGTGGTCGGCCACCGGCCCGCCGCCGACCACCCGCCCGTCGCGCAGCACCGTCATGGTCTGCGCGATCTGCCGGATCTCGGGGATGCGGTGGGTGATGTACACGACGGCCGTGCCGGTGGCGACCAGCGCCCGGATCCGGTCGAACAGCCAGTTCGTCTCGTCGGGCCCGAGGGCCTCGGTCGGCTCGTCGAGCACCAGGACCCGGGGCTCGGTGGCGAGCGCCGCGGCGATCTCCACCAGGTGCGCCTCCCGCACCGTCAGGTCGCTGATCTGCAGGTCGGCGTCGATGTCGAGGCCGAGTCCGCGCAGGTGCGCGTCGGTCCACGCGGACGCCGCGCCGACCTTGGGACGCACCTGCTCGGGCAGCAGCACCAGCATCGACTCGGCGACGGTCAGGCTGCCGGCCAGCGCCGGCGTCTGGTACACGAGGGCGAGGCCGTGTTCGCGGGCGACGGCGGGGGTCATCGCCGCGTACTCCCGGCCGAGGATGGTGATCCGCCCCTCGTCGGGGGTGACCGAGCCGGCCGCCACGCCGACAAGCGTCGACTTGCCGGCGCCGTTCTCGCCGAGCACGGCGTGGACGAGACCTGGCCTGACGGTCAGATCCACGCCGTCGAGGGCCCGGACACCCGGATACTGCTTGACGATCCCGGACAGCGCGAGCGCGGCGTCCCGCATCGCCGTCACCTCCTCGGCGCTCATCAGCCGGTGAACAGCGCGCCGAGCTGCGCGGTGGTCAGCTGCGAGGACGGCGGGGCGTCGTTGGGCAGGCTGGACTTGCACGCCTTGGACGGCGTGATGGCGCCCTGGCTACCGCCGGTCGAGTCCTCGTAGAGGTCCAGTTGCAGCAGCGACGGTTCGGCGTTGGCCTTGCCGTTGGCCACCGCGACACCCTTGCGCAGCCCGACCCGGCCGATCCAGGTCCGCGACGACACCGTCGCCAGCTCGTAGCCGCTGTTCTTGGCCTTCAGCGCGTCGAACCCGCAGCTGAGCTCGTTGTCGTCGGTGGTCGCGATCGGCACCAGCGGCCGGCCGGCGTTCTGGAAGGCGCGGATCGCCCCGGTGGCCGCCGCACCGTAGTCGCTGATGATGCCGTCGATCTGCGGGTACTTGGCGAGCAGGCCGCTCATCGCCTGCTGTTCCATCGCGGGGTCCCAGTTCGTGGTCACCGGGTCTTCGGTCAGCAGCTTCACCTGCGGGGCGCCGGCGAGGACCTTCTTGATGCCGGCGAGCTCGGCGGTGGAGACCGCGTTGCCGGCGGGCCCGCCGAGGAGCACGATGTTGCCGCCCTTCGGGCCCAGCCGGGCCACCATCCATCTGGCCCACACCTCGCCGGAGTACCCGGTGTCCCAGTCGACGTAGTCGAAGTAGTCCGACCCGGCCTTGCCGGTCGGGTCGGCGGCGATCGGGATGACGATGACACCGGCCTTGGCCGCCGCCCGCAACGCCGACAGGTGCGAGGCGCCGGGGCCGGCGTCCGCGATCACCAGCAGCACGTTGACGCCCTTGCTGGTGAGGCTGGTGATGCCGGCCAGGGTGGCCTGCAGGTCACCGCGGCCGGCGACGTAGTCGACGCTGCTGACGGCCGGGCACTTCTTGGCCTCGTCCTCGACCTCGGCACGGACGATCTTGGACCACGAGTTGGTGCCCAGGCCGTCGACGAGGCCGACCTTGATCGGTTTGGTACCGCAGACCGTGTCCATCGCGACCATGGCCGAGACGGGTCCGGCGTTGCCGACGGCGACCTGCGCGGCGGTGCTCGGATCGCTGCCGGCGGCCGGGCCGGTCTTGTTGGTGGTGGAGCAACCGGCGAGCGCGATGGCAACGGCCGTGGCCAGGGCTAACGTGGCGCCGGTGGAGCGGCGTCGACGTGGCGACATGGAGACTCCAAGGGGGTGTTTGCGGGCATGGTTGACCGGCGGGACGGCGGGTGCCGTTCCGTGCGCCGGGTGGTACCGGGGTGTTGCCGGGAGGTCAGGTCAGGTCGGGTTGCGACGGATCGCCCGTCGCCGCAGCCTGGAGGCAAGGTTGAGCTGCACCACGATCCCGACCCCGATGATCACGGCCTGCACGATGTTCTGCACGGCGGTGGTCTGGGTGTAGGTCTGGACGAGCTGGTTGAGCTGGCCGAGGAACAGCGCGCCGAGCGCGGTGCCGGTCAGGCTGCCGCGGCCGCCGCTCAGGGCGGTCCCGCCGAGCACGACCGCGGCCACCGACGGCAGCAGGTAGGCGTCGCCGGCCGAAAGCGTGGTGGTGCGCAGGAATCCGGCGAGCAGGATGCCGGTGCCGCCGGCGAGCACGGCGGACAGCGCGTACGCCGACACCGTGTATCGGCGGGTGCTGATGCCGGCGGCGTGCGCGGCACGCCGGTTGGCGCCGACGAGCTCGAAGCGCCGGCCCACCACGGTGGCTTTCAGCGCCAGCTGTGCCAGCGCGATCACGGCGACGGCGACCAGGACGAGGTTGGGCACTCCCGCGGTCCGGCCGACCGCGAAGTCGGTGAGTGCCGCCGGCGCCTGCGCGCTGTACCCGCCGGACAGGTACTGCACCAGGCCGATCAGCAGCGCGTTCACGGCGATCGTGACCACCAGCGGCGGTAGCCCGAAGTACGTGATGACCAGGCCGCTGACCAGCCCGGCGAACAGCGCGGCGGCCAGCGCCGCGGTGACCGCGAGGGCGAGCCCGAGGTGGTTCGGGCCGCCGTACTTCGCCACGATCAGCGCCCCGAGCGAGATGCCGCCGGCGACCGACAGGTCGAGCCCGGCCTGCTGGACGACGAGGGTCTGCCCGGCGGCGACGATCGCGGTGAGCGCCGCGAACGGCAACATCGCCAGCAGGGCGGTGCGCCCGACGCTGCCGCTGGACAGCATGGCGCTCAACGCGAACAGCACGGCGACGGCCGCGACCGCCCGGCTGGTGGGCCAGCCGAGCAGGCGGTAGCCGACCGGGTCGGTCGGGCGGACGACGGGCGTGTCCGGTGCGGCGTCGGGGCGGGTCAGTCCGAGCACGCTCACGCCAGGTTCAGCTTCGGCTCGGGCTGCCAGCGACCGCCGATCGCGGCGCCTTCGAGGGAGCCGATGACGTGGTCGCGGGACGCCTCGGCGAGCGCGCGGAGCCGGGGCATGTCGACGCCGACGAGCCGGCCGTCGCGCTTGACGAACCGCCCGTCGACGAGCACGTCGCGGACCAGCCCGGGGTGGGCGCTGTAGACGATGGTGCCGAACGGGTTGTTGATCGGTGTGGTGGCGAGTGTGTCGTTGGAGAGGATGACGATGTCGGCGGCTTTGCCGACCTCCAGCGAGCCGGTGAGGTGGCCCAGACCGTTGGCGCGGGCGCCCTCGATGGTGGCGAACCGCAGGACGTCCTCGCAGGAGAGCTTCACCCGCTCGGGCGCCTCGCCGGCCTCGACCGCGGCGCTGTTGTCGGTGGCCCGCTGCACGGCCAATGTGGTGCGCATGGTGGTGAACATGTCGCCGCCGATGGAGCTGCACACGTCGACCGACAGCGACGGGTTGATGCCCAGCGCCAGGAGCCGGCCGGTCGCCGGCCAGCCGTGGCCCATCTGCATCTCGACGTCCGGGGCGATCGAGGCGCTGCCGCCGCTGTCGGCGATCAGCTTCAGCTCGTCCTCGGCGATGGTGTTGCAGTGCACGTACGTCGTGGTGGGTGCGAGCAGGCCGGCCGCGTCCAGCTGGTGGATCGGCCTGGTCTTGCCCCAGTGCCCGTCGCCGACGTGCACCGAGACCCGCAGGTCGAGCTCCCGGGCGAGCAGGAAGTCCTGGGTGGTGACCTCCATGGTGCAGAACTGCGGGCCGCGCAGCGCCAGGCCCATGGTGACCAGGCCGTCGTTGGCGGCGAAGCGTCCGGCGCGCAGCCGGCGCGCGTCGTCCTGCGGATGCGGCACCGGTGAGGGCATCACGCCGCCCCACTGCTGGGCGCCGCCGCCGTGGGCGAACACCGCCCGGAGGCCGGCCTCCTCCAGCGCGTCGATGGCGGCGTCGGTGTGCACGGGCGTGAACAGGTTGTGCGACCAGTCGAGCAGCGTGGTGATGCCGGCGTCGAGCGCTTCCAGCGCACCGATGAGGTTGCCGGCGTAGGTGTCCTCGGGCCGGAAGTAGCGGCTGAGGCCCATGTGCAGGCCGACGAGGTACTGGTCGAGGGTCCAGTCCGAGGCGATGTTGCGCACGACGGACTGCCAGGTGTGCCGGTGGGTGTCCACCAGGCCGGGCATCACGATGCGGCCGCTGACGTCGACCCGCTCGGCGTCGGTGACCTCGAGGTCACGGCCGATCGCGACGATCCGGCCGTCGCGGATGAGCACGTCGCCGGGCCAGAGGACCTCGTGCCGGTCGGCGCAGGTGACGACGATACCGCCGGCGAGAAGCAGCTTTGTCATGTATTGGAACCTCCACAGACCGTGCCAGGGGTGTGCGTTCGTCCGATCCGGGTTGGCGGAACACGGCGGGATCGGTGGCACCCATCATGGGAGGCAGATCACAGGCTGTCAAGTATGACTTGACAGGCGTTGACCAACGTTTATCAGGGTGAATGGCTACCGGCGGCGGCGCGCGTCGTCCGCCTGGGCCGCCCGGCCCATCGCGACGACGTTGGGCAGGTGCTGGGCCACCTGCTGGGCCAGCTGGTCGGCCGCCGGGCCGGCCTCCGCGGCGGGCGCGCGGTGGCGCAGCACCAGCCACACCGCGCGCATGTCCACGGTGCCGTTGTTCTCCAGCAGGTGCGGCCGCGACGAGTCGAACGTGATGCTGTCGCCCGCGTGCAGGGTGACCTCCTCGAACGCCACCTTGCAGGTCAGCTCCCCCTGCATGACGTGCGCGCACTCGAGGCCGTTGTGCCGCTGGTAGCGCCCGGAGTCGCTGGAGCTCGCCCCCGGCGGGTAGGTGACCAGCATGAACTCCACACCGTCGTCGTCGTTGTGACCCAACTGCTCCCACACGACGCCGCTCTCCATCTCGATGCGGCGCCGGTTGTCGGCGCGCACCACCATCAGCTCCGAGCTGCCCGCCGATGGACTTTGTGCCGATGGGCCGCCGCCGGACGGGGACGCCACCGGGGACGCCGGCCGGACCCGTGCCGGCTCCGCCGGAGCGGGCTTGCTGGAGAACAGCTCGTCCATCGACATGTCGAGGGCCTCGACCACGGCGTACAGGGTGGGGATCGAGGAGCGGGACCGGCCGTTCTCCAGCAGCGACAGCATGCTGGCCGAGACGCCCACCTTCTCGGCGAGCGCGCGCAGGGACAGCCCTCGGGCCTGGCGCGCGGCGCGAATCCGGCTGCCGACGGCGTCCAACTCGGTCACGCTCAGTGCCCCTTCACAACGTGTCACGCGAATGTTGAGGTCAGCTTACGCGCCGCCCCGGCCCGGCCCGGCGGCTGCACAACGCCGCTCAGCATGGTGGCGACACGTTTCACCGGGCTGCGTGTTTGATGAAGTTGTAATGTCACTCAACAACGCTGTCAACCACCGCCGCGCCGGCGAGCTCGGCCAGCAGGTCCCCCACGGCCGGGCCGGGCCGCAGTTCCCGCCGTTCGACGCGGTGGGCGATCTCCAGCACGGCGGCGTTGACCGGTGCGCCGCCGGGCAGCAGCCCGGCGTGCGCGACGACCCGGCCGTTGATGTCACCGGCCTCGCTCCGGCGCCCCTTGAGCCAGTCGTGCAGGATCGTCGTGGTCGTCCCGGGCAGCACGAACCCGGCGTAGAGCGTGTCGAGCAGCAGCTCGACGATCCGGTCGGTGGCGCCCATGTCCCGCGGCGTCAATCCGAAGATCGGCAGCGGCCGGTACCCCAGGGCGGCGCCGACGTCCAGCGCCTCCTGACCCGAGCGCACCATCAGCTCCCGCATCCCCGGCGCCTGCAGCGCGTCGAGCATCGGCAGCCCGAGCATCGCCGTGGTCACCAGCGTCGTGCTGTTGCTGACCAGCTTCATCCACTTCGCCGCCCGGATGTCGTCGACGACCTCGACCGTCCCGGCCGCGCGCAGCACCTCCGCGAGCTCCTCCGCCCGGCCGCTCGTCGACGGGTCGAGTCCGCCGAGCGCGAACCACGAGCGCGACGGCGGCGTGTACCGCTGCACGACACCAGGGTCGACCATCATCGAGGCGACCTCGATGACCGCGCCGAGCGCGCGGTGCGCCCCGGCGACGTCCGCGACCACGTCGGCGGTCATGCCGTTCTGCAGGCCGACGATCAGGCCTGCGGGCTCCAGGTACGGCTCGACGAGCTGGCACGCCCACCGGGTGTCGTAGGCCTTCATGAGCACGAACACCACGTCGAAGCGGCCGGTGAACGTGCAGACCTCGCACAGATGGTGCGCCCGCACGTCGACGGTGACCGTCTCGTCGGGCATCTCGATCCGCAGGCCGCCGCGGCGCATCGCCTCGACGTGCTCCGGCCACTGCTCGATCAGCACCACGTCGTGCCCTGCCCGGATCAGGTCGGCGGCCACCGAACTGCCGTTCGCGCCGGACCCGACCACCGCGATCCGCGGACCACTCATGCGCCCTCCGCTTCGCTCCGTACCGCTCGTGCGGCCCTCCGTAACCGCCTGCACTGTACACGAGTGTTGAGTTTGACTCATCACGCCCGTACATTGCCATGCATGATCGCTCATCTCGTCATCTGGACCTGGCACCCGAGCGTCACCGCCGAGCAGGTCGAGGGGCTCGTCCACACGCTGCGCGAGCTCACCGCGGACATGCCGTCGCTGCACAGGTACGAGTGCGGCCCGGCGCTGGGCCTGCGCCAAGGGGGCGACTTCGGCGTGGTCGCCGTGGTGCACGACGCCGCCGGGCTGGACGCCTACCTCGACGACCCCCGCCATCGCGACGTTGCGACCAGGGTCATCGGACCGATGGCAGCCAGCCGCATCGCGGTACAGATCGAGGCATCACCGACGTTCGCCGGCCAGTGACCACCGCGGTTCACGCGAACGGTCCCGCGTGCGTCACCCGGAGATCGTCGGCTCCCGGCCCCTGTCCACGTTGAGCCAGAGTCCCCAGGCCGGTTCGTCGGTCTCGTTGACGTAGCGGTGCGGGCGCATCGAGTCGAAGCTCAGCGAGTCGCCCGCGCGCACCACGTGCCGCCGGCCGTCGAGCATCAGGACGAGGCTGCCACTGACCAGATACGCGTTCTCCTGGCCGTCGTGACGCATCGGGCTGCCGTCCGGCGAGCTCGACGCGCCGGGCTCATAGGTGACCCGGACCGCGTCGACCGTGCCGGCGATCGAGGCGACCACCAGGTCCCAGGTGACGCCGCTCGCGATGTGCAGCGTCGGATGCTTCGCGGCCCGCTGCACCACCTGGCGGCGCTCGGCCGACCGGCGTGGCGGTGCCTGCGGGTTGAGGCCGAGCACCTCGTCGAGGGAGAGGCCGAGGTGGTTGGCGAGGGCGTAGAGCGTGCTCACCGACGGCTGGCTGCGGCCGTTCTCGATGTGCGAGATGAGCCCGGCCGTGACGCCGACCTGCTCGGCCAACTTGCGCAGGCTGATGCCCTGTCGCTGCCGTTCGGCCTTCAGCCGGGGACCGATCTCCACGTCCGCACCATAGCCCCTCGGGTATTGCCCACGGCGACCAACGTGTATAGCGTCACTATACGAATCGGCATTCGACAAAGGAGCGCACATGTCTGACCTGCGGATCGCCGTGCTGGGCACCGGCGCCAACGGCGCGTCCATCGGCGCCGACCTGACCCGTGCCGGACACGACGTGACGTTCATCGAGCAGTGGCCCGACCATGTCGAGGCGATGCGCGCCGCGGGCGTGCGGGTGGAGATGCCTGACGAGACCGTCGAGACCGTGGTGCGGGCACACCACCTGTGCGAGGTGGCCACCATGCGGCACCCGTTCGACGTGGTGTTCGTGCTCATGAAGGCCTATGACACCCGCTGGGCCTGCGAGCTGATCAAGCCGCTGGTGGCCGAACACGGCCTGGTGGTGGGGCTGCAGAACGGGATGACCGTCGACACGATCGCCGACGTCGTCGGGCTCGAACGCACGCTGGGCGCGGTCATCGAGGTCACCTCGGCGATGTTCACACCCGGCGTGGTGGAGCGGCACACCCCGCCGAGCCGATCCTGGTTCGCCCTCGGCGGCCTGACCCCGACCGCCACCGCCCGGGCCCTGGAGGTCGCCGCGATCCTCGGCGCCGCCGGCACGGTGGAGGTCGTCGACGACATCCGCTCGGCGAAGTGGATGAAGCTCGTCGTCAACGCCGGCGAGCTCGTGCCGTCGGCGATCCTCGGTCTCACCATGCACGCCGCCGTAGCCACTCCGGGCATGCGCGACTTCATGCTGCGTGCCGGGCTCGAGGCCGCCGAGACCGCCGTGGCGGCCGGCAACCGGCTCGTGCCCATCTTCGGCCTCACCGGGCTCGACCTGTCCGACCCCGCCTCGTTCGTGGAGAGCCTCCTCGACTCGGTGATGCACGACTTCGCCCTGCCGCACACCCGCACCACGGTGCTGCAGGACTGGATGAAGGGCCGGCGCAGCGAGGTCAACGAGATCAACGGACTCGTCGTCGACCTGCAACGCGCGCGTGGCGCAGCCGCACCGGCCAACGAGGTGACCGTCGAGGTCGCCCGGCGGATCGAGGCCGGCGAGCTGGCGGCCGGACCCGACAACCTCTCGCTGCTGACCCCCGCCCTGGCCACGACTTCTCACGACTTCTCAGGAGTGAACGCGTGACGAAGACCGTCATCAAGCACGCGACGATCGCCACGATGGACCCCGCCATCGGCGAACTGCCCGCAGGCGACATCCTCATCCGGGACGGCCGTATCGAGGCCGTCGCACCGCGGATCGACACCGACGCCGAGGTCATCGACGCGACCGGCATGATCGCCATTCCCGGTCTGGTCGACACCCACCGGCACACCTGGCAGACCGCCCTGCGCGGCCTGCTCGCCGACGGCGTCATCCCCGACTACATTCGCGGCGTGCGGCTGCAGATGGCTCCGCGCTACCGCCCCGAGGACATGTACTGGGGTAACTACGCCGGCGCCCTCGACGCCCTCAACATGGGCGTCACCACGATCGTCGACTACTGCCACAACATCGTCACCCCCGACCACGCACACGAGGCGATCCGCGGCCTGCGCGACTCCGGTGTCCGCGCGCTCTACGGGCACGGCCTCTCACCGATCAACGAGAACACCTTCGCCGACAGCGCGAGCGGGCAGGGGCAGGGGGCCGGCGCGTTCCAGCAGCGCCTCGCGACGGCCCGCGCACTGCGCTCGGAGTACTTCAGCAGCAGCGACCAGCGGCTGACCTTCGGCATCTGCCCGCAGGAACTGCTCATCGCACCGCCCGAGGAGGTGGCAGCTGAGTTCGCCACCGCCCGCGAGCTCAGCGCCCGGCTTGTGTTCCACGCCAACCAGGTGTGCGTGCGACAGCTCTTCCAGGACGTCGAGCTGCTGCACTCCCGCGGCCTGCTCGGCCCCGACCTGCTGCTCGTGCACTGCACGTTCAACACCCGGCACGAATGGGAGCTGCTGCGCGAGCACGGGGTGAGCGTGTCGGTCTGCCCGGAGACCGAGATGCAGATGGGCATGGGCTTTCCAGCGATCCGCGAGGCGACGGAGTACACCGCCGGCCCCGGGATCGCGATCGACTGCGTCTCCGGTACCGGTGGTGACCTCATCACCGAGGCGCGACTGGTGCTGCAGGCGCTGCGATGGCGCACCGACGAGCCCGGCTACAACAACTGGCTCGCCCCGCAGCAGATCACCTGGACCACGCGCGAAGCGCTCACCTGGGCCACCATCAACGGCGCCCGCTGCGCCGGACTCGACTCGGTGACCGGGTCGTTGACCCCCGGCAAGCGCGCCGACGTGGTGCTGCTCGACGCGCGGTCGATCAGCATGGCCGGCTGGAACCGGCTCGACCCGATCGGCGCGGTCGTCGCCCACATGAACGCCGGCAACGTGCACACCGTGCTCGTCGACGGCCAGGTGGTCAAGCGCGACGGCGCCCTGGTCCACGTCGACACCGCGGCCGCCATCGACGGTCTCGAATCATCGCGCGGGTACCTGATGGCCGACGCCGAGTCGGAAGGCGGATTCATACCGCAACCGCCGGTCGACATTCCGCTCTATCGCGAACATGCGTAGGAACGCTTCTGTCGACGACACGGATCTTCGCCGGGCTGCGTCCTCGGAAGTGGGTGTACGACAGGCCCGGCAGGCGGCGACGCCGCTTGCGGCAAGGATCCGAAATGCCAGCCGACGCGCCGCGGAAATCGGACTAGGATTTTGTCAGTGCATGTCGGTTCGTTGTCCCGGCTGGTGCGACCGACACCTCCACCCTTCGGGTTGGGGATCGCGGTCGCCGCCGTGCTGATCGTGGTGGAGACCCTCCTGGTCTATCCGCTCAGGAGGGCGATGGCACCGCTCGACCCGGGCATGGTCTATATCATCGGCGTCCTGGCGACCTCGATGGTGTGGGGAATGCGGCTCGGGCTCGCCACCGCGGTAACAAGTACCTTGGCGTTCGTCTACTTTCACGTCCAGCCCGTCGGTAGATTCGCCGTCTCCGACATACGACAGGTCGTCGGGTTGGCGGTCCTCCTCATCGTCGCGGTGGCCACCAGCGCGGTGGCGGACCTGTCCCGGATGCGCACAGCCCAGGCTGAGGAGTCAGATCTCACCGCCGACATGGCCCGGCTGCTGCTCCACGCGAATGACATTCCCGCGGTGCTGCCCGCGGTCGCACAGCGCATCGCGCAATCCCTCGAACTGCCCGACGCGGCGATCCACCTCGCCGCCACGCCCAGTGACGATCGACATTCGGCGTTTCCGTTACGCGCCGGCACCACCCAGCTCGGGACCCTCATGGTGCCGGCCGACATTCCTGAGCGGACTGTGCGACGGCTGCAGGAGCGAGTCGTGCCGTCACTGACGTCGCTGCTGCACGCCGGCTGCGAACGGGCAGCAAGCCGGGAGCGCCTGCGCCGGCTCGCCGCCGAACAAGCCGCATTGGGGCGAGTGGCGACACTCGTGGCGTGTGGTAGCCGCCCACTCGAGGTGTTCGAAGCGATCACCACCGAGCTGCACGGACTGCTGGGTGAGTACAGCACGTGGCTGTGTCGCTACGAGCCCGACGGCACGGCCAGCGTCGTCTCTACCAGCATCTCCACGTCAGGCGCAGGCCAGGCGCGCTGGCCGATCGAGGGTGGGAACGTCCTGGTCAAGGTGCGAGACACGGGCCGCGCAGCCAGGGTGGACAGTTTCGAGGACGGCGCCGGTCCCGTCGCCGCGTTCGCCCGCGGGCTGGGCATCCGTTCTGTCGTCGGGGTGCCGATCGTGGTTGAGGGACGGCTGTGGGGTGTGGCCGGTGTTGCGTGGACGCGGCCCGAGCCGCTGCCTCCTGACACCGAGACACGCGTCGCGGCCTTCACCGACCTTGCCGCCACCGCCATCTCCAACGCTGACAGCCGGGCCGAGCTCGCCGCGTCCCGGGCCCGCCTGGTCGCCGCCGCGGACCAGGCCCGCCAACGCATCGAACGCAACCTGCACGACAGCGCGCTGCAGCAGTTCCTCGCCGTCGCCATGCAGCTCGGCGTCACGCGGGCCGGCCTGCCGCCGAAGCTGCAGCAGACCAGGGCGGAGCTTTCTCGCGCCCTGCGCACCCTGAACGATGCCGTGGACAACCTGCGGGAGATCTCCCGGGGCATCCACCCGGCGCTGCTTGCCGCCGGCGGCCTGCCTCCCGCGCTCAAAGCGCTCGCCCGCAGATCGCCGGTACCGGTCGAGCTCGACCTCCACACCTGCCCACGCATGCCGCCACTGGTTGAGATAGCCGCGTATCACGTCGTGTCCGAAGCATTGACCAACGCGGCCAGACACGCCCGCGCCACTCTCGTGCACGTGCAGACCGCAAGCTGGGACGACACCCTGCACCTCTTGATTCGCGACGACGGCGTTGGAGGCGCCGACCCGCGCCGCGGCACCGGCCTCACCGCTCTGCAGGACCGCGTCGAAGCACTCGGCGGACACCTGACGATCACCAACCCCACCAGCGGCGGCACGCTGCTACGGGCGGCCATCCCAACCAAACCTGCACCCCGAGCTCCTGAGTAGGCGAACCCGAGGCGGGACTGTGATGTAGTCGTGAGGTACCCCAAGCGCCAGCACCCGCTCTGACCACCGATTGCGACACTGCGGCATTGAGTGCGACGAGCCTTTGGCGCTGTATGGACCATCGGTGGTTCCGGGTTACTCGACCGAGGCCGGACGGCAGGACAGCCGCCGGGGTAGGACGCTCAACGCTGTACGCCGATCCCTGCCGCCGCATCAGCGCAGCAACGGCGCAGCCAACGACCGACCACCAGGCTGCACGGATCGCCAGGCGCCGCTCGGACGGGTCGCCCGGCAGTGCGTCGGTTGCGGGCGTCACGGCGCGAGCTCCCCTGGCGCGCCGGTCCCATGCCCTGGTTGGCTCGGGATCACGTCGGCCCGGTCGCATAGGCAGGTGCGGCGGCGGGACGGGAGAGCTGCGGCGTTCACACCGGTTCACAGCACGTCACACGGACGAGAACCGCAGCTCACGGCCGGGCCGGCCGGAGCCTTGAGGTCCGCGATCCGCTTCTTCGGCGACGCCGGTGCGCTGCTACGGCGCCCAGGTGACGGCGCCGTCGACGATTGTGGCGTAGCCGTCGGCGCTGATGGTTGCGGTGGCGGTGGCGGTCGTCCAGCGCGGCGACTCGGCCGCAGACGGCCGGCACCCCGACGGCTCGACCCCCACCCCGGCGTGGCGTACCGCACCGCCGGCTGAGTGCGCCCCGCCGGGGCGTTCCGCGTCGACGAGGCGCACTCGAGTGACTACATGCTCTGGCGGAACGCGTGCATCGAGCGGTAGTGGTACCCCAGCCAGGGCGTGGCCGCGTCGATGCGGGGCCGGCGCTCGTCGTGCTCGACGGTCGCCACCGTGTAGCCGGCCCAGGCGTTGCCGAGCGCGGCGAGCTCGTCGAGGCCGGGCAGGTTACGGTGGCCGAATCGGCCGCCGAAGTCCTCGACCATCACGTCGTGGAACTCCTCGGCGCCGAGCCCGTCGAGACCCCACACGGCCAGCAGCCGAAGCACGTCGCCCCAGCTCGCCAGGTATGCGTCGTCCGGTGCGGCGAAGCACTGCGGTGCCGCACGCAGCGCTGCCCGCAGCGGCTCGGTCACCGCCTCCTCCGGCACCGCGTAGAGGGTGCTGGCGAACCGGTAGTCGTGGGTGTGCACGACCAGGACGTGCGGGCGGTCGTCCGGCGCGGCCCGGTCCTTGCCGGTCACCTTCACGCCGATCGCGTCGAGGACATCGCGGAGGTACCGCCGGGACGCCGCGCCGTCGGTGAACTCGGCCGGCAGCAAGAGAGAAACGGCTTCGTGCCGTTCGAACATGTCGGTCATCCGCGGAATGGTAGGACACGTCCGCCACCGCCGAGGTTCTACGGCTCCGCACTGCTCGGCCGGCAGCCCGCCACCCCAACCGTCCACCGCCCCAGTCACCGCGCAGCGGCGCGCGTCCAACAGCGGCGTGGTCATCATCGCCTGGCGGAAGGCCACCCTTGGCCGCGTGCATGCCGGCACGACCATCACCATTCAGGTCAGCGCGACCGAGCTGATCTTCGAGTGCGACGACAGCTTCCGCACCGTTCGGCGAACCAACGACAGGCCGGACACCCGGATCAAGGCGCACCGGCCTCGCAGGCGCCAGGCCCACACCGTGGCTGAGACTCCGTGATGATGTATTCGTGGCTATCGGCGTCCAGGTCAAGGACTTCACCGGCGGAGTCGTCACATGGCTCGACCAGCCAGCCGACGTGAACAGGTTGTGCGCGGTCGCCGCAGAGCTCCGCCTCGCTACATGGTTGGCGGACGTCCTACGCCCGGTCTCCCAGCCGCACCGCGGTGGTCGGGCTACTCCGTGAACCGCGCGATCGTTGCTGTTCTCGACGACGCGTGAAGTAGGCCACGGCCCCGGTGTTGGTCCGCATCGCGATCATCTGGCCCGGGTCGCGAGCTGATGCTCCCGCAGGGGCCCGATCGTCCAGCCCCGCCGGCGTGTGCCGTGGATCAGCGCAGGTAGCGCGCCGAGCGTGGCCTTCCAGCAGCCGGGGAACGCGGCGCTGTCCGAATCGCGCAGCAGGATCGTGCCGCCGCCGCGAAGGCTCGCGGTCACGGTGCTCAGCACCGAGTCGGGGGTGGCGTACCGGGTCCAGTCGCGGCCCCACGTGGTCCACAACACTGGGGTCATGCCCAGCCTGCGTGCGGTCACCAGCGCCGCCGCGGTCAAAACGCCGTAGGGAGGCCGGTACCACCGTGGCGGCTGCCCGCATACCTCGGCGATGAGGTTGAACCCGCGGGTCAGGTCGTCGCGGGTAGCTGCCGGCGTCCGGCGCAGCAACACCTCATGCTCGAAGCCGTGCAGGCCGACCTCGTGCCCGGCAGCGAGGATGTCCCCGCCCAGGCCGGGGTTGCGGGCGAGCATGCTGCCGAGCAGGAAGAAGGTGGCCCGAACCCGGCACCGGTCGAGAAGATCCAGGAACGCGGGGGTGGAGCGGCGGTCCGGGCCGTCGTCGAAGGTGAGGGCGACATGCCGCGGGTCGCCGACCCCGGACAACCCCGGCCACAGGCGCCGGCCAAGCGGGGTGATCGCGGTCAGCGCCGGCGCGGCGTGTGCCACCACGACCAACGCACCGCCCGCGGCGGCGCACAGCGCGGTGACGTCTACGACCCGGCGAGGCTCGATCATGCCGGCACCGCCCCGCGCGGCCGGGCCGCAGGCGCAGCCGTCACGCCCCTGAAGTGAGCGACTCGCTCGGAGCGGCCGAGCAGGTTGGTGGCGAAGCGGTGAAAGTACCGGTTGCCGTGCTTGCGTTCGGCCAGTCGTGAACAAATGCGGCGCTCGCACTGTTTGAAGATCACATCGGTGCTCGTCATGGCCCCGCCCTCCCTGCTTGCCGTTTCGGCATTCAGGATGAGCGCAATGAGCACAGACGACAGTCACCCGACTGAGCGACCAACGCCGATGATCTCGCCCTGCATCCAAGAAGATGACCAGACAACAGGCGACCGGGCCGCCGGCCCCGTGGGTTCATCCGTAACCCTTCGGTAACCGGGCAAGATCGACGGTGAGGTTCGGTGAGGTACCTCACCTTTGGTCGCTTTGATGGAATTCAAACGCGTTGGTCGGGTCGGGTGCCGATGGTCGCGAACCGGGCAGGGCATGCCCGCGACCTGGACCGGCGCATGCCTTGCCTGCCATCGAAAGCTGAAACCGTGCGGCCGCAACAACCCATCGACAAAACTACTCAGGCTCGGAATTGGATTCAGGCCGGGCCTGTTCGGCGGTTGGCGGTATGCGCGCCCACGGAGCGAAGCGCGAGCCTCGTGTCAGATCAGTGCGTACTTGGCCGCCGCGGGCGCTGTCAGGCGGCTGCCGCGATTCGTTCGGAGCACTCAACGGGCGGCTGGAGAACGCCCACTCGTAGTGGTACCAGCCGAGGACCTTGACCTGGTTGCCGACGGCCTCGGTCAGCGGCGCGTCAACGATCGACGAGTCGGGGTTGCCGATGTCCGCCGCGACCAGCGGCGCCTCGGAGTACCGCAGGTAGTGCTTCCGGCACATCCCACGACAGCGGCTGGACGGAGGCGTACGCCGTCGGCCCCGTCCTGGGGTGGCTCGTAGAGCTCTTGAAAAAAACTTGTCGGCCGGTTGTCGAAGCCGCGCTCTCCTGTTCGAAGTCTGTACGGAAGCGAACCCCGCGACCCCAGCCAGCCCGGACAGACACCCGCAGGAGAGTTCCGTGCGCAAGATCATCGCCTCGACCTACGCCACCCTCGACGGCTACATCGACAACCCCCACGAGTGGACGTTCCAGTACTCGGATGAGCGGTCCCAGCAGTACGCGTTCACGATGACGCTCAAGGCGGACTCCCTGCTGCTCGGCCGGGTGACCTACGAGGGTATGGCGCAGGCGTGGCCGAGCATGGGCGGCAACCCCTACGCCGACCACGTCAACTCCATCGCGAAGTATGTGGTCGCCAACGGGCCGGTGGACACCGCCGGATGGGGACCCGCGACGGTCATCGGCGGGGACGATCTCGGCGCCGAGGTCACGCAACTCAAGGAGCGGGACGGCGGGGACATCCTCATCTGGGGGACTGGCCGCCTGACCGACGCGCTCGCCGCGGCAGGGCTGCTCGACGAGTACCGGGTCTGGATCTACCCGGTGATCAAGGGAAACGGCGAGCCCTTGTTCCGGCCGGAGAGCGCCACCGCACTGGAGCTCGTCGACTGCACCACTTTCGACAACGGCGTGGTCGTGGTCACCTACCGCCCGGTCAGCTGATCTGACGAGTCGCACCGGAGCGTGTCGGTGACGCACGAGCCCGCACGATGACGAGGACCGATACCTGAGGAGATCGACATGAACGACGACGTAACGACCTACATCAACCGAGGACTGCCGTGGCAGGTCGAGGTGTGCGAGAAGCTTCGGCAGCTCGTCCATCGGACGGTCCCGGACGTCGAGGAGCGGCTGGAGTACGGCAAGCCGCACTTCGCCAGCGACGGCCGGCACGTGGCAGCGATCCACGTCGCGCGGGGCAAGATCTCGTTTTTGATCTTCAATGCCGGCGGCATCGATCCCGTCAAGGGCGTTCTCCGGTCGTTGGGCAACGGCGACCGGAAGACCGCTGACATCAGCGAAGGGCAGGTGGTCGACCACGAGCTTCTCGCCGGCGTCCTGGCCAGGACCAGCGCCCGCTAGCGTTACGCGGACCAGGCGGAAGCGCGGAGACAGCAGGAGACGACATGCGAGTTCTGGTGATGACGAAGGGCGCCGGCGCCGACGAGGAGAAGGGCACGCCGACGGCGGAGATGTTCGAGCAGATGAAGGTGTACAACGAGCAACTGGTCAACGCCGGCATCATGCTCGGCGGCGAGGGACTGCAGCCCAGCGCCAAGGGCGCACAGGTGGTCTTCACCGAGACCGGCACGTCGGTCGTCGACGGGCCGTTCGCGGAGTCGAAGGAGCTCATCGCTGGCTACTGGATCTGGGAGGTCCGCTCGCTGGAGGAGGCCGTCGAGTGGGCCAAGAGATGTCCGTACGACCCGCGGTACGGCGCGGATCAGGTGCTCGAGATCCGGCCGTTCTATGAAATGGCAGACTTCGATGCCACTCTCGCCGCCGCCAGCGCCGACGAGGAGAGCCCGGCGCCCCGGGAAGAAGGATGACGATGGACGTGCGGCGTACGATCGAGGCGCTCTGGCGGATGGAGGCGCCCCGGCTGATCGCCACCCTCGCCCGCCAGATCGGGGACGTAGGGGTCGCCGAGGACCTCGCCTCCGAGGCATTCGTTGCCGCACTGGAGCAGTGGCCGGCCGAGGGCATCCCGCCCAGGCCCGGCGCCTGGCTGATGGCCACGGCCCGGCACAAGGCGATCGACCGAGCGCGCCGCGAGGAAGCGGGCCGCCGCAAGGCCGTACTGATCGCGGTGGAAGCGCAGCCGTATACGCCCGACGTCGCCGACGACCTGCCCGACCCGATCTCCGACGACGTACTTACGCTGATCTTCATAGCTTGTCACCCGATCCTGCCCCGGGAGGCGCGGGTCGCGCTGACCCTGCGGCTCATCGGCGGTCTCAGCACCGACGAGATCGCCCGGGCGTTCCTCGTTCCCTCGGCGACGCTCGGCCAACGGATCTCGCGGGCCAAACGCACCCTCAGCGAGGCGCAGGTTCCGTTCGAACCACCCGCCGCCGACACGCTGCCGGCCCGGGTCGGTGCCGTACTCGAGGTTGTCTATCTCATCTTCAACGAGGGCTACTCCGCGTCCTCCGGCGACGGCTGGGTCCGCCGCGACCTGGCCCAGGAGGCGATGCGGCTGGGCCGGGTGCTGGCGGGCCTGCTGCCGACGGAGCCGGAGGTGTTCGGGCTGCTGGCGCTGATGGAGCTGCATGCGTCACGATTCGCCACCCGCGCCGAGCCGGACGGAACACCAGTCCTGCTGGACCGCCAGGACCGGTCGCGCTGGGACCGCATCCTCATCGCCCACGGGCTGTCGATGCTCGACCGCGCGGCCAAGCTCGGCCGGCCGCTCGGGCCCTACGCCATCCAGGCTGCGATCGCCGCCCATCACTCCCGCGCGAGGACCTTCGCCGAGACCGACTGGGCCGGGGTCGTCGCGTTGTACGACGCACTCGCCCAGGTCGCCCCCTCACCCATCGTCGACCTGAACCGTGCGGTCGCGCTGCTCTACGCGGACGGGCCGGACGCGGCCCTCGCGGCGATCGACGCGATCCGGGACGACAAGCGCCTGGCCCGATACCACCTGCTGGGCGCCGTCCGCGCCGACATCCTGATCCGCCTAGGTCGGACGGCCGAGGCCGCAGAAGAGCTCGAACACGCCGCCGACCTCGCGCCGACGCGCCACGAGCGGCACCTGCTCCGCCGGCGGATGGCCGACGCCCTCGCCGGCAAGGCCGCCGACACCGCGCATTGACTCCAACGACTCACGACGAGTGTCGGACGTAGCCACACCCGCGGCGAGCTCGATGCGGACGTCACGCAGCACCAAGTACACCCTGCGGCTGCCGACAATGACGTCCGCCCTGTTCACGGTAGCTTTGACCGCCCGACGAGATCTTGCGTTCGTCAACGTGCCCGGGCTGGTCGTACCGGGGTGCCAAAACTCGGCCGGAGCCTTTGACCTGCACTCCGTCTCTCTTCTTGATCGACTTTGCGGTCGACTTGAATAGGTCACCACCGTCGTGGCCAGGTAGTCGACCGGCCCGTTGGCCCAGTTGCCGGTGATCCGCACGGCGATCCCACCGGGCTGGCCCGCGGGCGCGGGCAGGGCGAAGCCGGTGCCGTCGGCTTTCCAGGAGTACGGTTCGGCGCCGTCGTCGAGTGCCCCGACGATCCGGCCGTCGTCGGCGATCGCACGCGCCGTCGACTGCCGGCCGGACGGGGTTGCCAGCAGCTGCGGGTTCAGCGGATCGGCCTGGCGCCACAGCACCGCACGGGCCTTGTTGCCCGGCAGGGTCGCCTCGCCGACGATGTCGCCATAAGTGTTGATGCCGAAGGCCCGCGCACTGACCGCCCCGGCGGGCAACGGAAGCTCGATCACGGCGGCGCCCTGCACTCTGTAGGCCACGTCGCGGCCGTCGCGCCTCCCCGAGGCGACGACAACCCCGCTGGCGTTGACGGCCTGGACGGCGAGGTTCGCACCGCCGGAGATGTGGACGACCTTCTCCATGCCGGTTCCATCCAGAGCACCAGCCCCGCGGCGGTGGCGGCCGCGATGGGCAGGCCTGCTGGAGGCAGGCGAGCGCGGGTACCGCGATCGGTACCCGCGTCGCTCTTTGTCACCGCCGGGGCGGGTTCGGGATCGCCATGCAGGACGGCACGGTGCGTACGACTGCGGGGACGGCGATCGTGGTGTGGCCTTCGCGGTCATTGCGTATGGCGTACCCGAAGGCCAGGGTGTCCGCGGCTGGGATCTTGTCGGGCCGGATGGTGATGACCACGCCTGCGTCCTGGAATCGGTACGAGACCGGATAGCGGTCCAGTTCCGCGGGAGTCGCCGTGGTGAGGAACGGAAACATCGGATCCATGTCGAGCGGTGTCCTGCACTGGTCGGCTGGGACCATCCGCATCACGACCGTACGCGCACCGGCCCGCGCGAGTTCGGAGTTGAGCTTTTTCGTATCGTTCAGGCGGGCGGCGCGGAACGAGACGGCAATCGACCCGTCGGCATGCTTGTCCACTGTGTACGCCGCGGCCGGTCCGGCGATGAAGAACGCGGTGGCGGCGGCAGCCACGGTTGCACTGGCCACGGCGGCGACGAGCCTGAGACGTCTACGCCGCCGGGGTGACGCCTGTGGCGCGCCGAGGACCCGTTCGAGCAGTGCCCGCGCTTGCGGGTCGCGCGGATCGGCGTCGGTCATCGTGAGGGCGGGGTCGGCCGCGCGCAGGCGGTCCAGAGTGTGGTTCATGGGCTGGTGCTCCCTTCCGGAATGATAGATGGCCGGGTGCGCCGGGCCGCCGAGGTGTACTGTTCGTCCGTTGCCAGCAACCGCTGGGCAAATCGGCGCCGCGCGCGGTGCAGCCGAACCTTGAGCGCGGTGCGCGTGCAGCGCAGGACGAGTGCCGCCTCGGCCACGTCCAGCCCTTCCCATTCGATCAGCCGCAGGACCTCCTGGTCGGCCGGCGACAGCTCGGCGAGCACTGCACGTACGCGGATCTGCTCGTCGACCCGCGCGGAATGGTCCGCCACGTGGATGTCGCCACCGGCAGCCGCCTTGGCGGTCAGTCGTTCCAACCGCGTACGCCCTCGCAGTTCATTGGTGATGACCTGCCGGGCGGTGGCGTAGAGCCAGGCTCGGGCGTGATCGGCCGGCAGTTCACCGAACCGGCGCCAGGCGGTGAGGAACGTGCCGGCAACGATGTCGCCCGCCGCGTCGGCGCCTACCCGACGTGTCGCGAAACGCGTCAACTCCGCGTAGTGGGCCTCGAACAGTTCCTCGAAGCGCCTTCGGGCGGCCGCGTCGTCTGGTTCCATACCTGGGAATGTCCACCTGGAGCCATCTGGTTACCGGTCTAAACTGTAAGTTCAGGCGATCATGGCTTCGCTGAGTGCTCCGGCGGCTGTGGCTGGCCCTCAGCCCCTTCGTGATCCATCCTGTTCGCCCGCGTAACGTGGGACCTCGCGCCGTCGAGCCCGGCCCCGGTGCTGCGGGTGACGAGCACTACCAACACCATGCCTCGACGCATACGAGTGGGTTCGAATACAACCACTTTGCCAGTTAAGCCCGAGTTCCACAGATGAGTGCCAAGGTGTCCTACCGGATCGATGTAGCCAAACAAACTCGTCAGCGTCGGCGCGCGTGACCTGTGCCATGAGAGGACGTCCGCCGAGCGGCCAGGCCGCACGCCAGCGATCAGCAATCGGCTACGTCGGCCTGGAAGACTGAATGGGCGCTTCGCACGTAGAGGCGGCTTCCGCGAGTGCTGACGACGTTGATCTTCTTCAGCGGGGTCAGGGTGGCCGATCCGTGTTCGACGATAGTTCCGTCGTGCAGCCGGCACTCGGTGAGCTGATGCGGCGCGCCGTACCCACCGATAAAGATCACCACGTTGTCGTGGATCAATACGGCCCGTGCCCCGCGGACCGGGCCCGCCGGGAAGGGCCTGACCTCCGTGTCGGTGATCCGGACCAGTGGGAAGCCGGTGTAGTAGTACGCCCAAGCCGTACGTGCACCGACGTTCAGTGCGTAGCAGGTGGCGATGTGGTCGAATCCGGATGGCGGCCAGTAGGTCCACAACTGCCGACCGTATTCGTCAAACCGTGCGAGACCGCCAGCGCTGAGCGGATCCCCGCTGTAGATGCCTTCATCGAAGTAGCCGACCCAGATGGTGCCTGGCTCGTCGACGGCGAGGTGTTCGACGCCATCACCGATCCGGAATGACCGCAACGCCTGACCGGAGGCGTTGAACACTTGTGCGTTGTCCGGCACCGGCTTGAACGACCGGTGGACACATCGGGATTGGACCAGCAGGAAACTGCCGTCTGGCAGTAGATCCACCTTGTTCGGCACTATCGTCACATCGGTCAGTATCACCGCACGCCAATCGCCCCCGGCTTCATGTAGGTGAACCCGTACCCGCAGGTCGGGTAGCCCGTCGCGCCGGCTACCGCGAGCCGAGACGGCGATCAACCGGCCGTCGACGGTGGCGTTCAGCGCAACGAGGTCTTCCGCGTCAGTCAGAGTCGGAAGCTTTGCCATCCGGCGACATTGCAGCGTGCGCACCAACGTGTCCATCACTCCCGAGTCGAACACGATCGTAACGGTGCGATCGGACGTTGCCCGACACACGGTGACCGACGGTAGTCCGGCAGCCGAGCGCTCAGCGGCAGCCCCAGTGCGAGGACGGGACCTGCACAGCTTCACCGCCGCCGACATCGACTTCCACGTGGCGCTGTTGACCGTCTCCGGCAACAAGATGTTCGCCTGCCTCAACGGCGTCATCACGACCGCCGTCCGGGCCCGCGAGACGCTGCTCTTCCCGCTGGTCGAGGCGACCCGCCGTGGCCTGCTCCTGCACCGCCAGCTCGTCCAGGCCATCATGACCGGCGATACCGACGTCGAGCAGCTCTCCCGCGAGCTCATCATCGGCGCGCAGCACGAGGCCGAACGGGCGCTCGGCCTGTGGGGTGCCGGCACTGAACCCGCCGGAGCCGACCTCCATGTCGCCCACTGAGCACAGCCCCGGTGGCACGCCGCCGCCGACACCGTCCGCGCCGCCGACAACCACCCGGTACGACGCCATCTGCATCGGCGAGTCGATGGCGCTGGTGGCGCCCGACCCGCCCGCCCCGCTGGCCCGCGGCGGGACTATGCGGCTCGACGTGGCCGGAGCGGAGTCCACCGTGGCCAGCTACCTGGCTCAACTGGGCGCCCGGGTCGCCTGGGTGAGCCGGGTCGGCGACGACCCGCTCGGGCGGCTGGTGCGCGACCGCACCGCCGCGCGCGGGGTCGACGTGTCCCACGTGGACGTCGACCCGACCGCCCCGACCGGGGTCTTCTTCAAAGACCCGGGCGAGGACACCACCGTCCACTACTACCGGGCCGGCTCGGCGGCGTCCCGGCTCGGGCCGGAGCTGTTCGCCCGCCCGGCCTTCGCCGGCTGCCGCGTGGTCCACCTCAGCGGGATCACCCCGGCGCTCTCCGCGAGCTGCGCCGCGCTGGTCGACACCGCGTTGACCGGCCGGCCGCTGCCTGACGCGGTCTACAGCTTCGACGTCAACCACCGGCCGGCCCTCTGGTCAGCCGGCGAGGCCAGTCCGGTCCTGGCCCGGCTGGCAGACCGCGCCGACGTCACCTCTGTCGGCCTGGACGAGGCAGCCCGGCTGTGGGGTACCCGGACCCCGGACGAGGTCCGCGCCCTGCTGCCCGGCCCACGGACCCTGGTCGTCAAGGACGGCGCGGTCGGCGTCACCTCGTACCAGGCCGGCCGGGTCACCTTCGCCCCGGCCGACCCGGTCGACGTGGTCGAACCGGTCGGAGCGGGCGACGCGTACGCCGCCGGTTACCTCTACGGCCTGCTCACCGGGCTGACCGAGCCGGCCCGGCTCCGGCTCGGCCACCTGGTTGCCGGTGCCGCGCTGCGGATCCCCACGGACGTGGCCACCCTCACCGACACCGGCAGTCTGCTCCACCACGCACGCACCGGAGGCACCCCGTGACCGAAGCGCAGCCCGCCGCGCGGACCGCCCGAGCACCAGCCGAGCCCGTCGACGGCTTCGACCGGATCGTCGGCGCGAACCGGATCATGGCCATCCTGCGCGGATACGGCCCGGCCGAGACGGCCGCACTCGCCCACCGCATCTGGGACGCCGGCATCGGCCTGCTCGAGGTGCCCATCGGCACCCCCGACGCCCTGCCCGCGCTGCGCGCCGCCGTCGCGGCCGGCGCCGAACGCGGACGCCGGATCGGGGCCGGCACCGTGCTCACGCTCGAGCAGGTACGCGCGGCCGCGACCGCTGGTGCGCAGTACACCGTCGCGCCCGGCCTCGACCTGACCCTCCTCGCCGCCAGCCTCGCCGTCGGCCTGCCGCACCTACCCGGGGTCGGTACGGCGAGCGAGGTCCAGCAGCTTCGGGCCGCCGGCGGTCGATGGGTCAAGGCGTTCCCGGCCAGTGCCCTCGGCCCGTCCTGGGTCACCGGGATCGCCGGCCCGTTCCCGGACGTGGCCGTTGTCGCCACCGGCGGGCTGCGGGTCGCCGACGCCGCCGCCTGGCTGTCCGCCGGCGCCCGGGTGGTCGCCCTCGGCGCGGCCCTGGCCGACCCGACCGAGGTAGCCCGGCTTTCCGAGCTGATGCCGCAGGTCCGGTAGGGCGTCCGGGCCATCGCCGCAAGATGGTTGGCATGGCCTCCGGCGCCGCCAAAGTTCGCCGCCTCGCGTGCGCGGTCACCTGGGCAGAGGGATCAATGAGCCGGTCCTGGCTGAAACGGCCGAGCACCGCTTGCGCCACCTTGCAATTGCCGCGCACCCTGCGCGGAAATGGCCGTGGGGGCGACCACCCACCCCGGCCCCGGTCATGCGCTCGCTTCGAGGGCTTGTCGCCTGCCAGTGGATCCTTGCAACCAGCCGGGACGCCGACCTTCCGCGTGAATGGGAGTGCTCATTCCGCTCTAAGCTCCAGGACCACAGCCTGGGCCGGATCGAGCAATGGCGCGGCCAGCCCGACGATGGACAACGCAGATCCGGGAAGGCGGATCGATCCCCGTGCGAGCCAGGGAACGGGACGTGCAGGGTGACCAGTGGGCATGCCAACCTCCGGGCAAACTCTGACGGTGTAGCGGAAGTCCGCATTCAGGCCCGGGAATCGGAGGCGGGCCGGGACAGAATCGGTCGAAGCAGTCAGCTGGACCAGGCTGAACACGGCGTGCCGTCGGTCGGTCGCGACGACGCCGTGCAGCCAGACGTTCGGATCCGGATGGTCGGCGTGAACGGTCCGTCCAGCGTGCAGCAGTGGCCTGAGTCGCTTGTGTAGACGGACCCATGCGGCGATCTGGTCGAGTTCGGCGTCGGTGCACGCAGTGAGGTCCCATTCGATGCCCGCGTGCCCGAACAGCGCGGTCGCCAGCCGGAAGGCGAGTTCAGTGGTGCGTCCTGTGGTGTGGGCGGTGGCCGCGCCAACGTGGCAGCCGATCAGTTCGGGCGGTAGCAGTAGTCCCGCCCACCGCTGGATAGCCTGCCGTTCCAGCGGGTCGATGGTGTCCGAGGCCCACACTCGGTCGGTGCGCTCAAGGATGCCGTAGTCGATCCGCGCGCCGCCGGAGGAGCACGACTCGATTTCCAACCTGGGATGCCGGTCCCGGAGCTCGTCCATGAGCCGGTACACGGCCAGCGTCTGCACATGGACGCCAGCGACCCCGGCGTGGACCGCCTCCAGCAGGTCGCGGTTGTGATCCCACTTCAAGTAGTCGAGTTCGTATTCGTCAACCAGCGCGTCCAGGCAGGCCAGGATGTGGGCGTACGCCTCGGGTCTGGCCAGGTCGAGCACCTGCTGCGAGCGGTGCGGAAGGGCGGCGCGGCCAGGTGCCGACAGCAGCCAGTCCGGATGGGCGCGAGCGAGGCCGGAGTCGAGGTTCACCATTTCCGGCTCCACCCAAAGCCCCACCTGCATGCCCAGCGCCCTGGCTTGCGTCACCAGTGGATGCAGCCCCTCAGGCCACACCGATCGGTCGACCGTCCAGTCGCCGAGGCCGACCGTGTCGTCGCGGCGCCCGGCGAACCAGCCGTCGTCCAGGACGAGCCGTTCCACCCCGACGCGGGCCGCACGTTCGGTGAGCTCGCTGAGCTTGGCAAGGTGATGGTCAAAGTAGACCGCCTCCCATGTGTTGAGCAACACCGGCCTGGGAGTGTGGGGATGATTCAGCCGGCCGCGCAGGTGCTGGTGCAGGCGGTCGGCGAGGCCGTCGAGCCCTTCACCCGACCAGGCGAAGTAGATCCATGGGCTCTGGTAGGACTCGGCGTGCGCCAACCTGATCTCGCCTGCGGCGAGCAGTTCCCCGGCACCCAGGACGGGTCCGTGCTCGGGCAGCCGTTCGGTGTAGTGAACGTGGTTGCCGCTCCATCCGGCGTGCACCGCCCAAACTTCGCCGTGGCCGAACCCGAAGCCGGACTCACCGGCCACCATGAGGCCGGTAGCGTCGTGGCCGGTGCGGCCGCGGCGGGACTCGCGGGCAGTCAGTCCGTGTCGGAGGGGACCGCGCTGGGGAGCACGTTCCCGAGACCAGCGCCCGCTGAAGTCGAGCACTTCGGTCGCTTGGTCGCCGGCCGGGAGCAGACAGGCCACGGATTCAAGCGCAAACATTTCCGGGCCATCGTTGACGATCTCATGGCGGATTCGTATGACGCCGGACCTGTCCATCCGGACCTCGGTGCGGATCGATACGGCGGCCTTCGCGTCGCGCGCCTCGATCCGTACGCCGCCGCCGCCTTCGTCGTCGATCTCGACGATGACCGGCCGTACCAACTCCAGGCGCAGATGCGGGAAGCGGCCGTCCCGGTGTCCGGCGATACCTGGCCGCCCGACCCAGCCGTCGGACTGCTGAGGTATCAGGCTCAGCAGCACAGGAACCTCAACGGACGCCACCGGTCGCGGTGGCAAGCTGCCGAGGACCAGTTCGTCGAAGCTGTCCACGGCCCCTGGGTCGGCGCCCCAGTGCAGGACGCGGGGTACGCGGTGGCCGGTGACATCCAGAATCAGCGCTGTGCCTGCGGCGGTCAGCACGACGACGTCCGGACCCTGTCGCGAGGTGTCGCTACCGCTCCCCGCGGTCTGTCCAGCGGCCGTCATGGGCGCGGGGCGGCGGTCGAAAGGCGGACGACGACCTCGGTGGGCAGCACGATCGGCGGCGGCGTCGCGCCCTGGATGATGCCCAGCAGCGCCTTGACAGCCGCAGAGCCCATCGCCTGGGTGTCCTGCCGCACGGTGGTCAGCGGCGGCAGGATGAACGCGGAAAGGTCGATGCCGTCGAACCCGGTGACCGAAACGTCATCGGGCACCCGCAGACCGTGCTCGTTCAACGCGCGCAGGATGCCGATCGCCATCATGTCGCTCTCGGCGACCACCGCCGTGAAGTCGCGCCGGGTCTCCAACAGGTCGACTGCGGCGCGATAGGCGCCCTCGGTGGACCAGTCCGACTTGCGGGCGAGACCTGGGTCCTCGGGGACGCCGGCCGCCGCGAGCGCCGCGCGGATCCCGGCCAGCCGATCGCGGCCGGCCGGGTCAGTCTCGGCGCCGGTGATCCGGGCGATCCGGCGGTGGCCCAGCCCCAGCAGGTGTTCGGTAATCTGTCGGGCCCCGTCGGCATTGTCCGATGCCACCCAGGTGGCGCGCAGCCCTGTGCCGACCGCGTCGACGAAGACCGTCGGCAGCCGGGACTCGACCAATGCCTGGATCCGTACGTCGCCCGGCGGGCAGGCGACCATGATGGTGCCGGCCACCCGTCGGGAGCGCAGCAGCCGGACGTAGCTGTCGCTGGCCGCACTGGTCGGGCGCGAGGGCACAAGCAGGTCGTAGCCGGCTTCGGCGGTGGCCGCCTCAATGTGGTGCAGGAGGTTGAGGTAGAAGTGGTACTGCGGCCGGGCCAGCTCGGACAACGTCCACATGTCGTTGGCGAAGAACCCCAGAGCGATCACCTTCGAGCGGGCGCCCGACAGGCTCTGCGCCGCCACGTCCGGCTGGTACCCAAGGCTTGCTGCAGCAGCTTCCACGCGGATTCGGGTGGTGTCCCTGACCTTCGCCGTGCCCGAGAGGACGCGCGAAACCGTCGCCCGCGAGACTCCCGCGAGGCGTGCCACCTCTTCGCTCGTGGCCATCGCCCACCTTCCGATTCGGCTCGTCAACCGCCGCCCTGGCAGACGCGGCGAGCGCGCGTCCCGTCGTGTCGTGGCTGAACGCGCGTACATTCGGTCGGGCGTCAGTATCAGGCCGTCAAGTGAGGCCCGTCAACAGTCGCGGACCCTTTCCTATCCAACTCCTTTGGCGCCGCCCGTATGCGCGGCGTAGGGCCTCCGCCACTCAGTAATGTACGCGCGTTCACAACGGCATGCCGCCCCTCACCCCGGGCCTGTCCAGAGCCGATGTCGGCGGCCACACCGCCGAGTGAATGCCAGTGGTTTACTTCGACCATCCGCAACTGGTCGGCGGGCAGCCACAGCCCGATCCCCTCGAACGCTTTGCGGGCCATCCTGCCGCAGGGGTTCACCCTCATGACGTGGCGACTGGGCGGTGTACTACGCCGTCGTGCATGACAAAGTCGACACTGCCGGTGGCGTCGATGTCGTTGAAGGGGTTGCCGGGTAAGGCGATCAGGTCTGCGGTAGCGCCAGGCTGGATCCGGCCGAGGTCGGGCCGCTGCAGGAGGTCGGCGGCGGTGCTGGTGGCGGCACGCAGCGCCCGCAGTGGGGTGATGCCGGAATGCACCATGGCGGGGAACTCTTTCCAGTTCTGGTCGTGCGGGAACATGCCAGCGTCGGCGCCGAAGGCGATGCGCACGTCGCTGGCGGCGACGTTGCGGGCACTGTCACGAAGCTGGTCGGCATAGCGGTGGAACTTTTCCCGCTCGGCGGGGTCTTTGCCCTGCCAGTACTCGTCGTCGCCGAGGTGGTCCAGTGCGTCAAGGACCATGAACTGGGTGGGGACGAGGAACACGCCGCGACGCTGCATCAGCGACAGGGTCTCGGCGGAGGCGAGGTTGCCGTGCTCGATGGAGCGCGCCCCGGCCCGTACGGCGCGGGCGACGCCGTCGTCGCCGTAGGCGTGCGGGGTGCACGGCACGCCCAGGTCGGCGGCGGTGGCCACCAGGGCGTTCATCTCCTGCTGGGTGTAGGTGGTCTGCCCGGGGTCGTCGGTGGGTGTGCCGAACCCGCCGGTGGCACCGAACTTGATCCAGTCCGCGCCGGCCCGGATCTCCTCGCGCACGGCGCGGGTGACGGCGTCCGGCCCGTCGGCGAGTACGCCGATCTCGCGGCCGTATTCGGGTGCGAGATCGGTGGAGATGTCTCCGTGGGCGCCGCGGGCCGAGATCAGGTGCGGGGCGACGAGCATGCGCGGCCCGGTGACCAGGCCGCGGGCGAGGGCGTCGCGCAGGTAGATCGTGATCGGTTCGACAGCGAAGGTGGCCAGGTCACGCACCGTGGTGAACCCGCGGTCGAGCAGACCCCGCAGTACCGGCAGAGCCCGCACGGCGATGACCGTGGCCGGGTCGGCCACGAACGCGGTGAGCAAGGCGGACGGATCCACCGTGGTATGGATGTGGCAGTCTATGAAGCCGGGCAGCAACATGCGGTCGCCAAGCTCGACCACCTGCCCCGTGCCACGCTGGACCCGGTCGCCGACCTCGACAATGCGCCCACCGCGAACAACGACCTCAGTGTGGCCGGACGGTGTTTCGGCCAGCCCGTCCCAGCAGCGCTCGGTCACGACGACAATTCCGGTCGAGGTGTTGGCGGTCATGGTCTCTCCAGGGTTTGCGCAACCGTAGGGCACTTCCCGCCTGCTCTCTGGGTATGCGGGCCGGTGTGACTGTTGAACCGCCGGTGTTGCTCGCCCTGGACCTGGCCGGCACCTTCGCCTTCGGGCTCAACGGAGCGCTGACGGCGGTACGCACCGCACGGCTCGACGTGGTCGGTGTCGTCGCCCTCGGCATGATCACCGCACTGGGTGGCGGCGTCATCCGCGACGTCCTCATCGGCTCGATACCACCCGCCACCTTCCGCGACTGGCGCTACTTCGCCCTCGCCGCCGCCGGCGGGCTGATCGCGTTCGCCCTCAGCAGGCGACTGCATCGGCTGGAAACACCGATCATGGTGCTCGACGCGATCGGCTTGAGCGTGTTCGCGGTCATCGGCGCGAGCAAGGCGCTAGCCTTCGGGCTAGGGATCGGGCCCGCAGTCCTGCTGGGGATGGTCACCGGGGTGGGCGGGGGCACAATCCGCGACACCCTCGTCCAGCGGATCCCGTCAGTCCTGCACAGCGACCTCTACGCCATACCAGCCCTCGTCGGCGCCGCGATCACCGTCGCCGCCGTCCGGGCGGGCGTCTACAGCCTGCCGGCCGCACTTGGGGCCGCGACTGTCTGTTTCGTGATCCGCATGCTCGGCGTGCACTACCGTCTCAACGCACCCGAACCACCCGGGACCTCCGGACATCGGGGCTCACCCCGCGACGACGCATAGCCACAACCGGCCCTCAGCCCTTGCGGAGATCGGCAGCTGGCGAACCGGCAAGGTGCCGGTGTGCGGTGTCCCACGCCGCATGCAGGGCGTACCACACGGTTGCGGAAACACTCTCGGCAACGGCAGGGCGGCGGCGGTCCCGGTGCCCTCATGCCGTCGACCGAGACTGCGAACTCGCGGCCATCGAGGCGATCCAGCACCGGGCCACCGCACGGCCACCATCCTCCCCCGGTTCGCCTGGGACTCATCGCGGTACGGTCGTTCAGGCCGCTCCTCGGGCGGCCGCTCAAGTCGACGGCGAGCACTGGCCCGGGCGCTGCAAGAGCGAGCAGGCCGCCCAGGGCGGCGGCGAGGGCCGACCGGCCGACACCGCCGTCGGCCGACGTCAGCGCGATGAGGGCATACCCGGTCGCAGGACCGCGGCCCGCTGCCACGTGCGGCCGGCGAGACTCCTGTGGCCGAACTCCCGCGGAGCCACCGCGACCGCCTCGACCTCGAGCGGCTTGCCGTCCTTGGCCCGGGCGCCGCCACCGGCGGCCGTCCAGCCGGCCCGGTCGAGCAGCGCGGCCGCGGCGGCCGCGTCGTACGCCGGTTTGTTTGGGCGAAGTCCTCACGTTCAAGCGTGTCCGGGTCCAGTTCATCGCCGACGACCGCGCTTCGTGCTACATGGTCCCGGAAGCGCAAGATGGGCGTCAGGGCCGGGGATCGGTGTCGGCCTGCCTACACAACGAGATCAGCGCATCCCGGTAGGTGTGATCGGCGCTTGGCAACTCGTCGCGCACCTGAGCGCCGTTCTCCCACCACTGCAGCAACCCACGCCCCATCTCCTGACCAGCGCGTGTGTGCACACACAACGCATAGTCTGGGACAACGAGCACCAGCTTCCCGGCCTCGACCATCATGCGCACGTAGTCAGCGTGCTCAGAGCTGGTGCGGTCCTTCGCCGCCAGGGCCAGGTAGCGCACCGCGTGCACGACCTGCATCCAATCGGTCCCACCACTGGCGTCGTAGTCGTCCTGCAGCTCCCGCAGCAACACCGGCGCGAGGGGCGCACCCATGCCAACGTCCTCCACGGCGATCAACCGCAGCCGCCGCCACAGGTGCCCGGCGACCTCCGGCGAGGTGCTGTGCATCTCATACGCCGCCAGGACCGCGTTGTCCACATTGCTGCGGCGTATCTCCTTCTGCAACACCGAAACCAGCTGATCCACGGGAATCCCGCGCGGACTTGTCATCCGCGTATACGGGTCCTCGGTGTGCGGGGGCGGACCCATCAGGAGGGACCGGTGCTGAACATCAGGCGAGGACATACGCATGCTCCTTCATCCGGGTGGTCGGGCGCGTCCGAATCCGGAAGGGGCCTCGCTCACAGCAGCATGCCACGGCTCCGGCCTGTGGCACCACCTCAACCTCAGGTGCCGACGCCTCACCACAGCCGCCGAGGCTCTCCACGAGACCGGCGCGCTCCCTGGCACACCCCAATGACCTGGCTTCACGACGTGCGTGAACCTTCCGGGGGCTGCCGGGCCGGGGACATCGTCGACATCCGCCCATCTGAAAGGAGACCACCATGACCGTCGACCAGATACCGCTCCTCAACACTGCCGGCGCCGCGACCGCCGAACTGCACACGTTCGCCGCCCACCACGACCAGGTGACGGTATTCCGGGACCGCAGCCGGGGCGACAACGGCCAACCCGCCGACATCAGCATCATCAGCCCACGCCGGCGCCACCGGCGCCCTCTGCGCGGCCCTCGTCGACCAGGGCGTCATCGACGAGAACGTGCGGGCCATCATCTCGTCGGCCCGCAGCACCTCCGACGTCTCCACCTTGAAGGACTCCCGGTCGGAATGGAAGACGGACGCGACCGCCGGCTGATCGGCGAGCGCCCTCTCCAGCAGGTCCTCGGGAATCCTGCCCCGGCTTGGCTGGACCAAGTGGCCCACCCCGTCGTCGAACCGGTGACCACGATCGCGACCCGGGCGGGCCGGGGGCTTCAGTGAGATGGGCGTAACAGCACGAGCAGCGGTTGCAGCCTGCGCCCCGCAGTAGCGTGAAATCGTGCCAATGGACGTTCTCACCACTGCTGAGCTCGCCGACCTCCACCGATCCGCGCTCGGCGCGGCCAACCCGCTCGGCGTTGCCGCCGAACTGGCCGGAGCGGTCGACCAGGGCCGGCTGGCCGACCCGGACGATGCCGGTTACGCACTGACTCTGGCCGCGGAGATTGCCGAGAGCCGGGGGAAGCTGGACGCCGCGCTACGGTATGCCGATCGCGCTGTCACGGCGTACGGGACGGACGACGACAGCCGGGCCGGATTCGCCCGAGCTCTCCGCGCGCGGATCCTGTTGCGCCTCGGCGGCCGCGATGAGGAGGCGATGGGCGAACTCACCGCCCTGCGGCCGCTGCTCACCAAGCAGCCGGACGCCGCCGCCTACCTCAGCGCGGCGCTGGACGCGGGTCGCCGCGCCGACTTGGCCGAGCAGTGGCTGAGCGACGCCGTCGAGTCCCTCCTCGCCGAGCGCGCCATGCCCGCGGAGCCGTCCGCCGCGGAGGCGTCCGGTGCCCTCTTCTTCCTGCTGCAACAGCGACACCGGGTCCGGCACGAGCTGGGCCTGCCGCACGATCAGAACGACAAGCTGGCGGACCGCTTGGAGAGCGAGCTGGCCGGCAGGGCCGAGGAGGCGGCCGCCGAGCCCACCGCTCTGGTCTTCTGGCCGCGAGCTGCATTCGATCGCCTGCTGCCGCAGTGGCCGACGCTGTCCGACAAGTACGGGCAGGACTGGGATGAGCACCGGGCCCGGCTCGAGCGGGAACTGGTACGGCTCGCCGACGCTGGCCGTTCCGGGCTGACCCTGCTCACCGGCTCGATCGACGGCTTGGCCGACTACTCCGCGTCGCGCGGTGGAGACCCGGCCGACCTCCAAGTCCATGCGGGGTATACGGAACAGCTGGCCGGGCAGACTGGACAGATCCAATGGCCGCCGGCACGCAACGAGCCGTGCTGGTGCGGTTCGGGCAACAAGTACAAGAAGTGCTGCCTGCCCCGAGCCCGCGGCTGATCGGCGCGGACGGTCTCTTTACGAGCCACGGCCCGGTTGCCGGTGCGGGTGGGCATGGACCGACTGTCGGCTGCTGCGCCGCTCCGTTCCCTCTAGCGAAACGGCGTATCCGAGCTTACGATTCGTCGAATGAACGGGGCGCCGTCCGACATCAGGGTCGTGGAGACCGACACGCTGACCGCCGGTCCATGCGGTGGCCAGTTGCTCGGAGGTTTCGGGGCCGAGGTGATCAAGCTGGAGGTCCCGGGCCGCGGGCGGTGCGCTCGGCGCCGACTACCCCGGCGCCGGGTTCACCTGTCGGCTGGGCTGGGCACCCGGCCCGCGCCGTGCTGGTCGACCCGCGATCCCGCGCCGCGTGAGGCCAACCTCGTCGACGTCGAAGCCAAATACGCCGACGTGGCACCGCCGGCCGACGCGCTCGCCCGTTCGGCCGGCGACTGACACCCCGTCCTTCAACTCCGTCTGCAGGAGAGGTCATGCGCAAGGCAGTCATCACCGGCAGCACCAGGGGAATCGGCTTCGCACTCGC
Organism: Dactylosporangium sp. AC04546; assembly: GCF_022095675.1. GTDB lineage: Bacteria > Actinomycetota > Actinomycetes > Mycobacteriales > Micromonosporaceae > Dactylosporangium. Next base: position 109,980 of record NZ_JAHYSG010000005.1, on the reverse strand, counting down.
CCGCGAGCTGCTGGCGCGCGGCCACTGCGTCGCCGTCTCGGGGCGTACGCGGACGGCCGTGGACGACGCCGTCGCGCGGCTGCGTCCGCGGGCCGCCGCGGCGGCCGCCGTCCACGGGCTCGTCGTGGACGTCACCGACGCCGCGCAGGTCGAACAGGCGTGGAGCACCGCGGTCGACGTACTGGGCGGTGTCGACCTGTGGATCAACAACGCCGGTGTCGCCAACACCACCCGGCCGATCGTCACGACCACGCCGGACGACGTCCGGACCATGGTCACCACGAACATGCTCGGCACCGTGTACGGGTCGCAGGTCGCCGTCCGGGGCATGCTCGCCGCCGGCGGTGGTCAGGTCTTCAACGTGCTCGGCGGCGGCAGCGACGGTCGGATCCGCCCCGGCATGGGCGTCTACTCGGCCACCAAGCGCGGTCTGGACTCCTTCACGCAGGCACTGGCCAAGGAGGTCGCCGGTACCACGGTGCGGATCGGCCAGATCCGGCCCGGCATCCTCATCACCGAGGGGTGGCTGCGCGAGGCCGCCGCCGCACCGCAGCAGGTGGCGAAGCAGCGCAAGCTGCTGAACATCCTGTGCGACCACGTCGACGACGTCGCGCCGTACCTGGTCGATCGGGTGCTGGCGAGCACCGGGAACGGCGACGCGATCGCGTGGCTCACCACCGGCCGGATGACCCGCCGATTCCTCCTGCCCCGCAAGCGGGACGTGCTCGCCCGCTACGGCCTCTGAACGCTCGGCGCGTCGCCCGGGTCGACCGACGTGACCCGTGAGCGCTCGATCACCTCAGCTGCCACCCCGGACGCGACCTCCCGAGGGTGACTTGGTCGTGGAACGAACCGAACCGCAGGACGGGTGGCAAGACTGGAACTCAGCAGCGCAGGCCGTCTGGCGCCAGGGGCGACGGCCGAACGGTGTCAGTGGAGGCCGGCCGGGCTCCCGGTCACCGCGCGTTCGTCCGTTTGGGCCGAGTGGAGGTGTCCCCATGGACGTCGACATGGTTGTGGAGATCCCGGCCGGGTCGCGCAACAAGTACGAGATGGATCACAGGTTGGGGCGGCTCCGGCTCGACCGCACGCTGTTCACCGCCACCGCCTACCCGGCCGACTACGGCTACGTTCCCGAGACGCTCGCCGAGGATGGCGACCCGATCGACGCGATGGTACTGCTGGACGAGCCCACCTTCCCCGGCTGCGGCGTCCGGGTGCGGCCGATCGGGGTGTTCTGGATGCATGACGAGCGCGGCCCGGACGCGAAGCTGCTGTGCGTGCCGGCTGGCGACCCCCGTTGGCAGGCGATCGGTGACCTCGGCGACCTGCACAAGTACCTGTTGCGCGAGATCGGCCACTTCTTCGAGATCTACAAGGATCTGGAACCTGGTAAATACACCAACGTGCGAGGCTGGAGAGACCGTACCGAAGCCGAAGCGGAACTCACCGCAGCACAGGACCGGTACCAGTCGTCACGAATACCGCGGTAGGCCGATCGGCGAGGGTGAGCAGCCGGGCCGTCGCGCCGGCCCGAGGGTTCAGAAGGTGTACGGCGTGTCGTAGGCCGGCAGCAGTACCGTCGAGCGCGGCGACGCCGAGCGGATCGCGGCGAGCATCGTTTCGAGGCGGGGTTTGTCGGCCGGCGCGACCGGTGGCGGGTTGCGCAGCGGCGTCTCGAAGTTGTCCCAGTGGACCGGCACCACGACCTTCGGCCGGCCGAGCGCCTCGAGCAGGCGCGGCACGTAGTCCTTCGTGGAGCCGCTCGACGGCATCGCGACCATGGCCACGTCCGGCTCCAGGCCGGACAGGTTGCGCTCGACGAAATCGCTGCCGCCCATGAAGAACACCTTCGGGCCGCCGGCGACGGTGACCTGGTACGCCAGGGTGTCGCCCTCCGGCAGGTCGGCGATCGTGGCCGGTGCCGGCGGCGTCGCGAGCCGCACGCCGGGGAACGCCATCGAGTAGGCGGCGTTGCGGCTGTGCAGCGACGCGACGATCTCGACGCTGTACGCGCCGAAGTCGAACAGCTCACCGCCCTTGACCGGGCTGAGCTGGCCGCTCGGCACGCCCGCGGCGAGGGCCAGGTGGTAGGCGGTGAGCGTGCCGACGACGCGGGCGCCGGTGGTTCTGGCGATGTGCGGCACGTCGGCGAAGTGGTCCCAATGGGTGTGGGTCACCAGCACCGTCTCCGGGCGGCCGACGCGGGTGGCGATGGCCTCGGCATCGACCGTGATCTGCGTCGCCGCGTTGAACGCCCCGGCGAACAGGCCGGTGGTGAACCGGCTGAGGTACGGGTCGACGAGGAGGGTCTGCCCGGCGGCGTCAAGGCGCCAGCCGGTGGTGCCGAACCACCGGAAGGTGGCCTTCACCGGAGCCTTCGCCGGCGCCGCGGCAGCGGGCGAGACGGCCGGGACAGCGGCGGCAGCCGCGCCGGCGACGGCGGCCTTCATCACGTTACGGCGATCAATCATGACCGTCACCCAAGCAGCGCCGACCGTCGACTGTCCAAGATCGAAGGGTCGCAGCGGTCATATCCGGTCGCATATCAGTGCTGGTCGCGCAGCATCTCCACGGCCGCGCGGGCGGCTCGGCCGAGGGTCGTGTCGACGTGCAGCCGGTCGTGGTCGTCACTGGCCCGGATGAACACGGCGACCGCGTACCGGCCGCCGTCCGGGTACCGCACCACGCCCGCCTCCATCGCCAGGCCCGGCAGCGTGCCGGTCTTGCCGGCCACCTGCACGCCGGGCGGGAACGCCGCCGCGAGCCGGGTCCAGAACAGTTGCCGGCCCATCAGCCCGCGCACCGCGGCGCACGCCGCCGGCGGGCCGGCCTCGTCCCGCCAGATCCTGGTGAGCAGCCACGTCACGTCCTGCGGCGTGCTCGACGTGGTGCGCTGCGGGTCGTACACGCGCAGGGTGCGGCGCCGCTCGGGCGGCAGGGTCGGGTACATGCGGGCGAACTCGGCGTCGTCGGCCACGCCGAGGTCGGCGAACATCGACTCCAGCAGCTGCCGCGGCCCGCCCTCCACACGGGTCTCGCCGAGGCCGAGCTCGGCCGCGAGCAGCCCCAGCACGTCCGGGCCGCCGACGCGGCGCAGCAGCACGTCGGCGGCGGTGTTGTCGCTCACCGACATCGCGAAGTACGCCAGGTCGCGCAGCGACACCTCGACGTCGTCGGCGCAGCCGGCGATGCCCCAGCCGCCGAACCGATCGCCCGCGCCGACCAGCACCCGCTCGGCCGGGTCGAGCGCGCCGGCCGCGACCTGCCGCGCGAACTCCAGCGCCAGCAGGATCTTCACGACCGAGGCGAGCACCACCCGCTCGCCGGCACGCACACCCACACAACGCTCGCCGTCGATGTCGCGAGCGTGCAGCCAGCCCTCGACCCCGGCTGAACCGAACAGACCACCGATGTCTTGCATAGGGTCGACCCTATGGGGGACCTTTCGCGGCATCTGCGGTACTTCCTGGTCGTCGCGGAAGAGCTGCACTTCAGCCGGGCCGCGGAGCTGCTCGGCATCGCCCAGCCGCCGCTGAGCCAGGCGATGCGCCGCCTGGAGCGCGACCTGGGTGTGACGCTCTTCGACCGGCTGCCCCGCGGCACCGAGCTCACCGACGCCGGCCGCGCGCTGCTCGACGAGGCCCCGCAGTTGCTGGCCGCGGAGGCCCGGTTGCGCGCCCGCATGCACAGCGTGCGCGACGGCGAGCTCGGCACGCTGCGCGCCGGGGTGCCCCCGGAGACCCCGGCCGCCGCCCTCGGCGAGCTGCTGCGCCGGCTCGCCGAGCAGGCCCCAGGTCTCGACGTCGACCTGCAGGAGCTGACCACCGCCGAGCAGTTGGAGCTGCTCGCGGCCGCACGGCTCGACGTCGCGGTCGTGCACCACCCGGTCGACACGACCGGCCTTCGCCGCGGCCGGGTGACGAGGGTTCGCCTCGGCGTCGTACTGCCCCGCACCTCCCCGCTCGCGAGGTCGGCCGAGGTCCGGCTCGACCAGTTCGCCGGCCACGGGCTCGTGTTGTTCCCGCGGGCGACGGCGCCCGGATGGTACGACCGGATCCTCGAAGTCACCCGCGAACACGGCGACGCCTCTGCGCGCGTGCGGCACGCGCGGAATCCGGAGTTCCTGTGCGGCCTGGTCCTCGCCGGTCTGGGCGTGGGCCTGGACCTGGAGTCGTCGGTGCGCCGCGAACCCCGGGTGGCCTGGCGCCCCCTCGTCGGTGACCCGCTGTGGCAGGAGACCTCGGCGGTCTGGCCGGCCCGCGCACCCCATCCGGCCGCGGCCCGGTTCGCCGCGCTGGCCGACGAGGTCCTGGCGCCGGCACCGGCACCGCCACCGAGTCGCATCCTCGGCACCCGCGGCCCCTGGTCCGTCGTGTACGACGAGCCGTGACGCGCTCCACGTCGTCAGGGCTGCCGGTCGGGCGCCCCCTGCGCCGCCGAGCGGAATCCGAGGTTCTCCGTGACGATGGCGCGTCGCAGTACTCCGCCGAACAGGAGCCCGAACAGGCCGGCACCGCGGCCGTGGATCTCGATGCCCAGGGTGTTGCGGCACCTGTCGTCCCCGGTGGGCTCGACGAGGTGGGATCCGGTCATGGTCAGGCCCATGCGCCGGGTCTGCCATGCGAACTCCCGGCCCTCGACCAGGCGGGTGACGGTCCATACCGCCGCTGACTGCGCCGGCTGCTTGATCCTGGCCCGGCTGCCGGTCCGCAACGGCCCGTCGTCGAGCCGGACCACCGAGGTCATGGTGGGCGTCGCGTCGGGCCAGCGCTCGACGTCGACGGTGAGCGCCCACACGACGCCGGCCGGCGCGTCGATCGTGATGGTGTTCTCCCATTTCATGAGGCCAATGTACCATCTGGTACATGGAAGACAACCGCAGTTACCGGGCCATGCTGGACCGGGTGCTCGCCTACGCCGCCGCGGAAGGGCTGACCGGCAGGAGCCTGCGCGAGATCGCCGCCGGCGTGGGCACCAGCCACCGGATGCTGATCTACCACTTCGGTTCGCGTGACGGCGTCCTCGCGGCGGTCGTGAACCAGATCGAACAGCAGCAGCGTGACCTGCTCGGCTCGCTCACCGCGCAGGTCCGTTCGGCCGGCACCGGACCCGGCGGCGTCACGGGCGCCGACCTGATGCTCACGTTGTGGGCACAGGTCGCCGACCCACAGCTGCGGCCGTACGTCCGACTGTTCTACGAGGTCGTCGGGGTGGCCGTGCACGGCACCCCGGGCACCGAGCACTTCTTCGACAGCCTGACGGAGCCCTGGCTCCGCCAGGCCGAGGACACGGCCGACGACCTGAGCCTGGACGTCGACCGTGCCGCACTCCGCCTCGGCGTTGCGGTCAGCCGAGGCCTGCTGCTGGAACTGGTGGCGGGCGCGGACCCCGACGAGGTGGACGCCTCGTACCGGCTGTTCGTCGAGATGTGGCAGCAGACCGGCGACCGGCGCCGAACTCAATAGCAGGCTGATGTGCACCAGGCGGTCGGAGACGGCCTGCTGCACCTCAGCCGTCACCAGGAGTTGCCGGCCGAGGTCGGACATAGCTCGTGCTACGGCCAGTTCATCACCGATCTCCGGAATATCCTTGTCGGAAGGGTGCAGCCGCGCCTCGCCGGTGCCGGCGACGTGTGCGCTGTCCTCGGCACACAGGCGCACGTCCGGCCGTCATACGGTCCAGTGCTTGGCCGCGATCATGACAAACTCCACCGCTGTCCGCTTCGGATGCCCGGCCTCGCAGCCAGGCCGGCTGACGTTGTTCCTGTGCGGCGACGTGATGCTGGGTCGCGGCATCGACCAGATCCTGCCGCACCCCCTCGACCCGACGCTGCACGAGAGCTACTGCCACGACGCCCGCGACTACGTCGCGCTGGCCGAGGCGGCGAACGGCCCGATCCTCCGCCCCGCCGACTACTCGTGGCCCTGGGGCGACGCACTGGACATCCTGGCCGCTGCCGCGCCCGACGCCCGCATCATGAACCTGGAGACCAGCGTCACCGGAAGCGACCAGTTCGCACCGGGCAAATCCATCCATTACCGGATGAACCCGGCGAACCTGCCCGGCCTCACGGTGGCACGGCCCGACGTATGCGCCCTGGCCAACAACCACGTGCTGGACTTCGGACGCCCCGGCCTGCAGGAAACGCTCATCACTCTGACCAGCGCGGGAGTCCAGGTGGCCGGCGCCGGCCTGAACGCGCGCCAGGCCCAGCGACCCGCCACCGTAACCGTCGAGGACGGCCGCATCCTGGTGTTCGCGTTCGGGACACCATCCAGCGGCATTCCCCCGCACTGGGCCGCGACCGACGATCGCGCCGGCATCGACGTCCTGCCCGAGCTCTCCAGGAACAGCTCGGCACGCCTCGCCGACCGGATCCATCACCACAAGCGACCCGGTGACATCGTCGTCGTCTCCGTCCACTGGGGATCCAACTGGGGCTACGACATCCCGAAAGCGCAGACCCGCCTCGCCCACCAGCTCATCGACAACGGCGCCGACATCGTGCACGGCCACTCCTCACACCACCCCCGGCCGATCGAGGTGTACCGCGACCGGCTCATCCTGTACGGCTGCGGCGATCTCATCAACGACTACGAGGGCATCGGCGTCCACCGCCAGTACCGCGACGACCTACGGCTGATGTACCTGGCGTCCGTCGCACCCACGGGCGAACTGGCATGCCTGCTCATCGCGCCCACGCAGGCCAGGCACATGCGGCTGCACCGCGCCTCGCCGGAAGACACCGAGTGGACCCGGACCTCCCTCGGCTCGGTCAGCAGCCGATCCGGCATCCGGATCGATGCCGCCCCGCACGGGATGCTCACCCTGCGACCGAACTGACGACCGCCACCCGCGGGTACGGCAGGATCTGGTCGATGCCGCGACCCGGCCCGTGTGAGCAGCCGCCAAATGTCCTATCATCCAAATGCCCAACATTTGGAGGTCGGAACATGCTGACGAGCCCACGCCGGGCCGCGCCGCTCGCCGCGCAGGTCGCCGATCAGCTGAAGGCGCTGATCGCGGCCGGTGACTGGCCGATCGGCGCCCGCATCCCGGCCGAGCACCGGCTCACCGAAGAACTCGGGGTCAGCCGCAACACCATCCGGGAAGCGCTGAGCGCGCTCGTGCACCTGGGGCTCCTCGAAGCACGGCCGGGGGACGGCACCTACGTGCGGGCCGACAGCGAGCTGCAGGTCTCGCTCGGCCGCCGGGTCGCCGAGGCCGACCCGGACGACGCGTTCGAGGTCCGCGCCCTGCTCGAGCACCGCGGCTCCCGCCGGGCCGCGGTGCACGCCACCGCCGAGGACGTCGCCCGGCTGCGCGAGCTCCTCGAGCACCGCGACGCGGCCCGAGACGCCGGCGACCTGCCCGCCTTCGTCGAGGCCGACTTCGCGTTCCACCGCGCGGTCGTCATCGCCGGCGGCAACCCGCTGCTCGCCGAGCTCTACCAGCACCTCAGCCCCGTCATCACCCAGACCATCAGCAGGACGGCCGCGCTGCACGAGGACCGCGCCGTCCACGAGCTGCACCACCGGCTGGTCGACGCGATCGCCGCCGGCGACCCGGCCGCCGCCGAGGCGTGCAGCGTCGCGCTCGTCGACGAGGGCCGCGACATCCTGCACGGCAGCGCCTCATGATCACATCGGTGTCGCCGGTCAGCGCCCCGTCCCGTCAGCGCACCGGCCTGCTCGTGGTGGGCATCCTGCTGATCGCCACGAACCTGCGGGCAGCGCTGACCTCGGTCGGCCCGGTGCTCGACGACGTCCGTGCCGACCTCGGCCTGACGGCCACCGCGGCGGGCGTGCTGACAGCCCTGCCGCTGCTCGCCTTCGCGGGCTTCTCACCGGTCGCACCGCTCGTCGCGAGGAGGCTCGGACTCGAGCGCACCGTCGGGCTGGGGCTCGCCGTGCTCGCCGCCGGCATCGTGCTGCGGTCGCTGCCGGTCGTCGGCGCGATCTGGGCCGGCACCGTCGCCATCGGCGCCGCGATCGCGTTCTTCAACGTACTGCTGCCCAGCCTGGTCAAGCGCGACTTCCCGGATCGGGTGGCGCAGCTGTCGGGCAGCTACTCCGCGACGCAGAGCGTCGTCGCCGCCATCGCCTCCGGCGTTGCGGTGCCGATCGCCGGTCAGTCCCCGGCCGGCTGGCGGATCGCGCTGGGCTGCTGGGTCGGGCTGACCGTCATCGCCGCGGCCTTCTGGTTTCCGCAGCTGGGCAAGCGCCTGCCCGGCCGGGGCGGCGACGGTGGCGCCGAGGTGGCCGCCCACCGTTCACCGTGGCGCAGCGCTCTCGGCTGGCAGATCACCCTGTTCATGGGCCTGCAGTCGCTGGTCTTCTACGTGATGATCGCGTGGCTGCCCACCATCGAACAGGACCACGGCGTGGCCGCGGCGAAGGCTGGCTGGCACCTGTTCGTCTACCTGATCTCGGCGGTCGTGGCCAACCTGGCCGCACCGCGCGTCATGCGCCACCTGCCCGACCAACGGCTCGTCGGCCTGCTGTGCGCCGTGCTCATCCTGATCGGGGTCGGCGGCCTGCTCTGGGCACCCGGCGCCGTGGTGCTGTGGCTGATCAGCGCCGGTTTCGGGGCGGGCATGTCCCTGGTGCTGTGCTTGTCGCTGTTCAGCCTGCGCGCCGTCGACCATCGCCAGGCCGCGGCGCTGTCCGGCATGGCGCAGTCGATCGGCTACCTGCTGGCGGCGTGCGGGCCGGTCCTCATCGGCGCGCTGCGCGACGCCAGCGGGGCATGGACCCTGCCGCTGTCCGTCCTGTGCGCACTGATCGCGGTGATGGGCGGCTTCGCGTTCCTCTCCGGCCGTCCGCGGGTGGTCGGCTGATCCCAGCCGGCGGCCACCCGCCCGGAGCGCAGCACGCTGCGGCGGCCCGCAGCGACGAACGGGCAGCGTCTGGAGGCGGAGACCGCGATCGCGTTCGCGGGTCGGCACCAGCTCCTGCATGAGCGCGTGTGCATCGTCCGTCGATCTGCAATGCTCACTTCGTGATCCCCTCGGCGGAGCGGCGCCAGGTCCTTGGACGAGTAGCGCGCCGCATACCCGTGTCTGAAGACGGCGCCTGCGTCCGTGTCGCGGTCGATGGCCCCGACGCATCCGGCAAGACAACATTCGCTGATGAGTTGGCCGCAGACGTTCTCGCGCTCGGTCGCCCTGTCGCGCGGGTCTCCCTCGACGATTTCCACAACCTGCGAGCGGTCCGATACCAGCAGGGACGTGAGTCGCCCGAAGGTTTCTGGCGACACGCCTTCAACTACGCGCGGTTCCGTAGCGACGTGCTGGATCCGTTCAGCCCCGGCGGTACACGGCTGTACCGGCCGGCCGCGCACGACCTGGCCACCGACACTGAGCTCAACCCGGAGCCGCTGACCGCTCTCGCCGGCACCGTGCTTGTCGTCGACGGGCTCTTCTTGCATCGGGACGAACTCGTCGCGGTCTGGAACCTGTCGGTGTTCCTGGACGTTCCCTTCACCGAAACAGCGAAGCGCATGGCAGTCCGCGACGGAACGAATCCCGACCCCGAGCACCCGTCTGTCCGCCGCTACATGGACGCCCAACGCATCTACTTCAACGCCTGCGCTCCGCACCAGCGCGCCGACATCCACATCGACAATCAGGACGTGAGCGCACCACGCATCATCCGGGCATTGGCGGCGCCGGGTTCGGCTTCGACATGCTCCCCGGCCGCGACCGGCTGGTGATCAGCGGGTTCATCGACGACGCGGGTCCCGATCACCGACCGGAAGCTGGTGCACCCGTCCTCGAACGCGGTACCAACGGACACGAATAGGATGCAGCTTCGGCGCATGCCTCGTTGCCGAATGAGTTCGGGGACGAGGTTGATGTCCGAACTCATCCGTGACCTGCGTGAGGTGACTGCGTGACCACGACCGACCTGCCGCCGACGACCGACCCGGCGGCCACTGGGCACGACGGGCTGCCGGATGTGCTCGTCACCCCGCCGTGGTCCCGCCGCCGCGAGCCGGTCGTGGTGCCCGGCCTGACCCGCTCCGCGCCGCTGGCGTCCGACGGCACGCCGGGAGCCGACGCACTGCACGCCGTGCCGGACCTCGTCGCGTTGTCGCGGGAGATGGTCACCGAGACGACGCCGCGGCTGCTGCCGTTCACCGGCCCGGAGCTGGCCGACCTGATGATGGAACTGCGGGTGAAGTCCCGGTCAGCGTGGACCCGCGACCTCGCGCGGCAGTGGCTGTCCCGCCACCCGGCCGCCGCGGCCCGCGATCTCGTGCCGCCGGCCCTGGAGGAGCCCGGCCCGCGCCGCGAACTCGCCGAGCACGCACTGCTGGCGCTCGCCACGGACGGTCACCGAGATCTGGTGCTCACCGCCGCCGACAACTACGGTTCGGCGGCCGGCGCCGGGATCCGGGCGATGTTCGACACAGACCCGCTCGAGCTGCTGCCCTCGACGTTGCCGAAGATCCCGCGCTGGGTCGGCGTGCCGACACTGCCGACAATCCGGCTGCGGGACGGCGTGCGGACCCTGCCGGTCGAGTCGGCGCGGCACGTGGTCACCATGCTTTCGCTGTCCCAGCCCGCCTTGCCGTATGCGGGTCTGGAGATCGTGAAGGACGTCTGCGACCCCGGCTCGCTGGCCGCCTTCGGCCGGGCCCTCCTGCTGCGCTGGGTCGACGCCAACTGTCCGTCGGTCGGCCGATGGGCGCTCGACATGCAGGGCCTCATCGGCGACGACGAGACGGCCCGCAGGCTGGGTCCGCTGATCCGCTCCTGGCCCGGTTACCAGGACCACACCCGGGCCGCGCGCGGCCTCGACGTGCTCACCGCGATCGGCACCGACGTGGCGCTCATGCATATCCAGGGTGTCGCCGACAAAGCCTCCAAGCACAGCACCCGCCGGCTCGCCAAGGAGCGGCTGGAGACCCTGGCCCGGGACACCGGCCTCACCCTGGAGCAGCTCGCGGACCGCCTCGTGCCCGACCTCGGTCTCGACACCGACGGCAGCCTCAGCCTCGACTACGGGCCGCGTCGGTTCGTCGTCGGCTTCGACGAGCACCTCATGCCCTTTGTCACCGATGCCGCCGGTACCCGCCGCGCCGCGCTGCCCAGGCCCGGAGTGAAGGACGACCCGGTCGCCGCGCCCGCCGCGCACCGGCGGTTCCTCGGGTTGAAGAAGGACGTGCGGACCGTGGCGGCCGACCAGGTCCGCCGCCTCGAGCGCGCCATGGCCGACCAGCGCCGGTGGAGCAGTGCGGAGTTCCACCGGTACCTGGTGGGACATCCGCTGCTGTGGCACGTCGCGCGCCGGCTGCTCTGGGTGACGTCCGAGGGCCCCGACGGTGGCGAGGCGTGCTTCCGGGTGGCCGAGGACCGCACGTACGCCGACGTGGAAGACGAGCCGATCGTCGTCACCGCGACCGCAACGGTGTGGCTCGCGCACCCGCTCCGGCTCGGCGACCGGTTGGCGGCGTGGGCGGAGGTGTTCGCCGACTACGAGGTCCTGCAGCCGTTCGCGCAGCTGGGTCGCGACGTCCACGTGCTGACCGACAACGAGCGCACCGCCCACAGCCTCGACCGGCAGGACGGCCGCACCGTCCACGTCGGACGGCTCCTCGGGCTGGTGCGCCGCGGCTGGCGGATGGGCAAGGCCGGCGACGGCGGCATGCTGTGCACGCTGGAGCGTGACCTGCCCGGCGGCCTCGTCGCCTCGATCGACCTCGACCCCGGCATGTTCATCGGCGACGTCACCGCCGAACAGCAGCAGACCCTCGGCAACGTGTGGCTGCCCACCCACGCCGACGGCAAGCTCGTCCCCGGCTTCGGCGCGATCGACCCGGTCGCCGTGTCGGAGCTCATCCATGATCTGCAGGAAGTCAGCCAGTGAGTCATTCCGTGCAACGTCGTGATTCCTGAGGGTCTCATGTGGTGCGGGCGTGGTCGAAGTGGAGCAGGACGAGTGCTCCGGCGACGATGTTCCCGATCCGCCAGGGGCACAGGCTGACGTTGCGTAGCGCTTTGAGACCGACCGATCCGAAGCAACTGCCGGCACACTCGCCCAGGTAACCAACTCGCCCGGGCGCGGGTCCCGGCGACCGTCACGAGTCCTTCACCGCGACAACGGACGCCCGGCCCTCATCGCGGGCCCGATCGAGCAGCAGCGCGAGCCGCCGCCGGCGTTGTCGGCGGACGGTGCGGATGCCGAGGAGGAGCGCGGCGAGGAGCATCGCCAGGGCCAGTTGCGACCACGGCAGCGCCCAGGTCGTCACGGTGGCCGATGTCCGGCGGATGTCGGCGCCGGCCTGATCTCCGCCGAGCATTGCCGGCGTCACCTCGACGGTGGTGCGCAGGCGGCCCAGCGCCCATACACCGCCGACGCGGGACTCGAGCGTCCGGGTGCCGCCGGGCAGCAGTTCCTCGACGTCGGTGGTGGTGTCCTGGCTGGTCAGGCCGAACAGCTCGGCGACCGTCACCCGGCTCTTCCCGGCGGCCCAGACGTTGCCGTCGTTGTCGACCGTGTACCGGACCCGGATCGTGCCGCTGGAGAACGGGTTCCATGAGGGTGCGTACGTGGCGCTGAGGTTCGTGACCGGCAGCGTCGCCGTGACCGTGCCGCTGACCCGCATCATGACCCGGAACCCGACCCGGCTCTCGACGGCGACCGTCCCGCCGGTGCTGGTGATCGTGGCCGCGATGCCTGCCGGGTGGTCGCCGGGGGCGGCGCCCTTGGGCGTGGTGATGGTGAACGGCACCACCGTCGTCGCTTTCGCTCCGACGGTGACCTTCTCCTGGACCGCGATCCACGTCCCGCCGTCCACTGAGGGGCGGTCGGAAGCGAGCATGTTGAAGCGTCCCTTGTCGGTGAGGTAGCCGTCGGCGGCCTTCAGGGAGAACACGACGGCTGCGTCGCTGAAGTTCCGCACCGCCAGATACTCGGTGACTGCCTGCCCCGGATCGAGGGTTCGCTCGATCCACCGGCGCCCGTCCGGACCACTCGGGGAGGCCGGCTGCACCGTCCAGGTCAGCGTCGCCCCCTCAGGCTCCGCCCCGGCAACGCCCGGCGCGACCGGCACGGCGAGGAGCACGACGGCGAGCACGGCAAGGCACCGGCGTAGCAGCGTGACGGTCATGACGACAGTCCTTCCACGGGGTGGGGGCCGAAGCGTGGGGGCCGAAGCGTGGGGGCCGCTGCGGAGCGGCCCCCACTCTTGCCTTACTCGAACAGCGACAGGGTCAGCGTCGAGGTGTACTGGCCTGCGGCCACGTCAGCCGGGGTGCGCAGGTACAGGTCGGCGTCGACGGAGTACGAGTCACCGGCGACGGCCTCGGAGTCGAACGTCGAGACCAGCAGCTCCTGATCCGTCAGGCCCACGTTGTTGCCGGGCTGCGTCGCCTCGTCGAGGACGGTCACGACCTCCTCGCCCTCGGTGACCAGACCAGCCTCGCCGCCGTCGATGAGGTGTGGCTTCCAGCCGAGGTGGTCGGCACTGATCGGGGCCTGGCCGGCGGTGCCGACGAAGTTGGTCGCGCTGCCCAGCACGGCCCAGGCCGCGCCGGCGGGCACCTCATCGGCGGTGCGGGTGTCGGTGACGGTCACGGCGGGCAGGGTGCCGACGAACTGCCGGACCAGCAGGGTTGAACCGTCCTCGGACAGCGCGACGGCGTTGCCCGCGATCGACAGGGCGAGCACGCCCGGCTCCCGGATCTCCTCGATGTCGACCGTCACCTGCACGTCGGCACCGTCACCGTCCTCGGCCATCGCGGGCGACGGCAGCGCCATCGTCCCGGCCAGGACTGCGCCTGCGGCGCTCGCCGCGAGCAGACGCCTGCGATTCCTTGTGTTCATGCGATGCTCCGTTGTCCTTCTCGTTTGATGGGGGGTCAGGCGGCGCAGTTCGCGGCGGGGTGTTCCGCGGTGATGACGGTCAGGACGTCGTTGCCGTCCAAAGTCCCCTTGGCTCGGATCGTGACGGGTCCCGCCGCGACCGAGGTCGACCGCGTGGCGAAGGACTGGTAGGCGTTGGCGCCCGGCGCGACGCCGGCGAACGACCGGGTGCCGTACGGCGTCTCGAGCGTGATGTCGACCGGGGCGTTGTGGTCGTTGCGGGCCTGCACGGCGACGTACGCCTTGCCCGCGGTGCACCGCGCCTGCGCGTTCACGGTGACCGGCAGGTCGGCCCGGCGGTCGAACCTCCATGAGTCGAGCTCGACGAGGTCCTGGCCGGCCGGGCCCTCGTAGGTGAAGTAGACGTCGTGCACGCCGGTGGCGCCGTCGAGGGTGGCGCTCACCTCGGTCCACTCGCCCGTGGGCGTGCCGACCTGGATCGTGCCGGCCACGGGACCGGTGGCGCTGTCGAGGCGCACCTGGATCCGTGCGCCGGCGGCCAGCGCGCGCACCTTCGCGGTCACGCTCCTGGCGCCGCCGGCGCCGAAGTCGACGGCCGACAGGGCCGTCCAGTCGCCGTTGTCGACGTCGCGCACGACCAGGTTCGGTGCGGAGGCGCCGAACTGGGCCGACCCGCCGTCGATCCGGGCGGTGGCGATGCCCTTGCTCCACCCGAGGGTCTCGGCCTCGAAGACGCGGTACGGGTCGAAGTCGCGCACCTGCCCGACACCGGCGTAGGTGCCGGCGACCTGCTGGATCGTCCCGTCCGGGTTGAAGGTCAGTTCCTGGATGTGGGGGCTACGGTACCCCTGGGTGGTGTTGCCGGTGATCCGCTTGTTGAGCGTCGGGGCGTGGTACGTGAAGTAGTACCTGCCCTCGAACTCGAACACCGACTGGTGGTTGTTGCCGCCCGTGCCCGCGCCGAAGAACTGCGACTGGTTCGGGAACAGCACACCCGCGTACGCCTCCTTGGGCCACGACATCGGGCTGTCCGACATCAGGTACCCGATCTGGCCGCCGCCGGGGTAGCCGGGCAGCGGCGTCTGGCTGCCGCCGAAGTCGCTGCCGCCGAAGTGCGAGGAGTACGAGAGGTAGTACCTGCCCTGGCGCTTGAAGACGTGCCCGGCCTCGAACGCGACCGGCGCGTCGACCACGACGGCCGAGCCCTGCGTGGAGACCATGTCGGCGCCGAGCTCGATCGCGCGGATGTTCTTCGGGTTGTTGAAGCGCTCGGCGGCCGGCATGCTCGTCGAGGCCGGGCCGCCGCCGAAGTACAGGTAGGCCCGGCCGTCGTCGTCGACGAGCGGCGCCGGGTCGAACTTCCAGGCGACGGCCTCGGCGCCGGGGGTGCTGCCGTTGATGAGCGTGGTCGTGCGTTCGCTGGTCCACGGACCGAGCGGCGACGCACCGGTGACGACGTTGCTCGACCCTCCCCCGTTGGCGTAGTAGAGGAAGAACTTCTCCTGGCCGTTGACCACCTTGCGGGCCATGCCGGGCGCCCACGAGTTACTGGTGAACGGTGCGGCGCCGGCCGGGCCGGCGACCTGGATCTCGCCGTGGTCGGTCCAGTTCACGAGGTCGTCGGAGGAGATGAGCGTGATCTGGTTGATGCTGCCGTAGTTGATGGCCGCTGAGACACCGGTGACCGGGTCGGGCGCGTAGCCCTGGGTGTCGTTGGTCATGTACAGGTACACCCGGCCGTTGTGGACGAAGCCGAACCCGTCGGCGCCGAACTTGTGCCCGATGAGCGGGTTGTGCTCGCCGGGCAGCTTGCCGACGACCTCGATGGTCTTCGACGGCGCCGGGGGTGGCGGCGCGCCGGTCACCGACACGTCGTCGAGCTTGAAGTCCATGAGGTGCGTGTCGGGAGCCGACGACGGGGTCGACGTCCACGGCGTCTCGAAGAACAACCGGGCGGTCGACACGTTCTGACTGGACGGGATGGTGAACGTGCCGGCGAACTGGGCCCACTGGCCCTTCGTCGCGGTGACGCTGACGAGGTTGGTGTAGGTACCCCCGCCGTAGTGCATGGTGGCGAAGAACTGCTTCGTCGCGGGGCCCGCGGCGTTCTCGTACTTGATGCGGGCGGTCAACGTGTAGGTCTGCCCGGCCTGCACCTTGCCGCTGAGGTCCTGCATCGGCCCGGACCCGGTGGTCGCGCGGCTGGTGACGAGCACCGCGCTGGCGCCGGAGTACGCGTCCGGGGTCGATGTGAGGGTGGCGCTGTCAGTGGCGTTGCCGTTGTTGACGAACCAGCTCGTGAGGCCGTTCTCGAACCCGCCGTTGACGACAAGGTTCTCATCGGCGGCCCGGGCCGGCGCCGCCGCGGCGACGAGGCCGGCGGCGAGCAGGGCAGCGACCGCCGCCGCTGT
Source organism: Dactylosporangium sp. AC04546 (assembly GCF_022095675.1). Taxonomy (GTDB): domain Bacteria; phylum Actinomycetota; class Actinomycetes; order Mycobacteriales; family Micromonosporaceae; genus Dactylosporangium. The sequence continues at coordinate 93,734 of NZ_JAHYSG010000005.1, read as the reverse complement.
TCGTAGACGATGGACCACGTACATCCTCCTTGGTGTGCGATCGTGGGGTTCAGGCGCAGCCGGCGGCGGTGTACTGGGCCGTCCGGACCGTCGTCACCGTGCTGCCGCCGACGGTCCCGGTGACCCGGACGGTCACGGTTCCGGCCGGCACCGACGCGGCACGCGTGGCGAACTGCTGGTAGGCGTTGCCGGCCGGCGCGACCGCGGTGAACGACCGCTCGCCGTACGACGTCTGCAGGGTGAGGTTCACCGGCGCGTCGTGGTCGTTGCGGGCCTGCACCGCGACGTACGCCTTGCCGGCGACGCACCGGGCCTGCGCCGTGACCGTGACCGGCAGGGCGGGATCGGCCTTGAGCACGCCGAGCCGGGCCAGCTGGTAGCTGAGCTTGCGTTCCGGGGCGTCGATCTGGTTCTGGGTGCCGAACTGCCCGGCGCGCGCCGCCGTCGCGCCGGCGAGTGCATCCTGCATCGCGGCCCAGGCGTCCTGCGGGTAGAACCGCGGGTCGAGCGTCCCCGCGTAGGCGATGGCCGCGTCGAGGGCGCCCGTGTCGAGCGGCCGGTTCTGGGCGCTCAGCGTGTCGCTGAGGTTGAAGTAGTCGAAGTCGACGCGCCCGCCGGTCTGCTGTGTCGCGTAGTTGAACAGGCCGACCCGGTGGCCCATGAAGTGCGCGAGGCTGCCGTCGAGGGTCTGCGGGCCGACGCGGTTGCCCAGTTGGCTCCACTGCAGCCCGTCGAGGCTGTAGGAGAACGTCGTCCACAGCTGCCCGGATGGCGATGCGAAGTCGAGGTCCGCCTTCACGTACACCTGGGTCGCGCTGCCCAGCGGCACGGTGGTGCCGGGCACTTCGAGGGCCGCCTGGTCCAGGTCGACCGCGAAGGGCTGGCCCCGGTTGACGACGCCGAGCGTGTTGACGCCGCCGGCGCGCTTGACCGCCACGTAGGAGAAGCCGCGGTTGAAGGCGGCCAGGCCGGCGACGTCCCCGTCCTTCATGCCGGAGATGTCCATCCGGGTCTCGACGGACTGGCGGGGGCCGAACGTCCGCTGGGTGAGCATGTTGCGGGCCTCCTCCAGCCAGGCCAGCTCGGAGCGGTTGGAGAGCTTCGTGTAGACGTACCTGCCGGTGACGACCTTGCCGTTCGTCAGCCGCAGCCAGCCGTCCCGGTCGGTCAGCGACCAGTAGCGGTTGTCGGGGGCGTGGTTCCACTCCCACACCGGGTCCAGCCGGGAGCCGTTCGGGGCGATCTCCGCCTCGGCCGGGTACTCGGTCGTCACCGGCTGCCCGACGATCGACACGTCGTCGATGAGGTACTCGACGCTCGACGACGCCGGCTGCGGATTGGCCCACGGCGTCTCCACGGCGAACTTGAAGGTGTTGACGTTCGCCGTCGCCGGGACGGTGTACTGGCCGGTCACCGTCGTCCACTGCCCGACCGGCACGCTCCTGGACGCCATCACCTGGACGCCCGAACCCCAGTCCGCGGCGAGGTTGAACTGGATGGTGCTCGGACCCGAGGCGTACTTGATCTTCGCCGACACGGTGTAGGTCAGACCCGGCTGCATCTTGCCGTTCAGGGACTGGTTCGGACCCGAACCGTTCAGTGTGCGGTTACTGACCCGCAACGCCGCCTGCCCGGTCGCCGGGTCGGTGGTGTCCAGGGCGAGGGTCGCGCCGAACTGGGCGGCCCACGGCGAGATGGTCCCGTCCTCGAAGCCCGGGTTCTGCACCAGCTCGACACCGATGAGCGACGGGTCGTAGGTGGGCGGTGCCGGGATCGTCCACTGCTCGTCCATGTACGCCTTGTGCGGCGCGTCGTTGTCGAAGTCGTCGGAGCCGACGACGGACTTCTGCCGCTCGAACAGCTCCTGCTCCGGGGTGAGCCGGATCGGCTTGGGGAAGACGCCGTCGACGGGCACGACCCCGTTGGTGCCGAAGGTGGGCCAGCCGTCCTGCCAGGTGGCGGGGATGAGGGCCGGGATGCGCCCGATCGGGAAGGTGTCGCGGAAGAACATGCCGTACCAGTCGGTGCCGCCGCCCTGGCGGGCGATCGGCACGAGGCTGCCCTGGGCGAAGCCGTTGGAGTTGAGCACGCCGCGCGCCTCGTAGGTGTTGACGCCGCCGGCCGAGGTGTACCGGCCGAGCAGGTCCCGGGAGCGGAACATGACGACCTGGCGCCCCTGCCCCGACGGCCACGTGATGATGACGCAGTAGTAATAGCCGTCGATGTAGGAGAACTGGGCGCCCTCGAACAGGCCGCCGATGAACGGCCGGCCGGCGTAGTCGCCCGCGGTGAAGATGTTCGGGTAGTCCTGGGCGACGGCCGTCAGGCCGGCGTTGAGCCGCACGGCGCTGGTGCCGCCGGAGCCGTAGAAGATGTACGGCGTGCCGTCCACGTCGAAGAACAGCGACGGGTCGTGCAGCGCGCGACCCAGGGCGGTCCGCCGCCATGCGCCGTTCTCGATGTCGTCGGTGCGGTAGAGGTACGCGCCGCCGAGGTTGTTGGTGTTGAACACGGCGTAGTACGTGCCGTCGTGGTAGCGCAGCGACGACGCCCACTGGCCCTGGCCGTACGAGTTCTGCCCGTTGCGCAGCGAGAAGCCGTCGCCGATGCTGGCCCGGTCGAAGACGTAGTTGACGATCTCCCAGTTCACGAGGTCGTACGACTTCATGATCGGCGCGCCCGGGCTCAGGTGCATCGTCGTGCTGATCATGTAGTAGACGTCCCGGCCCTCGCGGTTGGCCGCGGCCGGGACGCGCTCGACGCTGATGTCGGGCACGTCGGCGTTCAGCAGCGGCACCGAGTACGTGCCGTCGCCCTTGTCGGTCGACGTGTAGGAGGAGCGCGGGGACCAGCCGCCGGCGGCCTGTGCGGCACCACCGGCGGCGACGAGCGCGGCGCACAACAGCACGCCGACGATGAGGAACGCGATCCCGCGCCGACGGCGGGGCGCGGCGGCGAACACCATGGACATGAGCGGCGACTCCGGAGGGGATTCGGGCACGGGGCACCCGCCGGAGAGACCACTCACAGCGCGGAAGCTCCGGACATGAATGCGACGGGCCTCCATGATGTGATCGCTAACATCGGAAAGTCAAGGGGTCTTTGATATCACCCGGAAATTGTTGCGTAACACTGGTCCGGTGATTCTGGAAACGCTCCCATACGTCGGACCAACTGCTGCTTGTGGCGCTGAACTGCGCATATGCCGACATCCGACTTAGCTATATCGATGCATTGCGGAATGCGTCGGCGCCGATTCCCGGGCGACCCGGCGAACCCCCGAGCCATAACACATTTTCCGTTGAAGCATTGTTGTTACGGCGGCCGGAACCGTACGGTCGCGGCACCGGTTAGGCTTCGCCCGTGCCGTTGCCCGTCGAATCGTGCGAGAGGAGCGCCGAACGCTGACCGAGGACGAGTTCTGGGACGCCATCGCCACCACCGTCGTCGACCCGGCACCGAAGCCCGCACCCGCGGGGGTCCGGCTCGGGCGGCTCGAACGGCACCTCCAGCAGCGGTCACTGACCGATCTCGTCGACTTCCAACGTTGGATGGACCACACTCGACGGCGGGTCGACACCTACGACCACTGGGCGGCCGCGGAGGTGATCTTCGGCGTCCACGTGTCCGGCGACAGCTTCTTCTACTTCTGCGCATGGCTCATCGGGCTCGGCCGCGACCAGTTCGACGCCGTGGCCGACGATCCGGACGCACTGGCCGACGCCCCTGAGGTCCGCCGGCTCCGGGGGAGCTCCGCGGACTGGACCGACGACGAGTTTCCAGGACTGGAAGAGCTGGCATATGTCGCGCCGCGCGTCCACGAGGCACGGACCGGGATCGCCGACAGCCTCGACGACGCGCTGAGGGCGCAGGGCTGTCTCCCCCTGTCGGACCCGGCCCCGTCCGGGACACCCTGGGACCCGACCGAGCCCGCGCTTCGGCGAACGCGTCTGCCCCGTCTCGGCACGCGCTTTCCTGTCCCCGAAAGCGAGGACCGCGGCCGGCTGCCGGCCCACATGCTCGCTCGGTACCGAGCCGAGACCGGCGAGAACGAGAGCGGCTGACCGCCTCGACGTGGTGGCGCGCCGCGCGTTCGTCGCCGATCTCGGCCACGGACCGCTGTGTGTCGACGATCGCGTTTTCGTGGTGGTGGTCGCTGCCGCGGCGACGCCGGCGAGGTTCGCCTGCTCCGCGATCGCGGTGATGCGTTTGATGACGTCGGATGTCCGATCACGGTTGGAACGAGACGTCGTCGACGTACACGGAGTCGGTGCCGGCCGCGGTCTCGACGTAGAACGTCGCGCCGGTGAGGGTGCCGGTCCACGCGACGGTGGCGGTGCCGGTCAGCAGCGTCCAGCCGTTCGGGTTGACGGCCGTCGCCGGGGTCAGGGAGACGTAGCTGGTCGTGCCGCCGGCGGTGAGGGCGAGGGTCGCCTTCGCCGACGGGGTGCCGCTCTGGCTGCGGACCCAGACGCTGGTCGTGTAGCTGCGGCCGTTGGTGAGCCGCGCGGTCACGTCCTGGCTGGGGCCGTTCCACGAGGCGGTGCGTCCGGTGATCGACAGGGACCGGCTGCCGCCGTGCGCGACGGCCGTGGTGTAGGCGAGGGTGCCGCTGCCGAACACGCCCCAGCCGGTCGTGCCGTTCTCCGCATTGCCGTTCGTGAGCAGGTCGGCGCTCCCGCTCCCGGAGAACTGCCACCAGTTCACGTTGAACAGTGAGCCGCTGCCGCCGGTGAACCGCAGGTACAGGTCGTGGGTGCCGGTGGCGCCGGTGACGGGGCAGGTGACGGTCGTCCAGGTCTGCCAGCCGCCGGTCCCGGGCACCGTGCAGGTGCCGGCGACCGTGCCGTTCACGCCGTCGAGGCGCAGCTCGATGCGTCCCCCGGACGCGGCGGACGCCACTCGCGCGGTGAACGACGACGCGCCGGCGCCGAACGCGGCGCCCTTCACCTTGATGTAGTCGCCGTTGTCGATCCAGCCGACGTTCATGCCGCCCTCGGCGGCCGGCTCGGTCTCCACGCCCGACTCCCACGCGATGGTCTCCGCCTCCTGGCGGGCGTAGGGGTTCAGCGTGCCGACCTGGGGCGCGCCCGACGAGGTCATGTTGATCGTCGGGATCGTGCCGTCGGCGTTGTAGCTGAACTTCTCCACGGCGACCGAGCGGGTGAAGCCGCCGCCGCCCGGCAGCGCGCCGTTGTGGTAGAAGAAGTACGAGCCGCCGTTGTAGTCGATGACGCCGGCGTGGTTGGTGAAGCTGCCGCCCTGCCGCGGCATGACCGTGCCGCGGTAGGTCCACGGGCCGGTCGGTCCCGGCGCCGTCGAGTAGCCGATGAACTCGGAGCAGCACTCGGCCGCGAAGACGTTGTAGTACAGGCCGTTGCGCTTGTAGACCCAGGGTCCCTCTTCGTACAGCGTCGGGCGGCTCGCGTTCCCGCTGCGGGTGCCGAATCCGGCGGTGGTGAGCGGGATCTGGGTCGGGCTGCCGGAGTACGAGATCATGTCGGCGTTGAGCTTCACGTACCACAGACGCGGGTTGCCGTAGTACAGGTACGCCTGCCCGTCGTCGTCGATGTAGACGGTCGGGTCGATCTCGGCGTTCTGGATGAGTGGGCGGCCAATCGCGTCGCGGAACGGTCCGGTGGGGCTGTCCGCGACGCCGACCCCGATCGCCTGCGAGCCGTTGGACATCCGCACCGGGACGTACCAGTAGAACTTGCCATTGCGGTGGACGGCCTGCCCGGCCCACGCGTCCGAGCTCGCCCAACTGAAGGTGGACAGGCTCATCGGGGAGCCGTGGTCGGTCCAGTTCACCATGTCGGTGGACGAGTAGACCCGCCACTCCTTCATCGTGAAGTACGTGGAGGCGTCCTCGTCGTGGCCGGTGTAGAGGTAGACGCGGCCGTTGTACACCAGCGGGGCGGGGTCGGCGGTGTAGACGGTCTGGACGATCGGGTTGTCGGCCCGGGCCACCCCTGGCACCAGGGCCAGAGCGCAGAGCAGGCCGGCCGCCCAGGCCATTCGGCGGAACTTCACAAAAGTCTCCTCGGCAAGGCTAGGTCCGGGTCCAGCGCTGATTGGCGGCAGCGGTGCAGGACCACAGGATCACGGTGGTGCCGTTGGCGGTGGTGTTGCCGTTGACGTCGAGGCACAGGCCGGACTGGGCGTTGCTGACGGTGCCGTCGGCGCCCAGGTTCCAGCGCTGGTTGGTGCCGCCGTTGCAGTCCCACAGCTGGGCCTTCGCCCCGGCGGTGGCGTTGAGCGGCGCGTCGAGGCACTTGCCGAGGGCCTGGATCGTCTGGCCGCTGACCGTCCACCGCTGGTTGGCGCCGCCGTTGCAGTCCCAGATGACGGGCTGGGTGCCGTTGGCGGTGGCACTGTTCGGCACGTCCAGGCAGCGGCCGGATGCGGCGCTGACGAACGCGGTCGGTGTGGTGCCGGTGCCGCCGCCGCTCACCCGGTAGACGACCGTGCCGTGCCCGGGCACGCTCGCGGTGATGGTGCCGCCGGTCGTGCTGGTGGCGCCGGTCCAGGCGTCGCGGAGGGTGAAGCTGGTCCCGGTCTTGCCGATCGCCGCGGCGGTGGTGGAGATCGTGGTCGTGGCGCTGCCCTGGTTGAACAGGGCGACCGCGACGTCGCCGCCCGCCAGGCGCTTGGCGAGGACGCGCCGGGTGCCGTCGTTCGACACCTGGGTGGCCTGCAGGCCCAGGGAGTCCTGGTTGACGGCGATGAGGTCCTGGTTCTTCAGGATCGCCTGGGTCGCCGAGTTCATCGAGCGGATGTCGTTGCCGGCGATGAGCGGCGCGGCCATGACCGCCCACAGGGCGAAGTGGCTGCGCATCTCGGTGTCCGTCATGCCGCCCCGCCCGACCTCGAGCATGTCGGGGTCGTTGAAGCGGCCCGGCGCGGCGTACCCGGCGAGCGGCACGGTGACGTTGACGATGTTCTGGATGCCCATCGGGTAGCCGTTGGCCTGCCCGGTGTCCCACGCGTTGGTGATGTCCTCGGTGGTACGCCAGAGGTTGGCCACGTCGCCCCAGTTGCGCTGGGGCCCGGTCTTGGCGTGGATGCTGTTGGGGTTGATGCTGTAGACGATGGGCCGGCCGGTGGCGGCGAGGGCGTCGCGCATCTTGGCGAACGTGGCGACCTGGTCGTTGATGGTGCCGTTCGGCGAGCACCAGTCGTACTTCAGGTAGTCGACGCCCCACGCGGCGAACTGCCGGGCGTCCTGGGCCTCGTGGCCCTGGCTGCCGGTGGCTCCCGGGTACGAGCCGAAGTACTGGGCGCAGGTCTTGTCGACGGGCACCTGGTAGAGCCCGAACTTCAGCCCCTTGCCGTGCAGGTAGTCCCCCAGTGCCTTCATGCCGCTGGGGAAGCGCGACGGATCGCCCTGCAGGTTGCCGGCGCTGTCCCGGTTGGGGTTGAACCAGCAGTCGTCGACGACGACGTACTGGTAGCCGAGGTCGCGCAGGCCGCTGCTGACGATCGCGTCGGCCATCTGCCGGATCAGGGACTCGCTGATGTTGCAGCCGAAGCTGTTCCAGCTGTTCCAGCCCATCGGCGGGGTGCGGGCCACGCCGTTGTCGAGGGCGTCCGCGGGCCGGGTGCCGAGGACGAACAGGAGCAGCAGCACGGTGGCGAGCACGCTGCCGAGGCGCTTCATCGCAGCGTCCAGCGCTGGTTGGCGGCGGCGGTGCAGGTCCACAGGATGACCGTGGTGCCATTGGCGGTGGCGTTGCCGCTGACGTCCAGGCACAGCCCGGACTGGGCGTTGCTGATCGTCCCGTTGGCGTTCACGTTCCAGCGCTGGTTGGCCCCGCCGTGGCAGTCCCACAGCTGAACCTTGGTCCCGGCCGTGGCACCGGTCGGTGAGTCCAGGCACTTGCCGACCGACCGCAGGGTCTGCCCGTCGACCGTCCAGCGCTGGTTGGCGGCGCCGCTACAGTCCCAGATGATGGGTTGAACGCCGTTGGTGGTGCTGCCGTTCGGCACGTCGAGGCAGCGGCCGGAGGCGGCGCTGACCAGGGCGGAGCCGGTGGGGGTGGTGGGGTCGCCGATGCTGCCGGGCACTGAACGCAGCGCCGCGTACCAGGTGGCGGCCATCTTGTCGTAGCCGGTCGCGGTGGGGTGGATGCCGTCGATGAGGTCGGCGGTGGTGAGGGCCGCGTGCATGTCGACGAAGCGGACCCGCTTGCCGGCGTTGACCTTGCTCTGCACGATGCCCGGGATGGCGTCGTTGAAGGTGCGGGCGGCGGCCTCCTGGCCGCTGTTGCTCAGCGGGATGATGCTGGCGACGAACACGTCCGCGGACGGCGCGGCGGCGGTGATGTGGTCGATGAGGGTGGAGAGCCGGCCCGGCGCGCCGGCGACGTTGAAGTTCTGCAGGATGTCGTTGGTGCCGATGTGCAGCAGCACCGTGCGCGGGGTCGTGGTCCGCAGCCACCCGGTGATGTTGGCGTCGATCTGGTCGATCCGCCAGCCGGGGTGGCCTTCGTGGTCGTGGTCGCCCAGGGCGGCCGGCCCGTTGTACTGCGAGCCGACGAGGTCGACCCGGTAGCCGCCGGCCGCCGCCCGCTGCCAGAGGCCGATCCGGTAGCCGCCGGGGACCTGGGTGCCTTCGGTGATGGAGTCACCCAGGGGCATCACCCGTACGCCCCCGTTGGACTCCGCCGCCGCGACGCCATTCCAGGTGACCAGGGCGACCGCGGCCAGCACTGCGGTGACGATCCATCGCGTTCTCGTACGCATGACTGCCCCTCCTCGGGGTCTGCCTGCCGCTCCCGCGTCGGCGGCGGGAGCGGCAGGAGGAATCGGTTGGCTAGCGCTGCAGGGTCAGCACGCCCGGCCGGTACGGCAGGAGGCCGTAGTCGCCGCCGGAGCTGGGAGAACGCCCTTGGTAGAGCAGCTGCAGGTTGCACGGGTCGACGGTCTTGGTCTGGTCGGGGTTGCTGCGGACCAGGTCGCCGTGGCTGATGTCGTTGGTCCAGGTCGCGCCGCTGTTCGCCTTGCCGGCGAAGGGGTTGCTCTCGGTCGCCGCCTGCGGTGTCCACGAGCCGCTCAGGCTGGAGGACGTGAACGAGCGGAAGTAGCGGCCGTTCGCGCCGATCGCCTCGACGAGCATGAGGTACTGGTTCTGGCCCTGGACCTTGTAGACCTCGACGCCTTCGAACAGGTTGTTCGTCGAGTCGCTCATGATCTGGGTGTAGCTGGAGCCGAAGCTGCCGGGGAAGTTCCCGATCGGCATGCTGGCCCGGTAGATCTTGCCGTTGTCGCCGGCGAAGAACAGGTACATGTTCGTGCCGTCACCGATGATGGTCTGGTCGATGGGGCCGGTGCCGGAGCCGGAGATGCTGCCGGAGAACAGCGTCTGCGGCGACGACCAGCCGTTGGCGTTGGTGGGGTCGCTCGACGTGCGGTAGTTGAACGCGGCCCCGCCCCACTGGTAGGTGAGCACCCAGATGTTCTTCGGGGCGAAGTAGAACAGGGTGGGCGCGACCGCACCGAACGACATACCGTTCTGGCTCGCCGAGGCCATGTCGGACCAGTTCGTGAAGAGGCCGAAGTTCATCGAGCCCCACGTCGAACCCGTGTCGTGTGTCGTGGCGTAGACGAGATGCCTGCCGTTGTAGACGACGTTGGTGAAGTCCTTGAGCGAGACCCACCCCGACTTCGGGTTCGCCAGCGAGCCGGTCGACGTCCAGCGGTACGTCGACGGCAGCGTGCAGGTGCCGCTCGGCGGGCTCGAGGTCGGGGGTGTGCTGGTGGGCGTCGAGCCGACGCGGACGAGCTGCCACTGCTGGTTGTTGCCGCCCCAGTCGCTGTACTGCACGACCGCACCGCCGTCGGCGGTCGAGGCGTTCTGCACCTCGACGGCCTTGCCGCTGTTGCGGTTGATCAGCCGCACGTAGCCGCCGGACGAGTCGGCCAGCCGGAACTGTTGGTTGGTGCCGTTGCCGTCGCTCCACTGCACGAGCTTCGCCCCGTCGGCGGTGGAGAAGTTGTAGACGTCGAGCACCTTGCCGGAGTGGCGGGCCTTGAGCCGGTAGTAGCCGCCGCCGGAGTCGACGAACTGCCACTGCTGGTTCTGGCCACCCGATCGCGTGTACTGCTGGATGCAGGCGCCGTCAGCGGTGGACACGCCACACACGTCGAGGGCCTTGCCGCTGTTGCGGTTCACCAGCTCGTACCACGCGCTGGTGTCCACCGTCGCCGCCGCAGCGGTGGTCACGTTGATCGCGACCACCACCCCGGCGGCCACGACTGTCGCCGCGAGCGCGGCGCCGATGAGTCTCATGGCGGATGTCTCCTTCGTCAGATTCGGACGAGTTGCCATTGCTGGTTGCTGCCGTTGTGGTCGGACCACTGCACGACGGCCGCGCCGTCGGCGGTGGAGGCGTTGGAGACGTCGAGCACCTTTCTGACTAGGAGGCGGTCTGTTCGAAGCGCTGGACGGTGACGGCGCCGCCCAGCGACCTGGTGGCGTAGTTGAAGACGCCGTAGCGGTAGCCCATGAAGAACTGCCAGGCGTTGTTGAGCGTCAGCGCGGTGCCGAGCGGGGTGAAGGTGACGCCGTCGGTGCTGTAGGAGAAGCGGGCCTGCCGGCCGGATCCGGGCCGGATGTCGGCGGTGGCGCGCAGCCAGATCCGGCCGCCGGACACGACCGCGCTGGCCGCCTCGGTGCCGGTGCTGGTGGTGTTCCAGCTGCTGTCCATGGCCAGGCCGGTGACCATCGAGACGCGGGTCGTGGAGCCGTCGCGCCGCACGCCGATCCACGCCGACGCGTCGCGCAACATTGCCAGGCCGGCCCGGTCGCCGTCGGCCATCGCCGAGTAGTCGAGCTGGACGGCGGCGGTGGACGCCGGGCCCTGGATGCGCTGGGTGAGGGTGTTGCGGGCCGAGTACAGGTCGCCGGTGACGGTCGCCGTCTGCAGCCGCAGCCCGTTGCCGGCCGACCATCTGGTGTTGTCGGGGTTGTGGTTCCACTCCCACTGCGGGCCGAGTACGGCCGTGGTGAAGGTGTCCGCGCCGATCATCGGCTTGACGGTCCTGGACGTCTGGATGTTCGGCATCGGGTAGGACGCACCCCAGCCGCCGTTGACGGTCTGGACGCTGGGCCAGCCGTCCGCGCTCCAGTTGATCGGGGCCAGGACGGGAATCCGGCCGCCCGGGTAGGCGTCGACGAAGGCGGCGTAGTACCAGGCGCCGTTCTGGGTCTGGACCAGGCCGCCCTGGTGCGGGATGCCGGCGCCGCTGACGGGCGTGGGCATGTTCAGCAGCACCTGCCGCATCTCGTACGGCCCCCACGGGCTCGTCGAGCGCAGGACATACTGGCCGTTGGCAGGCTTGGTGACCCAGATGTAGTAGTAGCCGCCCCGCTTGTAGAAGCGTGAGCCTTCGAGGGTCCCGACGCTCGACGGGGTGGTGAACACCTGCTGGTGGCGGACCTCGCCGAGCCCGTCGGCCGACAGCTGTGCGACGCTGAGCGTGGAGTTGCCGTAGGCGACGTACATCGTGTCGTTGTCGTCGACGAGCAGCCCGGCGTCGTAGTAGCAGTTGTTGATCCGGGCCCGCTTCTGCCAGGTGCCGTCGACCGCCGAGGCGGTGTAGACGTAGGTGCGGTTGAACTCCACACAGCCGAGCCAGTAGTAGGTGCTGTTGCTGGCCCGGTAGTTCAGCGTCGAGGCCCAGATGCCCTTGACGTAGGCGCGGCCGCCGCTGAGGTTGTAGGCGTTGGAGTCGAAGTCGAGGCTCGGCACGGAGTGCCCGGCGTACTCCCAGTGCACCAGGTCGTACGAGCGCAGGATCGGCGCGCCCGGCGAGTAGTGCATGGTCGAGGCCGAGTAGTAGTACGCGTCGCCGACGCGGATGATGTCGCCGTCGGCGAAGTCCTGCCACACGATCGGGTTGGTGAACGTGCCGCTCGGCGGGTTCGACGTCGGTGTCGTGCCGACCCGGACGAGCTGCCACTGCTGGTTGGTGCCGCCCCAGTCGCTGTACTGCACGACTGCCCCGCCGTCGGCGGTCGAGGCGTTCTGGACCTCCAGGGCCTTGTTACTGTTGCGGTTGATCAGGCGGACGTAACCGCCGGGCGAGTCGGCGAGCTGCCATTGCTGGTTGGTGCCGTTGCCGTCCGTCCACTGCACGACCTTGCCGCCGTCCGCGGTGGAGGCGTTGGAGACGTCGAGGACCTTGCCGGAGTGGCGGGCCTTCAGCCGGTACCAGCCGCCGCCCGAGTCAACGAACTGCCACTGCTGGTTCTGGCCACCCGAGCGGGTGTACTGCTGGACGCACGCACCGTCCGCAGTGGACACACCACACACATCGAGGGCCTTGCCGCTGTTGCGGTTCACCAGCTCGTACCACGCGCTGGTGTCCACCGACGCCGCCGACGCGGTCGCCACGTTGATCGCGACCACCACCCCGGCGACGAGGGTGGTGGCGACCGCGGCGAGCAGGGCCGTACGGGCGGGCGGGGCTTTGGTACCGGCTTGCATGGGGGCTTCCTTCCGGCCAGGGGCTCGCGTGACGCCCGACCAGCCGCTGGGCCCGTGGCGGTGGGCCGCACGTGTTAGCGCTAACAGACTGCGGCGGGCAGCGCTTTACGGCGTGCTGAGCGGCGGAAGAGCGAATGGCGAGAACGCTCACATCTAGGACCGCGAGATTGCCAGAACGTTTCGGAACGCGCAAGGGCGAACGCCAATCGGTCCGGCCCGGTGACCCATTCTCCCGGGCCAGATCTAGGTGTTTTCCCAGTTCACAACCACACCGCCGAGCACTGCAGCACCTTGGCGAATGCGTTGCTGTTTTCACGGATGCCGATCCGCGACCCTTTTCCCGGAGATTCGTAACACTTTTCTCGGTGTCAATTTTTGGGCCCTGACGCAGGGACGATCGTCGGCGGTTGATGGCCTATCCGATCAGAATCCATTGTCGCAGCAGTGCGAACCCGGCTCGGCCGTACATCTGCCGTTGCAGGAACTTGACCTTGGTGTTGGGCACGCCACCGCCCGCGGACGGGGAGTGGTCAGGCCAGCGGTGGACGGAGCCGGAAGACGCTGTCGGCGCGGAACCCGGCTGAGCCGTCGGCCTGGTCCACCCAGAGCTGGTCGTGCTGGCGGTGGATGAAGTGGCCCGGGTAGTTCGCCGACTCCAGGAACACCTCGCCGCCGTCGGTGACCGTCGCGCAGAAGGTGGCGTCGCCGCGGAACACGAAGCTTCCCTCGTCGGCGCTCAGCCTCAGCCGCCACATCAGGTGCCGCAGGTACTGCCCGTTGGCCGCCCGGAACGAGTAACAACCGGCGTTCGACAGGCCGGGCACGGCCTCGAACGTCGCCCGGCCACGCTGCGTGGAGCTGCTTGCGGCGACCAGGACGCCGAACTGCCCGTCGGTGCCTAAATACCGCCCGGGGACGGCGCCGGACTCGAACGACACCTGTCCCAGGCGCAACGCCGGCTGGCCGGACGACGCGGACGGCGAAGGCCGGCTCGACGGCGCTGCCGGGGTGGGTGGTGCACCCTCGCCGCTCGGCCAGGTCAGGGCGGCTACGGCAGTCCCCGCGACGATCGTCGCGGCGATGGCCGCCTTCGCGACGGGGAAGCCGGCCAGCCACCCGGTCGTCGCGGCGGTACCGCCCGCGGCGGTGACAGCGGACGCGGCGAGCGGACCGTGACCGGCGGCCGCGGCAGCACCGCCCGCGGTGCCGGCGGACCCGGTGAGCGGGGCGTAGCCGGTGGTCGCGGCGAGGCCGCCCGCGGTGGCGGAGGACGCTGCGGACGGGCCGTGGCCGGCCAGGGCGGCGGTGAGGATGGCGGGCACCGGCAGCAGCGCGAACCCGGCCAGCAGCCGCTCGGTGTCGACCATCTCCTCGGCGGCTGCGGCACAGGTGGCGCAGGCGCGGATGTGCCGGGCGATGCGCTTGCGCCACAGCGGGCTCGGGATGCCGTCCCAGTCCGCGACGACGGTGTCCAGCCACGGGCAGCGCGGCCGGGCTTCGAGCGCCGCGGCGAGGGCGCGGGCCTGGTCCAGCCGGTTTCGCATGCGCTGGACGCGCACACCGGCATGCGGGACGCTCACCCCGAGCGCGGCGGCGAGCTCGGCGCGACTGAGTTCCTCACCGACCTCCAGCCACCACAGCGACCACAACACCCGGTCGTCCGGGTCGAGCCACGCGACCGCCTGCCCGACCTGCCGGCGCTGCCCGGCCAACTCCAGGCGCAGCAGGGTGAGGTCCTCGAAGTCGACGGCGTCCGGTGCACCGGCGACGTTGTCCAGCGCGGCAGTCCGCGCCGCGGCGAGGCGCTCGCTCTGCAGGTACGTCGCGGCCTGGCGGACGGCGATCGCGGCGATCCAGGCCCGAAAACTGTCCGGCTCGCGCAACGACGGCAGCTGACGCAGCGCGCGCACCATGGTGTCCTGGACGACGTCGTCGACGGCGGCCGGGTGCCCGGCGAGCGCGCGGCGCACGATCGTGTACACCAGCGGCAGGAAGGCCGCCATGAGTTCGTCGATCGCCCGTGCGTCGCCGGCCTGCGCCGCGGCGACCAGTGTGGTCTTCCTCGTGCCCGTCCTGCCCATGTGCATCACCGATCCAGGGACCAGCTCGCCCCACCACGCGAACAGCACCCCAGGACCGGCCCGGCCGGTGCCGAGCCGGCGCTCACTTGTTAACGATCACACGTCGCGCAACCCACATGAAACATTCCGGCCCGCGCGGATGTCAATACGCCCCGTCCGCCCGTGGATGTGCGACTCGGCGACCCACCTCCGCATAACACAAATCGAGCAGGCAGCACGCCGCGCGAATTCCGGTGACGTCACCGCCGGACGGACCCCGCGCTGGCGCGCACGACAAGGGTCGGGGCGACCTTCGGCTCGGGCCGTGCCTGCGCCCGGCGTCCGTGCCGGACGGCCTCGACCTGCCGGAGCAGCGCCGCGATACAGCGCCGGCCCACCTCGTCGAGGTCCTGCCGGACGGTGGTCAACGGCGGCCAGAGGTACTCCGCCTCGGGGATGTCGTCGAAGCCGACGACGCTGACGTCCGCGGGGATGCGCAGCCCGCGCTCCTGCAGGGCCCGGATGACGCCGAGAGCCATCTGGTCGTTGCCGGCGAACACGGCGGTGACGCCTGGTCGCTCCGCCAACGCCAACCCGGCCGCGTAGCCCGACCTGGCGCTCCAGTCCCCGGTGAGCAGCCGAGGCGTGGCGATGCCCGCGCTCTCAAGCGCCGCCCGCCATCCGGCGATCCGGTCGCGGCTCTCCGGCCAGCCGAGCGGCCCGGACACGTGCCGCACACTGCGGTGACCGAGGTCGAGCAGGTGTTCGACCGCGAGCCGGGCGCCCGCGACGTGGTCGACGCCGACCGAAGGCCCGGTGCCGTCGACGTCGCCCTCGACCGTCACGGTGGCCATCCCGCGCCGCTCGTCAAACATTGCGGCCGCCGCGGCGGCATGCGGGGCGGCCACCACGGCCCCGGCGACCGACTGGCTCGCGAGGGTCTCCAGCGCGGCCAGGACGCCGACGTCGTCGGCCCGGGCGACGGTCACGATGCTGACCCCGTACCCCTCGGCGCGCGCCGCTCGCTCGATGCCGAGCAGGGTCGAGGCCGGCCCGTACAGGGTCGGGTCGGAAGCGACGACCCCGATCACCCGTGACCCGCGCCGGGCCAGGCCGCGGGCCATCGCATTGGGCCGGTAACCGAGTGCGCTGATGGCGGACAGCACCCGCTCGCGGGTGGGACCGCTGACCGCCCCGTGGTTGTTGAGCACTCGCGAAACGGTCTGGTGCGACACTCCAGCCAACCGCGCGACGTCCTTGATGACCGCGGCCCGACTCCCCATCGTCATGTACGCATCCCCGAGCAACGATTCGGCCGACATGCGCACATGAGCGTCCGCATCCGCCGCCGATATGTCAACCAGCGCGGGCGTCATCAATCCGTGCGAAGAAATGGTTATTTCCGGGCCGACCGGGAAGTCGCATCCGTTCAATTTCCTGCGGTCAGGCTCCTTCCGGAAAACTTTCGAAACGTATTGTTTCGCCGATGTTGCCGTGCCAGCATGTCGGCATCGAAGCCCGCCGTTACGGACCGGGCGACACCAATCATCGGCAGCCCCTCACGCAGGGCGGCTTCAGCCTGCCCGGACGCGGTAGGCCGAGTAGGAGGTCAGCAGTGGCAAGCAGTCCCTCAGGTCACGCCGGCGGCGTGCGGCAGCGTCGGCCGCTGCGGATTCGGGTCGCGATCGGCGCCGTCATCGCCGCCGTGACGGTGGCGGGCGCGGCGATGACGATCCCGGCGGCGAACGCCGCCGCGAGCACCCTCGGTGCGGCGGCGGCGCAGTCCGGCCGGTACTTCGGCACCGCGATCGCCGCGAGCCGGCTCGGCGACTCGACGTACAGCACGATCGCCGCCCGTGAGTTCAACATGGTGACGGCCGAGAACGAGATGAAGCCGGACGCGACCCAGCCCCAGCGCGGCCAGTTCAACTTCTCCTCCGGGGACCAGATCTACAACTGGGCCACCCAGCGCGGGATGAAGGTCCGCGGCCACACCCTCGCTTGGCACTCGCAGCAGCCGGGCTGGATGCAGAGCCTCAACGGCAGCGCCCTGCGCCAGGCGATGATCGACCACATCAACGGCGTCATGGCCCACTACAAGGGCAAACTCGCCGCCTGGGACGTCGTGAACGAGGCGTTCAACGAGGACGGCAGCCGCCGCCAGTCCAACCTGCAGGGCACCGGCAACGACTGGATCGAGGTGGCGTTCCGCACCGCCCGGGCCGCCGACCCGTCGACGAAGCTGTGCTACAACGACTACAACATCGAGAACTGGTCGTACGGCAAGACCCAGGGCGTCTACCGGATGATCCAGGACTTCAAGTCCCGCGGCGTGCCGATCGACTGCGTGGGCCTGCAGACCCACTTCACCGGCGGCAGCTCACTGCCCGGCAACTTCCAGACCACCCTGTCCAGCTTCGCCGCCCTCGGCGTCGACGTAGCGCTCACCGAGGTCGACGTCACCAACGCCTCGACCACGCAGTACGCCGGCCTCACCCAGGCCTGCATGAACGTGCCCCGCTGCATCGGCATCACCGTGTGGGGCGTCCGCGACAGCGACTCCTGGCGCTCCGGCGAGAGCCCGCTGCTGTTCGACGGCGGCGGCAACAAGAAGGCCGCCTACACCTCGGTGCTCAACGCCCTCAACGCCGCCGGCCCGACCACCTCGCCGACCGGCGGCACGACCTCCCCGTCGCCCTCGTCCAGCTCGTCGCCGCCCCCCGGCGGCGCGAAGCGGATCGTCGGCGCCCAGTCCGGCCGGTGCGTCGACGTGCCGAACTCGTCGCACAACAACGGCACCCGGGTCCAGCTCTACGACTGCAACGGCCAGACCAACCAGGCATGGACCTACACGTCCAGCCGGCAGCTGACGGTGTACGGCAACATGTGCCTCGACGCCGCCGGCTCCGGCAACGGCTCGGCGATCCAGATCTACAGCTGCAACGGGCAGACCAACCAACAGTGGAACGTCAACTCCAACGGCACCGTCACCGGCGTACAGTCCGGGCGCTGCCTGGACGTCTGGGGCACCGGCAACGGCCAGCAGATCCAGCTGTACGACTGCTGGGGCGGAGCCAACCAGCGGTTCAGCCTGAGCTGACGCCGCGCGGTCCGCGCCCGCCCGAACAGCGCTGTGGTCGTCGGCGATCCTCGATCGCCTACGACCACAGCTCCACAGGGTCGGTTGCCGCCGCAGGGTCTGTCGGCCGTGCGTTGCTCGGCCCTGGCGGATCGGCCCGGCGGCACCACGCCTCGCCGGACCGGCACGGCCGGTGCCGAGCCGACGCTCAATTGTTGACGATCACACCGTCACGCGATCCACATGAGACAGTCCGGCCGGCGCGGATGTCATACGTCCCGCCGCCCGCGAATGTGCGACTCGACGCCCCGCCTCCGCACAACACGAATTGAGCAAGCGCTTTCCGACGCGTCAGCGCCGCGCTCGCCCGCGCGATGAGGGTCGGGGTGACGGCGTGCGGGCGACCACCACGGCCCCGGCGAACGACAGGCCCGCGAGGGTCTCCAGGGCGGCCGGGACGCCGACGTCGCCGGGCCGGGCGACGAAAACGATGCTGACCCCGCACCCCTCGGCGCGCGCCGACCACCCGATCCCGAGCAGCGGGCCGGAGGCGACGACGCCGATCCCCGTCACCCGCGCCGGGCCATTGACAAAAAATTCTTTTACGTAAAGACTCGTTTTCGCCATGAGAAACGTCGTCTACCTCGACCAGATCGAGCAGGCTGAGGCCCTGCTCAAGCCGCAGCGGATCGAAGTGCTGCGGCAGCTCGCCGAGCCCCGGTCGTGCACCGAGGTGTCGGTCGAGCTCGACCAGACCCCGCAGCGGGTCTACTACCACGTGAAGCGCCTGCTGGAGGCCGGCCTGGTCCGTCAGGTCGCCGAGCGCCGGGTGCGCGGCATCCACGAGGGGATCTATCAGGCGGCCGGCCGGTCCTACTGGCTGTCCCCCGGCCTGGTGGGCCGGATCGGGCTGCGCTCGACCCGCGACCAGCTCAGCCTGGGCTACCTGGTCGACCTGATGGAGGACGTGCAGGCGGATGTCGCCGCGCTCGACCTCACCCGGCCCGACCTGCCGTCGATCGGCGTGTCCGGAGACATCCGGGTGCGCCCGGAGCAGCGCAAGGCGTTCCTCGACGAGCTGCAGCAGACGCTGCAGGACCTGTTCACCCGCTACGGCGGCGCCGAAGGCGACGCCTTCCGCCTGGCCGTCGCCTGCTACCCGAAGGGAGACTCCGATGACCGAGTTTGACCTGCGCCTGAGCGCCGTCGTTCCGGCGCCGCTGAAGGTCACGTACGAGGCGCTGACCGACCCCGCCGCACTCCGCACGTGGCTGACCGAGCACGCCGACGTCGACCTGCCCGGCAGGTACGAGTTCTGGGGCCGCACCACACCCGACGGCGCCGAGCCGCGCCAGCGCGTGCTGCACGTGGACGAGCGCACCATCCGGTTCGCCTGGACCGTGGACGGGGTCGAGACCACGACGCAGTTCGAGCTGGCCGAGGACGAGGACGGCACGCTGGTCACGCTGAGCCAGAGCGACCTGCCGAGCTTCGAGGAGGTCCTGTCCGACACGGCCGGGGCGCGGGGCGCGCTGCAGACGTTCTGGACCCTGGCGATCGCGAACCTGGCCGACTTCCTGGCCGGTCGTGCGCTGACGCCCAAGTGCGACTTCACGTCGGCCGAGCTGCACGCCTCGGTCGTGATCGACGCGGCACCGGAGAAGGTGTTCGACTCGATGGTCCAGCCGGAGCAGTTCCGCCAGTGGTCCGGTGCCAATGTGGACATCGAGCCGTACGTGGGCGGCCGCTTCGCGATGGGCGGCTTCGAACTGGACCCCGGCGGCGCGAAGTTCGTCGAGTTCGAGCCGGGCCGCAAGGCGAGCGTGCGCTTCGCCGACGGCTTCACCTCCAGCTGGGAGCTCGACGAGTCGGACGGCAAGACCCGGCTCACCCTGGTGCAGAGCGGCTTCGACCCCGCCAACCCGCCGTACCCGGGCTGGGCCGGCTGGCTGGCCGGCGTCGCGGCGCTGCGCCGCTACCACGAGCTGCCCCGCTGGCGCTCGATCTGGCGCCAGATGGAGGCCCCCGGCGTCCCCGAGGACATGATGGCGATCGACCAGTGAGATGAGCGCCCCGGAACGCGTTCCGGGGCGCTCGTCAGCTCGCTCTCAGTCCCAGCAGAGGCAGAACGGCTTGCCGGCCGGGTCGGCGTAGACCCGCCAGTTCACGCCGCCGGAGGACAGCGAGGTGGCGCCGAGCTGCAGCACCGCCGCCTCGGCCGTGTCGACGTCGTCGACCGTGACGTCGAGGTGGAACTGCTGCGGGTACGCGGGATCGGGCCACTGCGGCGCGCGGTAATCGGCGATCTGCTGGAACAGCACCGGCTGCGCCCCGTCCTCCCCGATCATCGCCATGCCCTCGCCCTCGTACGTGACGGGCTTGCCGAGCAGCTCCGCGTAGAACGTGCTCAGCTTCCGGGCGTCGGGGCAGTCGAGCATCACGCCCATGAGCGTGGTCTCCTGCCGCTGCGGGTACAGGCACAGGTCGAACGGGTGCCCGGCCGGGTCGGCGAGGGTGTACCAGTGCTCGTTCTCGCGCAGCAGCTCGGCGCCCAGCCCGACCGCCTTCGCCGCGCCGGCCGCGAGGTCCGGCACGCGCAGGTCGAGGTGGGCCTGCTGCGGGTACGCCGGGTCGGGCCACCGCGGCGGCACGTGGCCGGGGCTGCGCTGGAAGGCGATGCGCCAGCCGTCCCCGGTCTGCATCGTGACCCAATCCTCGTCGGCGTCCTGCACCGCCCACCCGCCGAGCGCGGCGTAGAACGCGGCGAGCCGCCGGGCGTCGGGCGCGTCGAGCGCCACCGCCCGCAAGGTACCGATCATCGGATACTCCCTCCTGAGGCCAGTACACGGCCGTCGTACCACATCACCAAGGGTTCAGTGGTGGTGGCCCTGCCGACCGAGCGTCTCCACGGGGGTCGCGCCGGGGCGGGTCCACTGCGGGACCGGGCGGCTCGTCTCGCCCCAGGTGGGGTTCCCGTCCGCGTCCGAGCGCCAGGACCAGCACGCGGGGCGCCCCTCGGGCCAGCCCTCGGGCTTGTCCTCCCACGCCTCACCGCGGCCGTAGGGCGTCATGTCGAGCAGCCCGAGCGACGCGTTGATCCGCTCGTTGCCGCGGCCCGTCGTGGAGTAGGTGAGGAACACGCGGTCGCCGTCGCGCAGGAAGGACGTGAGGTACCCCATGTCGCCGCCGACCGGCTCGTCCAGGCCGCGCACCGAGTACCAGGGCTGGGTGTACCCCATGAACTCGACGAACGATGCCACCTCGTCCCAGCGGCCGGTGGTCAGGACGGCGAACGAGACGCCGCGGGCGTTGAGGTAGGCCGCGTCCCGCAGGTGCCAGGCCGCGGTGGTGCAGCCCTCGCACTGCCCCTGGTGCGGCGCGCCGTCCCACCACATGTGCTTGTACACCACCAGCTCGTCGCGGCCCTGGAACAGCTCCAGGAACGGGACCGGCCCGTCGGGCCCGACGACCTCGACGGTACCGTCGAACTCCACCATCGGCAGCCGCCGGCGGGCCGCCGCGATGGCGTCACCCTCGCGGGTGTGGGCCTTCTCGCGGACCAGCAGCTCGTCCCGCGCGGCCTGCCAGGTGGCCCGGTCGACCACGGGCGGCCGCCCGGCCGGCGCGCTGGTCGTGTGGTTCGGTGTGGTCGTCATGGTGTCCTCCGTGATGTCTCGTACCGGAAGCGTCGTCCGACGTCATGCACAGCTCACCGGTACAGACTCGCGACCGGGCCGAAAATCATCGCGGCGACTACGATGATCAGGTGTAGTAGCGTGACGGCCCGTGAGCCTGGGCAGCATCGGGCAGGCGGTGGGCCTGTTCGCCGTCACCAACGTCGACGACATCGTCATCCTCGCGCTGTTCTTCGCCCAGGGCACCGGGCACCGCAGCACGACCCGCAACATCACACTCGGGCAGTACCTCGGCTTCGCTGGCATCCTGGCCGCCGCCGGGGCGGCCGCGTTCGGCGCCACCTTCCTGCCCGACGCGGTCATCCCCTACCTCGGCCTGCTCCCCCTCGCCCTCGGTGTCAGGGCCGCGGTCCAGGCCTGGCGCGAGCGCGGCCACGACGACGGGGAGGCACCGCAGTCCCGGCCCGTGCGGATCCTCGAGCTCGCCACGGTCACCTTCGCCAACGGCGGCGACAACATCGGCGTCTACGTCCCCGTCTTCGCCACCGCCGGGGCCGGCGGCATGACCGTCTACGCGGTCGTCTTCCTGGCGCTGGTCGCGGTGTGGGTCGCGGCGGGCCGGTACTTCGCCACCCGTCCCGTGATCGCCCGGGCGCTCAGCCGATGGGGACACATCCTGCTCCCCGTCGTGCTGATCGGCATCGGGCTGCTCATCCTCGTCGAGGGCGGCGCCTTCGGCCGGTAGCCGCCTGTCCGGTGTGGCAACGGGGCTCAACCGGTGCTCGTTCGCCGGAGTCCCTGGTTGGCGTTCGAAGTGGGCAGGTCGGCGGAGGCGAGCAGGGCCAGCTTGTCGGCGTCGCTGGTGCCGGCGTCCGGGTGGTAGACGACGAGCATCAGGCCGTCGGTTCCGTCGATGCCGAGCCGCTCGCGGTTCAAGGACAGTTCGCCGAGCTGCGGGTGGTTCATCCGGATCGGCGTCCCGCGCTGGCCTCGCACCTCGTGGCGGCCCCAGAGCCGGCGGAAGCGCGGGCTCGCCAGGGAGAGCTCGCCGGTCAGCTCGATGAAGCGGGGATCGTCGACGTCGTTGCCCACGGCCTGCCGCAGGTTGGCGATGAAGCACTCGGTGACGGTTTCCCACTCCGGGTGCAGGGCCTGCTCGGCCGGGTCGAGGAACAGGTCTCTGAGCTGGTTGCGGCCGGCGGCGAGGCCGGGTGACAGCGCCCTGGCAAGGCTGTTGGAGGCCAGGATGTCGAAGTACCGGTCCTCGATGAACGCCGGCTGGACGAGGGAGTCCATCAGCCGCAGCGCGCCGGGCGGCGGGACCTGTCTGCGCGGCCGGCTTCGGCGTCGCCGGGGAGCCTCGCAGGCCAGCGCCAGCAGATGCGTGACATGCTCGTCGTTGAGGTGCAGTACGCGAGCGATCGACTCCAGCACCTGCATGGACGGGTTGCGGTTGCGGCCTCGCTCCAACCGCAGGTAGTAGTCGGCGCTGATGCCGGCGAGCATGGCGACCTCCTCGCGTCGCAACCCGGGCACCCGCCGCACACCCACGTCGGGAATCCCTGCCTGCTCAGGCGTCACCAGCTCGCGCCGAGCCCGCAGGTAGGCACCCAGGGCATTCGTCGTCTCGTCCACCAGGCCAGCGTAGAACTCCACTCGGTGTGCAGAGGGGCTCTGTCATACCCCTGGCACCGCAGTGCTCTGGTTGGCGTCTCGCGTCGCTCATAGCGTGCCTGTTGGCCCGATCGGGCCACGCGATGCGACAGGAGACACTGGCAGATGACCGTCACGCTGATCACCGGGGCCAACAAGGGCATCGGTTTCGAGACAGCCCGGCAGCTCGTGGAGCTGGGCCACACTGTGTACGCCGGAGCGCGTGACGCCGAGCGGGGCGAGCAGGCCGCGGTGACGCTGGGTGCGCGTTTCGTGCAGCTGGATGTGACCGATGACAAGTCGGTGGCCGAGGCACTGGCGAGCATCGGTGCGGCCGAGGGCCGGCTGGACGTTCTGGTGAACAACGCGGGCATTCTGGCGAACGAAGCCCTCGACGGTCCGGCGGCGCTGCGGGCCTTCGACGTCAACGCGGCGGGAATCGTCCGCGTCACCGAGGCAGCGCTGCCACTGTTGCGCAAATCCGCGAACCCCACGGTGGTCACCGTCTCGAGCAGCATGGGCTCCTTCTGGGCGGTGACCAACCCCGACCGGCCGGAGTTCGGCATGCCGCTCGCGCTCTACGCGGCGTCCAAGGCCGCGGCCACGATGCTCACCATCCAGTACGCCAAGTCGCAGCCGGGCATCAAGTTCAACGCGCTCGAGCCCGGCACCACCGCCACCGACATGACCGCCGCCTTCGGCATCGGACGGCCCGCAGCGGAAAGCGCCGCGGTCGTCGTGCGTCTGGCCACGCTCGGCCCGGACGGCCCGACCGGAACCCGTCCAGGACGAGAACGGCCACCTGCCGTTCTGAGATGCCGTCACGCGACGCCGCTCTGGTGGGCGTAGATGACCGCGTGGATGCGGTCGCGCAGGCCGAGCTTGGCCAGGACGCGGCTGACGTGGGTTTTGACGGTACCCTCGGAGATCGCCAGGCGGTCGGCGATCTCCTGGTTGGACAGGCCCTCGGCGATGCGTTCGAGGACGTCGCGCTCGCGGGCGGTGAGCGTGCCGAGCGGTGCCGTGTCGACGATCCGCGGGCCGGTCGCCACGAAGTGCTGGACGAGCCGGCGGGTGACGGTCGGCGCGGCCACGTTGTGACCTCCGGCCACCGTGCGCACGGCCTGCAGCAGGTCGCCGTCGAGGGTGTCCTTGAGCAGGAAGCCGGCGGCACCGGCGTGCAGGCCGGCGTAGACGTACTCGTCGAGATCGAACGTGGTCAGGATGATCACATGTGGCGGTTCGTCCGGTGCGTGCGCCGCGCGGATCCTCCGGGTCGCCTCGATGCCGTCGATGCCGGGCATCCGCACGTCCATCAGGACCACGTCGGGGCCGGTGCCGGCGACGACCGTCAGGGCCTGCAGGCCGTCGGCGGCCTCACCGACGACGGTCATGTCGTCGGTACCGTCGAGGATCATGTGGAAGCCGGCACGGACCAGGACCTGGTCGTCGGCGATCACGACGCGGATCACGCGACCAGCTCCCGCGGCTGGGTGGCGGCGACCGGCAGGCGGGCCCACACCTCGAAGCCGCCGGGGGCCGGGCCGGCCCGCAGTTCGCCGCCGAGGGCGTGGACCCGCTCGGTGATGCCGCGCAGGCCGTTGCCCGGCACGGGTTGCGGCACCGGATCGCCGGTGTCGGCGACGCGGATGGTCAGGCCGGTCGGGTCGAAGTCGAGCGCGACCGTGCAGCTGGCGCCGGGTGTGGCGTGTTTGAGCGCGTTCGTGAGCGCCTCCTGCACGATTCTGTACGCGGCCAGTTCGACCACCGCGGGCAGCGTCGGTGGTTCGCCGGTGACCCGGAAGTCGATCGGGGTGCCGCTGTCCCGGACCCCGTCGACCAGGCCCGGCAGCGTGGCGAGGCCCGGCTGCGGCGTCAGGTCGGTGCCGGTGCGGACCAGGCCGAGCAGCCGGCGCATCTCGGCGAGCGAGGCGCGGCCGGTGACGACGATGTTGGCCAGGGCGGCCTCGGTGCGGTCCGGTTCGCGGGTGAGCATGGCCTTGGCGCCCTGGGCCTGGACGACCATGACCGACAGGCCGTGCGCGACGACGTCGTGCAGCTCGCGGGTGATGCGTCCGCGTTCGGCGGCGACGGCGAGGGCGGTGCGCTGCTCCTGCTCGCGTTCGAGGTCGTCGGCACGGGCCTGGAGGGTGGCCAGGTGGGCGCGGCGGGTCCGGGCGCTGTCGGCGACCGCCCAGGTCGCGGCGAGCAGCAGGGCGGGCACGCTGACGCTGCGCACGACGTCCAGCGCGATCGGCACGGCGTCGCCGCGCAGGATCGCGGTCGCCGTCTTGGCCATTCGTCCGTAGCCGGTGACCGGTGACCCGCCGCCCGTGCCGGGGAGCAGGCCGAACCGGCTGGCCAGGCCGCCGGTGAACAGCAGCGCCTCGGCGGCGATGAGCACCCCGACGACGGTCCGGCGGGTGTGGGCCGAGCCGGCCAGGGTGTACATCGTGACCAGCACGGCGATGTCCATCGGCGGCGCTTTCATGATCGGGTCGAGCAGGTGACCGGTCGCCGAGCCGGCCGCCAGCAGCATCGCGGTCAGCGGCCAGCGGTGCCGCAGCGGGATCGCGACCGCCGCGGGCACGCCGATCAGGCACCACCAGAACACATGAGCACGCCAGGCCTCGACCGACCCGAACGTGTACAGCAGCTTCTCGTCCGGGTGCGTGAACGTGAGCGGGACGTTGCTCCACAGCGCGGTGGCGGCGGCGAGCACGAGGATCAGCGCCGCGTCCACCCAGCGGCGCGTCGTGGGCTGCATCGGCCCAGCGTACGGGGGTTGCCGGGGCCTGACATCCGTCGCACGACAGATGCCGGCATCGGCCGGTCGCCAGACGCGGCAGCCCGCCGCCGGCGGCGATCGTGGGCGGCATGACACGCAGACCAGTCGCGGTGCTCGCCGCCCTGACCATGTTGTTCGTGCTGGCCGGCTGCTCGTCCGGTCAGGGCGGTCCGGGCGGTCCGGGCGGTCCGGGTGCGTCGCCGAGCGGCGGCCTCGACGAGGAGCGGGCGCTGAGCATCGGGCGCCGGTTCGCGCAGTGCGCCCGCGATCACGGGTACCCGAGCTTCCCGGATCCCGAGATACGGGATGGAGATCTTGCCTGGCCGGCGGCGGGGCTCGAGCTCAAGGAGCAGATCCGCACGATCATGGAGCAGCAGCCCGAGTGCAAGGCGATCATGGACGAGTCCATGTCGCTGTCCGACAACCGCCGCGACCCGACGCCCAGCGCCGAGGACCTGCAGAAGCTGCGGGCGTTCGCGAAGTGCATGAGGGAGCAGGGCGTCGACGGCTTCCCCGACCCGCTGCCCGACGGCACGTTCCCGCTGGTCGGCACGCCGCTGGAGCACGAGGGCAAGTCGGAGCGGGTGCTGACGGCGATCGACGCCTGCAAGCACCTGTACGACAAGAAGATCGCGATCTCGTGAGGGG
The DNA here is from genome assembly GCF_022095675.1 of Dactylosporangium sp. AC04546. Classification (GTDB taxonomy): domain Bacteria; phylum Actinomycetota; class Actinomycetes; order Mycobacteriales; family Micromonosporaceae; genus Dactylosporangium. Next base: position 67,380 of record NZ_JAHYSG010000005.1, on the reverse strand, counting down.
CCGGTCGTGGACGGCGGTCAGCGCGGTCCTCGCCGCGGCGGCGGGTGTGCTCGGGTGGGCGGTGACGCGGGCGCCGGGCGCCGAGCCGGTCGCCGGGCCGCAGCTGCGCACGACGACGGCGCCGGTGACCCGGGGCGACGTGGCCGCGCGGGTGCAGGTGGCCGGGACGCTCGGCTTCGACGGGGCGTACACCGTCGTCAACCAGCTGCCCGGCGGCGTGCTCACCGCCGTCGCCGCGCCCGGCACGGCCGTCGTGCGTGGCGCGGATCTCTTCGCGGTCGCCGGTGTACCCGCGGTGCTGCTCTACGGCGCCACGCCCGCCTACCGGGACTTCGCCGCCGGGATGAGCGACGGCGCCGACGTGCTGCAGCTGGAGCAGAACCTGGTCGCGCTCGGACTGCGTCCCGGCACGGTCGACCGGCACTTCACGGACGCCACGGCGACCGCGATCCGCCGCTGGCAGCAGGCCCGCGGCCGGCCGGCGGCCCAGCGGACCGGGAATCTGCCGCTCGGGCAGGTCGTGTTCCTGCCCGGCGCGCTGCGCGTCAGCTCGGCATCCGTGCAGCCCGGCGAGACCGCGGGGCCGGGCGCACCGATGCTGTCGGCGACGTCGACCGCCCGCGTGGTGCGCGTGGCGCTCACCGCCGCCCGGCAGGCCACCGTCCACGCGGGCGACCCGGTGAGGGTCACCGTCCCCGGGCTGAACACGCCGATCGACGGCACCGTCCGCGAGGTCGGCACCGTCGCGACCGTGGTCGCCCAGGGCGACGGCCCGCCCGGACCGGCGACCGTGCCGATGGTCATCACCGTGACGCTGCCGCCGGGCGCGCCGGCCCTCGACCAGGCGCCCGTCCAGGTCGCGATCACGGGTGCGCAGCACAAGAACGTCCTGCTCGTACCGGTGACCGCCCTGCTGGCCGGGGAAGGCGGCGGCTATCGGGTCGCCGTCGTGGACGGTGCCGATCGGCGGCTGGTGACCGTGACGACCGGCCTGTTCGACGAGCAGGCCGGCACCGTCGAGGTCACCGGCGACGGACTGGTCGAAGGCGTTCAGGTCGAGGTGCCGGTCACGTGAGCGACGCCGTCCTGCACCTGCGCGACGCCGGCCGGACGTACCCCGGCACGCCACCCGTCGAGTCGCTGCGCGGGGTCGACCTGACCGTCCACGCGGGAGAGCTGGTGGCCGTGGTCGGTCCGTCCGGATCGGGCAAGACCACGTTGCTCAACCTGGCCGCCGGACTGGACCGGCCGACGTCCGGCTCGGTGCGGCTGGCCGGCCGGGCCGTCGCGGAGCTCAGCGACCGGCAGCTGTCCGGCCTGCGGGCGCACGCCCTCGGCGTGGTGTTCCAGCAGTTCTTCCTGATGGACTCCCTGACGTCGGTCGACAACGTGGCCAACGGCCTGCTGTACCGCGGCGTCCCCGCCGCCCGGCGCCGCCGCGCGGCGGCCGAGGCACTCGACCGGGTGGGCCTCGCGCACCGGGCCGGCCACCCGGCCGGCAAGCTGTCCGGCGGCGAACGCCAGCGGGTCGCGATCGCCCGCGCGATCGTCGGCCGGCCGGCGCTCGTCCTCGCCGACGAGCCGACCGGCAACCTCGACAGCGCCAACGGCGCGCAGATCCTCACCCTGCTGCGCGACCTCAACGCCGACGGCGTGACCCTGCTCGTCATCACCCACGACCCCACCGTCGCCGCCGCCTGCCCGCGACGGGTCGAACTGCGCGACGGCCGTGTCGTCGCCGACTCGGAACGGACCCCATGAAGCCTCAGGTACGCGCCGACGACCTGCTCCCCCTGGCCACCGTCGGCATCCGCAGCCGCCCGCTGCGGGCCGCCCTGTCCACCCTCGGCATCGCGATCGGCATCGCCGCCATCGTCGCCGTCCTCGGCATCACCCGATCGAGCCAGGCCGACCTGCTGTCGCAGATCGATCGCCTCGGTACAGATCTGCTCACCGTGGCCAACGGCACCCGCGTCGGCGGCGACGAGGCCGAGCTGCCCGAGCACGCGGCCGTCGGGGTCGCCCGGACCCCGGGGGTACAGCAGGTCACCGCGACCGCGGGCGTGCCGCACGTCCAGGTCTTCCGGACCGACCACGTACCGGAATACCGCGGCGGCGGCATCGAGGTCCGCGCCACCGAACCGTCCCTGCTCGGCACCCTCGACGGGCAGCTCACCACCGGCGTCTTCCTCAACGACGCCACCAGCCGGTACCCGGTGGCGGTGCTCGGCCACGCCGCGGCGTCAGCGCTCGGCATCATCCGCGTCGACCCGGGCACCCGGATCTGGGTGGGCGGGCACTGGTTCAGCGTGGCGGGCATCCTGCGCCCGCTCGAGCTCGCGCCGGAGGTCGACCGGGCCGTCCTGATCGGCCTGCCGGTCGCGGCGGAGTACTTCGCCTACGACGGCCACCCGACCCGCCTCTACGTCCGCACCGACACCGCCCGGACGGCGACGGTCGCCGGCCTGCTGGGCCGGGCGACGAACCCGATCGAGCCGGGCAGCGTCACCGTCAGCCGCCCGTCCGACGCCCTCGCGTCCCGGCTGATCGTCGCCGACTCGACCACGTCACTGCTGCTGGGCCTCGGCGCCGTGGCGCTGCTCGTCGGCGGCGTCGGCATCGCCAACATGATGGTGATCGCGGTCCTCGAACGCCGCACCGAGATCGGCCTGCGCCGCGCGCTCGGCGCCGCCCGCCGGCACATCGCGGTGCAGTTCCTGACCGAGTCGCTGCTGCTGTCGGCGCTCGGCGGCGTGGCCGGCACCCTGCTGGCCACGGCGATCACCTACGCCGTCGCCACGTACCGCGGCTGGCAGGCGCTGATCCCGGCCACGGGCGTCTGGGCCGGCCTCGCGGCGGCGCTCGTCATCGGCGTCGCGGCTGGGCTGTACCCGGCCACCCGCGCCGCCCGCCTCAACCCCACCGACGCGCTGCGGGCGTCCTGACCCCAGGTGCCCTCAGGTGCCCTCGATGCCGATGCGGGCCCGCAGCGTGTCGGCCCACAGGTCCGCGGTGTAGACCTCCGTGCCGGGCTGGTACTTGCTGCCGCCCTCGGCGAGCGTGCCGGCGTCGACCGGTTCGAAGCCGATCTGCTCGACGAGGTCGAAGACCCGCCACTTGGCGTTCGGGTTGTCGCCGGAGACCGCGATGCCGTACCGGCGGTTCGACCCGGCCGCCCGGCCGTGGTCGCGCAGGTGGTCCCAGCGCATCGCGTTGAACGCCTTGACCACGTGCGCGCCGGCGAGGTGGCGCTGCATCAGCTCGCTGCTGGTCACATCGCCGTGGTCCAGGGCTGCATCGTGCCCGTCGCGTTCCGGGTCGTAGTTGGTCGCGTCGATCACCGTCCGGCCGGCCAACTCTGCGGCGGGCAGGTCCCGGTAGTGGCCGAACGGCACGGCGACGATCACGACGTCGCTGTAGCGGGCCGCCTCCTCGGCGGTGACGGCGTGTGCGTGATGGCCGAGCTGGTGCTCGAGGTCGCGCAGCGTGTCCGGACTTCGGGAGTTCGCGATGGCGACGTCGTCGCCGACCGCGGTGTACAGGTGGGCCAGCGTGGAGCCGATCCTGCCGGCACCGATCACTCCGATCCTCATGCCGGTCCCCTACCCGCCGGTGGCCCGTTCACGCGACAGGCCGGCAGCTCGCGGTCCGCGCCGGCTACGTCGAGCTGACCCGCACGGTCCGGTCCGGGTCCTCGCCGCGCTGCGTCCCGCCCTCCGCTGCAAGCTCCTGTGCGGACCGGCGCAGGCCCGCACGGCGCAGCCAGGAGAGCAGCTGGTGATGCACGGCGACCGGACCGTCCAGTTCGTCGGTGTCGCGCGGCCAGTCGGCCGGATACACCAGGACGCCCGCGGTCTGGGCGCCGCCGAGCCCGCCGTGCGAGCCGACCAGCTCCTCGAAGGCCGCCACCTCGTCGGTCGCGGCGTCGACGGCGCCGATCACGACGAGGTCGCCGACGTGGCGGGCCAACTGGTGGCGGAGCAGGTCGCCGCGGGCGCGGGGACCGTACGGCGCGAGCGGGTCGGCGCCCTCCACCACGCCGTCGCGGAGACGGTGACGGCCACCGCGGCCGAGGGCGACGGGACCGTCGTGGTCGTCGACGACGACGAGGCCGACGCCAGGATGGGCGACCAGTCCCTCGACGAGTCCCGGCTTGGACGCCTCGAGGTCGGCGCGGGTCGCCTTGCCGGGCCGGTCGACGGCGTAGAGGAGGGCGAGGTTGCCCGACGTGAGGACCAGCATGCCTCCGGCCAGCCCGGCGACGACGTCGTCGAGGGTCCGGCCGTGCCGGTGCCGGAACGTCGCGCCGAGGCTCTGGCCGTGGTCGGAGAGCACGACCAGGTGGTAGTCGCGCAGCGCGTAGGCACCGGCGAGGCGCTGGAGCGTGCCGAGGGTGTGGTCGAGATGTTCGAGCGCCTTGAGCGCCTCCGGACGGGCGGGTCCGGCGTGGTGCGCGACCTCGTCGTAGTCGACCAGGTCGCAGTAGACGACGGCGGCGCCGCGGGCCATCTGCTCGGCGACGAGCGACACGTTCACGTCGCGCAGCAGCATCGCGGCGGGGCGCAGCGCCAGGAAGGCACCGCGGCGGCTGACGCGCGGCTGGACGTTGCGGCGGCGCTGCAACCGGGCCTGGTGCAGTTCGGTGACCATCTCGGCGAGGCCGAGCACGATGGCGCGGGTCAGGCCGTAGGGGCTGGCCATGAACACCGCCCAGCCCCGCGCCGACCGGCCCGGGAAGGCGGCCCGGCTGACCGTGAGCAGCGAGACGGGCGCGTCGCCGGAGAAGACGTTGCTGATGCTGACCCCGCCGTCGCGCAGGAGTCCGGCGCCGTTGGACAGCTCGGCCTCGACCTCGGCGGCGTCGCGCGGGCGGCTCGCCACGACGATGCGCGCCCGGTCCTTGTCGTACCAGCGGTAGGCGGGAACGGCGCGGTCGTCGCCGTGCAGGATGCCGGCCTGCGCGGCGGGCGTCGTCGCCGGCAGCCCGGTGTGCCAGCGCGACATGACGTGACTGCCGGACCGCAGCCAGCCGCCGATGGTGGGCAGGTTCCCCGCTCGCACCGCCCAGTCGAGCAGGGGCGCCGAGACACCGTCCAGCTGCACGATGAGCACGCCGGGCTCGCGACCCGCCGGCGCGGCCGGGCGGCGGCGCAGCCGGGCCCGGCGGGTGCGGATCATCAGGCGACGCAGCTCGGCCACGAACGCCGTGTCGGTCCCGGCGTCGATGAACCAGTTCAGCAGCGCGGCGAGGACCACCGCCATGACGGCGGCGACCACCGTCGCGGGCAGGCCGGTCACCCGGTCGGCCGGGTCGAGCCGCAGCGCGATCGCCATGACCCCGAGCTGCGTGCCGGCGCCGAGCACCATGACGGTGAGCCCGCCGACGATGCGCACCGCGGCGAGCAGCAGCAGCCGCGCCACCCCGCCGACGGCGGCGACGAGCACGACCAGCCACAGCGTGTCGACCACGTCGGCGCTGCGCACGCCGGGCAGCAGCCAGAGCGTCACGGTCAGCACCACGAACGTGATGAGGGCATTGCGCAGCAGCGTCCGCGCCGTCCTCAGCACCGGACGCCAGACCGCTGTCAGCCATCCGCGCAGCCGCAGCGGCGCTCGGCGCCGGTCCCGGTCCGCGTCGACTGCCACGGACCTCACCATGGCACAACGACGCGGCCCGATGCGCGGGGAGACCGCCGCCCACCGGGTCCGGGCGAGGTGGATCCGGCCGCCGTCAGGACGCGCCGCTGGGCGCCGCGGGCTGCGGCTGGTAGATGTCGGGCTCGACGAAGATCAACGTGGCGATCGGCAGCTGGGCCCGGATGCGGGCCTCGGCGTTGTTGGTCGCGACGCTGATGTCCTCGGCGACCTCGCCCGGGGCGACGGCGACCTTCACGGCGACGAGCAGCTCGTCCGGGCCGAGGTGCATCGTGCGCAGGTGGATGACCCGGTCGAAGCGCGGCTCGGCCAGCAACGCCTCACGAATCTTGGCGATGTGGGCCTTCGACGCGGATTCACCGACGAGCAGGCTCTTGGTCTCCATCGCCAGGATCACCGCGATCGCCACCAGCAGGGCGCCGATGACGAAGGTGCCGATGCCGTCGAACACCGGGTCGCCGGTGAGCACGCTCAGGCCGACGCCGAGCAGGGCGACCACGAGGCCGGTGACCGCGCCGGCGTCCTCGAGCAGGATGGTCGGCAGCTCAGGGGCTTTCGCATGGCGGATGAACTGCCACCAGGTCTTGGTCCCGCGGATCGCGTTCGCCGACTTCGCCGCGGTGTAGAGCGCATAGCCTTCCAGGCCGATCGCGACCACCAGGATCACCACGGCGACGAGCGGCGAGGTGAGCTCGTGCGGGTGGCGGATCTTCTCGTAGCCCTCGTACAGCGCGAACAGCCCGCCGAGCGTGAACAGCACGATGGAGACGATGAACGCGTAGATGTAGCGCTCACGGGCGTAGCCGAACGGATGCTTCTCGTCGGCTTCCCGCCGCGCCCGGCGGCCGCCGACGAGCAGCAGCGCCTGGTTGGTGGTGTCGGCCAGGGAGTGCACCGCCTCGGCGAGCATCGACGACGAGCCGGTGATGAGCGCGCCGACACCCTTGCTGACCGCGATGCCGAGGTTCGCCGCCAGCGCCGTCACCACCGCACGGGTGCTTCCGCCGTCCGCCGCCACGCTACCCACTCCTGTCCAGAGACTGTTGACCTCGATCAACAGTTTCTCAGAGGCTCGGCCCGGCCCGTCCACCGCCCATCCGGACACAGACCAACGTCACATCGGCACGTCCGGCGGGTGGCGTCCCGCGGTGCGGCAAGATGACCGGGTGAGTACCACGACAGCTGTCCGGGGTGTCGGTGCGCTGTGCGGGTTGCTCTCGGTCGGGCTGCTGTGCGAGGTGTACGTCACGACCGGCTCGCTCATGGTCATCGCGGTGATCGCCCTGGCCGCGGCGAGCCTGCTCGTCCACTGCGCCCCCGACGCCGCCACCGGCCGGTCCCGGCGGCTGCTGCTGCCGCTGATCGCGAGCGTCGCCGTCTCGACCGCCGCCGCGCTGAGCGTCGTCTGGGCGGCGGCCACCCCGGCCGGGCCGGTGCCGTGCGTCGGACCGGGCACGGTGATCTGGGTGGAGCTGGCGCTGGCGCTCGCGGCGCAGACGGCGGCCACCGGCGTGGTCGTCGGTGCGGCGAACACGGCCCGCGGCCGGGCGTCATGGTGGGTGTACCTGCGGCACACGCCCCGGATCCGCGCCTCGCTGACCGTCGTGCTGCAGAGCGCCGCCTTCGTCGCCACCACCGCGGTCCTCGGCGGCGCCGTGGCCTGCGACGCCGCCCACTCCAAGGTCACCGACGCGGTCGCCGCCGGTACCGTCGCGGCCGCCGTGACCGCGGTAAACCTGCTGCTTGCCGTCCGGCTGCTGAACCTGCTCACCGTCGCACCGGCGTCGCCGGCGGACCTGACCGGCGTCGAGCTCGCACTGCTGGCGGCCGACGTGCGGTCCGTGAACCACCTCGCCGTCGTCCAGGTCGCACACGACGAGGTCATGGTGACGGCCCGCATCGGCATCGCGGCGGATGCCGACGTCGCCGCGACCCTCGCCCGGGCCCGGGCCCACATCCGCGACTTCGTCCCGGAGGCGCGGCACATCTACCTCCAGCCGGAACCGCGTCGCTGATCTCCCGCCGCTCCAGCAGCCGGCCGACGGGTGAGCGACGTTCATTCACCGCGGATCATGCGAACTGCCCCGCACAGGCACGAACCGTACAGTTCTGCGTGATAGTCTCGGCGCCCCGCGACCGCATCCCGAGGGATAGTGATCATGGTTTTCAAGAAGATGCTCGCCGCGTTCGGCGTCGGAGGACCCAGCGTCGACACCGTGCTCGACACACCGACCGCCCAGCCCGGCGGCTTCATCGACGGCCAGGTGCACGTCCGCGGCGGTGACAGCGACGCGCTCATCGAGCACATCGTCGTCGCCCTGGTCACCCGCGTCGAGATCGACGGCGACGAGTACGACCATGAGGCCGGCGTCGAGCTGACCCGGATCGTGGCCGCCGATCACTTCCGGGTGCCGGCCGGGCAGACCCAGTCGATCCCGTTCCGCCTGCCGGTGCCGTGGGAGACGCCGATCACCAGCGTCTACGGCCAGCACCTGCGCGGCATGGCCATGGGCGTGCGGACCGAGCTGGAGGTGGCCGGCGGGCGGGACAAGGGTGACCTCGACCCCGTCGCGGTCGCCCCGCTCCCCGTCCAGCAGGCGATCCTCGACGCCTTCGCCACGCTCGGTTTCCGCTTCAAGCAGGCCGATGTCGAGCACGGCTACATCCACGGGGTTTCGCAGCACCTGCCGATCTACCAGGAGATCGAGTTCTGGCCGGCCCCGCAGTACAGCGGCGCGATCAACGAGGTCGAGCTGACGTTCGTGGCCGACCCGAGCGGTGTCCAGGTGATCCTGGAGTTCGACAAGCGGTCCGGCATGTTCGCGTCGGGTCACGACGCCTACAGCCGGTTCCACATCAGCCACGACGCGGCGGGGAGCACCGACTGGGCGGCGGTCGTCGACGGGTGGGTCCGGCAGGCGGCCGACCGGTACGCCAGCCACCTGCCCTCGGGCGCGTACGGCCACGGCTCGTACGGCGGACACCACGACCACGGTTACGGTCACGACGGTCATGGGCACCGCAGCGGACCCGGGATGGGAGCGGTCGTCGCGGCCGGCGCGGCGGGCGTGGTCGGAGGCCTCGTCGCCGGCGAGATCCTGGAAGAGGTCTTCGAGGACGAGGACGAGGACGAGGACGACGAGAACGGCCTGTTCGCCGACGACGCCGGCTTCGACGAGGAGTAGCAGCGACGGACGAGGCGCACGCGGACGTCGGCCCCGGTGCCAACTGGATCTGCATGATCACCTTCACCGACGACCAGGGCCAGCGGCAGGAGGGCAAGTTCGAGGTCCAGGCCAACGTCGACGCCACCTACGTCGCCGGCGGCCCGTCCAAGCTCGTCGGCCTGGCCACCATCACCGACACCCACGGCAACGACGTGACCAACCCCGCCTTCGAGTTCGACGGCGCCTTCGACCCCGACAACTGACCCCACGCGGCCGTGGCCAGGCCGCCGCCAGCAATGCCGCTGCCCGGTCGCGGCGGTCGCGCGGGCGATGCCGGGTGCGCCGCGCCATTGCCTGCCGTCTCCGGCCCGGCGCCCCGGCCACCGCCCGCCTGGATCTACGTGACCGGGATGTCGCGCCGGCGCAGACCCGCGAGGCCGGCGGCGACGAGGGCGGCGGCCGTCGCGGTCAGGATCAGCAGCGGTGCGACGGTGACGGACCCTCCCGGTACCCGGGGAATGTGGGTGAACGGGGAGATGTCCAGGACGGCCTGGCTCAGCTGGAGCGCGGCGCCGATCTGGCCCAGGACCACGCACAGCGACAGCGCCGCCCAGCCGATCGCGGATGCCCGGCGCGGCAGCAGCCCGGTGCTCGCCACGGCGAGCCCGGCCAGCACCCAGATCGCGGGCAGCTGCACGAGCGCCCCGGCGAGGACCCGGGGAACCTCGCGGCCGACGTCGCCGGTGCTGGCACCGTAGAGCAGCCCGGCCGTGAGCCCGGTGACCGCCATGACCACGGTGGGGCCGAGGAAGGCGAACACCAGGTGGCTGGCCGCCCAGCCGAGCCGGCTCACGCCGGTGGCGAGCAGGGGTTCGGTCCGCAGGGCGGCCTCCTCCGTACGCATCCGCAGCGCCGCCGAGATGCCGTACGCGGCGACGGCGATCGCGCCGAGGCCCATCGTCCCGGCGATGAAGATGTCGGCGGCGCCGGACGTGCCACCGATGCGTTGCAGGATCTGGGCGAGCTGCTCGTTGTCGTCCAGCAGCTCGCCCGCCGTCTGGGCGACCCCGCCGAACAGCAGCCCGCCGACGACGCCGAGGCCGACGAGCCAGCCATAGAGCGTCCCGCGGTGCAGGCGCCAGGCCAGGGCCAGCGGGCCGGCCAGCGTGGGTGCGGCCACGGCCGGGCCGAGCCGGGGCGGCAGCAGCCCGGCGCCGAGGTCACGGCGGGCCGAGAGCCGCACGGCCAGCCAGGCCAGGCCGAGGGTCGCGGCGACGGCGAGGGCGAGGATCCACCACCGGTTGTCGGTGTACGCGTGGATCTGGTAGACCCAGCCGAGCGGGGAGACCCACGACAGCCAGGCCAGCCCTCCCCCGGCGACGTCGGCGACACCCCGCACGGCGAAGGAGGCGCCGAGCAGGGCGATGCCGATGCCGCGGGCCGCGCCGGCACCCTCGCTCAACTGGGCGGTCACCGCGCCGATCGCGGCGAACAGGATGCCGGCGAAGGCCCAGGCGAGGCCCATCGCGAAGGCACCCGCGGCCGGGGTCTGCTGGCTCATCATGCCGAGCGCGACGAGCACGCCGACGACGAGGCTCGCGCCGCTCATGGCGGCGATGGCGGCGGCCAGGCCGGCGTGCCGGCCGACCACGGTGGCGCCGAGCAGCTCCCGGCGGCCCGCCTCCTCCTCGACGCGGGTGTGCCGGATGACGAACAGCAACCCGATCAGGGCCATGATGACGATGCCGGTCGCGGAGCGCCAGAAGACGAGTGCGCCGAGGCTGGCGGTAGCGGGCTTGGTGCCGTAGAACAGCAGCAGCATGGGGCTGCTGCCGAGGTCGTCGATGTACCCCTGCCGCTCGGCGTCGGTCTTGTACAGCGAGGCGGTGCCGGACGCGAGCGACAGCGGCAGCAGGGCCATGAACAGCATCCAGATCGGCATGAGGACGCGGTCGCGGCGCAGGATGAGCCGGACGAGCGCGCCGGTGCCGGTGAGCGTGGTCATCGCGCCGGCTCCGCCTGGTAGTGGCGCAGGAACAGCTCTTCGAGCGTCGGCGGCTGGCTGACGAGGCTGCGCACGCCGTGGGCGGTCAGCTGCCGCAGGACCGCGTCGAGCTCGGCCGAGTCGACCTGCAGGCGCACCTGCCGGCCGTCGACCTGCAGGTCGTGCACGCCGGCCAGGTCGGCCAGGCCGTTGGGGGAGGTCGCCAGCTCGGCGGCGATCGACGTGCGGGTCAGGTGCCGCAGCTGGGCGAGGGTGCCGGTCTCGACGGTCGCGCCGAGCCGGATGATGCTGACCCGGTCGCACAGCGCCTCGACCTCGGCGAGGATGTGGCTGGACAGCAGCACGGTCCGGCCGTTGTGCTTCTCGTCGGCGATGACCTGGCGGAAGACCTCCTCCATGAGCGGGTCGAGGCCGGAGGTCGGCTCGTCGAGCACGAGCAGCTCGACGTCGGAGGCGAGGGCCGCGATGAGCCCGACCTTCTGCCGGTTGCCCTTGGAGTACGCCCGGCCCTTCTTGCGCGGGTCGAGGTCGAAGCGTTCGAGCAGCTCGTCGCGCCGTTTGCGGTTGAGCCCGCCGCGCAGCCGGCCGAGCAGGTCGATGACCTCACCGCCGGACAGGTTGGGCCAGAGGGTCACGTCGCCCGGGACGTAGGCGAGCCGGCGGTGCAGCGCGACGGCGTCGTGCCAGGGGTCGCCGCCGAGGAGCCTGGCGGTGCCGCCGTCGGCGCGCATCAGCCCGAGCAGGATCCGGATCGTGGTGGTCTTGCCCGCCCCGTTGGGCCCGAGGAACCCGTGTACCTCGCCCTGCGCGACGGTCAGGTCGAGACCGTTCAGCGCGGTGGTCTGGCCGAACCGCTTGGTCAGGCCGGTGACCTCGATGGCATTTTCCATGGTTCAGACGCTACACTCGCTTCACAACATTGTGAAAGTTCTAAATACGAAATCTTGACGAGGAGGCGACGCATGTCACAGGACGGCCGGCGCGACGAGGCCGCGTTGCGCAGCTTCGTGGAGGACATGGCCCGGCTGCTCGCCGACTGGGGCTTCCCGCGCATGGCGGGCCGCGTCGTGTTCGCCCTGATGGCGGCGGAGGAACGGGCACTGACCGCGGGCGAGCTGGCCGAGCGGCTGACCGCGAGCCCGGCGGCGATCTCCGGCGCGGTGCGCTACCTGGCCCACATCGGCATGCTCGCCCGCGAGCACGTGCCCGGCTCCCGCCGCGACCGCTACCGCCTCGTCGACGACTCGTGGTACGAGGTGACGGTCGCCAAGATGACGCTCCTGAAGACCCTGGCCGATGCCGCCGGCCAGGGTGCCGCCGCGGCCGGCGGCGACGGCACCGTCGCCGGGGCCCGGCTCGCCGGCATGCGCGACTTCTACACCTGGGTCCAGGACAACATGCCGGCGCTGCTGGACCAGTGGGCCGCGGCGAAGGCCGCCGGCACCACGAAAGGCGACGGCACGGCGGACTGAGCGGGTTGGAAGGGCTCAGCGCCCCGGGCCGGCGGGGGCTCGGGGGCTACTGCTCGGCGGCGCCGGGTCGCCCGCTGATGGACTCCTGGTAGATGTCCGCGTAGGTGCGCGAGTCCTTGACCAGGTCGTCGCAGAAGGCCGCGACGTCGGTGCCGATGAGCTGCAGGACTCCCGTGCCGGCCGCGGCGCCCTCCTCGAAGAAGTCGACGATCCCTGAGAGCAGGTGCCCGTCAGTCAGTTCGACCGGTCCGACCTTGAAGAGATACCGCTGCATCTCCTTGTAGACGATCCGGTAGTCCGGCGGGAGCGCCTTGACCCGCGCCATGTGCGCCCGCCACTGCTTCTTGCCCTCGATGATGTCCTGGATGCCCACGTCAGCCTCCCAGCCGGCCAAGTTTCCTCGCGACGTTCCTGTTCAACTGCTCGCGCCACCGGTCGCGATAGGTTCGAGCCCCTTTCCCGCCGGCCAGCGCCGCGCAGAAGCCCGCGATGTCCTCGCCCAGCACGTCGTGCACGCTCGCCCCGTCCGCCGCCGTCTCCTCGAGCAGCCCCAGGGCGCTGTCGAGAATCGGCATCAGATTGCGGCCCGTGAAGTCTCCGTAGGGAAAGAGGTGCACCGTGATCTGCCCCCAGGCCGCCCGGTGGTCGGCCGGCAGCGCCTGCGCCCGGGCCTCGAACGCCTTCCATTCCCTGTTGAGATCGCTGCCTGTCATGCGCTCCCACAAGTTCATCTCCCGCCCTCCCTGAGCTTGTCGATTCGCGATGAGAGGTACTCCCATCGCACCCAGAACTTCGTGAGCTCCTCGCGCCCCGCGTCGTTGAGCGCATAGAACTTGCGCGGGGGACCCACCCCGGACGGCCGTTTCGTCACCTCGACGAGTCCGTTGCGCTCCAGGCGCAGCAGGATGGTGTACACCGTCCCCTCGATGACGTCGGCGAAGCCGAGCTCGTTCAGCCGGCGCGTGACGGCATACCCGTAGGTCTCCTCACCACCGATGATCTCCAGCACACAGCCCTCGAGCGTGCCCTTGAGCATCTCCGTCAGGTCGTCCATCGCGGCCCCTCTTCGATCCCCCAGTACTGCGTATCACTGAGTACCGCTACACGGTATCACAGAGTAGTGGATCAGGCCGGGTGCAGGCGGCTGATGTACCGAACGAGGAGGCCCGCCAGGACCAACGCCAGGAGCACGCAAGCGGCCGTTTCGTACAGCTGGAACCGCCAGTAGCGGCTGCCGGGCTGGTACGTGACGAGCTGCCGCAGCCGCAGTTGGTTGATGGCGTCGTCGCACGCCGCCGGCGAGCTCGACGGGTCGAGGCAGGCCTGCGGGGCGGGCCCGGTGAACGGCCGGCCGGCCGGGTCGACGGTGCGGACCGAGGTGATCCATCCGCCCGGGATGCTGACCGGCGTGGACACCGTCATGGTGCGGCCGTCGATCGTGATCTGTTGCGGCGTGCCGGGACCGAGCGTGAGCGGAACGGTGGTGGTCGCCGGGCTGTGGTAATGCTCCCGCACCATGGTGGGGACGATGAGCTGCGTCGCGGCGACGACGGCGAGCGTGACCGCCATCGCCGGCACGGTCCGGCGGATCAGCGCGCCGGCGGCGGCGCCGAGCGTGCAGGCGAACACGGCGTAGCCGACCGGGGCGAGGTCCCGTGCGCCGAAGAGCACCGGCATGAGCCGGTTGGGCAGGCCGAGGCCCACGTCTGCCCCGGGGAGGCCGTCGGCCCGGTCGATGGGTGCGGACCACCAGGTGATCGCCCAGCTGAGCAGCGCGGTGACGAGCGCCGCGGTCCCGCCGACGAGGGCGAGCTTGACGCACAGCCAGCGGATGCGGCTGACGCCCTGGGTCCAGGCGAGGCGGAACGTGTGCGCCTCGACCTCCCGGGCCACCAGCGGCGCGCCCCAGAACATGCCGATCACCGCGGGCATGAGGTGCAGGATCGCGATGCCGGCGAAGAACACCAGCGGGTAGACGTCGTCGGCCTTCACGCCGCCGGCGAAGGCGCGCTGGGCGGCCGCGCAGTCGCCGTCGGCGGCGCAGGTGCCCAGGCCGCTGGTGGCGTAGAGGTGGGCGAGGCGCGGGCCGGTGACGGCGAGGGCAGCGGCGAGGACCGCGAGGCACCCGGTCGCCGCCCAAGCCTGGGCGCGGAACTGCCGCCAGGTCAGCCAGATCATGCGGTGCTCTCCGTCGCGGTGTGCCGGTCGCGACCCATGATGGCCAGGACGAGGTCCTCCAGGCCGGCGCCGGGATGCTGGGCGGCGAGCAGGTCGGTGATCCGCCCGGCCGCCCGAACCCGGCCGGCGTCGAGCACGATCAGGTAGTCGCAGATCCGCTCCAGGTCCGACACGAGGTGCGAGGACAGCACGACGCTCATCTCGCGGGCGGCGACGGCCTCGGCGAGGTCGTCGAGGAAGTCGCGCCGGGCCAGGGGGTCGAGGCTGGCGGCCGGTTCGTCGAGCACGAGCAGGTCCGGGCGCTTGGCCAGGGCCAGGGTCAGCGCGAGCTGTGCGCGTTGCCCGCCGGACAGGCGCCCGGCCCGCTTGCGGAGGTCCAGTCCCAGCCGCCGCAGGCGGCCGTTCGCGTACTCCGAGTCCCAGGCGGGGTTGAGCTTGGCGCCGAGCGTGAGGTGCTCGGCGACCGACAGGGTGGCGTACGTCGGTGCGTCCTGGGCGACGAACCCGATCCGGACCAGGCTGGACGTGGGCGGCCCGCCGAACACCTCCACCGTGCCGCTGGTCGGGGCGAGCAGCCCCACCGCCAGGTTCAGCAGCGTGCTCTTGCCGGCGCCGTTGGGCCCGACGAGCCCGACGACGTGCCCGGCCGGAATCGACATCGTGCATTCGCGCAGGGCCCACCGGCCCCGGTACCGCTTGCCCAGCCGCTGGGCATCGACGACAACCGTCATCGCTCGTCCTCCTTGCGTTCGAGATGGGCACCAGCGTGCGGTCGGCGAGGCGCCTCGATCGTCAGCCCTGGGACCAGACTTTCGCGGTGCCGGTCGGCCTCAGGTACACCCCGCCGCATCGGTCTGCGGTCTGACGACGGGCGTCCCGCCGGGCGTTAGCGTGTTGCGTATGCAGAGCCCCGCGATCGAGCGCATCACCACCGCCCAGTGGGTCGCGATCGACGGCGTGACGGCGCTGGCGCTCCTGGCCGGCTCCACCGCGCTGACCCGGGCTGCGGCGGGGCCGCAGGGTCCGTCCTGGGCGCTCTGGTTCGCGCTGGCGGCGGCGTCGGCCGCCGGGGCGCTGCGGCGCAGGCGTCCACTGGTCGCGCTTGGTCTCGCTGTGCTCGCCGGGCCGGTCGCCATGGGTGCCGGCGCGTTCCCGGCGCCGTGGGTGGTGACCGCCTTCGTGATGTATGCGGTGCCGTCGCGGTTCCCGCGCCGCGCGGCGCTGCACGTGCTCGCCGGCACCCTGCTGCTCTGCGCTGCCGGGCTCGTCGTCGCCCCGCTGGCCAGACCCGGCCCCAACCGGCTCGGCTCGCTGCTCGAAGGCGCGCTGCTGGTGTCGATCGCGTGGGCCGTCGGCTACGCGGTGCAGCAGCAACGACTGCACACCGCGCAACAGGCCCAGCGGCGCTTGACCGAGGAACGCCTGCGGATCGCCCGCGAGCTGCACGACGTCGTCGCCCACAGCATGAGCGTGATCGCGCTGCAGGCAGGCGTGGCCAATCACGTGTCCGCGCAACGCCCGGAGGAAGCGCGCCGGGCACTGTCGTCGATCGAGGAGGTGAGCCGGGCCGCGCTGCAGGAGATGCGCGCGTTACTCGGCGTGCTGCGCGCGCCGGACGAGCCGGTCCGGCCGGCACCGGGCCTCGCGGACGTCCCGGCGCTCGTCTCCCAGGCCGCCGACGCCGGCGTCCACGTCGAGCTGGAGGTCACCGGCGAGCAGGCCGGTCTGCCCGAGCTGCCCGACGGCGTGGATCTCGCGGCCTATCGTGTCGTGCAGGAGGCCGTCACCAACGTCATCAAGCACGCCGCGACAGACCGCTGCCAGGTGCGCATCGAGCGCAGCCCTTCCACGGTCACGGTGCGGGTGACCGACCGGGGCCGGGGCGGCACAGCCGCCGCTGCCGGCCACGGCATCACCGGGATGCGTGAGCGGGCCCGCATGTACGGGGGGACCCTCGATGCCGGCCCACCGCCGGACCAGCGGGGCTTCCAGATCACGGCCACCTTCCCGGTTCCCCAGCCGGAGCACGCATGATCCGGGTGCTGGTCGCCGATGACCAGACACTGGTCCGCGGCAGCATCCGGGTCCTGGTCGACACCGCACCGGACCTCACCGCGGTCGGCGAGGCCGCCACCGGCACCGACGCGGTCGCCCTCGCCATCCGTGAACGGCCCGACGTGGTGCTGATGGACGTCCGCATGCCCGACCTGGACGGCATCGAGGCGACCCGCCAGCTCTGCGCCCGGCCGGACATGACCGCGGTGAAGGTCATCATCCTCACCACGTTCGACATCGACGAGTATGTCTTCGCCGCACTCCGGGCCGGCGCCAGCGGATTCCTGCTCAAGGACACCCGCCCCGCCGACCTGCTCACCGCGATCCGCGTCGTCGCCTCCGGCGAGTCCCTGCTCGCACCGAGCGTCACGCGGCGGCTCATCGAGGAGTTCGTCCGCCGCCCGGAGTCCGCGCGGCAGCCTGCCGTCGACCTGGCCGACACCACCGATCGGGAGCGGGAGGTGCTGACCCTGGTCGGCCTCGGCCTGTCCAACGCCGAGATCGCCGCGCACATGCACGTCAGCCTGTCCACGGCGAAGGCTCACATCGGCCGGCTCCTCATGAAGCTCGGCGCCCGGGACCGCGCCCAGTTGGTCATCGTCGCCTACAGCACGGGTCTGGTCCGGCCACCGGCTCGTTGAGGCCGGTCAGCCTTCCGCGATGCCGCCCGGGTGCCCTGTCGGCGTGGGAGCGGGCGTGCCCGGGGCGACCGTCGCCCGGAAACAGAACGCCAGGAGGAACGACAGACAGAGGGTGTGCAGCGCCGGATACCAGATCAGGACATCGAACAGGACGGGCACGAACGCTGTTCCGCTCGCTTCGCTCCATCCGCGGTACGGCAGCATGCTGACCCAGTACGCCAGCCATGGGTTGCCCGTGGGTCCGGCGCCGCTCATCGACACCAGCATCGTCGTCGCGAGCTGAGGCAGCGTGAAGGCACCGATCACCGCGGCGGTCAGCGCGGCCGTGCGCCGGTTGCGGCGCACCAGGGCGACCACCAGCGCGGCCAGTCCGGCCGCGGCCACGACGAAGGCGGCCGTGCTCGCGACCTCCGCGATGCGGTCGACCCGCCCGGCCAGCAACTGGACCAGGTGGGGCGCGGTGAACAGCGCCAGCGCGGCGCCGATGACGACGCTCGCCGCGCCGAATCCGCCGCCCCGCCTGGCGCACAGCAGGCCGGCGGCGAGCCCGGCAGGGACAACGGCTGCCGGCACCGCGCTGAACCCCAGCAGCGGCACGGCCAGGCACGCCAGCACCGTGGCGGAGGCGACCCGCAGCCATCGGGGCGTGCGGCGCAGCGCGTCGGGCAGGTCAGCCGTCACGAACTGTTCCGCTCGGTCCGTCAGCGCGGACCAGGCCACGTCGGTGAGGTCGCGCACCGGGGTGCGCGACTGCTCCAGCAGCGCGGCGATCTCCTCGCCGTAGCGCTCGCGCACCGCTCGGGGGTACAGCGCGAGCACGGCCGCGTGCAGCCGGCGCATCAGGTCACCGCCAGGCGGCGCAGCCCCACCGTGGCCATCGACCTGGTGCGTTCCAGCTCCGCCTGGAGCATCTGCCGTCCCACCGGCGTGAGCTGGTAGGGCTTGCGCCTGTCCTGGGCGGCCAGGGCCTCGATGAGCCCACGCTCCTCCAGGCGCTTGATCGCCCCGTACAGCGTGCCCGGTCCGGGGCGGTCACCGGTCAGCGTGCCGATGTCCTCCTGGATGGCATAGCCGTGCTTCGGGCCGTCCGCCAGGCTGATCAGCACCAGCAGCCCAGGCTCGGAGAACCTGCCCAACTCGGAAAGGGCCACAGAATCGCCTCCTACTACGTAGGACGTAGTATCGCCGGGCGTAGTAATGGGCGTCAAGCCCTTCCTTATGCCCGGAATGCCGGACCTTTTGCTGAAACGCAACGAAGTTTACTTCAACCTTTCCTAACTTTTATTCGAGCGATACCGTCCGCCGTGGAGCACCTCGCAACGAGACGCTCGTTCCTCGATCTGCCCCTGTCGACAGAGGGGAGAGGTGCCGTGATGCAGGCCGGCCACACCCTGAGCCACCCGACGTGGTTCCGCCGACCCCCACGCTCGCCTCGCTCATCGAGGTTCGCCTCCACTTCCCGTCCTTGAACTGGAAGGAAACTCATGCCCAGCCAACCGCCGACCGCAAGAGACCGGACGTCACACCCCTCCGGACAAGCGGGCAGAGACGCCCACCGACACCTGTTACGCCGGCCGGTCGCCGCCCTCGTGCTGGCCGCGTCCGTGTCCGTCGCATCGTTCGTCATCGCCGCCCCGGCATCGGCCGCACCGACCAGCGCGCCGGCCACCCTCACACCGGCGACGCCGACCGGAACCAACAACTACTACCGAGGCCCGGTCACCCTGAACCTGTCCGCGACTGACGCGGCCAACGGTGTCCAGCGCCTGGAGTACCGGCTCGGCAACACGGCGCCGTTCCAGACCGCGGTGTCCGCGACCGCCCCGTACCCCGCCACCGTCGCCGGCTCGGTGCAGATCAACCAGCAGGGCACCACCACCGTCGGGTACCGGGCCATCGGCGGCGACGGTTCGGCCGAGTCCGTCCGCACCATCACCGTCCGGATCGACACCGTCGCCCCGGTGGTCAGCTGGCCCGGCATCGTCGACGGGCACGTCGGGCACACCGCGACGCTGATCCCGACCCGGACCGATCCCGCGCCCGGCTCCGGCGGTGTCTTCATCCACAAGATGTGGATCGATCAGCTCGAGACGACCCCGCTGCCCATCGCCACCTCCACCCTCGCCGCGGGGGCGCACACGATCAGCGTGGTAGCCAGCGACGCCGCCGGCAACGCGGCACGGTTCGACCAGACGTTCGTGGTGACCACGTCGTTCGCGGACCTCGACACCCTCATCGGCGGCTTCGTCACCAGCGGCGCGATCAGCGCCGAACTCGCGGCCGGCCTGCACACCAAGCTGGCGGAGGCGGCGAGCCTGGCCGAGGCGGGCAACGCCAACCAGGCGAAGCGGGCGCTCAACCAGTTCGTCGCCGCCGTGCAGGGCGGGACGAACTCCGGCCAGGCCCGGGACACCCTCGTCGGCGACGCCCGCTGGCTGCAGGACCAGATCGCCGGCAACCTGCCGGCCGACCCGGCGACCGGCATGACCGTCACGCCCGTCGCCGGGCCCAACCCGATCCCAGCGGTGACGGGACTCGTGGCCTCGACGAACTTCCCCGGCGCCAAGTTCCGGGTCCTGTACTTCTCGGCGACCAAGGGCTTCCGGCACGACCACATCCCGGACACCGCCCTGCTCGTCGAGCAGTGGGGCCAGCAGCACGGCTTCGACGTCGACATCTGGGACTCGAGGCTGGCCCCGGCGTCGCTGACGAGCACGCCGTTCACCTCCGGCGCCGACCTGGCGAAGTACAAGACCATCATCTTCTCCTCCCCGGTGGACGGGACGAACCCCAACAGCCCGGCGAGCGCGGACGCGCTGAACGCCAGTGAGTTGGCCGCGTTCCAGGACTACATCCGGGCCGGCGGCGGATACCTCGCGCTGCACGGCGCGTCCGACGCGATCCACAACGTGTCCTGGTACCGCGACCTGGTCGGGGCATGGTTCACCAACCACCCTGGCGGCCAGAACGGCGAAGGCACCTGCGGCAGCTGCATCAACGTGCGGGTCAACACCGAGGACCCCTCGAACCCGGCCACCGCGCACCTGCCGAAGTCCTGGCTCACGATCGACGAGCTGTACAACTTCGACCACAACCCGCGGGCCGAGGTACACACCCTGCTGAGCCTCGACGAGGAGTCCTACCGGCGCAGCCTCAACAGCGGCAACGCCGCGAACAACCCGCTGCCGCTCATGGGCGGCGACCACCCGATCGCGTGGTGCCAGGAGTACGACGGAGGCCGCGCGTTCTCCCTCATCCTCGGCCACGACCGGGCGCAGTACTACCGTGATCCGTTCACCCAGATCCTCCTGGCCGGCATCAACTGGACGGCAGGGCAGATCGAGGCGAACTGCTCGACCTTCCGGCAGACCCGCACGCTGATCACGGCGAGCGCGGCCGCCGGCACCCTGACGCCCGAGTCCGCCGCAGACGCCACGGCGTTGCTCGACGACGCCCAGGCCGCATACCTGCGGCTGGACTACAACGCCGCGACCACGTCGCTCAACAACATCATCGCCATCAGTGGCTCCCCCACCGCCGGCACCAGCGCGGCGCGCGGCGAGCTCGACCACCAGGCCCGCCAGCTGCGGGACTGGATGTTCACGCTGAAGCGGTCCTGACCCGCGTCGCCGCCGGCCCATCACGTGGGCCGGCGGCGACGCCCGTTCGGCGGCATGGTCAGCTCCGCTCCTGACCTCCTGCACGCCGCCCTGGTATACACAGGCGACGTTTCGTGGAAGGGGACCGCCGTGGGTTACGAGACCAGGTTCACCGGCACCGTGACGATCACTCCTGCGCTGAACCAGCACGAGGTCGACTATCTGCTGGCGTTCGCGGAGACCAGGCACGAGCCCAGGTCCACCGGCCCCTACGCTCTCGGCTACGGCGACGAGCTCGAGGGCGCCGGAGATCCGGACCCGGGCAAGCCCGGGTACTGGTGCAAGTGGGCGCCGACCGCCGGCGGTACCGCGATCGCCTGGAACGAGAACGAGAAGTTCTACGACGCCGATCTCTGGATGGGGTACCTGGTGCACACGTTCCTGCAGCCGGACGCCACCGTCGCGCGGGAGCGGGTCGATCCGGTGCCCGGCCGGGTGTATCCGTCCGCACTGGACGGATTCACCTTCGACCACGTCGTCGACGGCGTCATCGAGGCCGAGGGTGAGTGGCCCGACGACCGCTGGCGCATCGAGGTGCGCGCCAACGCCGTCTACGTGGTCCGGTTGCTGACCGAACCGGACCGCACCGAGTACCCCCGGACCCACTACGACGACTGGACCGACGAGCAGCGGGCCGACTTCGCCGCGCGGACCCGGCACAATTTCGTGTACCTGGTGCGGGACGGGCGGTTGCACGAGGTGGGCCCGGCGGACGGGACGTCGTTCGACCCGATCCCGGAGGCCGACGCGGACTGAGCGGGGGCCGGGGTGTCGGGACGGATTGTCGGACACCGGGCCGCTTGGAGTCGGCTTGAAGCCGACTGCAGGATCGTTCCGCGGGCTGGCGACCGTATCCTCGACGAGTGCACGTGGCGGTCCTGGGACCGGTCGAGGTCCTCGACGACGGCGTTCCGGTCGACGCCGGCACGCCGAAGCAGCGCGCGATCCTCGCCGCGCTGGTGCTGCACCGGCCGCGGGCCGTCGCCGTCGACGCGCTGATCGATCTCGTCTGGGGTGACGACCCTCCGCCCTCGCCGCTGAGCTCGTTGCACGGGTACGTCTCCGGCCTGCGCCGGGTCGTCGAGCCGCGGCGAGCGGCGCGCGAGCGGGCGTCCGTGCTGGTGACCGTGCCGCCCGGGTATGCGCTGCGGATGCCCGACGACGACGTCGACGTGACCCGGTTCGTGGCGGCCGTCGACGACGTGCACCGCCGGCTGGTGGTCGCCGACGGTTCGGCGCTTCCGGCGGTACCGCCGGATGCCGGCCCGGCGGACCTGGCCGCCATGGCGACACGCCTGCGGGCGGCGCTCGGCCTGTGGCGCGGGACGCCGTTCCACGAGCTCGAGGAGGCCGGCGGGGCGGCCGCCGAGCGGGCCCGGCTCGAGGAGCTGCGGCTGGTCGCGGTCGAGGATCTCGCACTGCTCCGGCTGGAGTTCTCCGAGCAGGCGACCGTCGCCGCCGAGCTGACGGCCCTCGCGCAGCGGCACCCGCTGCGGGAGCGGCTGTGGGCGCTGCGCGCGCTCGCCCTCGCCCGCTCGGGCCGGCAGGCCGACGCGCTGGAGGCGCTGCAGGCGATCCGTGGTGCCCTCGGCGAAGAGCTGGGGGTGGACCCGGGGCCGGAGCTGCGGGCCGTGGAGCTGGCAGTCCTCCGGCAGGACCTGACGGTGGCCCGAAGCGCGGGGCAAGGGGCCGCGCCCGCTTCGGCCCCGGTCCCGCCCGCGTCCGCCGCGGTCACGCCGACCGGCGACGGGGCGCAGGACGCCGGGCCGACCGCCGTGTCCGCGGACCCGAGCGGCTGGCCGCTCATCGGCCGGGACGCGGAGCTGGCCGCGCTGATCGAGCTGCTCGGCCCGGCTCGCGAGGGCCGCACCCGGCTGGCGTCGCTCGTCGGCGAGCCCGGCATCGGCAAGTCACGGCTCGTCGCCGAGCTTGCCCGGCACTCGGCCGACGACGGGTTCGCCGTGCTCGTGGGGCGTTGCTCCGATGACGAGGGCGCGCCGCCGTTCTGGCCGTGGGCGGGCGCGCTGCGCGCCCTGTCCGCCGTGCTCGGCGACGACGCGCTGCGTGAGCTGGCCGGTGCCGACGCGGACCGGCTGGCGGGCCTGCTGCCCGCCGTGGCAGGCCACGGCCGGCGTGCGCCGGTGGCGCGGGTCGGCGCGGACGGAGCGTCGGTCGACGCGGAGCGGTTCCGGATCTCCGACGCCGTCGCGCGGCTGCTCGCCGCGGCGGCCGAGCGCCAGCCGCTGCTCGTCGTGCTCGACGACCTGCAGTGGGCCGACGCGTCGTCGCTGCGCCTGCTGCACCACCTCGCCGGCCACCTCACCGACGCGCGGCTGCTCATCGTCGTGACCCGCCGGCCCCGTCCGGAACCGGCGGGCGTGCTGGCCGAGGTGGTGGCCGGGCTGGGCCGGCGGCACGCGCTGCGGCTCGACCTGGCGGGCCTGTCCGCCGCCAGCGTCGTCGAGCTCGCGCGGGCGGTGACCGGCGAGGCGCCGGCCGCGCCGCGAGCGGCGTCGTTGCACGAGCGCACCGACGGCAACCCGTTCTTCCTGGTGGAGCTGCTGCGCCTGCCCCCCGCCGCGGACATCCCGGCGGCGGTCACCGACGTCGTCGCCCGGCGGGTGGCCCGGCTGCCCGAGGCGACCCAGGAGCTGCTGCGGACCGCGGCCGTGATCGGCCGGCAGTACGACGTGGACCTGCTCGCGGCCGCGGCCGCGCACGACGCGGACGCGGTGCTCGACGACCTCGACCCGGCCCTCGCGGACGGCGTCGTGCTGGAGGAGGCGGCACTGGGCCGGTTCCGGTTCGCGCATGCCCTGGTCCGCGATGTCGTGTACCGCGAGCAGACCGCCACCCGCCGGGCCCGCCGCCACGCCGCCGTCGCGGCCGCACTGCGCGACGACGGCGACGAGCGGCTCTCCGAGGCGGCCCGGCACTGGCTCGCGGCCGGACCCGCCCACGCCGGGGTCGCGTGGCGGACCGCCGCTCGGGCGGCCCGGCAGGCGCGCTCGATCCACGGCTACGAGGAGGCGGCCGCACTGCTCGCGGCGGCGCGGAGCGCCCAGGCGCAGGACCGCTCGTGCGGCCCGGCGGACCGGTACGACCTGCTGATGGCCCACGCCGAGGCCAGCCGCTGGATCGGTGACCGCGACACGCAGCTCGAAGCGCTGGCCCACGCCTGCCGTGCGGCCGAACAGCTCGGCGACGTCGAGCGGCTCGCCCGCGCCGCGGTCGGTTCGGCCGACGGCTCGGTGTGGACCGTGCGGGACCGCGGCGTGGTCGACCAGCCGGCGGTCGCCGCGCTGCGCCGGGTGCTGCGGGAGCTGCCGGCCGGCGACAGCGACCTGCGGTGCCGGGCCCTGCTGACCCTCGCGGGCGAGCTGCACTACGCCGACGCGCCCCGCGAACGCGACGCCCTCGCCGAGGAGGGGCTCGCCATGGCCCGGCGGATCGGCGACCCGCGACTGCTCGCCTGGGCGGCGGCGACCGCGTTCGTCGCCACCTGGCAGGCCGCCAACGCCGAGCAGCGGTGGCGCGACGTCGACGACGCGCTCGCGCTGACCGAGGGGCGCTCCGGCGGTGACGCCGCCCGCACGCACCTGCTCACGTTCCGCGCGATCGCCGGGATGGAGACGGGCCGCATCGACGAGATGTGGCGTGACGTCGCCGAGGCGAGGGCCGGCGCCGAGCGGCTGCGCCTGATGTACCCGCTGCTGGTCCTCAACCATCTCGAGCTGCCGTGGCGGGCCATGCAGGGCCGCTTCGCCGAGACCGAGCAGCTGATCGCCGAGGCGGACGCCCTGTCCGCGCGCACCGCGCTGCCCGCCCGCGAGTACTTCGCCCTGTCCACGCTGTTCGTGCGCATCTGGCAGGGCCGGGCGGGCGAGTTCCTCCCGGTGGCCCGCACGATGTACGAGGCGGCGCCGGCGCTCACCATCGCCGTCTACCTGCTCGTCCTCGTCCGGGCCGGGCACCGCGACGAGGCCGCCGCGGTGCTGGAGCGCAGCGGGTGGGTCCCCGACGGCGGGTCGTGGGCGGCGACGTCCGATCTCGCCATCGCCGCGCACGCCGCCTACGTGGCACGACGGCCGCAGTTCGCCGCCGAGGTGTACGAGCGCCTGGCCCCCTATGCGGGCCGGCCCGCCACAGCGGGGTCCGGCGGCGCGCTCGGCCCCGTCGACGCGTTCCTCGCCCTCGCCGCCGCGGCGGCCGGCGAGCGGGCCATGGCCGCCCGCCACGCCGACGACGCGGCGGCCCTCGCCGCGGCGTGGAACCTCCCCCTGGTCACCGAGTGGCTGGCGGCACTGCGCGCCGACGGCAGGTTCTGATCAGCCCGCGTGGCGGAAGATCCGGCGTTCCCGGCGAGCGAACGGCCGCCGCAGCACCAGCCGCCACAGCACGCGGACGGGGGCCGCGCCGGCGAGCAGGCGGGTGGCGGCCGGCTCCGGCAGGTCGTGCAGCATCCACGCGACGAGTGCGGCGATCTCGCGCGGGTTCTTGGTCCGCTCGAAGTACACCTTCGTGATCCGTTCCCACTCGACCGGCGTGAGGTGCCGCTGCGCGAGCGTCAGGGCGTCGCGCTCCTCGTGGGCCAGGTGCCGGCCGAGCTGTTCCCGGGCGGCGACCACGCGGACCTCCAACGCCGCCCGGGCGTCCGGGTCGGCGGTGGCCGCCATCCGGTCCAGCCCTTCGGCGACGGTGGCGAGCAGTGGGTCGACGTCGTCGTGCTCGGCCGCCATCGCGTCGAGCACGGTCGCCCCCGCCGCATCGGCCTTGGCCCGCAGCGCCGGCCAGATCCCCGCGTCCTCGCCGGCGTGGTGGTCGTGCAGGACGTGGCGGAACAGGTCCCATCGGCGCGCCAGCGCGCGCCACGCCACCCGGTCCTCGACCGGCGTGCGGATCACCGCGGCCGCGAAACGGTCCAGGTCCCGGCGGAACGCCCAGTGCATGACCAACATGCCGGTCAGGTCGAGCGGACCGGCGGGCGCCGCCGCCTGACCGGGAAGGCGAACCTGATCGACCGTCGGTGAGCTGGTACTGCGAGTCATGCCCACAGCCTGCGTACCGCCGCTTGGCGCCCGCTGGGAGCCGGCTTGGCGAGGCCGCCCTCGGTACAGGCCAAGCGCGCGCCAAGCCCCGGCTCGCACAGTGACGGCACCGCTAAGTCAGGACCTCCCTCAGAACCTCTCTCAGACTGGAGCAAGACGGTGCGCAAGGTATACCTGGGCATGAGCGGGCTGGTGCTGCTCGCGGTGCTGGCCCAGTTCTATTTCGCCGCGTTCGGCGCGTTCTCCATCCCCCGCGACCACGCGTCCTTCGAGATGCACTCCGTGAACGGCGTCATGCTGATCCCGCTCGCGTCGCTGCTCACCACGGCCGTCGCCGCGGCGGCCCGGGTGCCCGGCCGGCTGGTCGGGCTCGCGGCCGCCCCGTTCGGGCTGGTGGTCGTGCAGATCCTGATCTTCGTGCTGGTCCACCTGGTCACCGAGATGACCATGGAGCAGAGCACGCCCGGCGCCCAGTGGATCCTCGGCTTCCACGCGCTCAACGGGCTCGCGATCGTGTCGGTGGCGGTGCTGGGCGTGGTGCGGGCCCGCAGGTTCGTGCGGACCGCGCCGCCCCGGACCAAGAAGACCTCGGCCCGATCCGAGCAGGCGCTGAGCGAGGTGACAGCGTGACCGCCCGGCTCATCGACCTGGAACTGCTCGCCGGCGTCCTGTCGGCGGCGGCCTGGCTCGCCGCGGCCGGCTACGCCGCGACCCGGCGGCACCGCCCGGCCGCCGTGCTCGTCGTCGTCGCGGTCCTCGCGTTCCTCGCCCGGATCGGACTCGTCGCGGCGCTCGGCCGGGCCGGCTGGTGGTTCGTCCAGGAGAAGCTGACCCTGACGCTGCCGATGGCGGCGGTCACCGCGGCCGCGGCCGCGGCGGTGGCGCTCACGGCGCGCCGGTGGACGGCGCTGGCGCTCGCCGTCGCCGCGTACGGCGCGGCCGCCGGGCCGGTCCTGGCGCTGTTCGCCGGCTATCCGGCCGGCTGGGGCATCGGGCTCGTCACCGCCGGCACGGTCGCGCTGGCCGGCGTCGTCACCTGGCAGGCGGCGGGGCACCGCTCGCGCCGGGCGCCGTTCGTGTGGCTGCTGGCGCTGGCGCCGGTCGTGCTCGGCGCCGCCGTCGCCGTCCCGTCGTCCGCGTCCGCGACCTCGTCCTCGTCTTCGTCTTCGCCTGAGGTTGGGCCCGGCGTGCCCGTGAGCTCGGTGCGCGGGCCGGATCCCGAGGCCGCGGCGGCGTCGGGCATCGCGGTGCGCCGGTTCACGCTGACCGCCCGTACCGCGACCGTCACCCTCTCCTCGGGGCAGCGCGTCCAGGCGTGGACCTTCGACGGCCGGGTTCCTGGGCCGGCCCTCGAGGTGACGCAGGGGGACCTCGTCGTGGTGACGCTGCGCAACGCCGACATCGCCGCCGGGGTCACGCTGCACTGGCACGGCTACGACGTGCCGGCCGGCGAGGACGGGGTCGCCGGCATGACCCAGGAGGCGGTACGGCCGGGCGGGTCCTTCGAGTACCGGTTCCGCGCCGACCAGGCGGGCACGTACTGGTACCACACCCACGAGGCGTCCGACCGCGCGGTCCGGCTGGGGCTGTACGGCACGCTGGTCGTCCGGCCGCGCGCGGCCGCCGCCGACGGGGTCGACCTCACGCTGCCGCTGCACACGTTCGGCACCGCCCTCACCGTCGGCGACCGCGACCAGCCCACCACGCACACCGTGGCGCCGGGCACGCCGGTGCGGCTGCGGGTGGTCAACACCGACGACGGGCCGCACCGGCTCACGCTCACCGCGCCGTTCCGGCTGGTGGCCGTCGACGGCACCGACCTCAACGAGCCCGGTGTCCTGGAGCGGGTGGCGATCCGCCTGCCCGCGGGCGCCCGCGCCGACCTCGCGGTGACGGCCGGCGCCGCTCCGGTGACGCTGGACGTCGACGGCGGCCGGGCCACGGTACGGTTGACGCCCGCCGCGGACACGCCCGCCGCGCCGCCGGTCAACACCGCGGCCTGGCCGACGCTCGACCAGACCCGCTACGGAACGCCGGCCCCGACGCCGTTCGACGCGCACAGCCGGTTCGACCGGCGCTTCACGATGGTGCTCGACCGGGGCGTGACCCTGGCGGACGGCCTGCCGAAGTACGCCTTCACCGTCAACGGCCGCGCCTACCCCTACGTCACCACGCAGACGGTCCGCGCCGGCGACCTCGTGCACCTCACGGTCGTCAACCGCAGCCGGGACACGCACCCGATGCACCTGCACGGCCACCATGTGCTGGCACTGCGGTACAACGGCCGGCCCTTCCTAGGAAGTCCACTGTGGATGGACACGTTCGACGTCCAGCCCGGCGAGGTGTGGGAGGTCGGCCTGCGCGCCGACAACCCGGGTGTCTGGATGAACCACTGCCACAACCTCAAACACGCGGCCAAAGGCATGGCCGTGCACCTCGCCTACGAGGGCTATGAGGCGGCGTCCCACCACGCGCACGGCGCATGAGCCCCTGACCACGCCAACAATGTCGCGCCTCCAGGATGTCCCTCAGGCGGGCATCGATGTTCGCTACGCCGGTTCGGTATCTGCCGGAGGTGGTTCTCTCAGGACCTCGATGCTGCGGGCCACGATCGCGGTCACCGGCGTGGCGAGCGCGAGCCCGGCGACGCCTGCCAGCGCGCCGCCCACCAGCGTGGCGAGCAAGACGGCCGGTGGGCTCATGCGCAGTGTGGCGCCGAAGGCGACGGGGCTGACGAGGTTCTGGAGCAGGCCGTTGGCGAGCACGACGACCAGGATCATCCACAGCGCGGCCGACTGCCCGCCGGCTCCGAGCGCGATGAGCACGGCGAATGCCGACGCGACCGCCGCGCCGAGGTAGGGCACATAGGTGCCGAGGAACGTGATCACTGCGATCGCGGCGACCAGTGGTACCCGCAGGATCAGCGCGCCGGCCGCGACCGCGACGGCGTTGCACGCGCCGAGCAGGGTCAGGCCACCGTAGTAGTGCCGGATGACGATGGCGGCCCGGGCGAGTAGGCGCTGACCCAGGTGCTCGGGCAGCGGCAGCCGTCCGGCCGCCCGGGCGGCGATCGCGTGACCGTTCTTGAGCAGGAAGAAGCAGACGAACAGCACCACGAACAGGCCGAGCAGGATGTTGACGCTGGTGCCCAGCAGGTTGCCCAGCGCCGGCAGCAGGCCGGCCAGGATCGTGTTCCCCGACTGGAGCACCGATTGCTGGCCGGCCTCGGCGATGTTGCCGTTGACTCCGGCCGAGGTGAGGATGCGGTGCAGCTCGCCGACGGCGGCGCTCAGGTTCTGGCTGATCTGTGCCCGCTGGCTCGCCACGCCCCAGACGACAAGCGCGATCGCGCCGGCACCGAGCGCGATGACGAGCAGGAGCGTGGCAGCGGCGCCGAGGCTGCGGGGTACCCGGCGCCGTTCGAGGCCGTCGACGACCGGCATGAACGCGATGGCCAGGAACACGGCGAGCAGCAGCGCGATGACGATGGACCGCAGGGTGATGATCAGGAGAATCACCGCGACCACCAACAGCGCCACGCCGACAAGTGACCAGGCCACAGCGCCCACGGTCCGCAGCCGGTGCGTCCATCGCCGGTATGGCGCCCGACCGGTACGGGTCACCATCGCCGGCCTCCGCGAGCCGCGTGGCGATCCGCCGGACCGTTCGTGGCCGCCCCGCGATTGTCGGCAGCGCCGGCCATCACGCTGGGACCCTCCGACCGTGTACCGCAAGCGCCCAGATCACGAACACGTCCAGCGCGATGATCAGCAGCGACCAGAGCGGGTAGTAAGGAAGGAACAGGAAGTTCGCGATGGCGCTCAGTCCGGCCAGCACGATGCCGACGGCTCGGGCCCAGAGCCGTCCGGTGAACACCGCGCAGCCTGCCAGGAGTACCACGAAGCCCCCGACGAGATGGATCCATCCCCAGCCGGTCACGTCAAACGTGTACAGATAGTCCGGTGTGATCACGAAGAACCTGTTCTCGACGATCGCGGCCAGGCCCGCCGCGATGTGGAACAGGCCGACAATGATCATCATGATTCCGGCGAAGACGGTGAAGCCACCGGCCCATCCGCCGGACGGCTCCTCGCGACCCACCTCCGTCCGCTGCTGTGCCCGTTGCTCCGTCATGCTCTCCACCCCTCCGCTCAGCCGGCGCCGTTCACAAAGCTCGCGGCGCGGGTGGCCCGTCAGCGCCCACAACGCCATCCGGGAAGGATGAGGTCGGGACTACCCCCGCGGAGCGTGAACAACCCTTCAGCACGCCCCCTCCAGAGGAGACCGCGCCCCCACCTCACGCAGCGGGGATGAGCGGGCAGCCGAGCGTGACGCTGGGGCGACAGGGTAGGTGGCAACCGTGGTCGCGTGGTTGGATCGGTACCAGCGCCGGCACGCCTGGCTGGGATTCCCGCTGGCGGTGTTCTACAAGTTCGTCGACGACCGTGGCCCGTTTCTTGCCGCGATGGTGACCTACTACGGCTTCATCTCGCTGTTCCCGCTGACCCTGCTGTTCCTCACCGCGCTGGGCTTCTTCCTGGAGGCCAACCCTGACCTGCACCAGCAACTGGTGCACACGGCGATAGGGGATCTGCCGGCCATCGGGCCGGAGCTGGAGCGCAACGTCAGCGGGTTGCGCGGCAGCGGCACGCGTCTGGCGCTCAGCGTTCTCGGCGCACTGTACGGCGGGCTGGGGGCGATGCAGGCCGCGCAGGCCGGGTTCAATCACATCTACGGCATCCCGCGCAACGAACAGCCCAATCCGATCCGGTCCAGGCTGCGCAGCCTCGGGCTGCTGTTGGCACTCGGCAGCGCGGTGCTGCTGTCGGCGGCGGCGGCGACGTTCGTGGCCTTCGCCCACGAGCTCACCGGCCGGTCCGGGCCCGGACTGCAGGCCCTCGGCTACCTGTTGACGTTCGTGATCAATGCCGGAATGTTCACCGGGGCGATGCAGCTGCTGACCGCCCGGAAGCTGCGGGTGCGCCAGGTCATCGTCGGCGGGTTGATCGCCGCGGCCTTCTGGATGGTGTTGCAGACCGCAGGCGCTCGATACGTCGGCGCCCGGCTCAGTCACGCGAGCGCGCTCTACGGCACGTTCGGACTCGTCCTCGCCGCGCTCGCCTGGATCTATCTGCAGGCGCTCGTGCTGATGCTCTGCGCCGAGATCAACATGATCGCGACCTACCGGCTGTGGCCCCGGGCACTGCTCGCCCTGTTCTCCGACGATGTCGAACTGACCGAGGCCGACCAGCGGATCTACACGACGTTCGCGGCCGCGCAGCGATTCAAGCGCTTCGAGATGGTGCGGGTCGACTTCGGCCGAAAACAGCGACGATAGGCGTCGGCGCGACCGGCGGACTGCCGCCACCCAGCCAGTCGGACTGCGGCGGCCGGCGCGCCGCCGCAACGGCTCAGCCTCGCCGACCCTGTCGGTTCCTCGGCGCTGAACACCGCGCCGGGTCGAAGCCCCATCAGTCACTGTTGATCCAGGCCCAGTCGCTGGGCTTGACGGCGACCCCGGCCTGCGTGAACCAGGCCGTCACCCGATCCCGCGCCGCGCGGAGCCCCAGCTCAGCGGTCAGGTCCCCGCGCTCGACGAGCGCCTTGAAGCAACGGGTCAGCCGCTCCTCAAGGTCTCCTTCACCGGGCTCGGTCTCGAAGTACGCGACGAGGGCGGCCATCGACGCATACGAGGTGCTGACCCCGTAGGCGTACTCCCGGCCGGCGTCACCCGACCGCGGAAGATAGTCGTACTTCTCGGAGAACGAGACGCCCCCGTCACGCGCGGCGGAGTCCATCGTGAGGGTCAACTCGTACATGCAGTCGGTCGACGTGCGGTGAACCTGCAGGAGCCGTTCGGTCCGGGCAAACCCGCGAAGCGTCGGCGTGACACCGGCGGCGGTGATCCACTCGGCCACCACCGCGCGGTTGCCCTGCCGGGGCAGCCCAGCGCTGAGATGGCCCTGCTCGGCGAGGGCGTCGAAGCAGGCGACGAGCCGGTCGTCCGTCCGCCCGGGGGCCGGGGTCAGCCGGAGCCGCCGCTCGAACTCCTCGACCAGCACGGGCATCGACTCGAACGGCGCGGTGACCTCGTATTGGGTGCCGCCGTGACGAAGGTCGCCGACCCGGTACGCCTCGGTGAAACGGATGACCGGCGGCGGCCAGAACGCCGGCCAGAACGAGACCTCGAGGACCAGTCCGTCTGCTTTGCCGAGCTGCTCGGCGCGCAGAATCTCATGCCTGCGGTTGTGCCCGCCCCAAGTCGGCCGGATGTCGACCTCGCGGCACCAGCCGGCGAGCCGTTCGCGGTTGTCGCCCGGCGGCAGGTGCGACCCGAGCTCGCCGCGCTCGACCAGCCCGGTGAAGATCGCCTCGGCGCGCTCCTCGATGTGCCCCTCGGACCGCAGCGCGAAGCGCTCCTCGAGCAGGTCGGCCAGCGGCCCGAACGACTCGTAGGCGATCGACAGGTCGTAGCTGTACGCGGTGTACACGTCGTCGGGATACGACGCAGCCGGGTCGGAGAAGTCCTCCTGCAAGCTGACCCCGAGCCGCGAATGGTTGATCCCGTCGCCACCGAACGGATACAGCAGCAGCGACATGGTGCGCAGGAAGCCGTTGGGCTCGGCGGTCCGGAACAGTGGTGTGCGGCGTTCCGTCGGGCTCCACCGTCTGGTGTCGAACCATCTCCGGTTGTAGGCGACCCCGGCCCGCTCGCAGTAGGTGGCGATGTGGTCGTGGTTGCTGCGGTACCGGGTCTGTATCTCACCGCGGTCGGCCATCGCCTGGATGGCAGCAGTCAGCCGCTCCTCCACGGTCCCGGTCCCCGGCAGTTCGAAGCGCCGGTCGAGATAGTCCGCCAGGGTGCTGAGGTCCTCGCGCGCCACCCGGATCGCGCCCATCCTGCCGGCGTTGTCGGGCAGGCTGCGGAACTCGGCAACGCTCGGCTCGGCGACTATCTCCAGTGTGATCGGCATACCTTACGATAATGATCACCGTCAACACCTGACGCGGCGGCTCCAGCTGCGCCTACACGACAAATCTGAAGATCTTCCCGTTCGGCGGAGCGTCCTGTGGATCTCCCTGCAACCGGTGCACGCCGACGGAGAACAGCACGTCGCGCGGCGCGTGAAAGGCCGTCTCGTTGAAGCCGGCGTCGGCGAACCAACCGCGAACTTCGGGAGTGAGGTCAGGGGCGCGACGGGTCCTGGTCCAGATCACCGTCGCACCGGGCGCGCACAGCCGGGGCAACGCATCGATCGTCGCGCGCACGTCGTCGTCGCTGACGTTGCCCAGCACGCCGACGAGGAGGATCAAATCCGCCGGGATCGCGGTGCGGTAAGCGGCGAAGTCACCGGCGTCGGCTCTGGTCACGCTGAGCCCGGCGAGTCCGGCGGCGGCGATGCTTTCCTGGGCGGCGGCCACATTGCGCGGGTCGTACTCAATGAGCTCCGCCCGCACTCGGTCGGCGTCCGGTCGCTGGGCAAGAACGCCGATGAGGTCGCGTCCCTGCCCCGCGCAGACGCTGACGACCTGGAGCGAGGGCTCCGGTCGCTCATCAAGCCAGTCGCTGATGTGCTGTTGCACGAGCCGCAGTCGCCGCGACAACGGCGATGTGTCGTCGGCATACGGCAGGTGCCAGTCGTGCCAGTCGATGCTGTTGGTCACCGAGCCATGCTGTCATGCCGGACGGGCACGCACAGACGTGCCAGGGAATGGTCGCTGCTCCGTGGCCACCCGGTTCGACAAGCTCGCCGTGCGCTACGAAGCCACCGTGCACAATGCCGCAATCACCGAATGGCTCCAACCGGGTTCGTCGGCCGGGCAGCACGTCCGGTATTCCGGCCGAACGTC
Organism: Dactylosporangium sp. AC04546; assembly: GCF_022095675.1. Taxonomy (GTDB): domain Bacteria; phylum Actinomycetota; class Actinomycetes; order Mycobacteriales; family Micromonosporaceae; genus Dactylosporangium. The sequence goes on along the minus strand of NZ_JAHYSG010000005.1, from coordinate 33,649 downwards.
GCCCGGTAGTCCCGTGGCCGGTGGCCGGTGAGCCGGGTGAAAACGGCACTGAAGGTTCCGGAGTCTCGATAGCCGACCTCGGCAGCGATGCTCGCGAATGTTCTGTCCGTGGTCTCGAGAAGGTGTTTCGCCTTGCGCACTCGCGCCGAGTGCAGGTACTCGAGCGGGGTCTGGCCGGTCTCCGCGCGGAACCGCCGCAGCAGGGTCCGGGTGCTGATGTGGAACGCCCCGGCGAGCTGTTCGAGGTCGTACCGCTCGCACATCTTCCGGTCCAGTCGGCGCTTGACGTTCTGCGAGAATGCCCTGCCGGTGGCCGGCAACAGTGCCAGGTCGACGTACGGTGCCTGGCTCGGCCGCGCGTCGTCGACCAGTGCGATACGCGCGGTAGCGCGGGCAACCCGGCTGCCGCTGTGTTCGCGGATAAGACCGAGGGCGAAGTCGTACATCGCGCTGAACGCGCCTGTCGTGGTCACCCCGCCGTCAGTGACCACCAGCTTCTCCGGCCGGACGTCCGTGCCCGGGCAACGGCGCGCCAACTCGCCGGCGAACAGCCACGCGGTCGTCGACTGCCGACCATCGAGGAGGCCGGCTTCGGCCAGCAGGAACGCGCCGACACAGATCGACACCACCGCGATCCCCGATCGCGCACTGGTCCTGATGGTCTCGATCTCCGGCCGCAGCGCCGTGAGCGTCGCATCGAGGTCGAGTCCGGGATACAGCTCAAACCCAGGTACAACAAGGACATCCACCCGGCGCACCGGTACGACGGCGATCACCGCCCCGCCCGCTCCGACTACCTGCCGCCGCGGCGACAGGACCGATACGTCGTAGCAAGGATCCCTGATCCCATCGGCTGCGGCGATGTGCGAGGCCATCGTGAGCAGATCCGGAACCCCGAAGACTTCCGACGCGAAGCATCCCTGATACGCAAGAACTCCGACGCGAAGGGCGGTCACCATGGTGGCGAGATTACCCGCCAAGTTGGCGATCCCGCCCGTGGCCAGGGCCGGGCACCGCGCAGGACGATGCGGCCATGGCGATGACAGAACCGCAGCCGGGTGACATTCTCGCGGACTTCTCAAAGCGGCTTGTCGATATCGGGGGTGTCAGCAAGACCGTCTACGCCGGCGGATCCGGACCGGCCGTCATTCTGATGCCGGAGATGCCCGGAATCAGCCCCGACGTCGTCCGCTTCGCGCGCTGGATCCGAGACGCGGGATTGACCGTCTACCTTCCATCGCTGTTCGGTGTCGACGGCGCTTTCCCCACCGCCGACGGCGAGACGGTCATCCGCCGCGCCTGCGTCAGCGCCGAGTTCCGGGCATTCGCCGGAGGCGGAACGAGCCCTGTCGTAACCTGGCTGCGAGGGCTGGCGAGGACGGCGCTGGGCGAATGCGGCGGACCGGGCGTCGGAGCGATCGGACTCTGCTTCACCGGCAACTTTGCGCTCGCCATGACACTCGAACCAGCCGTCATCGCCCCCGTCGTCAACCATCCGTCGCTGCCGTTGGACGACCCCGGCGGCCTAGCGATCAGTGACGAGGACGCCGTCGAGGTCCGGGAGCGGATACGGCGGGATGGGCTGAAGGTGCTCGCCTACCGCTTCGACAACGACCGATGGTGTACCGGCCAGCGATTCGCCGCCTACCAGGCGCTTCTCGGCGACGCGTTCGACGGCCGCGTCATCCCGGGCGAGACGGCCAATCCCAACCCGCCGCCCTTCTTCCGCGACATCGTCGGCGGCCCCCACAGCGTCGCCACCGCCCACCTCGTCGACCAGCAAGGACACCCCACAATGCGCGCCAAGGACGAGATCCTCGCCTTCCTCACCGAGCGACTCCACCCCGGCGATCCAGACCCCGCAACGTCATGACTGCTCGTTCCAGCCGCTGACCCGATGCTCCGGGCGCACCGGCCTCGCCGCCGACGGCGGCGAGGCCGGGCGGTGTTGACCGGTTCCGCCCGACTGGGGTGGCCGTGGCCGATTACTCCACATGGCCAAGGGATCATGTCCGCTGCTACGCTCCATTCACCGTCGTGTATCTCTCTGTCCTCGTCGCCGCGGCCGGAGAAGGCGGCTGGAGAGCGGAGCGGCATGGACATCGGCATCCTCGGGCCGGTCGAAGTCTCGGTGGACGGCCGGTCGCTCCAGCTCGGCGGGCCCCGGACCCACTCGGTGCTGGCCGTGTTGTGCCTCGAGGCGGGCCGGATGGTCCCGACCGACCGGTTGATCGAGGTGCTCTGGGGCGAGCACCCGCCGGCCACCGCGCGCTCGCAGGTCCAGATCTGCGTCTCCACCCTCCGGCGGGTGTTCGCCGCCGCGGCGCCGGCCGGCCCACTGGTGGTCATCGAAACCCGCCCGCCCGGCTACGCGCTGATGCTCACCGGTGCGCGGCTCGATGCGCGGCAGTTCGAGGAGCGGGCGGCGCAGGCGACGAGGCTGGTCGCCGACGGTGCGTTGCACGAGGCGGCCGGAGTGTTCCGCTCCGCGCTGGAGCTGTGGCGCGGTCCGCCGCTCGCCGGGCTGACCGGCCCGATCCTGGAGGCCAGCGCCCTGCACCTCGAAGAGCGGCGCCTCGCCGTGCTGGAACGGCGCATCGAGGTCGAGCTGCAGATCGGCCGGCACGCCGAGCTGGTCGGGGAGCTCGGCGAGCTCATCCTCCAGCACCCGCTGCACGAGTGGTTCTACGGCGCGCTGATGACCGCGCTGCACCGCAGCGGCCGACGAGCCAAAGCGCTGGACGTGTACCGGCAGGCCCGTACGGTCCTGGTCGACGAGCTCGGCCTCGAACCCGGGGCGGAGCTGCGGCGCATCGAACAGCTGGTGCTCGCCGGGGCCCAGGAGGGACGTGAACGGGCCGAGGTGCCGGCGGCCGGGAATCCGCCGACTCCGGCACGGCCCCGACCGGTGCCGATGGCCGACGACTCGCCGAGGGCGGCACGGTCCCGGCCGGTACCGCCGAACCTGCTGCCGCTGGACACCGCGGACTTCACCGGGCGCGCCGCCGAGGTGGCCCGCGTCACCTCGGCGGTCACCGGCGCGACCGGCCGCAGCGCGACCCGGCAACCGGCGATCGTCGCCATCTCCGGCCCCGGCGGGGTCGGCAAGTCCGCCCTCGCACTGCACGTCGCGCACAGCCTGCGCGCCGCATTCTCCGACGGCACGCTGTACGCCAACCTGTCCGACGGCACCTGGCCCGTCCAGCCGGTGGAGATCCTCGGCCGGTTCCTGCGCGCGCTCGGCGTCAACGGCCTGGCCATACCCGGTGGCGTCGACGCCCTCGGCGAGGTCTACCGCGACCTGATCTCGGACCGGCGGATGCTCATCCTGCTCGACAGCGCCGTCAACGAAACCCAGGTGCTCCCGCTGCTACCCGGCAACGAACCGGCTGCCGTCATCGTGACCAGCCGTCATCGGCTCACCGCGCTGCCCGGCGCCGAGCACGTGTCGCTCGACGTGCTGCCGCCCGAGCCGTCGGTCGACCTGCTCGCGGCGGTGGTCGGGGCAGCCCGGGCCGGCCGCGACGACCCGGCGCTGACCGAGCTGGCCCTGCTCTGCGGCGGGCTGCCGCTCGCCCTGCGGATCGCCGGGGCCAGGCTCGCCTCCCGCCCGCACTGGAAGCCCAGCCGGCTGATCGGCCGGATGCGCGACGAGACCCGCCGGCTCGACGAGCTGGAGCACGGTGCGCTCGGGGTACGGGCCAGCATCGCGGTGAGCTACTCCGGCCTCGGCCCCGACGCCCAGCGGCTGCTGCGGCTGCTGGCCTGCCTCGACGCGCCCGAGTTCGGCTCGTGGGCCGCCGCCGCACTGCTCGACGTGGCCCTGGACGACGCCGAGGACCTGGTCGACGACCTGGTCGGGGCGCACCTGCTGGCGGTGCTCGCCGAGACGCCCGACGGGCCGGTCCGGTTCCGGCTGCTCGACCTGGTGCGGGTGTTCGCGCGGGAGCGGGCCCAGTCCGAGGAGCCGGACGACCAGCGGGCCGCCGCGGTCCGGCGGGCCCTCGCCGGCTGGCTGTACCTGGCCGAGGAGGCGCACCGCCGTGAGTACGGCGGGCAGTACACCGTCCTGCACGGCACCGAGCCCCGCTGGGCGCTGCCGAAGAGCGCGACCGCCGCCCTGCTGGAGCAGCCGCTCAGCTGGCTGGAGGCCGAGCGGCAGGCCCTCACGGCCGCACTGCGCCAGGCGGTGCGCAACCGCTGGGACGAGCTGGCCTGGGACCTCGCGCTGACGCTGGTCACGCTGTTCGAGGCGCGCAGCTACCTGGTGGACTGGCGGGAATCGGCCGAGCTGGCGCTCGCACTCGTCCGTCAGCTGAACAACCGGCGGGGCATCGCCGCCATGCAGTACTCGCTCGGTGCGCTGCACATCGTCGAACAGCGCCACGCCGACGCGCGCGACCGGCTGCGCCAGGCCCTCGACGGCTTCACCGCCTGCGACGACCACCACGGGCGGGGACTGGTCCTGCGCAACCTCGCCTTCCTCGACCGGATCGCCGGACGGCCGGACCTGGCCCGCCGCGGGTACGAGCAGGCACTGCCGATCCTGCGTGAGGCCGGCGACCAGATCGCGGTGGCGCACGTGCTGTCCAGCCTGGCCGCGCTGCGGCTGGACGCGGGCGACGCCAACCAGGCGCAGAAGATCCTCGACGACGCACTGGCGATCACCCAGATCGCCGGCAGCCGCCGGGTCGAGGGGCAGGTCCTCTTCCGGCTCGGCGAGGTCTACCTGCGCCGCGACGAGCTGGATCGTGGCGCGGAGGCGTTCCATCAGGTCCTGCGGCTGACCCGGGACCACGGCGATCGGCTCGGCGAGGCGTACGCGCTGCTGGGCCTCGGCCGGGTCCGCCACCGCGAGGGGCGGCACGGGGCGGCGGAGACCGCCTTGTCGCAGGTGCTGCAGCTGGCCGAGGGGCTCGGGGACCGGCTGGTGGAGGCGCACGCCCGGCAGGCGCTCGGCATGCTGGACATTGAGCGGGACGAACCGGCACGGGCCGGCGAGTGGCTCACCGCCGCGGCGCGGACGTTCGGTGCGGTCGGAGCGACCGTGCAGCAGGTCAACGCGCTGGTCGTGCTGGGGGAACTGCGGTTGCGCCTCGGCGACACGCACGGCGCCATGCGTGCCGCGGTCAGCGCGGGAGCCCTGCTGGGCGACGTCGATCGTGACGACGACACCGCGGAGGTTCGCGGCCTCCGGCAACGGATCAGCGAGCTGACCCCGCCGGCATGAACGGGCTGCCGTTCTGAGAACCCGGGGACTCTCTGCCTGCTTCACTGGGCTCAGCCTCGGCTCGCGCCGGGGTCTTACATGCCCTCCAACAAGGCGTTTTGCGTCTTCCCGGAACTACGGGCCGACGATGAAGTTGTCAGGTTGCGTGCATCGCGGCGAGCAGGTTCCGGGCCGCGTTGTGGTCTCGGTCGTGCTCGGCGCCGCACTGGCACACCCATAGGCGCTGCGCGAGCGTCAGCCCGGAGTTGACAGCGCCACACGCCGAGCACGTCTTGCTGCTCGGGTACCAGCGGTCGGCAACCCACACCTTCGATCCGTACCAGTCGGTTTTGTATGTGAGCTGGCGGATGAACTCGCCGAATCCGGCATCCGAGACGGCGCGGGCCATACGCCGGTTACGGATCATCCCGGCGACGTTGAGGCTCTCGACGGCGATGGCGCGTTTGGTTCTCGCGAGCCTCGTCGTGAGCTGGTGCAGGAAATCGCCGCGTCGGTGGGCAACTTTGAGGTGGATCTCGGCGACCCGCTGCCGGGCCTTGGCCCGGTTCGCTGAGCCCATTTGCTTGCGGTGCAGGGCTTTGTTCGCCCGGCGCAACCTGCGCTGGGCGGCCTTCAGCGCGCGGGGCGCCTGGACTTCCTCCACCTCGCCGGTGTCGTCGACGATGACGGCGAACGTCTTCAGGCCGAGGTCGATGCCGCACGTCGGCGCTTCCGCCTCAACGGCGCGGAGGCCGTTGAGGTCGGCGCGGTCGACGTCAAGCTGAAACGTCACCCACCACCGTCCCGCTTGCTCCCGCACGGTACAGCCGATGATCCGGGCGCGGCCGTCAGCGAGGCGTTCGGTCAGCCAGGACAGCGGCTCGTGGGTGGCCACCTTGCCGGGGATACCGGGCAGCATGACCGCCCGTTCGCTGGCGGGTTTGGCCCGGTCGGCGTCGTAGCGGAACCGGGATCCGTGCTTGCGTTTGCGCAGCTTCGGAAAACCTACCTTGCGACCTTTGCGTTTGCCGGTCTTCGACTCCCACCAGTTCTGCAGCCCGGCCGCCCGCAACCGGCACGCCTCCTTCGGCACCCGCGACGACAGACCGGACCGGGCAAACCAGGGGGCGACCCGCGGGTGCTCGGCACGCCACAATTTCTCCAGATCGACCGCCGTCCACGGGGCGCGGGTCAGCTGATCGGCAGGCACGCCGTACGACTGTTCTGCAGCGCGCTGAGCGAACGCAGAGCGAATCTTGTCCAAGGCGTAGTTCTCCACGTACCGCGACAGCCCGGCATGGCGACCCATCACCTCGGCCTGCTCCGGCGTGGGTGCGAGTTCAACCCGAAACCCCTGCTTGACACGGGTCATACGGGTCATGCCGTCACCTCGGCAGTGCGCATCGCAGCCTTGGCCTTGCGCGCAGCGGACCGACGGCCATACAGGCAAGCGCAGAACGCGGTCAGGATCTCAGTCACGTCCCGCACGAAGCGTCGTCGAGTTCGGTGTCATCGAGCACGACGATAGTCACTGACGAAATCCGGATCAGTATCAACCCCAGTTGCTGTCGAGTCTGCGCGTCATCTCGGTGTCCCCTCCCGGTTGCCGGATACCCGTGTGGTACCGCTGGGGATCACGGAAACATCGCCGCATTTCGATGCTCTATTCGTCCGCCAACTCGGGTCGGCGAATGCTGCACGGATAGCGGGCCGATAGCCCGGCACCGCACAGTCTCCGGTTGTGGTTCATCCGGACGCACCCGAGCAACGCACCGCCCGCCTGGGGCTGACGGTCGCCGGCGCGCTGGTCAATCGCGGAGTGCTCACCGTCGGCCTGCTCGGCGCGGGTGCACCCGCCGGCGAATACCTCGCACTGCTGCCCGAGCTGCTGCCCACCGTCAGCCAGGTCGCGCTCTTCGACCCCGACGACCGGGCCGCCGACGAGCTGTGGGACCGGCTGGTCGAGCCGCTGCGCCGCCGCGGCGTCCAGCTGTGCGTCGGCCGGCACGCCCGTGACGTGGTGCGCGGCGCCGATCTCGTGCTCCTGGTCGACGCCGTGCACGCGGCACCGGTCCGGGCCGGCTGGCTCGCGGCGGGCGCGGTCGTGCTGAGTCTCGGCGAACGGTGCCTGCCCGCCCCGCTGCGGGCCGCCGCCGACGTCCTGCTCACCGCCGCCGAGCCGCGGGCCGTGCTGCTCGCCGCCCTGGTCCGCCGGGTGCACGGGTGCCGCCTCATCGTCGTGGACCTGGCGACCGACTACGCAGGGTCACCGAATAGCCACCGAATGCCCACCTGATAGGTCGTCAGGTTGGACTGCCGCCAGCTTTCCGACCGGTACTTCGAAGAGAGGCGGCACATGCAACAAGACATGATCAGCCTGGACCGGGTGGAGCAGCTGTCCACCAAAGAGGTGCACGAGCTCTACCGCCGCTATGTCAGCCGCAGTCAGGTCTCGTTGATGACCACGTTCGGCTTCGGCCGGGAGCTGGTCGAACGGGCCGAGGGCGCGGCGATCTGGCTGCGCGACGGCCGGCGGGTGCTCGACTTCACCGGCGGCGTCGGCGTGCTCAACCACGGCCACAACCACCCCCGCATCCTGCGGGCCCGGCAGCGCTACGGCGAGCAGGGCCGGATGGAGGTCCACAAGGCGTTCTTCTCGCCCTACCTGGCCGCGTTGAGCCACAACGTGGCCGCGCTGCTGCCCGGCGACCTGAACATCTCGTACTTCCCCAACTCCGGCGCCGAGGCGAACGAGGGCGCCATCAAGATGGCGTACAAGTACCACGGCGGCAGCCGCGGCACGATCCTGCGGGCCGACATCAGCTTCCACGGCAAGACCCTGGGCGCGGGCAGCCTGACCGGTTCGACCGAGAACGCGTTCGCCTTCCCGGGCCTGCCGAACATCGGCGTCTACCCGTACGGCGATCTGGCCGGGCTGACCGCGGCGGTCGAGACGGCCCGGCGCCCGGACGGCGGCTGCGACGTCTACGCGATCATGCTGGAGCCGTTCAGCGCCTCCAGCATGCGGCACTGGTCCGAGGCCGACCTGCGGGCCGTGCGCGCGCTCTGCGACCGCAACGACATCATTCTGATCTTCGACGAGATCTACACCGGCTGGGGCAAGACCGGCAGCCTGTTCTACTTCATGCGGCACGCCGGCCTGGTACCGGACATCCTGACGTACTCGAAGTCGCTCGGCGGCGGCAAGGCGTCGATCTCCGGCTACACCGCCCGGGAGCCGGTGTTCCGCAAGGCCTACGACCGGCTGGCCGACGTGATCCTGCACAGCACCACGTACTACGGGTTCGGCGAGGAGACCGCCACCGCCATCGAGGCGGTCAACGTCGTGGTCGAGGACGACTACCCGGCCCGCGCCCGACGGCTGGAAGCGGCGCTCGGCCCCGAACTGCATCGCATCGCCAAGGCACACCCGGACGTCGTCCGCGACGTCAAGGGGACGGGGGCACTGTGGGGCGTCTTCCTCGACGGCGGCCCGCGGATCCTGGCCCTGGCCGGCAAGCTGGTGCCCGGATTCGCGCACGACCCGCGGTTCAAGACCAAGCTCATCACGCTGTCGGTGATCTCCCACCTGTTCCGCGAGCACGGGATCGTCACCTACTACAGCCCGAACGTCGAGAACCCGCTCATGGTCGCTCCCAGCCTGGTCGTCTCCGACGACGACGTGGAGCACTTCCTGGACAGCCTCGACGCCACGCTCAGCCGCGGCCTGCCCGCGCTGCTGACCTCGTTCGTCCGCGAGAAGGTGACTGGGCGATGACGGTTGTCGTGACCGGCGCGGCCGGCATGCTCGGCACGCACCTGGTCGAGCGGCTGCTCGCGGCGGGTGAGCGGGTCCGGGGGGTCGACCGGCGCGGCAGCGCCGTGCCACCGCACACCCGGCTGGAGCACGTCGAGGCCGACATCCGCGACACCGCCGCCATGCGGCGGGCGTTCACCGGCGCGACCGCGGTCGTGCACTGCGCCTCGGCGCTGCCCAGCTACCCGGCCGACGTCATCCGATCGGTGATCGTCGACGGTACCGGCAGCGTGCTCGACGCGGCTGGGGAGGCCGGCGTGCCGCGCGTGGTGCAGATCAGCTCGACCGCGGTCTACGGCCTGCCGAAGGTCGTGCCCACCACCGAGGAGCACCCGCGCGAGCCGGTCGACGTCTACAGCGAGGCCAAGGCCGACGCCGAGGTCGTGGCGGACAAGGCGCGCGCCGACGGGGTGTGCCTCACCACCCTGCGGCCCAAGACGTTCCTCGGGCCGGGCCGGATGGGGCTGTTCGCGATGCTGTTCGAGTGGGCCGACGAGGGCCGCAACTTCCCGGTCCTCGGCCGCGGCGACGTCCGGGTGCAGATGCTGGCCGTCGAGGACCTGGTCACCGCGATCCAGACCGCCCTCGCGGCACCGCCGGACGTCGCGAGCGACACCTACAACATCGCCGCCGCCGAGTTCGGCACGATCCGCGAGGACTTCCAGGCGGTGCTCGACGCCGCCGGACACGGCCGGCGCGTCGTCGGCGTGCCGGCCCGGCCGGCCGTGGCGGTCCTCTCGCTGCTGCAGCGCGTCGGGCTGTCCCCGGTGTACGGGCGGCTGCTGCACAAGCTCCTCGCCGACTCCTACGTGAGCATCGCCAAGGCCCGGAACCGGCTCGGCTACGCGCCCACCCGGTCCAACCGCGACACGATCCTGGCCACGTTCGACTGGTGGCGCGAGCAGCGCGGCTCGCCGTCCGGGAGCGGGGTCACCAGCCGGGAGCCGTGGAAGCAAGGGGCTCTCTCCGCCGCCAAGGTGTTCTTCTAGGACGGGACCGCGATGACGACTCTGGAAACGACTCCCGCATCCACCGCCGTGCCCACCCCGCTGCTGCTCGATCTCCTCCGGGTCGCCCGGCCGGCGCACTGGGTCAAGAACGTCCTGGTGGTCCCGGCGGCCCTGCTCGCCGTGCCGACGGTCTCGGCGTCCAGCGCCGGCCACGTCCTGCTGGCCACGGTGGCCTTCACCCTCGCCTCGATCGCCGTGTACTTCGGCAACGACCTCGCCGACCGTCGCCGCGACCGGCTGCACCCGGTGAAGCGGCTGCGGCCCATCGCGTCCGGCCGGGTCTCCGGCGCCGTCGCCGTGGCGGTCGCGACCGGCGTGCTGGGGCTGCTCGCCCTGCTGCTCATCGCCGTCCCGGACGTGCCGCCCGGCCCGATCCTGGCCTATCTGGTGCTCAACGTCCTGTACTGCCGGGTGCTCAAGCACATACCGCTGGTGGATGCCGGCTGCGTCGCCGCCGGGTTCGTCCTGCGGGTGCTGGAGGGCTACCTCACCGTCGGTGCGCCCGTGGCCACCTGGCTGCTCGTGGCGGTCTTCTCGCTGTGCCTGCTGCTGGTCCTCGGCAAGCGGCGTCAGGAGCTGTCGGTCGGCGGCAGCGCCCACCGCCCCGCCCTGCGCGGCTACACCGTCGAACTCACCGACCACCTGATCCAGCTGACCGCGGTCCTCACCGCCGTGGCGTTCCTGCTGTACCTGCGGGGCGACGCGCAACTCGGCGCGTTCGCGGAGCCGGCGATGCTGGCCTCGGTGCCGCTGGCCCTCTTCGCGCTCGCCCGGTACATCCAGGCGGTCCTGGTGCGTGGCGTCGGCGACCCCGTCCTCGTCCTGCTGCGCGACCGCGCGATCGTCGGCACCGGCCTGGTATGGGGCGTGCTGTTCGTCACCGCGCTGGTGCTCTCGCGCGACCCGGCGCTCGCCCACCGGCTCCAGTCCCTCATCAACTGACCAGCCGCCACCGACCAAGGAGAAGGCACCGTGTCCGTACCCCGGGTCTCGGTCATCATGCCCAACTACAACCACGCCGACTCGCTCGATCGCACCATCGCGGCCGTCCGCGCGCAGACCGTGCCGGCACTGGAGATCCTGTTCGTCGACGACTGCAGTACCGACGGCTCCGTGGCGATCGCGACGGCCGCCGGCGTCCGGGTCGTCAGTACCCCCGTCAACAGCGGACCGGCGGCGGCCCGCAACCTCGGCGCGCAGCTCGCGTCCGGCGACGTCCTGCTCTTCCTCGACTCGGACGTCGAACTGGCGCCGACCGTGATCGAGCGGGCCACGGCGCTGCTGGACGCCCGGCCCGAGGCCGGCGCGGTCTGCGGCATGCTCGACGACGTCCCGCTCAAGCGCGACAGCCTGCTGCAGGAGTGCCGGTGCCTCCAGGCGCACTACTGGCGGATCAGCTCCGAGGGCGTGGTGTCGTTCCTGTTCAGCGCGATCTGCGCGATGCGGGCCGAGGTCTTCGCCGAGATGGGCCCGTTCGACGCGCGGCTGCGCGAGACCGAAGAGGTCGAGTACGGCCAGCGGCTGTCCACCCGCTACCAGGTGCTGCTCACCTCGGCGCTGTCCGGCCGGCACCGCGACGAGCCGCGGCTGTGGCCGTTGCTGCGCAAGCTGTTCCGCCGCAGCCGGCTGCGGATACCGCTCTACACCAGGCGGCGCAGGTTCGCCAAAGGCTTCGAGACCTCGGCCCGCATCTTCGGCAGCGTCGCCGCCACCGCCGCGGTCCTGAGCCTTCCGATGCTCCTGGCGAGTCCGCTCTTCGCCCTGGTCCCGGCCGCGCTGCTCGCCGTGTCGATCGGGTGCGACGCCGAGATGTACCGGTTCGTGTTCCGCCGCCGGGGAACCGGCTTCGGCCTGTTCTTCACCGGCGTGCAGGTGCTGCAGAGCGTGGCCATCGTGGCCGGCGCGGGCTTCGGCGCGCTGCAGTGGCTCGCGTCGCGGGAGTTCCGCGGCCTGTACGACCTCGCTCCGCAGCCGCGCCCGATCCGCCTGTCGCCAGCATGAGCAGGTGGTGCCGGGGCACCCAGGTCCTGGTCGGCGCGACCGGCGCCTGGCTGGTCTTCGTGGGCCTGCAGTGGCTGCTCACCGGGCGCTGGTGGCTCTGGCTGCTGCCCGACCTGATGCCGCCGCTGACGTTCCTGGTCATCCCGGTCATGCTGCTCGCCGCGCTGCCGGCCGCGCGCCTGTCCGGCCGCCCGGTGCCGGCCAACGCCACCTGGCTGGTCCTGGCGGGAACCGTCACGGCCGGTGTGCTCGGCTGGCCGTACAACGGCCTCACCGTCCACGGTGGAGTCTCCGGCGTAGGCCCGGAGCTGCGGGTGTTCGCGTGGAACACCGAGTACTGGGGCCAGCACGTCGGGCGGGACCGGCTCTACGCGTTCCTGCGGGCCCAGCACGCCGACGTCTACCTGCTGCAGGAGTACCTGCACTGGGACGAGACGGCCGGGCTGGACGGCGCCCGGCGGGTGGACGACGAGGCGGCGCTGCGGGCCGCGTTCCCCGGCTACTCGATCGCCAGCCGCGGCGAGCTGCTGACGCTCAGCCGGTTCCCGATCGTGGCCCGGCCGCCGGTCGGCCCGGACCGCGACCTGGCCGGCCGCACGGCCGGCTTCGACCAGGTGTTCGCCGCGGCCAAGGTGCTGCGCAGCGATCTCGACGTCGACGGGCACGTCATCTCGGCCTACAACGTGCACCTGCCGGTCCAGATCGACCTCGCGGTGAGCCGCCGGTTCTTCAGCCTGATCCAGGAGCGCGACGAGCTGCGGCGCCGCCAGCTCGCCGGGCTGCGGTCCGACCTCGCCGCCAACAGCCGTCCCGCGATCGTCGCCGGGGACTTCAACACCAGCCCGGCGATGGGTGACCTCGATGCGCTGCGCGCGACCCTGCACGACGCCAACACCGCACTGTACCCGGGGTCGTGGCCGGCCGGCCTGCCGCTGTGGCGGGTCGACTGGACCTTCACCACGGCCGGGCTGCTCGCCCGCGACTACCGGCTGGTGGCCACGGACGGGCTCTCCGACCATCGGGCGCAGCAGGTGCGGATCGTCCTGAAAGGACAGTCTTGATGAACGTCTCGGTCGTCATCCCCAACTACAACTACGGCAAGACCCTGGGCGCGTGTCTGCGCTCGGTGCAGCAGCAGACCCTCCAACCGGTCGAGGTGATCGTCGTCGACGACCGCAGCACCGACGACTCGGTCCGGATCGCCGAAGCGGCCGGGGCGACGGTGGTGCGCCACGCGGTCAACCGGGGTGTGTCGGCCGCCCGCAACACCGGGGTGGCGGCCAGCCGCGGCGACGTCGTCTTCTTCGTGGACTCCGACGTCGCCCTGGCCCCGGACGCGATCGAGCAGGCCGTGCGGATCCTGGCCGCGGAGCCGGACTGCGGCTGCGTCTTCGGTGTGTACGGGCCGGAGCCGCTCGTCGACGACGGCCCGGTGGAGCGCCACCGGGTGCTGCACCTGCACTTCGCGCTGACCCGGCAGGTCGGGCGGACCGAGACCGCGGTGTTCGCGCTGGCCGCGATGCCGCGACGAGTCCTCGACGAGATCGGCGGGTTCGACGAGCGGTTGCGCAGCGCGGAGGACGACGAGTACAGCGAACGGCTCCGCACCCGCTACCAGATCCGGCTCACCGACACGATGGTCGGCTACCACGACGAGGTGGACCGGCTGCCGGACGCGCTGCACGAGCAGTACCGGCGGGCACAGCTCATGCCCTTCTCGGCCCGCAACCGGATGCGCCGCGGCGGGCTGGCCGTCAACCGCACCACCGGCGTGGCCGTCGTGGCGCTCATGCTGGCGACGGTGCCGCTGGGCCTGCTCGACCCGGCCCTGCTGGCGGTGCCCGGCGCGCTGCTGGCCGCCTTCGCGGTGGCCGACCCGCCGCTGGCCCGGTTCGTCGTGCGCCGCAAGGGTCTCGCCTACCTGGCGTACTTCACCGGCGTCAACCTGCTCCTGCACATCGCGCTGCTGGCCGGCTGCGCCCGCGGCCTGCTGCGCGTCCTCACCGACCCGACCTTCGGCCCGAGCCGCCGCTGCCCGATCGGTACCACGTCATGAACACTCCACTGGTCTCCGTGATCATCCCGAACTACAACTACGGCGCCACGATCGGCCTGTGCGTGGAGGCCGCGCAACGGCAGACCTACCAGCCGCTGGAGATCCTGGTCGTCGACGACTGCAGTACCGACGACTCGGTCGCGGTTGCGCGGTCCCTCGGCGCGCGGGTCGTGTCCACCGGCGTCAACGGCGGGGTCGCGGTCGCCCGCAACCTGGGCGCGGCCGAGGCGTCGGGCGAGATCCTGGTCTTCGTCGACTCGGACGTGGCCATGCACCCGGACGCGGTGGCCAACGCGGTCGCCGCGCTGCGGGCCGACCCCACCGTCGGCGTGGTCGCCGGCACCTACGAGCCGGAGCCGCTCATCGTCAACGGTGTGGTCGAGCGGTACCGCAACTTCCACCAGTACTACTGGCTGGAGGCGGCGGCCGGCGAGCTGCACGACTTCGTGCCGACCGCCATCATGGCCATACCGGCGACCGTCTACGCCGAGCTGGGCGGATTCCTGCCGCACCTGCGCGAGACCGAGGGCGCCGACTTCGGCCGGCGGCTCGGTGCGCGGCACCGGATGCTGCTCAGCACGACGGTGCGCGGCAAGCACGACAACGATCCGACGCTGCGGGTGGTGCTGCGCAAGGTGTTCCACCGCACCCGGCTGCACATCCCGTTCTTCCTCGACCGCAGCCGGGTCGCTCAGGTGGCGACCAGCCAGCAGTCCGGCGGCTGCCTCGCCGCGGCGCTCGCCCTGGCCACGGCACCGGCGCCCGCGCTGCTCGGCCCGATCGCCGCGCTGGTCCCGGTGGCGTTCCTCGCCGCCTGGTGCCTCGGCGAGCGCCGGTTCTTCCGAGCGGCCCTGCGCCATCGGGGACCAGGCTTCGCCGTCGCCGTGGTGGCGCTGCACTACCTGGTGAACCTCACGACGGCGGCCGGGATCGCCGTCGGTCTCACGCAGTGGGCCGGCTCCGCGCGGTTCCGCCGCCTGTACACCGGGCTCGCGGCATGACCGCGACCATCACCTCGACGCCTACCGTGGCCGACCGGCCGGTGCGGGCCCGCATCTTCCGCATCGGACGGCGCGTCGTCGTGGCGGCCGGCGTCGCCTGGTTGGTCTTCGCCGGGCTCAACGTCGCGCTGAGCGGTCGCTGGTGGTTGTGGCTCGTGCCGGGTCTGCTGCCACCACTGGCCTTCGCCGTGGTACCGGCCGGGCTCACCGCCGGCACCGCCCTGCTCCGGCTGGGCCGCCGGCCGCTGGTGGTCGCGCTGGCCGGCCTTGCGGTCGGCGGGGCACAGGCGGGCTTCAACCCGGCGGCGCTGCTGCCACCGCCGGGGGACGTGGCCGGCACCCACCTCAGGGTCGTGGCGTGGAACACGGAGGTGTGGGACGACTGGGACGACCCGGCGCGGTTCCTCGCCTTCCTGCGCGCCCAGGACGCCGACGTGTACCTGCTGCAGGAGTACGCGGAGAACGGCCTGCACCCCGGCGACTTCCCCGGCTACACCGCGATCGAGCGCGGCGAGCTGCTGACGCTCACCCGCCTACCGGTACGGCGGGTCGTCGCGCTGCCCGCCGAACCGGCCCCCGGCAGCAGCTGGCGACAGGTGTACGAGCAGGTCAAGTCGCTGCGCGTGGACGTGACGGCGGGCGGCGGAACCCTGTCGGTCTACAACGTGCACATGCCGGTCCAGCTGGACCTGGTCAGCCCGCTGTCGGCCGGCTTCTACCGGCAGCTGCGCCTGCGCGACGCGGCGCGGCAGCGGCAGTACACCTCCCTGGAGAACGACGTGCGGGGCAACCGCAACCCGATCCTCGTCGCCGGGGACTTCAACACCAGCCCGGCGATGGGCGACATCCGGTGGCTGGCCGGCTCGCTGCACGACGCGGCGAGCGGCGATCGATCCCTGTATCCGGCGTCGTGGCGCTCGTACTGGCCGGTCGACCTGTGGCGCCTCGACTGGGCGTTCACGTCCGACGCGGTGGCGGTGCGGCGGTACGCGTTCGTCGACCCGCGCGGCATGTCGGACCACAGCCTGCAGCGCATCGAGCTGACCGTGCGGAGGGCACGATGAGACGACGGATCTTCGCGGTGCTGCGCATCCTCGCGTACGGGCTGGTCGTGCTGTTCCTCGTCGGCCAGCTGTGGCGGGCGCGGCACGGCCTGGTCGACAGCGTGCGAACGGTCGGGCTGGGCAGCGCGCTGCTCGCGGCGGTCCTCGCGGGTGTCGGCGGCCTGCCCGGCATGTTCGGCTGGCGGATCCTGCTGGCCGGCCTGGGCACCCGGCTGCCGACCCGCGAGGCGCTGCGGGTGTACTTCGTGGGCGGGCTCGCCCGCTACATCCCCGGCGGGGTCTGGCCGGCCGTGGCGCACGCGAGCATGGCCACGTCGCTCGGGGAGCCGCCGGTCCGGCTGGCCGCCGCCTTCCTGGCCAGTCAGGGGCTCGCGGTGGTGGCCGGGTTGCTGGTCGGGCTGCTCGCCCTGCCCGCCCTGGTGGCGGTGAGTCCACTGTGGTGGCTGCTGCTGCCGGTGCTCGCCGCCGCCGCGGTGCCCGTCCTGGCTCCCGGAACGCTCCGCGCGCCGTTGACGCTCGGCGCCCGGCTGCTGCGCCGCACCACCACGCTGGAGCTGCCCGGCCGGGCGGCGCTGAGCAAGGCCACCGCCCTGATGGCGCTGGGCTGGCTCATCAGCGGTACCCATGTGGCGGTCCTGGCCGTCGCGCTCGGCGCGGATCCACTCACCACGCTCACCGTCGGCATCGGCGGCTTCGCGCTCGCGGTGGTCGCCGGGGTGGTGGCGCTGGTGCTCCCGTCCGGCCTCGGCGTGCGCGAGCTGGTGCTCGGGCTCACCCTGGCCACCCTGCTCACCGGCCCGGCCCTGGTCACCGTGGTGGCGCTGAGCCGGATCCTCATCACCGTCGTCGACGCGGTGTCCACGTTGGTCGTCCTGGCCGCGCTGGGCGTGTTCCGCCCGGCCCGGGTTCCCGCCCCGCTCACCCTCGAAAGGATTTCGTCGTGACCCTCTTCCCGGTGTCCTCCACGTCCTCCGACCGCCCCGGTGTCCGCCCCGGTGTCCGCCGCTGGGGGCGGCGCGTCCGGGCCGCCGTCAGCACCTCGTCCGGCCTGGAGCTGCTCGGCGCGCTGCCGGTCCTGCGCGCGCCGGTGCGCTACCTCGACCGCCACCCGGTCCTGCACGGTGCGGTACTGTCCGCGTTCGGGCTGCGCCGCCCGCTGTTCGTCGACCACCTCGGCGATCCGCAGCCCCGCTACGGGTACGGGCGGCCGGTCCACCCGCAGCTCGCCGCCCGGTTCGCCGAGGGGCGCGAGCGGTACCGCCAGCACCTGGCCGGTTTCCGCGCCCACCTGGACGCCTTCCGGGCGATCCCGCTGCAGGCCGAGCTGACCGACCCGATGCCGTACTGGCGCAACGGCTGGCTGCCGCCGCTGGACGCGCTGGCGCTCACCGGGTTTCTGGCGGGGACCAATCCTCGCCGGTACCTGGAGATCGGCTCGGGCAACTCGACGAAGTTCGCCCGCCGGGCCATCGCCGACCACGGGCTGCGCACCACGATCACCTCGATCGACCCGGCACCCCGAGCCGAGATCGACGCGCTGTGCGACACCGTGATCCGCGAACCGCTGGAGCACACCGACCTCAGCCGGTTCGACGAGCTGGAAGCCGGCGACATCGTCTTCTTCGACGGCTCGCACCGGGCGTTCATGGGCTCGGACGTCACGGTGTTCTTCTTCGAGGTGCTGCCCCGGCTGCGGCCGGGCGTGCTGGTGCACATCCACGACATCCTGCTGCCGAGCGACTATCCGCCGGAGTGGCGCTGGCGGGCCTACTCCGAGCAGTATCTGCTGGCGGCGTTCCTGCTGGCCGATCGGGGGCGGTACGTGGTGGAGCTGCCCAACGCGTACATCGCCGACGACCCGGCGCTGGGTGGCCTGTTCGACGACCTGTGGGCGGGCCTGGGCCTGGGCGAGCGCCTGCGTCCGTCGTCGTTCTGGCTCTCGGTGGGGCACTGAACGGCAGGCCGGAAAAAAGAAAGGACTCTTTACAGTTAGCCGAATTTGCGATATGAAAAAAGTCCCCTATAGATCCGGGTCCATGTTCCACCCTACTCCCCCGCCCAGGAGCAACCCCATGGACAGACCACGACCGGCGCGCCTGCGCCGGATGCTCGGCGCGGCAGCCGCCACCGTCCTCGGCGCCGTCGTCCTCATCCCGTTCAGCCCCGGCACCGCGGCCGCCGCGGGCACGGGTGCGATCACCGGCTACGGCAGCAAGTGCGTCGACGTCTCCGGCGCCAACACCGCGAACGGCACGCAGGTCCAGCTGTGGACCTGCAACGGCACCAACGCCCAGACCTGGACCGTGGGCACCGACGGCACGATCCGCGCCCTCGGCAAGTGCCTCGACGTCTCCGGCGGCTCCACCGCCGACGGGGCCAAGGTCCAGCTCTGGGACTGCAACGGCACCGGCGCCCAGCAGTGGGTCGCCACCGCCGCCAACGACATCGTCAACCCCCAGGCCAACAAGTGCCTCGACGCGGCCGGCTGGGGCACGGCCGACGGCACACCGCTGCTGATCTGGTCCTGCACCGGCGGGGCCAACCAGAAGTGGACGGTCCCGGGCGGCGGCGGCAGTTCGTGCAGCTACCCGAACTGGGTGGCCGGCCAGTTCTACGCGACCGGTGCGATCGTGCGGTACACCAACGGCCTGTACTACCAGGCGACGCATGACAACCCGGGATACGACCCGACGATCAGCACCTGGTTCTGGTCGCCGTTCGCCTGCGGCGGTGGAGGGGGCGGTGGCGGTGGCGGTGGCGGCTCGGGCTTCGTGGTCAGCGAGGCTCAGTTCAACCAGATGTTCCCGGGCCGCAACTCGTTCTACACCTACGCCGGGCTGACCGACGCGATGCGCAAGTACCCCGCGTTCGCCACGACCGGCAGCGACACGGTCAAGCGTCAGGAGGCCGCGGCGTTCCTGGCCAACGTCAGCCACGAGACCGGTGGCCTGGTGTACATCAACGAGATCAACACCGCCAACTGGCCGACGTACTGCGACTGGAGCCAGCCGTACGGGTGCCCCGCCGGCCAGTCGGCGTACCACGGCCGCGGCCCGATCCAGCTGAGCTGGAACTTCAACTACAAGGCGGCGGGCGACGCGCTCGGCGTCGACCTGTTGAACAACCCGGACCTCGTCGCGACGAACGCGTCGATCTCGTGGCAGACCGGGCTGTGGTACTGGATGACCGGTACCGGCGGCGCGGGCACGACGTCGCACAACGCGATGGTGAACGGGCAGGGCTTCGGTACCACGATCCGGGCGATCAACAGCATCGAGTGCAACGGCGGGAACCCCGCACAGGTGCAGAGCCGGGTCAACCTCTACAACCAGTTCGTCGCGATCCTGGGTGTGCCCGCGGGCGGCAACCTCTCCTGCTGACGCGGACGGGCACGCTCATCGACGGACCGGTCACGCCCGCAGCGCGACCGGTCCGTCGCACGGCGCTGACCGCCGTTGACACGCGCCCCAGCCCGGCGGCTCACCAGGCGAAGCGCTCGCGGTGCAGGCGCGGCGCGGGTACGCCGACGCGGCGGGCGGCGCGCAGGACGGCGTCGGTCCACGGGTCGGGGCCGCAGACGTAGACGTCGTGGTCCGCCAGGTCCGGGGCCAGGGAGCGCAGCGCCGCGATGTCGTCGTAGTCGGCGTACACCACCGGCAGCCACGAGCCGGGGGCCGCGCGCGGGCCGACGAGCGGGACCAGGCGGACGCCGCGCTCCCGGGCCAGCCACTCCAGTTCGGGCAGGAACGCCACGTCCTGCGCGTGGCGGGTACGGTACACCAGGGTCGCCCTGCCGTGGCCGTACGGCAGGTCCCACAGCAGCGCCAGCAGCGGGGTGACGCCGACGCCGCAGCCGAACATGGTGACCGAGCCGCCGCGGTACGTGTCGGCGGTCATCCGGCCGTACGGGCCCTCGATGACCACCTTCGTGCCCGAACGCAGCTCGGCGACCCGGGCCGTGGCCTCGCCGACCGTCTTCACGGTGATGCGGAGGCGGTCGGCGCGAGGCGGGCCGGACAGGGAGTACGGGTTGCCACGCCAGCCGCCCTCGCCGTCCAGGAAGCGCCAGACGAAGAACTGGCCGGCGCGGGCGCGGAGGCGGTCCAGGCGGCGGCCGCGCAGGTAGACCGAGACCAGGCCGGGGGCCTCCTCGACGACCCGGTCGACGCGCAGGCGGTGGCGCAGGGTGCGCCAGACCGGCATGCCGAGGCGGAACACGACGGTGGAGCCGGCGGCGGCGCCGTACATGGCCCACCAGAACGCCGACGCGAACGGGGTGCCGAAGTCGCTGCCCAGCCACAGCTCGTGCGGGATCGCGAGGGCGATGCCGGCGTACGCGTACAGGTGCAGCAGGTGCCACGTGGCGTAGCGCAGCCGCCGGCGGACCGGGCGCAGCGACGTCGCCGTCACCAGCACGAGGGCGAGCAGGCCCAGGGTCGCGGGGACCATGCCGCGGTACACGGTCAGGAACGCCCACATCTGCCGCGCCGGGTCGGTGCCGGTGCGCTGCGCGTACGCCACCAGGGCCAGGGCGACGTGGGCGAGCAGCAGCGCGAAGGAGGCGGTACCCGTCCAGCGGTGCCAGCGGCCGAGGGAGTCCTGGCCGAAGGCGCGTTCGAGCCACGGGATCCGGGCCATGCCGAGCACCTGCAGCAGCAGCAGGTCGGTGGACCACAGCGCGGCGAGCCGGCCGGCGGCGGCCAGGCCGGGGGCGGACGTGGGCAGGCCGAGCACCCACAGCACGGTGGCGACGGCCAGGCTGGACGCCGCGAAGAGCTTCGCCGCGGTACGCACAACGCACCCCAATGGGAACGGGGAACGGCCCCGCCACCGTGGGCGGGGCCGTTCGGAGGGACGAGGATCAGCCGCCGGTGAAGGACGGGGTGATGCCGCACTTCGCCTTCGCGTTGAGGCAGACCTTCACCAGGGGGCCGAGGTTCTCCGGCTTCCAGGCGTTGACGAAGTCGCCGTGCATCGACGAGGCCATCCCCGACGACAGCGCGAGGCCGTCGCCGCCGAGGGACTCGTAGTTCACCATGAAGGACAGGTTCGGGATGGCGACCGGGTAGTCGCCCTGGCACGTGCCGTTCTTCGCGCCGCCCATGTGCGACTTGTGGTCGGGCGAGTCGATGTGCTTGCCGTCCCAGCAGTCCTGGAAGGTCAGCTGGAAGATGAGGTTCCCGCCGGGGGCGCAGACCGGCCAGTTGCCGTCGGCGCTGCGGCCGACCTCGGCGCTGCCGGCGCACCAGAACTGGCCCGGGGCGCCCTTCTGCGTGGCGACCTGGCGCTTGGCGTCGCCGTGGACCATGACGAGGCCGGGCGGGAACGGTACCGTCGCCGACGGGTCGGGCAGACGCGACCCGTAGTACACCCGGAAGCTCTTCATCTTGACCGGCTGCCCGTCCTTGAGCAGCTGGGGCACCCAGTAGGCGCTGTTGTCGCCCGGGGCGTTGCAGGTCGTCCTGCGGGCGAAGAGGTCGGCCGGCTTGGTGTTGGCGTCGACGGTCGGCCCGAAGAACGTGTGCATGTGCGACGCGCCGGGCAGGCCGGGCAGCACGATCGGGTCGTCCTTGGCCTCGTTCGACACCGAACAGTCGGTGTGGAACTCGGCGACCCGGGTGGTGCCCGCGGGCACCGGCAGCTGCTTGAGCTGGTTGAACGCGGCCAGCTCGGCCTGCCACCTGGCCTGGTCGACGTCGACCCAGCCGCCGGCCGGGGCCGAGCCGGTGGCCGAGGCGGTGGGCGAGGCGCCGCCGGTCGGGGCGGCGCTGCTCGGCGCGGGCGGCGCGACCGTGGCGGTCGCCGGCGGGCGCGTGCCGGCGCCGAGCGCGAACCAGTTGACGTTCACGAAGTCGCTTTTCTGGCCGCTCCTCATCACGGCGACCAGGGTCTGCGGGCCGGACGGGACGCTCGCCGTGGTGGCGGTGACGGTCGTCCACTTCTGCCAGCCGCCGGTGTACGCGACCGGGAACGTCGCCACGAGCGCGCCCGCCGGCGAGCCGAGGTGCAGCTCGATCGAGCCGCCGGCCCGGTTGTTCGCCGCGATCCGGGCGCTCAGCTGGGCGCCGATGGTCACGTTGTCGTACCGCATCCAGTCGCCGTCGGCGAGCCACCCGACGTTCTTGCCACCGCCGCTGTCGGCCGTGTTCTCGGTCCGCGCCCCGCTCTGGGCCGACCAGTTCTCCGCCTCGATCTTGCCGGGCGCGGCCTCGTCGGCGTTCGCGGTCGCGAGGTAGGCCCCGCTCGCGCCGACCGCCGCGACAATCGTGGCGCCGATGATGAGGTTCCGGGTCCGGCGCCTTCGGCGCGGGTTGGGGGAATCGTTGTGCATACGTCTGTCTCCGCCGTCCTGGGCTGACGTCGTGGAATCCGTGCGGTCAGCAAGTTACTGCAGCTCAGAGCCTTAGTTCAAGACGTAAAGGAAGACTTAGAAAGGCGCTCTTCCAGTGCTGCTGGTCGGGTCTTCGACCCCATTCGATTACGGTTTTCCGGCTTAAGTTTGGCTTAAAGACGTACCGGATTCAGGCGGTGACCTTCCGCACGATTCCGGGCACCCCGGTGCGGTCAGGCAGTCCCGTAGAACCCGGCTGGTCCACGTGCGGCGTGCGAAGGGTCGAGCGGCGTGGCTGTGCCAGTCCATTCCGTCCGGCCCGGCGGCGAAGCTTCGCCGGCCGGCCGACCTTCGCTGGATGTGCAGGTCCTGGGCCCGTTACGACTGTTGATGTGGGTGCCGGCGGCCAACGATCCGTCCACTCGATAAAGGATTCGTCCACTCGATGCGGTCATGCTCTGACCACGCGACTGCCGAGGGACGGGATCATGGATGAGCAACTGCCGGCCGGTCCGGTACTCGACGAGGAGCAGTTCCGCCGGCTCGCCGCGTACGGCGAGGTGGCGCGGGCCGAGGCCGGCCAGGCGCTGTACGCGACCGGGGACAGCTCCTACGACTGTTTTCTTCTCGCCACCGCGACGGTGGACATCATCCGGGAGGCGACGGCGATCGAGCCGGCGCGGCGAATCTACCGCGGCCTGCCCGGTGACTTCCTCGGCGAGCTCAGCCTGCTGACCGGGCAGCACGTCTACCTGACCGCGAGGGTGGCGTCGGCCGGGACGGTCGTCCGGATCGGTCCGGCGGCGTTGCGCCGGGCGCTGGCCGAGCAGGTCGACGTCGCCGATGTGCTGGTCGAGGCGTTCCGTGTGCGGCGGGAGGTCATCGGCGCGGCGGCCGGCAACGCCCTGGAGATCGTCGGCCGGCCGGACGCGGCGGACACGCTGGCGCTGCGGACGTACGTGGCCCAGCTGCTCGTCCCCCACGCCTGGCTGGACGCGACGTCGGCGCCCGGACACGCCCTGATCCGCTCCGCCGGGCTCGGGGAGAGCGACCTGCCCGCGGCGGTCGTGCACGGCTCGGTGCTGCGGCGGGCGACGCCCGGAACGGTCGCGCAGGCGCTCGGGCTCACCTACCGGGGTGGCGGCCCGCCGCCCGACCTGGTCGTGGTGGGCGCCGGCCCGGCGGGGTTGGCCGCGGCGGTGTACGCGGCGTCCGAGGGCCTGGCCACCGTGCTGCTGGATCGATCCGGGATCGGCGGTCAGGCCGCCATGAGCGCCCGGATCGAGAACTACCTGGGCTTTCCGCAGGGGATCAGCGGCGCGGACCTGACCCGGCTGGCCATGGTCCAGGCGCTCAAGTTCGGTGTGCGGATACACGCGCCGTGCGCGATCACCGGCCTCGACGTGGCCCACCGGCGACGGCCCGCTGTGCTGCTCGGCGACGGCACGAGCATCGAGTGCGGCGCGGTGATCGCGGCCACCGGCGCGCGCTACCGGCGTCTGGACGTCCCGCGGTGGGCGTACTTCGAGGAGCGCGGTGGCATCCGGTACGCGGCGACCGAGCTGGACGTCCGCGGGTTCGAGGAGCGGGCGGTCACGGTCATCGGTGGCGCCAACTCAGCCGGGCAGGCCGCCCTGTCGCTGGCCGGCCACGGTGCGGCGGTGGATCTGATCATGCGTGGCCACAACCCCGATGCCCGGATGTCGTCATACCTGACCGAGCGGATCCGGGCGCATCCCCGGATCCGGGTGCACACCGGCACCGTCGTGCGCGAGCTGGGCGGCGAGGAGCTGCTCGACTCGATCGTGGTCGAACGGGCGGGTGGGCGCCGGGACCGGCTGGACTGCGGGGCGCTGTTCTGTTTCGTCGGCGCCGACCCGGCGTCCGACTGGCTGACCGGCGTCGCCGTGGACGAGGACGGGTTCGTGCTCACCGACGACCGGCTGAGCCCGGGCTCGCCGGGTGCCGCCCTGCCGTACGCGACGAGCGCCGCCGGGGTGTTCGCCGTGGGCGACCTGCGCTCGGGCTCGACGAAACGCGTGGCCACGGCCGTCGGCGAGGGCGCGGCCGCCGTCTCCTCGGTGCACCGGGTGCTCGCCGGGCGCTGACGTCACTCCCGCCGACCGGACCGGTAGCGGTGCTCGCGAGCGAGCACCACTACCGGGGGAACGTCGGCGACCGCCGGGACTCAACCGGTGATCAGCGACCGAGCCCGGGATCCGCCGCGGGTGACGACATCCGGCACGGCGGCCCACCCGGTGACGGGGCGCCGACAGACGTAGACCAGCGCGGGCGGGAGGTTCGCCCACACGGTCCGGCTGATGACCACCTCGTCGAACCGCGACCGCAGGGACCGCAGCAACCGCCGGGCCGGCGGCGCCCACCGGGTGTGCACGTACGCGAACGTGGTGAACACCCCCTCCGGCGGCATGCTCGCGACCACGGCGGACAGCACGTCGCGCTGCTGGTCCTCGCCGAACGCCGCCCACGGCAGGCCGCTGACCACGACGTCGGGGTGGTCGATCCCGCGCTCGGCCAGCACCCCGCCGAGCCCGGTCGCGTCCGCGTTGACGACCTCGACGGCGGGGTAGCGGGCCGCCAGCCGGCCGGCGAAGCGCGGATTGACCTCGACGGCGATGTGCCGGCCCCGCCCGGCGAGGCGCCGCTGGATGGCCCGGGTGAACGAGCCGGTGCCCGGCCCGAGCTCGACGACCACCGGGGAACCGGTGTGCGGTACCGCCGCGGTGGACACCTCGGCCAGGGCCGGGCTGCTCGGTGCCACCGCGGCGACCGTCAACGGGTCACGGACGAACTCAAGAAAGAACGACATGCTCAGCCCGCCCCCGATCGGCGGGTATGTGGGAGTGATACGCCTTCATATCGGCCTCGGTTCATCAGGGACCTGCCGGCCCGGTGCAGCCCCGGAGGGGCCGCCGAGAGGTGGGTCACCAGCCCGACTCCCCAGCCCAGGATCGACCACAAGGGCCAGAAGAAGTGCTCCGGAGTGAGCAGCCACCACAGCACGACCTGGGCCAGGTTGGCGACGACGTAGCAGAGGATGTGGACCCGCCGGCCCCACCTGATCGCGCTCTTGCGGTCATGCATCGTCATGCTCCAAGGTCGGTGCCGGCCGTCGACTCCAGCGACGCCTGCTCGATGAAGGCCGCGGTCCTGTCCGGGTGCGAGACGAACACCATGTGTGAGGCCCCCTCGACGACCTCGACGCGCGCCCCGGAGCGCTCGGCCATGAACTCCTGCGCCGCCGGTGGGATGATCCGGTCGGCGCCGCTGATCAGGTTGTAGGTCGGGATCGTGTGCCAGGCCTGTGGGCCGGCGGCCGGCTCGCCCAGAGCGGCGGCGCTGGCCGGGCGCTGGGTGATCGCGAAGAGCGCGGCTTCGTCGGCCGGCACGTCCGCCGCGAAATGGGGGTGGAACACCCGCGGGTCGATGTAGAGGTCGACCTGGCCGCCGGGAAGCGGCACGGGCCTGAGGGACTCGCCCACGGTGCTGCCCGGGAACTTCTCGACCAGCGCCTGGGTGCTCTCACCCGTCTCCGGCACGAACGCGGCCAGGTAGACCAGCGCCTGCACGCCGGCGTTCCCGGTGGCGGCGGAGGAGATGACCGCGCCGCCGTAGGAGTGCCCGACCAGCACGATCGGACCCTCGATGCTGTCCAGCAGCGCCCGGACCTGTTCCGCGTCGGAGGCGAGCCCGCGCAGCGGGTTCGCGGCGGCGACCACGGGATAGCCGTCGGCGAGCAGCCGCCTGGCGACAGCGGCGAAGCCACTGCTGTCCGCGAAGGCGCCGTGCACGAGCACGATCGTCGGATTATTCGGATTATTGCGTAGCATTTCCCAACCTCTCACCCGGCGACGGCAAGGTCGCGGTCGTTTGTTGGCGGGAAACTACGGCGCCGCACTGGACGGGAAATGGACGCGGTCGAGCGCCGTTCCGTGTGGCGGTCCACAGATCATTCACTCGGCATCAACTCGGCTTCGCCAATCTGAGCCCCGCAGCACGGACACCTGGGGGCGTGGATGGTCGAGTACGAGGAAGCCGATGTCGTCGTGATCGGGTCGGGGATGGGCGGGCTCGCCGCGGCCCGCGCGATCGCGCAGTTCGGCGGGAAGCGGGTGCTCGTCCTCGAACAGCACTACACGCTCGGCGGGATGACGCACGAGTTCTCCCGGGCGGGGCGCTTCCAGTTCGGCACCGGGCTGCACTACATGAGCGCGGACGCCGGCCCGTTCCTCGGGTTCATGACGGACGGGCGGGCGCAGCTCTCGCCGCTGCCGGACGAGTACGACGTCCTGCACTTCCCGGGCTTCGACTTCGCCGTCCCGGCCACCCGGCAGCGGTTCCGGGCGCGTCTCGCGGAGCACTTCCCGGCCGAGGCCGACGCCATCGACGGCTTCTTCCGGACCACCCGCCGGGCCATGTCCGGGCTGGCCGCACGCAACGTCCTCGCGTCGTTCCCCGCAGGCGTGCGGCGCATGGGCGCCCCGATCGTCGAGCGGCTGTTCCCGTCGGCATACCGATCGTTGCGGGACCAGGTTTCCCGCAGCGTCCGCGATCCGCGGCTGCGGGCGGTGCTGGCGGCGCGGTGGGGGCTGTACGGCACCGCGCCGGCGTCGAGCGCCTTCGGCTATCACGCCGCGGTCCCGCTGACGTTCTTCATGGAGGGCACGGCGCACCCCGTGGGCGGTCCGAAGGAGATCGGCCGGATCGTTCTGGAGATCCTCCAGCGGTACCGCGTGGTGCTGCGCCCCCGGCAGCGGGTCGACGAGATCGTTGTCGAGCGGGGCCGGGTGGCGGGCGTCGACGTGCAGGACACCGGCACCGGCCGCCGCTACCGGGTGCGGACGGACACGGTCGTCTCGGCGGCGGGCGTGCGCAACACGTACGCCCTGATCGGCAGAGGCCCGGAGCTGGCGGACCTGCCCGAGGAGTCGTCGGCGGTCATGCTGTTCCTCGGGCTGCACCGCTCGCCGGCCGCGTTCGGGCTCCGCGGCGAGAACCACTGGTTCATGCCGGACCTCGACGACCACGAGGGTGTTCACCGCCCGCCCGGCGAGGGCACGCTGTACGTCTCGTTCGCCTCGCTGAACAACCCGGCCGCCCGGTTCCACACGGTCGAGGTGCTGGAGCTCGTCGATCCGAAGGTGGTCGACCGGTGGCGCGGGACGCCCGAACAGGAGCGGCCGGAGAGCTACCGGAAGCTCAAGGACGCGCTGACCGGGCGTCTGATCGCCCGCCTGGAGCAACGATGGCCCGGCTTCCGGGAGTCGATCGCGTTCGCGGAGCTCGCGACGCCGCTGTCGTTCGAGACGTACCAGCACAGCGTTCTGGGCTCCTTCTACGGTCTCGCGGCGACGCCCCAGCGGCTGCGCTCCCCGCGGGCGGGATGCCGTACGCCCGTCAAGGGCCTGTTCGTGGCCGGGCAGGACGCCTGGGGACCCGGCGTGGTCGGGGCCCTGGCCGGCGGGCTGATGGCGGCCAACGCGGTCCTGAAGCCGCGGCAGGTCGGCAGGATGTGGCGGGCCATCCGCGCCGGCGGGGTGCGCCGGGACCCGGCCACGCCCTGGCAGGGTTACCTGCGGGTGAGCGGGATCGAGGCGCTGACCCCGACGGTCCGGCGGATCCGGTTCGCACCCCTGGACGGGGACGCCATGCCGTTCACGTTCACGGCCGGGCAGTACGTGAAGGTCGACGTGCCCGTCGCCGTCGAGCCGATCGAGCGTTCGTACTCGATCTGCAGTGGCCCCGGCCAGCGCCGGTACTTCGAGATCGCCGTCAAGCACGAGCCGGACGGGCTCGGCTCGAGCTTCCTGCACGAGGATCTGGCGGTCGGGCAGGCGTTGCGGGTGAGCGGCCCGCACGGTGAGTTCACCCGGGATCCGGGCGCCGAGGAGCGAACCCTGCTGCTCATCGCGGGGGGCGTCGGGATCACCCCGCTGATGAGCGTGCTCTTCGCGGCCGCCGACGCCGGTCACGCGGGCCGGATCGTGCTGCTCGCCAGCTTCCGCACGGAGGACGAGGTGGTGTTCCGGCCGGAGATCATGGCGCTGCGGACCCGGCTGCCCGGGCTGGAGGTGTCGATCGTCGTCACCGCCAAGAGCGGGCGGATCGGCCTCGACGAGCTGCGGCCCCACGCCGGGCCGTCGACCCGGGTGCACCTCTGCGGACCGGCCCCGATGATGCAGGACCTGATCGGACAGCTCACGAAGCAACGGGTACCGCGGGAGGCGATCCGCACCGAGGCGTTCGTGTCGGGTCGGAGCAAGGAGACCCGCCAGGAGCGGGCGCACGCCATCGCCCTCGCCGCCGCGCAGGCCGGCGTCACCGAGTTCACGATCGGCATGGCCGGCGGCGACCCGGCGTTCCCCTGCCGGCCCGGGCAGTCGGTGCTCGACGCCGCCAACGCCGCCGGCGTCGCGTTGCCGCAGTCGTGCGGTGAGGGCTCTTGTGGCACCTGCCGCGTACGGGTCCTCGCCGGCGCCTACGAGACCGACGCCCGGGGCATGTTCTCGGCCGACGAGCTGGCCGCGGGCTGGCGGCTGGCCTGCCAGACACTGCCCGCCGAGAACCTGGTGATCGCCCGATAGGTCCGGGTGCACCGCTCCCCCGCCGGTTCGGCGGCGGTCGCTCAACCGTCGCGGCCGGCGACGAAAGCGCCCGTCAGGGTGTGGGCGAGCAGCCGGCCGGCTTCGTCGGCGGTGCGCCGCCCGACCAGGACCTCCTCGTTGGCGGCGCGGCCGAGCCCATGGATCATCGCGTACATCCATTCGGGGGGAAGGTCGGCGCGCAGCTCGCCCCTCCCGGCGGCTTCGGTCAGCCACATCAGCAGCGGCTCATCGGGGTCGGGGCGGCGCAGCGGTGCCTCGGTGACGCGGCGGGGACGGTTGTCGAGGAACCGGTAGCGTTCCCCGACCCGGATGATTCCGGGGCCGAGGCGATCGAAGACCGCCGCGGCGGTGGCGTCCGGCGTGATCGCGGTCGTGACAACGGCTCGCTCCTCCTCGACGACGAGGTCGATGAGCACCTGGATGAGGTGCTCCCGCGTCGGGAAGTGCCGATAGACGGTGACTCGTGCCACGCCGGACTCCTCGGCGATCTGCCGCATGCTCGCCTCCGGATCGGTCGCCAGGATCCGGATCGCCGCCGCGATCACCGCGTCCCGGTTGCGCCGCGCGTCCAGCCGCCGTTCGTGTTCCGTCACGTTGAGGTCACTAGCGTCGCCCACCCGATAAATGATACAACGTGTCCCAACTGATACAGCTTGTTTCATTTGGAGGGGCACATGAGTGGGATCGACACGGCGGACACCGGGCCGTCGAGGCGGAAGCAACGGATGACACTCGTCGCGGTGGCGCTGGGTGTGGTGATGGTCAGCCTGGACGGCACCGTCGTGCACATCGCCAACCCGACGATCGCCCGCGACCTCGGTGCGTCGATGAGCGGCCTGCAGTGGGTGACCAACGGCTACCTGCTCGCGCTGGCGGTGACGCTGATCGTCGGTGGCAAGCTCGGCGACAGGTTCGGCCGGCGCCGGGTCTTCGTGCTCGGCGTCGCCGGTTTCGCGCTCGCGTCCCTCGGGTGCGCCCTGTCACCGTCGACCCCGGCACTGATCGCCTTCCGTGTGCTGCAGGGACTCGCCGGGGCGTGCCTGGTGCCGAACACGCTCGCGATCCTGCGATCGACGTTCCCGCCGGCCGAGTTGAACCGTGCCATCGGGACGTGGGGTGCGGCATCGGCGTTCGCCGCCGCCGCCGGCCCGATCGTCGGTGGAGTGCTGGTGGAGTACCTGTCCTGGCCGGCGATCTTCGTGCTGAACGCCCCGATCGGACTGGCCGCCGGCGCGTTGGCGGTGCGGTGGGTCGACGAGAGCCGCTCCCCGGGCAGCGCCGACCGGTTCGACATCGTCGGCGCGGGTGCGCTGGCCGGGGCGCTGTTCGTGTTGGTATGGGCGCTGACCGGCGCCGACCGTGCGTGGTGGTACCTGGCGACGGGCGCGGTCGCGGCGGCGGTCCTCTTCGCGGGGTTCGTGGTCCGGCAGCGCCGGTTCCCCGCGCCGATCCTTCCGCTGTCGCTGTTTCGTTCCCGGTCCCTGTCGGTCGGGGTCGTCCTGATCGTGACCGGGAACATCGCGCTGTACGGAGTGCTGTTCTCCATCGGCCTGTACATGCAGAACGTGAACGGCTACTCGCCGCTGGAGACGGGTGTCCGCCTGCTGCCGCTGATGGCGGTGTTCATGGTCAGCTCGCCGCTGGGCGGACGCCTGACCGAGCGGCTGGGCTCGCGGTGGCCGCTGGCCCTCGGGATGGCGCTACTCGGGGCCAGCTTCGTCGGGCTGGCCGGCCTGTCCGCAGACTCGCCCTACAGCCGGCAGTGGCCGTGGTTGGTCCTGCTGGGCGCGGGCATGGGGATCGTCGTGGTCGCCGGGACCGAGGCCATCGTCGGGACGGCTCCCGTGGAGCACAGCGGCGTCGCGGGCGGCCTGCAGACCACCGCGAACCAGCTCGGTGGCGTGCTCGGCACGACCGTGTTCGGGACGGTCATCGCCACGATCGTCGCACGGACACTGCCGGCGGAGCTCCACAGCGCCGGCGTCCCCGATGCCGCCGTGGGTCAGGTCGTCGCCCACATCGGCCTGGCCGAGCAGGGCATCGCTCCACCGGACGATCTCGCCACGGCCGCGATCCACCGCGCGACCGAGCACGCGTTCATGTCCGGCATGCATGCGGTCATGTGGATCGGTGCCGGCATTGCGCTGCTCAGCGCGCTCCTGGCGCTGCTGATTCCGGCCCGCCGTCCGTTGTGGACACACGGCGCCGGCGGCGCTCACCCATCCAGGATGTTGGGTACCGGCGCCGGGTGATACCGGTGCCGGCAGTGTGGCCTGCGTGTGAGCCTGGTTCGACGCGGGCCCGTCGCGTCGGTGGCGCGGGAGAATCCGGTCATGGATTACGACGAGGCTCTTGGAGCCGGATGTACCTGCCACTGGAGTCGCTGCACCGCGCGCATCGACCTGCTTGACGGCAGCTGTGTCGAAGACACCTGGCACGAACGCGACCAACCCGACCCGAGATGCCCGGTGCACCGTCGAGCGGAGGGCTGACCGCTGGAGCGTCAGCCCGAGCCGCCGCATTCGTCCCGCCGTCGCGGGGGTACGGCGGGACGAATGCGGGCATCCGCCGCGGCCGGCCCCGCGCCGGACGCCACTACGGCTGCGGGGCGAGTGTGCACGGCGTGCCGTTGAGCGTGAAGCTCGTGGGAATGTCGGCGGCGCGCTGACCGTCGATCCCGGCACCGACGTCATTGATCGACGAGCCGGCCGGGAGATCGGCGTGGCCCGGCAGGCCGGCCACGGTCACCCGCTCGCCCTGCTGCTGCCACGTCCCGTTCCAGCCGTCGCGAGTCTGCGAGCCCGCGCCGAGATCGAAGCTCAGGACCCAGTGCCGCACGTCGGTCTTGCCGGTGTTGACGATCGACAGCGACACGTTCGCGCCGTTGTCCCAGGTGTCCTTCACGCGGTAGGCGACACTGCACGACAGCGAGGGCGGTGCCTGCGTCCCGGCCGCCGCCGACGCCGGCGCTGACGACGCCGCACCGGGCGCCGCGCCGGAGCCGCCCGACGGCGCCGCAGGGACGGACCACCGCGCCGCGACGGGATCACGGGACAGCGCCGTGCCGATGACCGCGGCGGCCATGCCGACCGCGGCGACGGCAGCCACCGTCGCCGCCACCGACACCGCGATCACGCGCCAGCCCGTACGACGCCGGGCCCGGGGCGCCACCTGAAGCTCATCGGTGGCCCTGACGGTACGGGACTCCGTACCCGGCCACGGTGCTGTGCCGCCCGCCGCGTCGCGCAGGTCGACGGCGCCCGCGCCCGCACCGGCGAACGCGGCGAGCCGCCGGGCCACGGCCGCCGCGGACGGGCGCATGGCGGGTTCGGCGGCGACGCAGTCCTGGTAGAGCGCGGCGATCTCCAGCGGCATCCCCGGGATCACCGGCAGTGCCGCCGGCTCCGGGTCGTCGCGGAACAGTCCCGCCTTCCCGCGCGCCGGCGGTCCGCCGGTCAGCGTGGTGAACAGCAGCACGCCGAGGTCGTACACGTCGGCGGCCGGACCGCCGGTCTCGCGGGGGGCGGTGAGCGCGGCGATGCCGAAGTCGACGACCTTGACGCCGGTCCCGGTGAGCATCACGGTGCGGGGTCCGATGCCACGGTGCGCCAGGCGCCGCTCGTGTGCCGCCGACAACGCCGCCGCGACGTGCCCGCACACCTCGGCCGCCTTCCGCCACGGCAAGGGACCCCGGACGAGCCGCTCGGCCAGGGAGACGCCGTCGAGGAGCTCCGTGACGATGAACGGTTCGCCGTCGGCGACGCCGTAGTCGTAGACGGCACTGATGCTGGGATGGTTCAGGAAGGCGGCGGCCTGCACGCCGGCTCGCAGCCGGGCCTCGTCACGCAACCCGCCGGCCAGCACCTTGACGGCGACCCGCCGCCTGAGCACCTCGTCGTACGCGCGCCAGATCGGCGATGGACCGCCCTCGCCGACCGTCTCGATCAGCCGGTACCGGCCGGACAACACCCTCGGGGTATGCATCACCCGAAAAGTGTGCCACGTTCACTTCGGTCCAAGTAGGGCCTGATATGTCCATTTGCTGCGTCTCAAAACCCGGGCGACCGGCCCAGCGTGTCTGGTGGTGCTGGGCCGGATGTTGTCAGGCGGCGGCGAGTGCGGGGGTGTAGGCGCGGGCGGCGAGTTCGCGGGCCCACTGGATGCGGGGCAGTGCGGTGTCGGGGTGGTCGCCGAAGGCCTGGGCGGCGCGGGCGTAGCACTCGTCGGGGCCGAGCTGTTCGAGGGTGTGGTGGACGGTGTCGCGGATGGTGGTGTCGTCCAGGTCGTGGGTGGCGGAGGCGTCGGAGACGAACAGTGCCATGCTCAGGACCGGGTCGACCGGGCGTGTCGTCATGGGGATCACCTGTTCAAGCGGGGTGTGGAACGTCTACATCCACGTTCTCTCGTACCGCTGTGGGATGGCCTCGCCGCCAGCGGGACTCTCCCGGTGCGGGTTTCCGCACCCGCGGATACCTGCTGGCAGGTATACCAACCTCACCCGCTTCGTCCCCTTTCCACAGGTTTCGCCGCACAG